>NZ_BAIZ01000142.1 GCF_000613445.1 Hoylesella shahii DSM 15611 = JCM 12083
CCCACCCTAGATGCACGGAGAAGCGAATTTGTTGGCCAACCCGCCAAAAAGCTTTTTGATGTTATAAGGGGCAGTGCCTTTAAGATAAGGAACATTGGGACAGAGGAAACCAGTCCGTGGGCTGAATATAAAGGCAAAATGTGGGTATTTGGACTATCCCTATTTAATAAGCCAGCCCAACAAGCGATGAAGGATAAGGAGGTTTATATCATACACATAATCTTAGACGTTCGTTGGGATTCTAGTGCCTTTTGGGATTCTGTCAGACCTGCTGGGCCTGCATGGATGGAGGCCATTGTACGTAAGTGTCTTGACGCAAAAGTGAAGGATGTTTCTTGGGAACACTTCTATATACCCGAACGTAAGACATTTAGTGACAAGTAAGGCTAACTCGTTTAATACATATTGGCGCAAAAAGTAAAGCGAGATAGTACGCCATATGTAAAAAAACGAAACAACACCTTGCGTGGGTGTGGCATACGTACCCGCGCAAGGCCATTAGAAGG
>NZ_BAIZ01000141.1 GCF_000613445.1 Hoylesella shahii DSM 15611 = JCM 12083
TAAACAAAGTCTATCGAATAATTATCACGCTTACCGCTAAACTCACGCCATTGTTCCAACAACTTGGCAAAAAATTCATCAGACATGGAGGGGTCTCTCATGGGAGGCATTACACAAGCAGGGGGGAAATAATCGTGCGCAAGGGCAACATACCCTCCTTCAAACAATAACGTTTGAAATTTTCCGTTAACTAAAATCGCATTTCCTCCCAGATGATAGTCTGTAGAATCTACAGCAAGACATCTTTTCTCAATATCGGCATACACCTGCCCCATCTCCACATGCGTATTGGGCATCGCTGTATAATGTATGGTGCGAAGTTTCTCACCTGTGGCCGAATAAACATATTTGGTTACGTTGCCGTTGGCAAACTGTATGCGCAGGGGGTTGTTGTGCAGGTCGTAGTCGATGTGGGTAATGTCGCGCGTGCCGTCCATTGTGAGCGAGCCGTTGGCGTTATAGTGGATGTCGTTTGTACTGTGCTTCACATCTAGCGAACCAGCATACAGCACGGCGGG
>NZ_BAIZ01000140.1 GCF_000613445.1 Hoylesella shahii DSM 15611 = JCM 12083
CCCGGCCGTGACGACGTTTGCGCCGTGGCCGTAGGCGTTTTGGAATATGCCCGCACCGATTTTGGAGGCCACGCGCCTGTTGCCGATGAAATAATGCTTGGTGAAACGCTGGCGCGTGACGCTGAGTATGGGTGCGGGGTAGATGGTGTAGTCCTCCGTCTCGTGGAAGGTGAGGCCTTGCGGCGCGCCGTTGACGTACACGCCCTCAAGGTAGCCGTGGCTCTTCACGATACGCTCGCCCGCCGCGTTGTAGGTGTAGCGGCTGGTCTTGCCGTTGTCCGAGAGTGCCATGAGGCGGTTCTCCTCGTCCCATGCCATGCGATGCTCCGTGTTCAGGCTGTCGTCCTCAACGAGCGTGGGGTTGCCGTTGGCGTCGTAGGTGTAACGTTCGTGCCCAATCTGCGAGGGCGCGGTGGGATGGTCGGCATCGCCGTACTCGTAGGCCTGCGCATAGCTGCCCGCAACCGAGCCCGAATCGGTGCGCTGCACTTTGGTGAGCGGTTCGCCCATCAGCCCGAAGCTCATGTCCATGGCGTAGCCAGGCCCTTGGCCTTGCCCTCGGCGCGTATCAGTCGGTTA
>NZ_BAIZ01000139.1 GCF_000613445.1 Hoylesella shahii DSM 15611 = JCM 12083
ATATCTCCCTATTTTTTATGATATGCTTGTTTTTAATTCTCTATTTCTAGCTTTATTTTCCTGCTGTGCAGTTTTATTGGGTCAGTCGTAAAACCCAGTAGCAATCCGCTTCTCGTGCACATGATTTCATAAGCCTATACAGGAAGAACGGAGTATCTGTAACTCCCTTAAACAGGGTTTTACGGCTGACCTCAAATTCTGCATAGACTCTAGCCACCGATGGGCAGGGTAGAATACAAGCTGTAAGGATTATTACACGATTATATTTTTAGCTGATGGAAACTAAAAAGGATAGCCTTTTTACACGTGTAAAATGTAAATATTTTTGATAAAAGTTTAACACAAAAACAGCCTTTAAATTCATCAGCAGCTCACTTGGGCGCAAATATTCAATTCTCGCGAAGGTTTATTTACACTAGAAAGGGAATGTAAAGTAATTGCATAGAAATTGATTATATAATGAATAAATACGCAGCTGATAGTGTTTAGTGGGCGTTTTGCTGCAAAACGCAAGGCTAAATGCTGCAAAACGCAAGACTAAATGCTGCAAAACGCAAGGCTAAATGCTGCAAAACGCAGGGTAAAATGGTGCAAAACGCAGGGTAAAATGGTGCAAAACGCAGGGTAAAG
>NZ_BAIZ01000138.1 GCF_000613445.1 Hoylesella shahii DSM 15611 = JCM 12083
TTTGACTTTTGCGTTGAAGGATTCGGCATTTGCATTGGTTGCTCTATTGACAAAGAAATTGAGTATGGTATCATAATGAGTCTTAAAGGTGTCAATCACCGTATAAAAGTTGTCTGCTCCCAACTTTTCTACCTCGTTAAACCACCTGGCCAACTTTAATCTTGCCACATTTTTGATGCTTCTGGCATTATAAATATCGGTAAGTTCCATAGCCAGTTCATAAGCCTTCTTGAGTTCAGGGTAGTTTTCAAAGATGATTTCAGCCCTGAGTTTTTGGGATTCCGTCCATTTGGACTTGTGTTTGGTTAATATAAACTTAGCTCTGGCCAGCAGTTGCTTCCGCGTATCTCCGTTGCTGTATCTGAAAGGCCTATAGACCTCGTCTTGCTCTCTGGCCTTTCTTATCTCCTCATTTTCCCTATCCCTTGCCATCCACCGATAGGCTATGCGCATGTCGTCCAAAGCATCATAATAGAGTTTCTGCACATGAAATCTGTCACTTGTAATGAGAGCCTTGGGGAACACAGTGCGCGCAATCATCATCATCGAAGAAGACAGGTCGAGTGTTATCTCCTTAACTATATTCCTTTTGGAAGGTTCAATCTTTTCCAAGACGTGGATTACTTCTTCAGCTCTGGTTCCTCTGACCACAGCAACCAGCGTACCCATACCGCCTCTGCC
>NZ_BAIZ01000137.1 GCF_000613445.1 Hoylesella shahii DSM 15611 = JCM 12083
TGCTAAATCTATATGCTCAGAGGTCTACAAATTTCAAAGGTGTACATAATAAGAGGGATGAAATCCTTCATCAGAATAATCTTGATGCTATAAAAGAATTCTTTAAGACATATAATGATTTGGATGTTCTTGTTGCTTGGGGTAATCTTATATATAACCTCAAATCCGCAACTAAGCCCTTGAACGTTCTTATTGCGTTTGCACGTCCTCTCATTACTGAATTTGCAGATAATTTGAACTTGAAGCACCCACTTCTGCCTACAATATCCCCTTACCCCACAATGTGACTTGAGGCAATACACAATACCATTCCCATAAGTTGTAGGCACTATCCAAAATCAGTCTGGAAAACATCTGCGTAAGCATTATTACAGGTATAGATATTCAGCACATACCGCCTTGATGTCCTGATCCACTTGGCTGGTACAGTGATAAACCTGAAGACAAACGCTTTTATGCGACTTGTTGCATTGAGTCCGAACTTCTTTACGTCAAGTCTTTGAATAATGGCCTTGTAAAAGTTACGGATAAGTGCTGTAAGAAGAAGGAACACTGTGTTCTCTGCCATGAAGGATTTGGGCAATCTGTCCCACCCGAAACCATTGTTCATATCATCGAAGATACGTTCCTTTTCTCCACGAAGATTATAGAACTCGACAATTTCTCTTACGGAAGAATCAAA
>NZ_BAIZ01000136.1 GCF_000613445.1 Hoylesella shahii DSM 15611 = JCM 12083
TTATTATTCAAGTTAGTAAGTGCTCCTTGCATGATAGCATCAACAGAATTCAGACCTGCATTATGTAAATCTCCTACTGTACCGTTTTTCATTTCACCTGTAACAGATAAAGTTAATCCTCGGTTTGTCGCAAATCCAGTGGTATATAGTGAAATTGCTGTTTTAGCGTACAAATCAGGTTGTTCTTCCGCTAGGTATTTAGAGATTGCAGCAGCACCACATGTCCCATTATTCCCTTGTTGAATAGTTCGTGGATTGTTGATATGATTCCTTAAATCCTTTATGAACTTTTCCTTGGGAATATTTTTAAATACTGTTTGTGTTGTTGATTGTTCAAATTGGTTTATTGATTTCAAAGCACTTATCTTTTTGTCATCATCTTCTTCCATTCCGTTCGGATCAAAAAAGACAATTGGGTTATTATGACAATAGATATATCCTCCTATCTCAGGATACTTCTCCGCCAGCGGATCCACCCCATACCACAAACTCGTCCTCGGGTTCAGGTATCTTGCCCCATAATAGTACAGCCCCGTTTTTTGGTCGAGTTCCTTGCCGTTGAACTTATACGGCATCTCCTCCGTGGACAAATGCTCGTCCACGAGTAGCTCACCATAAGGCAGGTAGGCATCGAACTGGGCGACGTTGGCCTTGGCGTCGGTGATGTAGGATGTAGAGCGAGGTGGTCGGTGT
>NZ_BAIZ01000135.1 GCF_000613445.1 Hoylesella shahii DSM 15611 = JCM 12083
ATTATTTTTCGGGCATCAGGTTAGAATAGTGCCCCAAAGTAGATACCTTAGTTTGCTTCTAAAAGCAAAAATCCCTCGCAAATCAGAGATTTACAAGGGATTTATGGTACCCAGACCCGGGGTCGAACCGGGATGGATTGCTCCACTGGTGTTTGAGACCAGCGCGTCTACCGATTCCGCCATCTGGGCTTAGCGAGTGCAAAGGTACATATATTTTTTGAACAAGCAAAGGAAATAGCAAAAAACTTGCGAGAAAGTGTGAGGGTTTGTGTTTTTGTGGCCGTTTTAAGACGGCGGTGTGGTGTTGAAGTGTTATGATTAGTGTGTTGTGCCTATCGTGTCGTAAGTTCTGGTTAAGGATGGAGAAGGAGTGATATATGCGAGAAGTGTGTCGTTATTAGCTGTTGTTATTGGGGTTTAGTGCTGGTGCTTGGTGCGTGTTGGCCGATATTAATCTTTGTTTTGCACGTTTTAGTATTCTCTTTGCGAGTGTTTGGATTTTAAAACATGCCATCCCGAACATCTTTTCTCTCTATTCTCAGTCTCTCCTCACGTTTTCGCGTGATAAGTTGTCGCCATTCGTGGTATCTTGTCTCTCCATTCTCTTTATTTATTTTTGGTTTTATTTACTTTCCACTTTATATTAAATTACGATGCTTAGCCATTCTATCGTTTGATTGAAGTCTTTCTCATCTCTTTTATTTA
>NZ_BAIZ01000134.1 GCF_000613445.1 Hoylesella shahii DSM 15611 = JCM 12083
AAAAAATTTATCAACTCAAAAACTCTGAACGCATCAACTCAAAAACTTAAAATCTCATCAACTCACAAATTAAAATTCTTTCTTTTGTTTTACAAACGCCTATTATTCTTTACTCTATTCTAGAGAGAAAAAAGGTTATAAAGTAGGCAAAAAGCTACCCTCTCTCACCTTTTACGATTCTTGTTTTGTCTGTTTTTAAGAACAAAACCTGCATTTTGCACCATTTAGCCTTTCTAGTTTGGTTGTAAACTCGAAATTTCAGAAGCCCAATTAGCCCCTTTTTGCTACGAAAACTCCACTGTTTGACGGTTTTTTTGCCCCTTTTGACCCATGTTTTGAATGATTAGAAGAGGTTTTTCCTATGCCATATCAGTGAATATTTATGCTTATTGCCACGCGTTTAGCACCATTTCGTCTTGCATTAAGCACCAAAACGCACTGCGTTTAGCACCAAAATATCTTGCGTTTAGCACCAAATTGCCACGCGTTTAGCACCAAAACACCATGCGTTTAGCACCCAAACGCACTTCATTTAGCATCAAATAACCCCAAAACTGGCACTAATTGAGAATTTATGCAAAGAGAATACATTTTCCTGCATTTACAATTCACCCTATTTTTGCATCAAAACAAACCTTCGCGAGAATCGATTATTTGCAACAAGGTTGACTATTGGTGAAGAGATGGGACACTTTTTATGTTAAATTTTATGCTGAAAGTTATACAAAAACGATTGTATGGTTTACACGCGCATGGGCAACGGCACGAAAAGCACGTACGCCTACGACCGCCAGCGCGAGCGGTTGCAGGGCATGCTGCTCACTGCCAACGGAGACAGCATCATGCAGACGCAATATAAA
>NZ_BAIZ01000133.1 GCF_000613445.1 Hoylesella shahii DSM 15611 = JCM 12083
TAATATAATTATTTGCAAAAGTAATCCTTTTTAATCCATACTTCTGATAGTTTTGAACATAATCCTTTATTTCATCTGCATTTTTTAATTTGTTTATTATTACTAATGGATTTGTAAATTTAATCAATGGCTCACTAATTGAGCTTTCCGGTACAAAAAAGGTTATTGTTTGTATACTGTCAGTCTTATAAAAAACATCATTTGAGTAAAAGATATAATCACTATCTTTATTTGGAATGTTTTTATTTGACATAGATAAAACAATTTCCTCGTGGTTTCCCACCACACCCCAATTTCTCGCTTTAATATATATTGGCTTTCCAACTTTCTCCAAATTAAGGGCAATAATATTCTCATTTGATGGCATAAAGCTTTCTTTTCCCCATTTATAGTATAGGTAACCACCAATAATTAGAAATACTATTATAAGTATTATAAAAGTTTTTATTCTACTCATAAGTACTATTTTTTCTTTTTTCCAAAGTTCCAACCAGCTAAGCTCATTCTATACTGATAATTAACCTCACCATAAGTAGGAGCGACGAACTTTTTAATATCTGAACTATTATAGGTACCTCGTATAACGATATCAGCCATTTGCCACTTACTTAGTCTCTTACCATTACTTTCTTCAATATGTAATGCCCCTGCAAATTTTTGAAATGTCTTAAATGAAATACCGACCCCAAAATATGTTCCTCCTTCTGCATTATATCCTGCTAAGAAATTACCAGCAGAACGTGATGTTGCCTATTTACCATTTAATAACCCACCAACTCCTGCATAATCTTTTGACATGCCAGCAGCTTGAAGTCCTTGACTTGTAAAAGGACTAGTCTCATTGCCTGCATACGGTATTCGTCTTGGGTCTGTCTCTTATGCTCACTGATATATACTGCTTTTTTGATTTTA
>NZ_BAIZ01000132.1 GCF_000613445.1 Hoylesella shahii DSM 15611 = JCM 12083
TGAATTACCCTAAGTAAATTAGGTTGTTCTTCGTCCTGCCACCCTTATAATAAATTCGTACTTCCAAAACAGCATTCTCTTCCTCTAAATAACTTACAATCTTCTTACGAATTTCGAATACCCTTACTGTCTTCGACACATATAACCTATCGATCATAGTCAAGATGTAATTTTGTGATGCCCCATTCAACCTAGCAGGGTAATTAACGCGGCGATAATCTTTCGCATCTACCGAGTCTAACACATAACTTGCCCTATCCCTATAAACAGTGATATAAAAGTTGCTGCGCGTTAATGGGGAAAAGTAGTAACATACAGAGATAGAGTCTATACCCCTTTTACTCATTTCGTCGAAAATCTTGTTCCGCTTGCCTTCTACACAGATGAATGCGCAAGAAAGGAACATAACAAGTAAAATCATCCGAGGTTTCATTTCTTCTTCGATTTATAATATTCAATACGATTTTCTATCATCTTCTTGTAGTTTTCGGTTGTTTTCGGATAAAAAAGTCTGTCTCTTTTTACGTTCTCATAGGCTTTGTAATGGTTTCCAAACTCATTGCCAATTTTATACTTCCCATGGCTATACCACTCATGAATAATTATTGTAGCAGCGAAATTCTCTACTGTTCCTTCGTAATTGCGGGTAACATTCTGATGAGCGTCAATCTGTGCTTTGATACCGCTATGTTCAGGCCAAGTCGTGAAATTACTATTCTTCTTATAGGTGAATCCTATCTTCCCACCTTTAATATCCGACATGTAAAACGTCTTTTCAAAAACCTTGACTCCATTAAAGTGTGAAATGATATGATTTAAGACATTCAACTCGAAGTTCATCAATGCATCGCCCTCATAAGCCCTCTCCACTTCGTCATAAGTTTTGAAATCAAGTTCGTAACCTGCTGGATTTTCAGACAAACCTGTCCAATAAGCCATGTCATGGCTAGAAAAATCCAATTGTTCTAT
>NZ_BAIZ01000131.1 GCF_000613445.1 Hoylesella shahii DSM 15611 = JCM 12083
AATATTAATTATAAATGCTTTGTCTTCATGTAATTGTTTTTATAAACGAAAGACTTTAAGAATTGCTAATAGTATATCTGCAGCAGAATCTCAAGGGCGAGGTGCGCTTGTGTCTATATATAAAACGGATAGAACTACAATAGTATTTGATAGTATATGTATTCACATAAAAGGATCATTTGTAGAGCATCCGTATAATTACAGAGATTACAATAGTGAAGCGTTAATAGTTGATAGAGATAGCTACCAATTTATAATTATCTTATCAGGTAGTGATAACTTGCAAAGCAAAGGTTATGGAGAAACTTGGGAAATAGATAACATTCCTGCATTTGAGGCACCGTACACGCTTAATTATTATTTTGAAAGGCAAGTTCCACCCGATACCATTGTGGTTACAATCTATGACATTCGTGATTTACCTAAGAAAAAAGTTATAAAGGAAATATCTTTTTACAAAGCACATGAGAAATAGTTGCACTGGAGAAATGTGGCGGAGCAATTAATCCTAAAAATATCTCATTAAAAAAAGGACTCTCAAGGAGACTCTAAGACTATGTTCAAGTCAGAATAAGGTGCTAAGTATTCAGAAAATCAACATTCATTATGGAAAAATTCTATTGTAGAATCTGTGGGTATAGATTAGGTTTTGAGCCATGGGGAGATGACGGAAAAACTCCAACCTATGAAATATGTCCTTGTTGTGGTGTTGAGTTTGGTAATGAAGATTGCACAATTAAATCAATTAAGGAGTATAGAGAAAGTTGGATAAAGTCTGGTTGCAAATGGTTTGAACAGAGTAAATGCGCCACAACGTGGTCATGGGAGAATCAGCAAAGACATCTCCCCAAAAAGTTTAGATAATTATTTTCGGTAATGCTCCAAAACGGGAGTTGTCAAAATAGTCATCTGAGTATCAATGTGATTTTAAAAGATTAGGCGTAAAGGCAGGGAAAGATTCTCTGCCTTTTGCTATATTTGTACCCAT
>NZ_BAIZ01000130.1 GCF_000613445.1 Hoylesella shahii DSM 15611 = JCM 12083
TAACGTGAGTTCGACGAATTATAAGTGTCTATAAATTTGGTGATTAGCGAAATTTGTTGTAACTTTAAAAAACTAATATACAAACAGTTACAAACAAAAATCGCTATGATCACCGAGGACAAAGTCATTGAAATATTTTGTATGGCAGATGACTTCTGCAAGTTTTTTGATGCAATGACAGCAAAATATACGCTAAAACCTACAGGAAAAAGGAAATATCATCGAAATTCTACAATGTCAAAGGCAGAAGTTATGCTGATAATGATTCTTTTCCACGATTCTGGTTATCGTTGCTTCAAACATTTCTATCTTGAAAAAGTATGCAAGCAGCTTCGCCATCTGTTTCCAAAAGTTGTTTCTTATAACCGTATAGTAGAATTGGAAAGGGATGCAGCCGTACCCTTAACCTTGTTTATCAAGAAGTTCCTGTTGGGCAAATGCACGGGTATAAGTTTCGTTGACAGCACACCACTGCGTGTCTGCAAAAACCAAAGAATACATATTCATAAGGTTTTCAAAGGCATAGCTCAAAGAGGAAAATGCTCTATGGGTTGGTTCTTTGGCTTCAAGTTGCATTTGATTTGCAATGAGAAAGGAGAACTTCTCAACTTTATGATAACGCCAGGAGATATTGATGACCGTAAGCCTTTGGAATACAAAGCATTCATAGATTTTATATATGGTAAGCTATTCGGTGACAAGGGCTACATCAGCAAGAACCTCTTTGAAAGGCTTTTCGTTGACGGAATACAGCTTATTACCAAATTGAAAAGTAACATGAAAGGAGCGTTAATGAGTGTTTCAGACAGACTCTTACTCAGAAAAAGAGCCATTATAGAGACGGTGAATGATGAACTAAAGAACATTGCGCAGGTGGAACACTCTAGACATAGATGCTTTGACAATTTCATCGTCAACCTATTAGGAGCAATTGCTGCCTATTGCCTGTTTCCAAAGAAGCCGTGCATCAATGTACAAAGGACCATTGACACACAGCTTGCATTGTTCTGAATTCGTCGAACTCACGTTA
>NZ_BAIZ01000129.1 GCF_000613445.1 Hoylesella shahii DSM 15611 = JCM 12083
GACTCAAGATAAGTAAATGGTTAGGGAAGTCTTAAACGCCTTACTGTAGTAGAGCTGTGCCTTACTGGGTTATATAGGCAAGGCCAAAGGCGCATTGAATATTGGTGTTATAGGTATAACCATCGTATTATGTGGGTTGTTATAGGCACACTTCAACCACCATATACGTATTATCACTTACAAATAACTAATAGAACTGGTGAATTATGGAAAAGAAACATAGACTTGTAGCACTTTTGTTGCTGCTCTTACTCGTTGCTTGTGGTCCTACTGATAACTATGGTTATCCCTCGAAAATTAATTTTGGGAAAGAGGGAGGCACTAAAATTTGTTCTGGTAGGCTCATAGTGTCAAGTATTAGCATTAACGATTATAATGGAAATGGCATAGCTGAACTTACGAAGGATGAGAACGACACCATCATTACAAAGTATTATTGGTTAACTGTGAAGTTCAAAAGACTTGTTGGGCATGAAATAAAAATAATAGCAGAGTCGAATAAAACGGGGAAAAAACGCACTCTCTATGTTTCTGGCTCGATTTTTAATGATGGTCCAACCATCAAAGTAACTCAAGATAAGTAACTTGGGATCAGTCGTAAAACCCAGTAGCAATCCGCTTCTCGTGCACATGATTTCATAAGCCTATAAAGGAAGAACGGAATATCTGTAACTCCCTTAAACTGGGTTTTACGGCTGACCTCAAATTCTGCATAGACTCTAGCCACCGATGGGCAGGGTAGAATACAAGCTGTATGGATTATTACACGATTATATTTTTAGCTGATGGAAACTAAAAAGGATAGCCTTTTTACACGTGTAAAATGTAAATATTTTCGATAAAAGTTTAACACAAAAACAGCCCTTAAATTCATCAGCAGCTCACTTGGACGCAAATATTCAATTCTCGCGAAGGTTTATTTACACCGGAAAGGGAATGTAAAGTAATTGCATAGAAATTGATTATATAATGAATAAATACGCAGCTGATAGTGTTTAGTGGGCGTTTTGCTGCAAAACGCAAGGCTAAATGCTGCAAAACGCAAGACTAAATGCAGCAAAACGCAAGGCTAAATGCAGCAAAACGCAAGGTAAAATGGTGCAAAACGCAGGGCAAAATGGTGCAAAACTCAGGGTAAGA
>NZ_BAIZ01000128.1 GCF_000613445.1 Hoylesella shahii DSM 15611 = JCM 12083
TGAATTACCCTAAATAGACTTTCCTAACGTTTTGATATAAGGTGTGTTACAGATGTACTGAGATTGGTTACTTCTGAGGCATTTCCTCATCTTTTAGCTAGTTTTTCTGTAATAATATTTCATAAGTCTTGAGAGGTATTGCCAACCTTCTTTTCGGAGTATTAGAATCTAAGTTTCCAATAAAAGATATACTATATCCCCTCATTGCTCCAAACTATTTATTTATTCTTTAAACGTATAGGAAATTCCGTTCTTCAAAGAATATTGCAAGAGTCCTTTGTTTTTATCCCATATTACTAGTTTAAGACCGATCACTGGTTGGTCTCCTTCATTCCTATCCATTTGCTTCATATCTACAGAAATACAATCCTTGTATTTTTGCTTCTTTATTTCTAAAGTTTTAGGATTCATTGAGGCAGATATCCAACTCCATTCGCAAAAGTTGCAACTGCTTTTTAGAGGACCACTTTCGTCATCTCTTTTATTATCAATAAATCACTCCGAAGTCGTGATTAGAAAGCAATGAAAAAGCAGAAACAAAAGAAGCCAGACGGCAGACGTGCCACCTGCCCACGATGGGACAGATGGCACATCAGAATACCGAACTCCGAAAACCAGCAGAAGCTTATCAGACTCTACCGCAAGTCGGGAGCAAAAACGAAAAGTGATTTTGTCCGAGCAAGGCTTCTTGGTGAATCTTTTAAGGTCATCACCCAAGACCCTGCAAAAGAGCCTTACTTGGAGAAACTCTCCGAAATCGTCTCCATGACTCATAAGATAGGCGTGCTATACAACGAAGCCGTGAAAGCCCTCAATACTTATCATTCTGTTGCCACTGCTCAACGATTGCTCAGCAAACTTGAAACTTATTCCCAACTTCTTATCAGACTGCAACAACAAGCAGTACAACTGACAAAATCCCTTGAGAGTAAACAAGAATGAATGCTGATAAATCATAATGCCCAACGTTAGTATCGTGCTGTGATTGCCCAATCCATCTTTGGTCAGTTATCAATGTTAGGAAGATAGGCTTTGTATGTGTATTCGGTAATAAAACGCTTCCGGCAATTCTTACATCATTAGCATTGTTTACCTGTTACTTTACCTCTTTTGAGAATATTGTTTGAGTGGCGATGCGGCATTGAAACTCAACTCCCAATCTGGAGCATAAAGTTCCGAAGAATTCTCG
>NZ_BAIZ01000127.1 GCF_000613445.1 Hoylesella shahii DSM 15611 = JCM 12083
CAGTTAGAGCGTTCTTTGATTTTTTGATTTGAAATGGTAAGAGTAATTTTGCAGCCTAAACCTGCAAGATTATGAATATTGGAAAGTACATATTCTCTCAAGTCATAGACTTTGTTCCTCGCTACCAGTTTGATAAACTTGTCACGAAATATAAAGGTGATAGACATTCAAGAGAATTAAACAGCTATAATCATCTGTTACATTTATTGTTCGGTCAGATTACTGGCCGTGATTCCTTAAGAGACATATGTATGTGCCTGACAGCACATCATAATATATTGTATCATTTAGGAATTCGCAAAACAGTCACTCATTCTTCGTTATCTCGAGCCAATGAGAACCGCAACTATCACATATACGAGGAACTGGGCAAATATCTCATTGAACAAGTACGTTCATTGTATTCAGAGACAAAATTGTCAGAGGTATCTGTTGACAATGTTCTTTATGCTTTAGACTCCACAACAATATCTACAAGCATAGTGCTTGCAACTTGGGCTTTGGGTAAATACAGTAAGGGAGCAGTTAAAATGCACACATTACTTGATTTACGTGGAAGCATTCCTGCCAGCATTCATATTACAGACGGCAAATGGCATGACAGTAACGAGCTGGATAGGATTGAGCCAGAGCCACTTGCGTTTTATATGATGGATAAGGCATATGTGGACTTTGATGCATTATACAGATTTCATAAGGCTGGTGCATTTTGGATTTGCCGTCCAAAAGACAACATGCGATATGAGATTGTAGACCACAAAGAAGACTTTGATGTAAGCACTGGAGTAAGAGGCGATTTTACAATACGCCTAACTACATACAAATCCAGAAAGCTATATCCTGAACATATCCGAAAAGTGTGTTACTATGATGCTGTCAACGGTAATGAAGTCGAATTCATAACCAATAACTTTGAGATTGAAGCATTACAAATTGCAAATCTCTATAGGCACAGATGGGATATTGAGGTCTTCTTTAAATGGATCAAACAAAATATTGTTGTCAAGACTTTATGGGGATTTTCAAAGAATGCGGTAAGCATCCATCTGTGGGTTGCAATTATCACATATCTTCTAATTGCCAAGATAAAGCATGAGTACAAAAGCCCATATTCAATAACAGAAGTGGCTACTTTAATAAGAATTTCAGTACTTGAAAAAGTAAACTTGAAAGAGCTTATAACGAAGCAAGACCCTCTTCCATCTCATAATCAATGTGTCAAAGAACTATCTCTTTTTGATGATATTT
>NZ_BAIZ01000126.1 GCF_000613445.1 Hoylesella shahii DSM 15611 = JCM 12083
GGCTCAGCGGAAGATTAGTGGGGACAAATTATTTTTATTACTTTTGCACATGGAACTGTTTAAACAACTTGCAAGCCTGATGCTCCCTTCCCAAATCCTTGATTATTTTGATGTGGTAAAGGTAGAGGAAGGTGCAACACAGATAGAGATAAGCCTCGATGAAACCTATCCGGAGTCTTATAAGGCCGACGAAAACATTGAGAGTAAGGGTTTCATGGAACCAACCACGATAACCGACTTCCCCATACGTGACCATAAGCTCTTGCTTCATGTCCGTCGCCGTCGCTGGCTCAACCGCAAGGACGGCGTGAGTTTCTGTCGCCCTTTGAACCTCGTTGCCGAGGGAACGTGTTACTCCAAGGAGTTCGCGGCTTTTTTAAAAGATACGTATGGAGAGTTCCCCAGTGACCTGCCGTACGCTTGAGGAGTACTACCACGTTAAGGCCAATACTTTCGAAAGGCAATACAAGGATCACCTCAGCGGTTTCCGCAGTTGGGACCAGCTCGGCCATGCAGACCAGTGGCTTGTCTTTGCTGACAACGTCGGGGCGAGCATTTGCATAGACGAGACGGCTTTGAGCAACGGCGAGCTGTACACCATCGTGACCAACCGTTCCTGCCACGGAAGGAAGGGAACGCTCATAGCCATGGTCAAGGGCGTTTCGGCCGACAGGGTTACCGAAGCCATCATGCACATAGACGAGCATAGGCGGAGCATCGTTCAGGAGATAACGCTGGACATGTCCAACTCCATGCACCTAATCGCCAAGCGCTGTTTCCCCAACGCCATGCGAACCATAGACCGCTTCCACATCCAAAAGCTCGCCAACGACGCATTGCAGGAAATGCGCATAGCACACCGCTGGGACGCCATCCAGGCCGATACCGACGCGAGGGAGGAAGCAAAGTGCCTGGGGCTACCCTACACGCCGGTTGTGCTTGCCAATGGCGATACGCCAAGACAATTGCTGGCACGTAGCCGATACCTGCTGTTCAAGTCGGCAGACAAGTGGACCCAAAGCCAAAAACGGAGGGCGGAAATCCTCTTCGAGCAATACCCCGACCTCAGGGAAGCCTATTCGCTTGCGCACTCCCTACGCATGATATTCTCAAAGAACACCGTCAAGGATGCGGCAAGGCTATCCTTGGCTCGATGGTACAACAAGGTCGACAACTCGGGCTTCAAGAGCTTCAACGTAATTGCAGCAACCTTATACGAACATTACGACGGAGTGCTCAACTTCTTCGT
>NZ_BAIZ01000125.1 GCF_000613445.1 Hoylesella shahii DSM 15611 = JCM 12083
TTTAATAATACATTGATTATCAGTATATTGAGTAGAAAAACACAAAAAACACCCCTCTAAATACCCCGTTTTAGCCGTTTATCGCCCAAAAAAATTACGCCAATTCGGGATAAGGATTTGCTTAGAATAGTTCCAATTGCCTAGTCTTTTCCATGCGCACAGGTAGTGTCTCGGGCTTATTCTCGAAGAAACAATAGGCTGCCAATGCCGCACAGAGACTCATGAGGAAGTTATGTACGGAGCGATGGCGTGAATAGGCAAGGTTGGCCTTGTTCTTGAGCAGTTCGTTGATGCATTCTATTATATACCGCTTGCGCAGCATCATCTTGTCCCACAAGGGCATAAGCTTGTTTTTCATGTTTGATTTGAGCCCATGAACGAGATGGATGCCTTGGTTGAAGAGGTTCTCAAAGAATTCTTGCTTGATGTAGCCCTTATCGGCAAATACTTTGCCGTAGAGCACCTTGGTGAAGACTCTCCACACCCTTGGGTCTCTGTCGTCCACGTTTGCGGGAGTTAGGCAGAACGTGAGTACATCGCCCATCTCGTTGCACAGCAGATGAAGCTTGAAACCATGACACCACCCCATTGTTCCCTTTCCGTTCTTAGCAAGTCCATCAAACACCTTGTTGAAATTCCTTCTCATGTTGTGGCATACGAGAATTATCGTACTGTCCACGAAACTAATACCCATGCACTTTCCAAAACCTTGGATGCGCATGAAGGCCATCAGCTCGAAGAACACGTGGGGCATGAGTTCCACGAAACGCGTGTAGGACACGGCCTTAGAGAAGTAGCTTGCCAGATGCTCCTTGATGAAGAAGAGGTAATAGTGCTTGAAGTTGCGGAAAGAGCCAAAATGATAGCACAACAGGATGGTCATGATTTCGCTCTTGGACATTTTCCCTTTGCGGTTTCTCGTTCGCTTATATCCCTCGTCTATGGGGGCAATGTGTAGGTTTTTAGTTAACTCGGCATCTAAATTCTTGCAGAACTCATCCAATATACAAAATATTTCTGTAACTTTGTCTGTGGTAATCATCGCTGTATATGTTTTATAAGTTATTGATTTACAACTATAAAGTTACAAAATAATAGCGCGATTACCAACTTTTTAGGGCACTTTTTTAGCCCGAACTGGCGTAAGAGTTGGATTCACTTATCCACTCGGATTCGTGTTTCAGAACGTATTGGAGTTTGGAGCATTGAGACCTCTGCAGAAAACAAGACGATTGAATTTTCCTGTGATTTGAAAAAACAGTCGTCTTGTTCGTTAATATTGATATAATTAATTATTA
>NZ_BAIZ01000124.1 GCF_000613445.1 Hoylesella shahii DSM 15611 = JCM 12083
CATTAGTGTCCCGTTAAAATTGGGACGAGTTAAATATTAATCGAATAGCCCCGGAATGAGGGGACAATCTAGTTCTTTGACATAGTTGAATTTAGTCTTATCGAACAGGTCGGTCAAGTGAGTTTTGTCCGTAAGTGATATGCTAAGGATTTGTAAGACCTCATAGGTCGAGCGCTCCAGTTTCATATCATGATGAACAATAGCCACGAGACAATAGGTTATGATGGCGGCAGCAATCTGGATGCGAACAGCATTCTCCGTAGTGCCCCAGAATTTCTTAATCTTGAGATGCTGTTTTAACCATTTGAAGAAGAGTTCGACCAGCCATCTTTTCTTGTAAAGTTCCGCAATTTCAAGAGCAGTGAGATGCTTGGCATTGGTGAGAAAAGTAAATTCACGTTCTTCTTCCTCATCATAATATCTAATGAGTCTAAAAGACTCAGGATACTTCTTCTCCGACCTATAACCAGTAAGTCTCACTTCGGCATCTGTAAGCACGTTCTTCGGCATGCACCTCTTCCATTTGACAACCTTAAACTTCAAGTTTGTCTTGGCTCTGACTACATAAAAGGAATTCGTTAGATGTATTCTGTAGAGTTCTTTGAATGAGTCATAAGCCTATCGAATATGTAGTAAGCATTTGGGTCATAAGTAACTAAAGACATTGTTGTTGAATCATGCTTTAATGCACTGGTCACCGTATAGAAGGCTGGAACTTGAGCCTCAATGTCATATAAGACATGGGCTTTAATACCGCCTTTCTTCGCCCTGAATCTTGCCCATGGAAATGTTGAGAGGCATAGAGGAATGGTCGTTGAATCAAATGCATATTTCTTTCCAGGGATATCCAGAAGATTGGTTGACCGTTTCTCGCAAGCCTCCTTCATCATGTAGAAGGCGAAATCTTCGAAGATCCTGTAATCACGATTCTGATTAGCTGATGCAAGAGTCGTTTTGGCAATAGGTTCTCGACCTAATCCAAGATGATATTGCTTGGAACGATGTGCTTCAAAAGCAACAATCAAATCACGAAGACTCTCACGATTACTCAGTTGACCAAACATCATTACAAGCAGTTGATTCCAACAAGTGAAGTGTTTCACGTAGCGATTGCCATCATACTTGCGAACGTAGTTGTTAAACTGAGTCCTGTTCAGAAAAGCGGTAAGTTGAGCAAAAACGTATTTGTCTTGGAACATAGCAGTCAATTGTATCTGACTGCAAAGTTACAAAATCAAGTCCGTTTCATTTCAAAAGTCTGCTTAATAGACTGTATTTCAACTATTTCAAAAAGCGATCAGTCTACTTTAACGGGACATTAGTG
>NZ_BAIZ01000123.1 GCF_000613445.1 Hoylesella shahii DSM 15611 = JCM 12083
TAATAAAAAACAATCCTTTCTGATAAGCAGAAGTGGCAAAAGCTTGGCTCGAAATTTCCTACTTTAAATATAAGTGTGTATTATAGACAATACCTAGCATATAGGAAACATGGACACGTCTATGTATTGGTAAATCTATTTAAATACTATTATATGGTATTCTTGGGCAATGAAGTACTAGGAGTAGGCGCTCCCCAAAAAGACATAACTATCATTTCTCTGGCTAATGATAGAAGTCGGAATAAGTACGATAATGTGACAATTCTCTTAGACCTCTCTCAAAAGCGGATTTTGGAAGTTCATGACATATAGGAATGATAAGTAGATTTTGTATTTTAGCTAGGTTCGTGAGCAGCATGGAACTAACATTGTACTTCGACAAGAAAAAAGGTGAAACTATTAATCCAATTGCCTATGGTAGGCATTACAAACATAAACGTGAGGGCCTATGGCATGTTTACATGAATGGTTCTCCTCTTAAAGACAAAAATGGGAAAACCATTCTTTACAATTCTAAGGATCAACCAGGAACAAAGGGATTTGATTATCGATTTAATAATAAAAAACAAAAAAGAGATAATGAT
The DNA here is from genome assembly GCF_000613445.1 of Hoylesella shahii DSM 15611 = JCM 12083. Classification (GTDB taxonomy): domain Bacteria; phylum Bacteroidota; class Bacteroidia; order Bacteroidales; family Bacteroidaceae; genus Prevotella; species Prevotella shahii. The sequence goes on from NZ_BAIZ01000123.1 coordinate 585, forward strand.
GAACAAATTCAAGAGCGTTTTACTATAGGTTTCAGTAACTATTCTTATAGCCTGCAAAAGTAAACCAAACAATATTTATAATAGAAATAATTCTGTGGTTAAAACAAAGATATATGCTACAGATGCCTTGTCTTTCGCCCGTGATATTCCGATGAAAGCAAACGCGGCCTATGATGACGGGACTTTGTTCTATGGCCGTTCTCGAAAGTATTATAAACTTTCAGACAGTGAGATAAATACAATAAAAAAGATTCTTTATGATAGGGGGAAATGGCTGTTTCTTGGGGCTAAGTCACCTTTCCTTGATATAAGTAAATATTATAGGCAATATTTAGCATATAAGAAGGGAAGGGATGTCTTTGTGCTGGTAAATCTATTTAAATATTATTATATCGTTGTTGCGCGTAATGATGTGGTAGGTTCATATGCTCCAGCAAAGAGAGTACATATTATTACTTTGTCAAAAGATAAAAGTAAGAATAAGTACGATAATGTAACAATCCTTTTGAACCTATCAAAGAAGAAGATTATAGAAGTTCATCATGAATAGATTGAGGTTATGCATCTGGCGTATAGATGAAGAACACTCAATGTTCCCCAATAGGAATTGACTCGCATATGGTTACGACCGCCCCACCAAGGTGACTAAATACGACCCTGTAGACAATATTTTGGGCATTTCCAACGTTATTACACCAAAGGCACCGAAGAAACCGAAAGGGTTCGGAGGGTTTGGCCGTACGGACGGCATGGGCCGCCT
>NZ_BAIZ01000122.1 GCF_000613445.1 Hoylesella shahii DSM 15611 = JCM 12083
TACCTAAATTGCAGAGAATATATTGTCGGCCCCTTCTTTCCTCCACCCAAGTCGTTTTGCCATTGTGAGCACATTTTCTTGTTATAGTCAAAGTCGCCTATGCTGCACCTCACGTCTAGCCAATCGACACACGTCACAGCAAACAAATTCTCTCCCGCTGGTAAAGGTCTGCACTGAGAAGGTACAGCGGAAACTTCTGTATAATTGATATCTACAATCATTCTAAATCAATAAACTCAAAAATCTCATCATCTTTTTGCATGCCATTCTTTCTACGAATAAGGCTATCATACCTGCTGCTATAAGGCCCTTGTTCTGCTGTTACATATATCAGAAACTGCACGAATTGTCGAAACGCGCGCGTATATACATGAGTTTCGTTAAGCGAATAAGAAGGCTTGCTTCTATAAACTTCTCCTAAATATAATTTTATCCTTCTTTTCCTTCTGTTCTTATAAGAAATGTCCACATCAAGCATATCATACTCTGTCTCTACTACAAAATTTTCCTTCTTACGCAGCTTGAATATTCCAATAGTTTTCGACACATATAACCTGTCGATCATAGTCAGGATGTAATTTTGTGATGCCTCATTCAGCCTAGCAGGGTAATAAACGAAGCGAGAATCTTCAGCTTCTAATCCATGAGCTACCGAGTCTAACACATAACTTGCCTTATCCCTATAAACTGTGATATAAAAGCTGCTTTTCGTTAATGCGGAATGATAGTAAGCTACAGAAATAGAGTCTATACCCCTTTTACTCATTTCGTCGAAAATCTTGTTCCGCTTGCCTCCTACACAGATGTATACGCAGGAAAGGAACATAACAAGTAAAATCATCCGAGGTTTCATTTCTTCTTCGATTTATAATATTCAATACGATTTTCTATCATCTTCTTGTAGTTTTCGGTTGTTTTCGGATAAAAAAGCCTGTCTTTTTTTACGTTCTCATAGGCTTTGTAATGGTTTCCAAACTCACTGCCAATTTTATACTTCCCATGGCTATACCACTCATGAATAATTATTGTAGCAGCGAAATTCTCTACTGTTCCTTCATAATCGTAGGTAACTTTTTGATGCGCGTCAATCTGTGCTTTGATACCGCTATGTTCACGCAAAGTCGTGAAATTACTATTCTCCTTATAGGTGAATCCTATCTTCCCCCCTTTAATATCAGACATGTAAAACGTCTTTTCAAAAACCTTGACTCCATTAAAGTGTGAAATGATATGATTTAAGACATTCAACTCGAAGTTTATCAATGCATCGCCCTCATAAGCCCTCTCCACTTCGTCATAAGTTTTGAAATCAAGTTCGTAACCTGCTGGATTTTCAGACATACCTGTCCAATAAGCCATGTCATGGCTGGAAAAATCTAATTGTTCTAT
>NZ_BAIZ01000121.1 GCF_000613445.1 Hoylesella shahii DSM 15611 = JCM 12083
TGAAATATATGTTTAAGTTCTTGCCTCTTTTCTCGTTCCTCGAAAAGTGCGTTTTGCCTTTCCACTTCGCCCAAAGCTCCGTGTTGGCGATTTCCAATTCTCGCCATGACAATGTTCGAGCAAGCTCGATATTGTTCATTTGGCTTAACGAAAACGTTCATGTTATGTGTTACACCTCCATCTACTAGGCGGCATCAGCCTACTTTAACACAAAGGGAACGTCTATCACCACAAGCGAACGAACACGCTTACCTTCCATTCGCGCAGGCCTCCAACGGGGCATCTTCTTCAACACACGAATGGATTCGGCATCGTAAAGAGAGTCTGCCGACTGGATAACACGCATGGCCGAGAGTCTGCCATTGCGTTCAACCACACACGCCACCTTAACTAAGAACTGCCCACAAGCGGCAGACATGTGGGGCGTAATGCGTATATGGTCTGCAATAAACTGCCGCATCGCCTCGTCGCCTTTCTTGTATCGGGGGCTGATTTCGGGATTTAGATAAACATGGTTGCGGTTACGAGCAATGCGTTGGTAATAGGGTATGCCGCCTGCATAGCAAACAATCTTCTTCGCGGGAGTTGAAGTTACCGACACTTCGGGCAGTGTGAATCCGCTAGAATCGGCCATATACACAGCCGTAGTGTCTACTTGTGCCGTGCCTTTCTTCACAACTCGCCCGCTGTTTCCACGCACATAATGGTGCCTTGCGTGGGGTTTTGCCCCTTCATCGGTGGCCGATATGGGGGCGTTTGCTTGCGGCTGTGGGCAGGGTTGGCTTGTTGGTGAGGTTTCGTTGGCTGCTGTCGGCTTGTCCGTTGCGGAAGGTGGCGTGCCCGGAGAGGAGTTGCAACCAGCAACCATCGTCAGTCCGAGAGCCAAACCTGCCACCTTAACGGCCTTACCTGCCAAGCGTAGCCTGCCCAATTGGCTTTCTATATACTGCACTTCGGCCTCGCAAGCCGGGCAAGTGCCGCTGCAATCGCCATCGAAACGGCAAGGTGCAGGGGTGTAGTGGATGCCGTTGGCATCGGCCACTTGCTTACGTATCGTCTTCAACGCATGGCAAATGTTCTTTCCGTTCGACTTCATACGCGTCTGCTTTTAATCGTGTCTGGTCACTTCTCTGTAACAACTTAGACTCTCCCTTACCGCCTTTTTCGCCCCTTTTTCTTACTCTTTTGGGGCGTTTTCTGGGCGTTATTTTTCTTCTTTGGCTTGGCTGGCCCAATCTTACCAAGTGGGAAAGGGTCGCAAGGATCAACTTTCGGCGAGCCCACAGAGTCGTCTTCAATAATTTCTCCCATCGGTATGGGGTCTTCTCCCGAATGTCTTGTGTCCTTTATCAACGAAGTATCCGTGCGCGATGCCGTGGGTGTGGGGTTCGTATTGTTGCCTGTTTCCACGCGGTTTGTTTGGCCTGGTCCTTGCGGAGAGGTAGGAGTAGCGTTCCCATTGCTTGTCTTACATCCCGCAACCATCGTCATCCCCACGGCCACGCCCATAACCGTTGCAGCCTTTCCC
>NZ_BAIZ01000120.1 GCF_000613445.1 Hoylesella shahii DSM 15611 = JCM 12083
AATACCTACGACTACGGCGCACGCCAATACGCCCCACTGCTGCCGATGTGGGATAGGGTAGACCCATTGGCAGAGAAGTATTATGGGGTTTCGCCGTATGCGTATTGTGCGAATAACCCTATTAACTTTACGGATTATGATGGGCAGGATTACTGGTCAACTAATGATCAGACACAAATAAGAAAATTCCTAAATGCAGTGGGGCAAGGGGTAATCAACTTCGACTTCTCGGAATGGACACATGTCAATGATAATGATTTTACTGCTAAGTTGGCTTATAACGATGAAACCCACAAATTTTATACGAGTTATGCTACGGTGAACGATGGAGAAGTTCGTGTTACAGGGAAATCATTTGATGCAGGCCTAACTCCTGTATCCTTTATTGGTAATGCCTATGTTGGTTCTTTCTACTTTAAACCATATTCGGGTTTCTGGCAAAGAGTTAGATACTTCTTGAACGGAGGAATTGAAGAAATAAATGGCGTAAATTGGAAAATCAACGCGCAAGGGCGGATAATGAGTGTTGCACCCATAATGGGCGATGTACCCATACCTTCTTCGCCAAGAGTGGCAATGAATAAACTTGCAGCCGAAACATATCTAATTAATAGAGGAGCAAAGCTAACCCGTGAATTTGGCTTATCTCATAATCAAAAGATTTTTAAATTAGGCGGGAGATACTATTCTTGGGACATAGATAAGTATAACGGGGGATATTTTAAAGTATTTGAGAAGATTGGTGGAAAACTCAAAAGAATAGGAACTGCTGATGAGAAATTAAACATCTTTAAGAAATGAAAAATATATCGATATATAATGAGAGACTCTTAAATAGAGTTTTTAGTAGGAAAACGAGGAGGGGCATAGTCTCGATTTCATACGACTTGGATTGGTTGCCATTGAATCGTAAAATTGATTTCACGATAAACAGGTTATGTAGCTATCGTTTTCATAAAGCACGGCTAACCTTACACTTTTGGGAGCCAAACGAAGTGTTAGAGCGGATGCTTAAAGAATGCGCCGTAGATGACTATGAAATGATAAGAGAATACAAATCTATGCGAATGAGACCAGGAATTGTTCATATTAATTTCGTCAATGAGTTTAATAAGAGGTTTTTAAAAGTTCTTATAACTAAACATTATAACTTTGAGAACGCACTCGCCGATTCTTTAAACGTCACACCTTTTATTGCCATAGATTCAGGTAGTGAAGTTATTGCGATTAAGTTATATGACGATAGGGGCTTTTATGAGTATGTTCTTGCAATACCTGGAAGGAATAAATAAAGTGAATCGTGGCTACCGTTACATCTACGACGACCTGAACCGGCTGGTGAATGCTGAGTATGGTGAAAACAACTTCTCAACGGGCATCGGGCGTTACAACGAAGGCCTGGGGTATGATGGTAATAGTAATGTTACTTCGCTGCAACGCAAAGGAATGACGCAAGAAGGCAGCTACGGACTGATAGACGACTTGCGGCTCGGCTACGACGGCAACCAACTGAGCAAAGTGGAGGAGAATGCA
>NZ_BAIZ01000119.1 GCF_000613445.1 Hoylesella shahii DSM 15611 = JCM 12083
GGAACAGAAATCCACCCAACGCCGACTCAATATCCGCTTCCGCGTTTACGACGATGGCATGGGCTTGCGCTACGAGTTTCCGCAAGAAGGCAAACTAAACTATTTTGTGGTGAGCGACGAACGCACTGAGTTTGCCATGGACGGCGACCACACGGCATGGTGGATTCCGGGCGACTACGACACGCAAGAGTACGAATACACCCAATCTAAACTGAGCGAAGTGAGACAACGCATGAAGGAGGCAATTACCAATAATATGTCGCAAACCACCTTCTCGCCCACTGGTGTGCAAACGTCGCTGATGATGAAAACAGATAACGGACTGTATATCAACTTGCACGAGGCGGCATTGAGTGAACTATCCTGCCATGAATCTCAACCTCGACGATAGCAAAATGGTGTTCACCTCGTGGCTCACGCCCGATGCTAAGGGAGCTAAAGCCTATCTGCACACGCCTTGCGTCACACCATGGCGCACCGTGCTGGTTACCGACGACGCACGAAAGGTGCTCGCCTCTAACCTTATTCTCAATCTTAACGAACCCTGCAAATACACCGATACCTCGTGGATACGCCCTGTTAAGTATGTTGGGGTGTGGTGGGAGATGATTTCGGGTAAGTCCGACTGGGCTTATACGCAGCAATTCCCCTCGGTGATACTTGGCGAAACCGATTATACCAAGGCCCAACCATCTGGGCCGACACGCGGCCAACAATGCCAATGTGCGCCGATATATCGACTTCGCTGCCGAACATGGGTTCGACCAAGTGCTGGTTGAAGGATGGAATATTGGTTGGGAAGACTGGGCTGGAAATCTTAAAGAGAGGGTGTTCGACTTCCAAACGCCTTATCCCGACTTCGATATTAAGGCGCTAAACGAATATGCACACGCCAAAAATGTGCGACTGATGATGCACCACGAAACATCTTCCTCGGTGATGAACTACGAACGATACATGGACCGCGCCTACAAACTGATGAACCTTTACGGATACAACGCCGTGAAAAGTGGTTATGTTGGCGATATCATCCCTCGCGGCGAACACCACTACGGACAAGTGATGGTGAACCACTACTTGGAAGCTGTGAAACGTGCTGCCGACTATAAAATTATGGTTAACGCGCACGAAGCTGTGCGCCCCACGGGGTTGTGTCGCACTTACCCCAACCTCATTGGCAACGAGAGTGCTCGTGGCACCGAGTATCAAGCCTTTGGAGGTAGCAAACCTGGGCATACGGCCATCCTTCCCTTTACGCGTTTGCAGGGCGGACCAATGGATTACACACCAGGTATCTTCGAAATGGACTGCGCCAATGGCTCGCACGTCAATTCCACCATCTGCGGACAGCTCGCTCTCTATGTCACAATGTACAGTCCGTTGCAGATGGCAGCCGATTTTCCAGAAAACTATCTCAAACATCCCGACGCTTTCCAGTTTATCAAAGACGTGGCCGTAGACTGGGATCGCACCCTTTATCTAGAAGCCGAACCCATGGCATACATCACGGCGGCACGCAAAGCCAAAAGCAGCGATAAATGGTTTGTGGGCTGTGTAGCGGGCAATACGCCCCATAAGTCGCAACTG
>NZ_BAIZ01000118.1 GCF_000613445.1 Hoylesella shahii DSM 15611 = JCM 12083
CCTTAATTCCGCAGTATTTTTTCTTGTGAGAAAATTTTATATGTTGAGATGTCTTTTGGGGGCTCTATATTTTGATATGAGGCGCTTCGGTGTTTTTTGGGTCTTTTCTAAGCATAAAATCCCCCGCCCAAACCAATGGGGAAGTATGAAAAACCACAAAAAATGATGTTTATTCAATGAAGACCTCAGCGTAGTAGTTTTTATTTGTATATAGGTTCAGAACGTTCTGCCTTCCAGTGCGCACCCATTTTGCTGGTACGCTGACGAAATGTAGGATAAAGGCTTTCAGCCTACTTGTCTTTTTCAATGGCTTGACCTTATCGCTGATATGACGGACGAGATAGAGGTAGAAGTTCTTCAGCATGGCAGTAACCATCATAAAAACCATGTTCTCAGCCATAAAGGAAAAGGGTAGATGTGACCATCCGAAGTCATTGTTCTGTATGTCGAAGTTCTTTTCGCTTGCTCCACGCTCATTATAAAATGTAATGATGTCTTTCTCGGTAGACACCCAGTCGTTGGTGAGGATACAGCGGTATGTGTATATTACTCCGAACATATCCGTCTGCTCACTGCCATCCTTGCCTTTCAAAGGACTACGCTGTACGACGAGCCTGTATGACTTTCCTTCTATCAAGCTGTCTATGCTGATGGATGTGACATCGCATTTCTCATAGCCAACCTCAACGTCTTTCCATTCCTTCAACTGTTGGAAATTCTCGTAGCGACTGCCGCAGTTGGCAGCACGAATGTAGAACGTGTTGCAGCGCTGCTCTACGGTTTGGATGATTTCCTTTGAGAACGACCCGCAGTCAGCACGGAAACGCTCTATTACCACACCAAGTTCTGAGGTTACACGATCCATAATGCGACGGAGCGTGTCCTCCTGATGGAATTTCACATTGGTGTTTCCGTCACGGTTCTCACCTCCGACTATGATTCCCCCAATGGAAGCCCAACCAGGAAAATAGCCAAGGTCCTGCTTATAAGAATACTTAGCATCGAACTTGTGGGCTGGAACGAACTGGTGGTCAAAGTCCAGGTCAACATGGCTGCCCACCTTTATAAGCCCCATTCTCCGTATCATCCGTAATAGTAAGGTGTTCAGCTTCTCTGCCGTGTTGAAACTGTAAGACTTGCCGGAGATTTCGCTCTTGTAAATAATGTTCTCTTCAGCAAGTTCCTTTAGTCCGCGCCCCACAGTGTCGGCACCGGGTAACAGCGTATCAGGTCTCTGCTTGAACTGCCCTATAAGTGCATTGATGTCCTCAAGGCATTCTCCACCACAAAGGTAGCTGAAGAAGAGAGAGCCGAAAATACTTCCATGGCTGAATGCCTTGCCGCTACTTCCACGTTTGCCCAATACGGATTCGGTAAGTTTTTCAAAGCCCAACTTTGAGAAAACGTCCATAATGTGATAAATTCCACCAAAAGAAGTGACATTCTCGTTTTTAATTGCTACCTTTGTCATGTCAGATATTTGCTTACTTGTTATGTTTACAGCACCAAGATAGGTGAAATTTCTGACATATCCAAGTGTTTTGAGAACTTTGTTTCTCAGGCACTTGGAGTTCTTACAAGAATTTATGCTGCGGAATTAAGG
>NZ_BAIZ01000117.1 GCF_000613445.1 Hoylesella shahii DSM 15611 = JCM 12083
TAATAATAGTATATACAAAGTTGGTCTGCTTTGTTAGCCTTGCGTGGGTTCGAGACCATAAGACCCACAAAGGCAGCTGTCATGGACAACCAACAGCAAAGATAGTAATAAAAATTCACAAATACAAGAACTGATAGGAAAAAGCTCCTAAGCTTTCTTGCAAAAGGTTAGGAGCTTTTTAATGGAAGCTTAAGAGCTTTTGAGAGGATACTTAGGAGTTTTGAAAAGTATGCTTAGAAGCACCTCAAATATAGCCTAACTGCTTTTATGTGGGTACTGCTTAGGAGATTTCCGACTTACCAAGAGAAAGAGTAAGTTTTGTGGTTACCCTTGAACGAGATTGGATAACCTGCGGAGTTTAGTGTCCAAGAGAAGTATTGAGTATATTGAGAATGATGTTTGTTATCGATAAGTTTTACAGGTAAATCCTTGGTAGCCTTTCCGAGCAAGCCAGCATAATAGGCATATAGAACATCGTCACTATCCAACCCAAAATTCTCATCAAAGAGCATCACGCTACCTTTATTCTCTATAGGTGTGGTTATATCCGTTGAAGTGTAATAAATCTTGTGGGAGTGATTAAATTCCGCTTCGTGAAAATATTCTATTTTCGTTTCTACGATATTTCCATTTTGATAAATGATTGTAGTAGTCCCTGTGGCTCCTTCCCCCGAGCTTTGCATTGTCAGTAGTTGCCCATTGCTGTTGTATGTAAAATTCCATGGTACAGTATGCTCTCCATCTAAATTGTGTACTACTTCCTCGCAATGTTTGACAAAACCATCCTTGTTGAGGTACAGGTTATAGGTGGAATACTCTTTGCCTTCTCCAATGGTCATTACTACATCTGGGGTCGATGCCGTAGAGCGTGTAGTTGCATCTTTATACTTGAAAGTTATAGGCTTGAAAGTTATAAGCTTGCCACTTTCGGGCACAATGGCTATAACCTGTCCTTTTTCATTTGTCTGAATGGTCATACCAGCTATACTCTTGGGAAGTCCACCTGTAAATACTGTTTGAGGATTTGCCACTGTACTGGTAGCGTCATCATTGTCATTGCTGCATGAGAGAATGTCATCGTTGCGCCCAATACCGCTACGGAAAGGTACGTCATTATTATAATTTTCTTCATTATATCTAATTTTTATGTATATGTGATTAGTATTCGTATCAGTCCATAAAAAAATAAGGGATAGATAAACAAAAAGCGTGGACTGATAACTTCGCTTATGTTCTTGAGGTATCGCCAAACACCATTGCCACTTAAACGAGTAAAAGCCCACGCTGTTTGGCGTGAGCATCAACTTTTACTCTCGTGGTTCTCTAAATTTTGGCGAATTTCAAGAACAAGAATGCAAGCTAACGCTTTTTATTATACATCTTTTTCAGTTTTATCTATTCATAGGCAATTCTTTTGTTTATTGGCTACAAATATACGACTTTTTTATTAACCTTAATTCCGCAACACTATTATAAATTAAACTTTTTAAGTAGTCCTCCCTTAAAAACTATATTTTAGCATAAAGCTTGTATTAACAAGCTCTATGCTGATTCTTTTTATAAGGTACAAAAGAGCTCTCATAGCTCTTTTGAAGTTATATGCTGCGGCAGCTAATAATACATTGATAGCATCTCCTTTCACACCTTTATAAAAGTTGCGAGATAATCGG
>NZ_BAIZ01000116.1 GCF_000613445.1 Hoylesella shahii DSM 15611 = JCM 12083
CCACCTCGGCAGCACCTCTTACATCACCGACGCCAAGGCAAACATCACTCAGTTTGATGCTTACCTACCTTATGGAGAATTACTCGTAGATGAGCACAGCAGCAGTGAAGAAATGCCGTATAAGTTCAACGGCAAGGAGTTTGATCAAGAAACGGGGCTGTACTACTATGGTGCGAGGTATATGAACCCGAGGACGAGTCTGTGGTATGGGGTGGATCCGTTAGCGGAGAAGTATCCTGACATAGGAGGATATGTATATTGTATTAGTAATCCTATACAGAATACGGATAAAAAAGGTAATGATGTAATTATTCACTATATTGATAAGAACGGCAAACATAAGACTCATCCTTTTCTGGATTTCGCGGGCGAAGACGGATTTATGTGCCAAACAATCAGTTTGTTATGGATTTTATACATTCTTATGTATTTAATACAAACAATGGAGGAGGCGAGAATATGAAAAAGGCGGTGCTTGATCATAATGTTAAAGTTCATGTATGGGATGCTAGCCAACCAAGTCTCTTTGAAAATCCGGATGGACAACGTAACCATTTTGATGATAATGGAGGTTTCAACATCACTTGGTTTTCTAGGAAGGCAACGAGGACCTCTGATGGTGGAGTCATATCTCCTGCAACAATTATAGAGCATGAATTTGCACACTTTGTTAATAGATATAAAGACAAAAGAGAATTTGAACGTAAAAGTGAAACTCCAAATCGTCAATATGGGGACGAGGAAGAAAAAGAAGTGATCGAAGGTGCTGAATGGCGTACTGCACGTAAAAATGGGGAAACTATTAGACATAATCATAAAGGAAAATCGTATGATGTCACAGACCCACGTACAACAAAACCCAAAAAGAAAAGGTGATGAAGTTCTTATACTTAATTATAACATTGTTTGCTGTGGTTGGTTGCAAAACAAAGGTAAGAAATGAATGTGTTGCTAAGGATTCTATTGTCGTAACATACTATAGGGGACATTACGAATCTTTTGATGACGTGTCCTTTGTGGATATGAAACAAATGTCTGATAGAAAAATGACAGATGAAACGATTAGCTTAGATTCCACCTTGTTTCATAAATTCAAAAGCTTTATAAAAAAAGTTTCTAGGTATAGACTGTCGGCTGATGATGCACGCTTTTATCTAAAATGTCATAGAGATGAAATTACGATGGGCATTCCTGTTTATCTACATGCTTCACAAGAACAAGCGGATAAATCATTACGTTATACAATTTATCAGATCTTGTGGAAGACAAAATACTTTAATACGGTAAAGGAGGGAAGTCTAAAATATGTTCTATTAATAAAGGAATTTGGTATTCCTGATGATTACAGATATGAAGAAACTTCTTCTTGCTCTAGTAAGATGCCCTCAAAGTTGAAAAAAATCATACTTGTAGAGAGTAATAAATGACATGCTATAAGACAAGCTATTGAGCAAAGTCTTATTTCAAATAAGTTTGATGATAAGACTACCAATAGATTTGGAGGTCCCCACGAAGGTTCTCCATATCTACGGCGAACTATTCGTGGACGAACACTCGTCCACGGAGGAAATGCCGTACAAATTCAACGGCAAGGAGTTTGACCAAGAGACAGGGCTATATGCTCATTATGATGCTAAGGAAGACTTCTTGGAGGGAATGACCACAGGTTTGCCTTTACAGAAAGATGGGCGGGTTGAGATCAATGCTCCCTACAAAAAAGATAAGACCAATGATGATGTAACGCTTATTATAAAGAGAAAGGATGTTCATGGAGAAAACGTCGTAGAAAAAC
>NZ_BAIZ01000115.1 GCF_000613445.1 Hoylesella shahii DSM 15611 = JCM 12083
AACTCAAGATAAGTAAATGGTTAGGGAAGTCTTAAACGCCTTACTGTAGTAGATCTGTGCCTTACTGGGCTATATAGGCAAGACCAAAGGCGCATTGTATATTGGTGTTATAGGTATAACCATCGTATCATGTGGGATGTTGTAGGCACACTTCAACCACCATATACGTATTATCACTTACAAATAACTAATACAACTGGTGAATTATGGAAAAGAAACATGGACTTGTAGCACTTTTGTTGCTGCTCTTACTCGTTGCTTGTGGGCGTTTGGACAATTATGGCTATCCCTCAAAAGTAAGTCTAGGCAGAGAAGGTGGCACAGTAATCTGTTCCGGGAAAGAGGGCTTTTATGATGTAACCATCAACGATTACAATGGATATGGCGAAACAAAGCTTAGTAAGGGCGAGAACGACACCATCATCGCGACATATTATTGGCTAACTGTGAAGTACAAGGAGTCTTTTAATAATGATATGAAGATAATAGCAGAGCCAAACACAACAGGGAAGAAACGGACACTTTATGTTTATTGCATGGTGGACAACAGTGGTGCAACCATCAAAGTAATTCAAAGTAAGTAAATGGTTGGTGAAGTATTAAACGCCTTACTGTAGTAGAGCTGTGCCTTGCTGGGTTATATAGGCAAGGCCAATGGCACATTGTATATTGGTGTTATAGGTATAACCATCGTATCATGTGGGTTGTTATAGGCACACTTTAACCATCAGACACGTATAATCACTTACAAATAACTAATAGAACTGGTGAATTATGGAAAAGAAACATGGACTTGTAGCACTTTTGTTGCTACTCTTACTGGTGGCTTGTGGTCCTACTGATAACTATGGTTATCCCTCGAAAATTAATTTTGGGAAAGAGGGAGGCACTAAGTTTTGTTCTGGCAAACTCGGGATATCAATGATTTACATTAACGATTATAATGGAAATGGCAAGGCTGAAATTAGCATAGATGAGAACGACACCATCATTGCAAAGTATTATTGGTTAACAGCGAAGTGCAAAAGACTTGCTGGGTCTGAAATAAAAATAATGGCAGAGCCGAATACAACGGGGAAAAAACGCACTCTCTATGTTTATGGCTCGATTTATAATGATGATGCAACCATCAAAGTAACTCAAGATAAGTAACTGGTTGGTGAACGCTTCAACGCCTTTCTGTAGTAGAGGTGTACCTTAATGGGTTATATAGGCAGTCCAATGGCACATTGAATATTGGTGTTATAGGTATAACCATCGTATCATGTGGGTTGTTGTAGGCACACTTTAACCATCAGATGCATATAATCACTTACAAATAACTAACAGAACTGGTGAATTATGGAAAAGAAACATGGACTTGTAGCACTTTTGTTGCTGCTCTTACTGGTTGCTTGTGGGCGTTTGGACAACTTTGGCTATCCCTCAAAAGTAAGTCTAGGCAGAGAAGGTGGCACTGTAATCTGTTCCGGGAATGAGCCTTTTTGTAGCGTAACAATCAACGACTACAATGGAAATGGCAAAACAAAGCTTAGTAAGGTCGAGAACGACACCATCATCGCGACGTATTATTGGCTAACTGTGAAGTACAAGGGGCCTTGTAATAATGAAATGAAGATAATAACAGAGCCAAACACAACAGGGAAGAAACGGACACTTTATGTTTATTGCATGGTGGACAACAGTGGTGCAACCATCAAAGTAACTCAAAGTAAGTAAATGGTTAGGGAAGTCTTAAACGCCTTACTGTAGTAGAGCAGTGTCTTGCTGGGCTATATAGCAAGGCCAATGGCACATTGTATATTGGTGTTATAGGTATAACCATCGTATCATGTGGGTTGTTGTAGGCACACTTTAATCATCAGATACGTATAATCACTTACAAATAACTAATACAACTGGTGAATTATGGAAAAGAAACATGGACTTGTTGCACTTTTGTTGCTGCTCTTACTGGTGGCTTGTGATCCTACTGATAACTATGGTTATCCCTCGAAAATTAATTTTGGGAAAGAGGGAGGCACAAA
>NZ_BAIZ01000114.1 GCF_000613445.1 Hoylesella shahii DSM 15611 = JCM 12083
GTCCATAGGACTACTTAAAAGTCTTCTTATTATCAACAAATAATAACAACTTGTTTTTCTCTAATACTTCCATAGCAATTGCCTGAAATATGGTTTGAACACTTGTAACATTCAGCTGACTGTCAAATACTATATAAGCATCTATATCAACTTTTTTATCAATGTCTATACCCTTCTGACTACATTTTGGTTTAATGATTCCATCTATTGTATGAAGTATTTGGGATGAAGCTTCGCGGCAACGTTGTTCAAGAGTCTTATTAGACACTGTCTTTGCATTTGTCTTAAACTCTATTAGGCTCAATTCATTCACCGTGAGCAATGCACAATCACACACACCACCCTGTGTTACTTTTGGACCTGTTATAATCCTATTATCTAATGGCAATAATACAATCTCTGTATTATTAGGATTATCAGCAGAGAAAGTCTCCGAAAGATTGGATGGAACGATGTTGGTCCAATCAGAATATACTTTAGTAGCATCGTCGTAAACGTATAAACAATTGTCTGTACTTATAACCATTGCCTGTTGAACACTTATACGGCCACAATCACTTAATGCGGAACATAGTCTGAGTTTCTTAACAGCGGTAGGAATATTGGTATTATTTGATGGTCGTGGCATAAATACGATATAAGCTATTAAACTCGCGCATGATTATCTCTGATACTGAATCTAAGTCGTTCTTGCTAATTATACCAGATGATTCAGAGAGAACAGATTGATAATTCTCCATTTCAGTGTTTGTGAGGCTGTAAGCTGCTAGAGAATCAGGATCAACGTGATATTCTGGAGGAACAATCTCTGCCACCCTTCTTTTTATTTCGTCATCACCTTTTTCATAAGCTTTATAAGCAAGTACAAGGTTATTAAGTATAGCTAATGTGTATGGGCTATGCGAAGTTAACAAAAGCATATTATCCGTAGAACTATTATTAACTTTACACAGTAGCCTTATCATTGAGTTTTGTGATTCAGGGAAAAGACTCAACTCTGGTTCCTCTACGATATTTACAAAACAATTGTAACGACTACGACCTGAAAGATGTTTTAGCATTGCGTTCTTGACCGTATCTGCCAAATTCTCATTTTCCATAATCTTAGCAGTTTCTTTTTGCAATTTCTGTAATTCTTCTACAGACATGGGACGTTCCTTACCAGAAGCAACAATATTCCCTAAATACTCAGAGACTATACAGACTGGTAGGGCTGACTGAATGCCACTGGATGCGTTAATAAGACGAACACGATAATCACTGCCTACTATCCAGCTATTATCATTCAAAGAATCATACTTGTAGCTCAAATTACCAAAAGGCAGGGCATATCCATCTTTAAATCGTTCCTTCGATTCCCAAAATGCTTGATTAAATGTAAGGTTAGAAGCAGGAAGTCCATCAAATGTCTTCAACTTCTTTTCTGCTGAACTTAATATTATTCTTTCAGCAGGGACATACATTATTTTGGGTAATCCTGTGATAGTCTCTTTCTTGTTTTCTATCTTAAACATACTGTCTGCATAAACAAATTTATACAGAGCACTTTCATATAATATGTAGGTGTCGTCGCGAAAAAAATCGTCGATTCGATGATATCCACACAATTGTTTTTTAAAGCGGGCGTCTACAAACTTCGTAAAATAATCCAAAGAATACGTCTCTGTCATTAATGCCTTTTCAAGCCATCTAAAAGTAGAGAACAACTTTGCAATGCAACTTTTTCCTGTACCTTGGTCACCAATAAAAAGATTTACTTTGCGGAAGTTGATATCAATCTGTCTTATAGGCCCGAATGACTGGACTGTTAATCGTTCGTTCATAATCCTGCTTTTATTATTCTTTTACATATTCTACTTTGTATTCTTGGCAAAGATAATAATAAATAAGGTGAACGTAAAGAAAAGATGAAAAAAACAATGATTTTGCGATTGTAGTTAACAAACAAATGTGAGATTTTGGCCATATAATTGAAGGCTATAGCAGAAAGAAAAATAATAAAAAAGGGCTAAATTCAAATAAGGAATTTAGCCATTAACTTTTAGGCAGAAAAGTATTACCAT
>NZ_BAIZ01000113.1 GCF_000613445.1 Hoylesella shahii DSM 15611 = JCM 12083
TTGAGTGTATTTGGGTAGAACATAAAGAACCGTTGATTCTCCTTTTTATAGGGTTAATCAAAACAGGTGAGTGAACTACAATAAATTAGGTGCTCATTCTGATAGGATAATGCCTTTTAGGCATAAAACTTTTAGCGTTGTGCTTTATTTTTTTGATAGAGCATAATGCGTAGACATTTTACAATGGAGAGTTTGATCCTGGCTCAGGATGAACGCTAGCTACAGGCTTAACACATGCAAGTCGCGGGGCAGCATAGTGATTGCTTGCAATTACTGATGGCGACCGGCGCACGGGTGAGTAACGCGTATCCAACCTACCCTTTACTACGGGATAACCCGGCGAAAGTCGGACTAATACCGTATGTAGTCCATTGACGGCATCCGATTTGGACCAAAGGCTTAGCGGTAAAGGATGGGGATGCGTCCGATTAGCTTGACGGCGGGGTAACGGCCCACCGTGGCAACGATCGGTAGGGGTTCTGAGAGGAAGGTCCCCCACACTGGAACTGAGACACGGTCCAGACTCCTACGGGAGGCAGCAGTGAGGAATATTGGTCAATGGGCGTAAGCCTGAACCAGCCAAGTAGCGTGCAGGATGACGGCCCTATGGGTTGTAAACTGCTTTTATGCGGGGATAAAAGAGCCCACGTGTGGGTTTTTGCAGGTACCGCATGAATAAGGACCGGCTAATTCCGTGCCAGCAGCCGCGGTAATACGGAAGGTCCAGGCGTTATCCGGATTTATTGGGTTTAAAGGGAGCGTAGGCCGCCTCTTAAGCGTGTTGTGAAATGCGGGTGCTCAACATCCGACTTGCAGCGCGAACTGGGGGGCTTGAGTGCGCCGAAAGTAGGCGGAATTCGTGGTGTAGCGGTGAAATGCTTAGATATCACGAAGAACTCCGATTGCGAAGGCAGCTTACTGTAGCGCAACTGACGCTGATGCTCGAAAGCGTGGGTATCGAACAGGATTAGATACCCTGGTAGTCCACGCGGTAAACGATGGATGCTCGTTGTTGGCCCTTATGGTCAGTGACCAAGCGAAAGCGTTAAGCATCCCACCTGGGGAGTACGCCGGCAACGGTGAAACTCAAAGGAATTGACGGGGGCCCGCACAAGCGGAGGAACATGTGGTTTAATTCGATGATACGCGAGGAACCTTACCCGGGCTTGAACTGTGGCGGAACGATTCGGAGACGATGAGGCCCTTCGGGGCTGCCACGGAGGTGCTGCATGGTTGTCGTCAGCTCGTGCCGTGAGGTGTCGGCTTAAGTGCCATAACGAGCGCAACCCCTGTTTTCAGTTGCCATCGGGTAATGCCGGGCACTCTGGAGATACTGCCACCGCAAGGTGTGAGGAAGGTGGGGATGACGTCAAATCAGCACGGCCCTTACGTCCGGGGCTACACACGTGTTACAATGGCGCATACAGAGAGTTGGTGGCATGCGAGTGTCATCTAATCCTTAAAGTGCGTCTCAGTTCGGACTGGGGTCTGCAACCCGACCCCACGAAGCTGGATTCGCTAGTAATCGCGCATCAGCCATGGCGCGGTGAATACGTTCCCGGGCCTTGTACACACCGCCCGTCAAGCCATGAAAGCCGGGGGCGCCTGAAGTCCGTGACCGCAAGGGTCGGCCTAGGGTGAAACCGGTGATTGGGGCTAAGTCGTAACAAGGTAGCCGTACCGGAAGGTGCGGCTGGAACACCTCCTTTCTGGAGGAATGTGCACTATATTCATCTTTATTGATGTATAAGTTGTTGCTTACCTTGGTTCTAGATGTTCTAGTCTCTTGTCTGCTGCGTTGTCTATACTCCGATACAGAGGGAATCAGGGAACTGGGCTTTGCCTCTTTGGTCAACTTCTCTTATAAATATAAGGTGTAAGTTGATGAAAGATATGGCTTCCCATGTCGGCCCTGGCCGGACCTCCCGCCGACACGCAGTCCTATAGCTCAGTTGGTTAGAGCGCCACACTGATAATGTGGAGGTCGGCAGTTCAAGTCTGCCTGGGACTACACATCGCACGAAGAGTGCAATGTGCACAGGTAGCAAGTCTGCCTGGGACTACACATCGC
>NZ_BAIZ01000112.1 GCF_000613445.1 Hoylesella shahii DSM 15611 = JCM 12083
ACCGTCGGTCTACGACATGGCCTACGATGCCTACGGCAACCTGACGAGCCTCACCAAGCCCGAGAACCATAAAGGGCAGCGCATGCGCTACGACTACACTTACGACGATGTGCTACACATGCTCGTTACAAACGTAAAAGACGCCTACGGTTACACTTCTTCTACCGTCTACGACTACAAGTGGGCGGTGCCTGTGGAGACATCCGACCTCAACGGCAACAAGATGCGCTATGCCTACGACGACATGGGACGTCCGAGCACGATTGTCGGTCCGAAAGAGATTGCCGCAGGCAAGCCTTACACCATTAAGTTCGAGTATCATCCTACCGGTCGTTATGCCCGCACGGTGCATTACTCACCCGAGGGCGGCATCGAGACCTACACCTTTGCCGACAGCCTGATGCGCGCCGTGCAGACCAAGCAGACGGGCGTGGTATGGACGGGCGGCAGCAACCAAAAAGTGTCCATTGTCAGCGGCCGCGCCGTTGTTGATGCCTTCGGGCGTACCGTAAAGGCGTTCTATCCCACCACGGAGAGCTACGGAAGCATCGGCCTATATAATAAAGGTGTGGGCGACCCGCAGGCAACCACCGAATACGACGCCTACGACCGCACGACGAAGGTTACGCTTCCCGATGGGGCTATGACCACCACGGCCTACGGCATCGGCTCCCATGACGGCGAGCCGATGCTCGAAACAAGGGTGACCGATGCTCTCGGCAGGCATGCCGAGAGCTATACCGATGAGAAAGGGCGCAACCGCGAGACGGTGCAACATGCCTCCGGCGACAACATCACCGTGAAGTACGACTACGATGCCGTGGGACAAGTGACTACCGTTCATCATCCCAACGATAAGACCACGACCTACGAATACGACCTCTTGGGGCGTAAGCTCAAGGTGAACCACCCTGATGCGGGCGAGGTGACCTGCACCTACGACGCGGCAGGCAACCTCTTAACGAAACTCACGGCGGAACTCAAAAAGCGGATTTCGGACAAAGCACCCGTCACTTACACCTACGACTACGAACGGTTGAGCGAAGTGCTGTACCCTAAGAACCTTTTCAACCGCGTTACCTACACCTATGGCAAGCCGGGCGAGAAGTATAACCGTGCTGGCAGATTGGCGCTGGTGGAGGACGCATCGGGCGGCGAGGCCTACTACTACGGCAATCAAGGCGAAGTCGTAAAAACCGTTCGCTCGGTGATGGTGAGCACCGCCGACGTGCGCACCTATGTCTACGGCGCCACGTACGACAGCTGGAACCGCGTGCGCACGATGACCTATCCCGACGGGGAGGTGGTTACCTATCATTACAATGCAGCAGGAAAAATAGTTGGCCTTTCTGGCAATAAACAGGGGCGTGAGAGCGTTATTGTTGACAGGATAGGTTATGACAAGGACGGACATACCGTCTATACCAAGCTGGGAAACGGCACGGAGACAACCTACACCTACGACAAGCAGCGTGAACGTCTGCAGGCGATGAACCTTACGGCGGACGGCCGGGCTGTGATGGAAAACAAGTACCAATACGATGCTGTGGATAATATCTTAGGCATTGTCAATGCTGTAGACCCGACACAGGCCGATAATGGCAATAGCAATAAGGCAAAACTCGGCGGTGCTTTCAACACACTTATGCCTATGACGACCTTAACCGCCTGATAAAGGCCAACGGTGAGGCGAAGGGGGCGAAGTATGAAATGACGATGACCTTCGGACGGATGAGCGAACCGCTCACCAAGGTGCAGAAGGTGGACTCCACAAAGACGGCGCAGTCTTACGACTTCACGTATAAGTACGAGGACAGCAACCACCCCACGGCTCCCACGCAGATTGGGCATGAGCATTATACTTACGATGCCAACGGCAATCCCACGCTGGTGGAGAACGACAGCCTGAACACCGAGCGGAGAATGTATTGGGACGAGGACAACCGCCTGATGGTATTGTCGGACAATGGCAAGACCAGCCGATACACCTACAATGCCGCCGGCGAGCGTATCGTCAAGAGCCACGGCGACCTCGAAGGCGTATATGTCAATGGTGCGCCACAGGGAATCACGTTCCACGAAACGGAGGATTACACCATTTATCCTGCCCCGATTATCACGGTGACGAAGAACCGCTTTACCAAGCATTACTTCATCGGCGACAAGCGCATTGCCTCCAAACTGGGAA
>NZ_BAIZ01000111.1 GCF_000613445.1 Hoylesella shahii DSM 15611 = JCM 12083
GCCGTCGGTCTATGACATGGCCTACGATGCCTACGGCAACCTGACGAGCCTCACCAAGCCCGAGAACCATAAAGGGCAGCGCATGCGCTACGACTACACTTACGACGATGTGCTACACATGCTCGTTACAAACGTAAAAGACGCCTACGGCTACACCTCTTCCACCACCTACGACTACAAGTGGGCGGTGCCCGTGGAGACATCCGACCTCAACGGCAACAAGATGCGCTATGCCTACGACGACATGGGACGTCCGAGCACGATTGTCGGTCCGAAAGAGATTGCCGCAGGCAAACCCTATACCATTAAGTTCGAGTATCACCCTACCGGTCGTTATGCCCGCACGGTGCATTACGCACCCGAGGGCGACATCGAGACCTACACCTTTGCCGACAGCCTGATGCGCGCCGTGCAGACCAAGCAGACGGGCGTGGTATGGACGGGCGGCAGCAACCAAAAGGTGTCCATCGTCAGCGGGCGCGCCGTTGTCGATGCCTTCGGGCGCACCGTAAAGGCGTTCTATCCCACCACGGAGAGCTACGGCAACATCGGCCTATATAATAAAGGTGTGGGCGACCCGCAGGCAACCACCGAATACGACGCCTACGACCGCACGACGAAGGTTACGCTGCCCGACGGAGCTATGACCACCACGGCCTACGGCATCGTCTCCCATGACGGCGAGCCGATGCTCGAAACAAGGGTGACCGATGCGCTCGGTAGGCATGCCGAGAGCTATACCGATGAGAAAGGGCGCAACCGCGAGACGGTGCAACATGCCTCGGGCGACAACATCACCGTGAAGTACGACTACGATGCCGTGGGGCAAGTAACCGCCGTGCATCATCCCAACGATAAGACCACGACCTACGAATACGACCTCTTGGGGCGCAAGCTCAAGGTGAACCATCCCGATGCAGGCGAAGTGACCTGCACCTACGATGCGGCAGGCAACCTCTTAACGAAACTGACGGCTGAACTCAAAAAGAGGATTTCGGACAAGGCACCCATCACTTACACCTACGACTACGAACGGTTAAGCGAAGTGCTCTATCCCAAGAATCTCTTTAACCGCGTTACCTACACCTATGGCAAGCCGGGCGAGAAGTACAACCGTGCTGGCAGGCTGGTGCTGGTGGAAGACGCATCGGGTGGCGAGGCGTATTATTACGGCAACCAAGGCGAAGTGGTGAAGACGGTGCGCTCGGTGATGGTGAGCACCGCCGATGTGCGCACCTATGTCTACGGTGCCACGTACGACAGCTGGAACCGCGTGCGCACGATGACTTATCCCGACGGAGAAGTCGTAACCTATGCCTATAATGCTGCAGGACAAGTTGCGAGTGTCAAATCCAACAAACAGGGAAAGGAAGAAACCATCGTTGAAAAGGTGGGCTATGACAAGGATGGACACACAGTCTATACCAAGCTCGGTAATGGAACGGAAACCACCTACACCTACGACAAACAACGCGAACGCTTACAAGAAATGAATCTCACGGCAGCAGGTACGGCGATTATGACCAACAAGTACCAATACGATGCTGTGGATAATATCTTAGGCATTGTCAATGCCGTAGACCCGACGCAAGCCGATAAGAATAATAATAGCAACAAAGCAAAACTCGGTGGTGCTTTCAACCATACTTATGCCTACGACGACCTTAACCGCCTGATAAGGGCCAACGGTGAGGCGAAGGGAGCGAAGTATGAAATGACGATGACCTTCGGACGGATGAGCGAACCGCTCACCAAGGTGCAGAAGGTGGACTCCACAAAGACGGCGCAGTCTTACGACTTCACCTATAAGTACGAGGACAGCAACCACCCCACGGCACCCACGCAGATTGGGCATGAGCATTATACCTACGATGCCAACGGCAATCCCACGCTGGTGGAGGATGACAGTCTCAACACCGAGCGGCGTATGTATTGGGACGAGGACAACCGCCTGATGGTATTGTCGGACAACGGCAAGACCAGCCGATACACCTACAATGCCGCCGGTGAACGTATCGTCAAGAGCCACGGCGACCTCGAAGGCGTGTATGTAAATGGTGCCCCGCAGGGAATCACGTTCCACGAAACGGAGGACTACACCATCTACCCCGCCCCGATTATCACCGTGACGAAGAACCGCTTTACCAAGCATTACTTCATCGGCGACAGGCGTATTGCCTCCAAATTAGGGA
>NZ_BAIZ01000110.1 GCF_000613445.1 Hoylesella shahii DSM 15611 = JCM 12083
CCTACCCTTGATGCACGGAGAAGCGAATTTGTTGCCAACCCGCCAAAAGCTTTTTGATGTTATAAGGGGCAGCGCCTTTAAAATAAGAAACCTTGGAGCAGAGAGAACCAGCCCATGGGCTGAATATAAAGGCAAAACATGGATATACGGACTATCCTTATTTAACAAGCCTGCACAACAAGCAATGAAAGATAAAGAGGTCTATATCATCCGCATAATCTTAGACGCTCGTTGGGAGTCCAGCGCCTTTTGGGATTCTGTCAGACCTGCTGGGCCTGCATGGATGGAGGCCATTGTACGTAAGTGTCTTGACGCAAAGGTAAAGGAAGTGTCTTGGGAGCACTTCTATTTACCCGAACGAAAGACATCGAGTGAGAAGTAAAGCCAACATGTTTAATACATATTGGCGCAAAAAGTAAAGCGAGATATATTACGCCGTATGTATAAAAAAGAAAACAATACCTTGCGTGGGTGTGGCATACTCACCCGCGCGAGGGCATTAGAAAGTTTGCATGCCATTGCTATATAGACAGTATACAGACGAACAACGTATGATGCAAATGAGCTAAATAAAATATTGAAACGATGAGAAAATTATTTACATTGATGGCTGCAATGCTGTTTAGCATCTCCATGTATGCTCAAAATGCGCCAACCGCTGAAGAGCAAGAACGAGAAAACAAAGCTATCGAAGCTTTCTTGCCTACCCTTGATGCACGGAGAAGCGAATTTGTTGGCCAACCCGCCAAGAAACTATTTGATGTTATAAGGAGCAGTGCCTTTAAGATAAGGAATATTGGGACAGAGAAGACCAGCCCGTGGGTTGAATATAAAGGCAAAACATGGGTGTATGGACTATCCTTATTTAACAAGCCCGTTCAACAAGCGATGAAGGATAAGGAGGTTTATATCATCCGCATAATCTTAGACGTTCGTTGGGAGTCCAGTGCCTTTTGGGATTCTGTCAGTTCTGCAGGAACGGCCTGGATGGAAGCTATTGTACTTAAGTGCCTTGATGTAAAAGTGAAGGATGTGTCTTGGGAGCACTTCTATTTCCCCGAACGAAAGACAGCGAGTGAGAAATAAAACCAACATGTTTGATACATATTGGCGCAAAAAGTAAAGCGAGATAGTGCGCCATATGTATAAAATCTAATTTCTACCTTGCGTGGGTGTGGCATACACGCCCACGCAAACGTTTTAATGGGGAATGGTGGCTTCTCATGTAAAGGCCGTTACGGCCATCTTTACACAACCCCTATATAGGCTAAATGCTAGAGCTGAATATTTAACCCAAATCGATCATTACACCACAATGTTTCTAGATTTCTTGTATTTGGGTTGTTATATTCACTCAAATTCTCTCAACTCACATCAAAGTCGTTTTGACTTTTAGTACTTCTGCAAAGTGTGCGGAGTGTAGTACAAGTCATCTCACTGGCTTATAAAATCACTACCTCCTACAACTCCAGAAGTAACAAACCCACCAACCCACTAACTATCAAGTTCATCAACTAAAAACTCAAAGACTTAAAACTTTAAATTCTTGTTTTTATTTTACATTTTCATTCTTATTTTCGCTCAATTCTAGCGAAGATGTTGGTTAAAAAGTCGGCAAAATAACTCTTTTTATTCCCTTTCACACCTTAAAGTTTGTCAGTTTTAAGACCATCTCCTGCATTTTGCACCATTTTACCTTTCTAGTTTGGTTGCCACCTCGTATTTTCGCAAGTCCAAATTTTCACTTTTAGCCCCTAAAACACTACTTTTTATGGCTATTTTCCCCCTTTCAGCTTTGTTTTTCATAACTATAAAAGGTTTTGTTTATACATTTACTATGGATAATTATGCCAAACCGCTTCGAATTTAGCATCATTTCACCTTGCGTTTAGCACCAAAACGCATTGCATTTAGCACCAAAACGCACGCCATTTAGCACCAAAACGCATTGTATTTAGCAGCAAAACGCATTGTATTTAGCAACAAATAGCCCCGAAAATGGTGTAAAAGGCTACCCCTTCAAATAAAAATTCATTTTACCAACATTCACATGCCACCCTTTTTTACATCAAACAAACCTTCGCGAGAATCGATTATTTGCGGCAAGGTGGACGATTGGTGAACAGAAGTGGCACTCATAATGTTAAAATCCTTACCAAAAACTAGACAAAACACAATTACGTTGTATGCGCACGAATGGCAACGGCAAGCAAAAAAATGTACGTCTGTTATACCACTACAAGCACCTTGTAGTGTTTGGTATGGCCACAAACAGTGTTGTATGCTGCGGCTTGTTGAATGCTTTGGCTCTTAAATGCCCCTTTGATTGGTAAGAGAAAGAGTTATAGTGTAATTTAAACAGCTGCAGGAAATGCGATTTGCGGCACTAATT
>NZ_BAIZ01000109.1 GCF_000613445.1 Hoylesella shahii DSM 15611 = JCM 12083
GACGCTTTTCAAGAAAAGAATCTGGCATTTGACAGTCTCCAGAGATTCTTAAGAGGGAATTAACTGAATTACCCTAAGTACGAGGACAGCAACCACCCCACGGCTCCCACGCAGATAGGGCATGAGCATTACACCTACGATGCCAATGGCAATCCAACACTGGTAGAGGATGACAGCCTGAACACCGAGCGGCGCATGTATTGGGACGAGGAAAACCGCTTGATGGTATTGTCGGACAACGGCAAGACCAGCCGATACACCTACAATGCCGCCGGCGAGCGCATCGTCAAGAGCCACGGCGACCTCGAAGGCGTATATGTAAATGGTGCCCCGCAGGGAATCACGTTCCACGAAACGGAGGACTACACCATCTATCCCGCACCAATCATCACCGTGACAAAGAACCGCTTTACCAAGCATTACTTTATTGGCGACAAACGCGTAGCAAGTAAACTCGGTGTAGGCAAGTTCAGCAATGTTTATGGCATCAGCAGCAACAACGTTACGGCAGGCCAGAAAGACTATGCTGCGCGAATGATGCAGATAGAGAAACAACGCGAGGAGTATTACAAGTCCTTAGGCACACCTCCTGGTGTTCCTACGATGAAGGGTGCAACGGCCGACCCCGACAACACGGGTTATGGCTACAACACCATCATCGGAGAGCTGGGCGACCACTCTGTACCCGAAGGTTGGGTGCAACGACCGAAGTTCAACAAGAAAGGAGATGTTCCCGGCCCACCCATCCAATGGAACAAGCCCGAAGATCCCGATAATGCGCAGCCAGGGTATGGTTATGTCCCTGCCGACACCACCAACACCGAAGAAATCTTCTTCTATCATAGTGACCACCTCGGCAGCACCTCCTACATCACCGATGCCAAGGCCAACATCACCCAATTCGATGCTTACTTGCCGTATGGCGAGTTGCTCGTTGACGAACACAGCAGTAGTGAGGAGATGCCGTATAAATTCAACGGCAAGGAGTTCGACGAGGAGACAGGGCTGTACTATTATGGCGCGAGGTACATGAACCCGAGGACGAGTTTGTGGTATGGGGTGGATCCGTTGGCGGAGAAGTATGTATCAACAGGTAGTTATGTATATTGTATAGATAATCCTATAAGATTAATAGATCCAGATGGTAGAAAAGTAAAGGCCGATGTTAATTCTCAGAAAAATATCTATAATATTTTAACAAAAGAAGATGCTAAATACGTAAAGTTTGATAAGAATGGCATCTTAGATGTGCACAGCCTCCAAAAGTTAGATAGTAAATCAGATATTATTCAAGCGATAAAAACTCTAGCTAATAGTGACATAACCTATTCATTTGAGGTAAAATCGGAAGATGATCATGGTAAAAAGTTTAAGGATGGGGATTTTAATTTCTATCGTGGGGTAACCGAAATCCCAGGTGCAGAAAGCCAACCTTCCAAAGATAATGATGTACATATTATTGTTGGTATTAATCTTAGTGAAAAGCAACAAGCAAAGACAACTGCGCATGAGGGAATGGGACATGCTATATCTATGAGTTGACACGAGATTATAAAAAGGCAAGTCATGATTACCAACCCACTGTGACGGTAGAATGGGACGAGGAGTTACAACAAATGGTACCAGTTATGGGACGAGAAGACAAGAATATACTGTTGGCACCTCAGATTAAGAAAGTTGTATCAGAAGCGGAAAGGAATTATAATGAAAACAAGAAGTAAGAAAAATGATATTCGCTATTTATGGTTATTTGTACTTATTCAAACAACACGCATGGCTTGTTATGGGCAAACCTGTATAACGGATACTATCGAATTCGGGAAGTATAAGTTAATTATCCCTCTATTCCAAGGGTATAGAATCCATGAATTCCACTACGAGGAAGGAACTTTTAGAGACTACTATTTTGCGGATTCAAGAGGATTACTTACAATCCATTATGGAACAATGGTATCAAAGCCTACGCCAGTTCGGGATAAGAAAGTGCCCTAAAAAGTTGGTAATCTCGCTATTATTTTGTAACTTTATAGTTGTTAATCAATAACTTACAAAACATATATAGCGATGATTACCACAGACAAAGTTACAGAAATATTTTGTATATTGGATGAGTTCTGCAAGAATTTAGATGCCGAGTTAACTAAAAACCTACACATTGCCCCCATAGACGAGGGATATAAGCGCATGCGAAACCGCAAAGGGCAAATGCCTAAGAGCGAAATCATGACCATCCTGTTGTGCTATCATTTTGGCTCTTTCCGCAACTTCAAGCACTATTATCTCTTCTTCATCAAGGAGCATATGGCATGCTACTTCCCTAAGGCCGTGTCTACATGCGTTTCGTGGAACTCATACCCTTCGTGTTCTTCGACCTGATGGCCTTCATGCGCATCCAAGGTTTTGGAAAGTGCACGGGCA
>NZ_BAIZ01000108.1 GCF_000613445.1 Hoylesella shahii DSM 15611 = JCM 12083
TATAACATCAGTTCAAATAAGATTGTTACTAAAAAACCGTGCTGAGACACTCACCTCAATAGCGATTGCGGATACGTCTTTTTTGATGATTTGTGGATGCTGTTTCAGTTTTCTTTTGTACATTTGCGATATAAAATACTGCTTTAACAAATATGACCAGACAAGATATATCAGAGTATATACGTATTCAATATCCTAGCGAGAACGAAGGATGTGAATGGAAAGAATATAAGAATCTACAAAATAGCCTTTGTGGACATGAAGGCGATGATGTTGTTTCTTATGTATCTGCGATTTCTAATATGAATGGTGGTACTATTGTTATTGGAGTTAAAGACAAAACGTTAGAAATAATAGGAATCCAAAATTTTGGAAATTACAGTATTGAATCTGCTAAAGCAAAAATAGCTGAGAAATGTAGGAACTTACCAATAGAGAATCTTAATATAAATGAGCTAAAAGCAGAGGATACTGGTGAAATTGTTTGGATATTAACTATTCCTAAACACAAGGCAAAGTTACCTGTTTATGCTCATAACAAGGCCTGGCAAAGAATCGGAGACTCTCTAATTGAAATGAAAGGAGAGAGACAAGCTGCTATCTTGTCTGAACTTGAAATTACAGACGATTGGAGTGTTCAAATCGTAGATAATGCTTCTATCAATGACCTAGACCCAGATGCGATAGAGAAAGCTCGTAAGGAATATATTATCCGTAATCCTTACAGGAAAGCAGAAATTTTAGCATGGGATAATATTAAATTCCTTAATAAGGCAAAAGTAACAATTAATGGGAAAATCACAAGGGCCGCTCTTGTATTATTGGGAAAAGAAGAAAGTGAATACCTACTTAATCCTTATGTTGCCTGCATTCGCTGGTCTTTAAGAAGTATTGGTGCAATGCAAAACAAAGATTATGAAATTTTGTCGATACCATTGCTGCTGAGTATTGATCGTTTGTACAATAAAGTTCGGAATGTGAAATATCGTCTTGTGCAACCAGATTCTCTTTTCCCTGACGAAATGTTACGTTATGACATGTTTAACATACGTGAGCCTCTCAACAATGCTATTGCACACCAAGATTATACGAAGTGTGCAAGAATTGAAGTTGTGGAATTTGAAGATAGTCACATCATTTTTCAGAATCATGGAGTATTTTTGCCACAAAGTGTGGAAAACGTTGTAACCAAGGATTGTCCAGAGTCTGTTTATCGGAATCGGTTCTTGGTAGAAGCCATGCGTAACCTGAATATGATAGAGACAGAGGGAGGTGGGATAAAGAAGATGTTTATAAAGCAACGAGTGAGATTGTTTCCCATGCCAGAATATGATTTCGCTGATGGTAAGGTTAGAGTAACAATCACTGGTAAGGTAATTGATGAAAACTTTGCACGCATCTTGACTGAGAATCCTAATATAAGCCTTGAAGAAATAATGTTGCTAGATAAGGTACAGAAACAAAAGTTGATATCGGATGAACAAGCTGCTTATCTCAGAAAGAAAAAGTTCATAGAAGGAAGGAAGCCTCTTTTTTATTTAGCCCACAAGGTAGTATCTAAAACGAAAGATATAGGACTGAAAAGTCAATATATCAAAAATCGTAGCTTTGATGATGAATATTTTATGAAAATGATCGTCGAATATATTAAAAAGTTTGGCCAAGCTTCTCGTAAAGATATTGATGATTTAATAAAAAATAAATTATCTGATGTATTAAACGAACGGCAAAAGAATAATAAGATAGATTATCAATTAAAGAAATTAAAGAAAGCAGGTATAGTGAGATTTAGCGAAGATAAGTTTTGGATCTTGGCATAATAAGCTACTTCATTCAGAATGGCTTCACGGAAATTCCGCAAGAATTCCGTGACTTTTCCGTAATAATTCCGAGATTTTATTTCATAACCTATTGATAAACAAGAACTATTTGTTATCACTGTTTGTATCTTTTCCGTGAGCATTCTGCACACTTCCGTGACCTTCAGTAAAGAAAAACAAAGATAAATAAGAAGACTATTCTCATTGCAAAGAGACCTGCATTCATCAACGTCACCAACAAGCAAATGGGAAACACTTGGGTACTTCGAGATAAGCCTTATTGTGAACCATGATTACTATGGCACTTCAGCTTCGTGGAGCGTTAGACTAACATGCTCTATTTGACGAAACTGTGCTACGACAAGAAGTATCAACCATTATACATCTTAAACCAAATACAAGAAAGCACTGATAATCTCACAGAAAAACAGATAGCAATGATGCAGAAGGAAATAAGCTGAAAGCCAAGCAAAAACAAATTTCACACCCCAACTTGCGCGTTCTACAAAAGAATATAATTGTTTTAATGCACTTTCTGGTTGACTCTAAGCGACCTTTCTTTTAACTGCAAAAATAGCAAATTATACTAACATAAAGCAGGCTTTTAT
>NZ_BAIZ01000107.1 GCF_000613445.1 Hoylesella shahii DSM 15611 = JCM 12083
ACATTAAGGCACTAAGCAATTTCACGAAAGACCTGCTTAATTGTAGGGGACAAGCCATTAGGTCGGGCGAAGCTATCAATACCATACGCACCGAAGCGAAACGCATAGAGAAAGTTATCATCCCTGCCATGGCACCTGTTCTCGACAAGATAAATCATTCGTTAGAGATATTTCTCCCTTACGAACATATCTTTAACGGTTTCTATGCCGCACAATGGAGCTTTAACAATCAGCTTTATCAACAGGCTATTACCACCCTGCAAGAGAATATCGTGTCGTATATTTGCTTGCAAAAAAAGCTAGACGTTTCAAACATTTCTCAAAGAGAGATGGTGAATAAAGCATTCAACATCTACCTTAACAACACCAAAGAAGAGCAATGGAAACTGTCTGGCAAAGATGAAGAACAGCGGATAAGAGAAAAGCAAACGATAAAGGAACTGCTAGATTATCCTGTTGTAAAAGATTTAAGTTCCACATTCCTTGTGACAACGAATACACGCAACGATTATAATCATGCTGGAGAAAACCCTAATCCCACCAAAGCCCAAAAGCTTATCGATCAAATTGACGAAAGATTGATAAAAGTATTTGAGTACTTCAATCTACCACAAGTGCCCTCTGAAACGCTGCACTCTCATCCCCACCCCCAGTCCGCGCTCTTCATCAACCTCTCCAACCATCCTTCTTCCACATGGCAACCCGCACAATTGGAGCTGCAAGGCAATATGGAGAGATTATAGACATCGACTTCCCTGCCGTTGACGCCCTTTGTTCGCAAGAAAAGATTAATCTCCTGGCCAATCAATACGCACAAAACATTATCAATAGGGGTGCACCAACGTGCATAACCGTACACGTAATGGGTGAAATGACCCTCACTTTCCGCCTTGTAGAATTACTCAAAGCGCAAGGAATATGCTGCGTTGCATCCACCACAGAGCGCATCGTCAACACTCTTCCCGATGGCAAAAAAGAAACGTTGTTCTCATTTGTGCAGTTTAGGGAATATTAATTTGAGCTTTTGAACAAATAAGTTGCTGTATTAAAACACAAAAAGGATTTGAGAAAATGAGCGACAACAACCCCAAAATATCCCTCACATCAACGCAACAGCATGTACTTAACCAGATGTTGCACTTCATCCATAGCCCCCAACAAGTGTTCATCCTCACCGGATATGCTGGCACAGGTAAAACAACCATGATGAATGCCTTTGTTGCCGAACTAGAAAAAAGAGACATTCACTATTTGTTAATGGCCTCAACTGGTCGCGCTGCAAAAATCTTAAGCAATCGCACTAACTGCAAAGCAACAACTGTTCATAGCAACATCTATACCTTCAACGATTTTAATCGCGACATCAGTAAGATGGCAGAGCAAATTGAAAGCCAACAAGTAATGGAAGAAGACGGACAGCTGTTACTGCAATTTGAACCTGTTAGCGTAGAACCCATCAATCTACAACGTATATACATCATCGACGAGGCATCAATGATAGCCGATGAAGAAGAACGCAACCCCACACAAGCCATCTTCGGTTCAGGACGTGTGTTGCACGATTTACTTCACTACGACCCAGCCGGCAAGTTCCTTTTCGTGGGCGACGAATGCCAACTTCCACCTATTGGGCAACGCTTCTCGCCTGCGCTCTCTCCTCAATATTTCTACAACACATTCAACATCCAGCCCATTCATTGCCAGCTTACACAAATAATGCGCCAGCAATCAGACAACGACATTATTGTGGCTGCCAACAAACTTAGACTGCTTTTTCAATCTCCACCGAGAGTTAAATGGGGGAAGTTTCCACTTCGCAACCGCAAAAATGTGCACCTATATTCCTCTCAACTGCAATTGCTCAATGCCTATATCTGCAATATTCAAACTTATGGATACAATGCTGCCACACTTATTTGTAGTACCAATAACTTGTGCCTATCTCTAACCAACCTCATCCGTCCTGCTCTTGGCTTCAACAATAGCAGACTTATGATTGGAGAGCTATTACTGATAACTCAAAACAATGGCCTTTCCAATCTCATGAATGGCGACCTTGTAAAGGTTAGACAACTAGGCAATCGCATACAACGCGCCGCACTCACCTTTCTTGAAGTTGAGGTCGAAGAACTCTTCTCAAAACGCGTTGTAAAACAATTGCTCATCGAAGATATTCTATACTCTCCTGCTCCCAATCTTAAACAAAACGACCAACAAGCGCTTTTCATTGATTACTTTTACCGAATGAAAGCTCTTGGCATTCATTATCGGTCCAACGAGTTTAAAAAAAGAATGATTAACGACCCCTATCTCAATGCCATACGTGCCGTCTTTGGCTATGCTCTTACATGCCACAAGGCTCAAGGCGGAGAATGGAGTGATGTGTATCTCGATATACCTAGACGTATTAGTCACGAAACAAAAAGCTCGGATTACCAATGGTTGTACACCGCTACCACTAGAGCCACCAACCAACTACACATTGTAGACGATTTCTTCATTAC
>NZ_BAIZ01000106.1 GCF_000613445.1 Hoylesella shahii DSM 15611 = JCM 12083
GGAAAAGCCACACTAATTTGACCCACCCTGGCAAAGTATTTTAGACCCAGTAAGGTTAAAATAATGAGACCCACCTCGCCAAAATAAGAATGACCCTTTGAAACGCTAGTTTTTTAGGGTCATTTTGTAGTTTTGTGTTACTGCCCTGGCCGGCATTAAAAACATAAAACTATTATTTATATGACAAAATTAAAGAATTTATTGCGCTGTTACGCATCTGGTATGGGAATAAGAAGTATTTCTAGTACTTTCCATATATCTCGTAACACCCTCCGCAAGTATGTCCGTAAATTCCAAGAAAGTGGCTTGTCCATGGAGCAAATTCTGTCGCTTTCAGATGATAAGCTGGCGGACTTGTTTTCAGATGGGCATTCTCGTAACCGTCCGCCTTCTGCTCGCAAGTTGGAGTTAGAGGCACTTGTTCCTGATTATGTGAAACGGCTTAGCAAGAAGGGTGTTTCTATCTTATCTCTTCACACGGAGTATCTCAAAACTCATCCTAATGGTTACCAGTATTCTACTTTCAAACACGCAATCCATGCCTACAGATGTCAAACACGAGCCGTAGGACATGTAGAGCACCTTGCTGGCGATCAGATGTATATTGATTATGCAGGTGATAAGCTAGAGATAGTCGAAGAACAGACGGGTGAGGTGCGGAAGGTAGAGGTTTTTGTGGCTACCCTTCCATGCAGTCATTACACCTATTGCGAGGCAGTGTGGTCCCAGAAGAAGGAAGACCTTATCATTGCTTGCGAGAATGCTCTTCATTTCTTTGGTGGTGTACCCAAGGCTGTTGTGCCTGACAACTTAAAATCAGCCGTTATTCGCAGTGATCGTAATGAGCCTGTTATCAATGACGACTTCGCTGCTATGGCTGAATTTTATGACATGGCTGTTTATCCAGCTAGGGTGCGCCGTCCCAAGGACAAGGCACTGGTTGAGAATGCTGTAAAGCTAATGTATCGGTCGGTATATGTAGATATTGAAGGGCAAATTTTCCATAATCTAGAATCACTTAATGTTGCTATACGCACATCTTTAGAAGCATTTAACAGCCGTAGATTGAGTGGGCGTAAGGAATCCCGTCAAGAACTATTTGAGGAAATGGAAAAAGATTTTCTT
Source organism: Hoylesella shahii DSM 15611 = JCM 12083 (assembly GCF_000613445.1). Classification (GTDB taxonomy): domain Bacteria; phylum Bacteroidota; class Bacteroidia; order Bacteroidales; family Bacteroidaceae; genus Prevotella; species Prevotella shahii. The sequence continues at coordinate 1,126 of NZ_BAIZ01000106.1, forward strand.
CGTCCTCTTCCTACCGCTCGCTATCAGATGAAGTCTAGAAAGTCTGCTACTGTCATGGCTAATAGCTTCGTTATGCTAAGAAAGCATAGTTATAGTGTTCCAACAGAGTATATCGGCAAACGTATGGAGCTTATTTACGATAATGACAATGTTCAAATCTACTATGGGTTAAAGTTAGTTACCATCCATCAGCGAGATGATACTCCCTATACCTACTCACAGAAAGATGCACATAATCTTCCTGGTCATCATGGTAGCTTTGAAAAGGATTTGGAGGAAATATATCAACGGGCAGGGCAAATAGACAACATCCTTCTGCTTTATCTCAAGGAAGTCGCTACGCAGATGAAATATCCACCAAAAGCCTTCCGCTCTTGCCGTGGTATCATGTCGCTGGAGAAGAAGTATGGCATGGCTCGTCTAGTAGCAGCTTGTAACTGTGCCTCGGAAGGACGACGCTATGGCTATAATGAGATAAAGGATATACTACAGAAGGGTGATGATGCTTCCTATATATCTATGGATGAAGATAATATGGAGCTATCTCCTGAATATAAACCAAAAACTCATAAGAACATACGAGGCAAGGATTATTTCTCAAAGCAATTATCCAATAATAGCAAACAATTAAAGTAAACAACTATGGAACTAAATAATAATAAGACAGCACCTATTGTGCAAGAAATGGATAAGAATCAGTTATCTCTTGATTTAATGCATAGAATGAGGCTTACGGGTATGGCAACTGCCTTTGAAGAAAGTCTAACAACTACAATTGCAGATACGATGACACCAGATGCCTTTTTATCATGGCTCTTATCTCGAGAATGGGACTATCGTTCTGCAGCAGCCATTGAAAGACTCATAAAATCAGCAGGGTTTAGATATAAAGCCTATCCTGAGCAAATAGATTATAATATCAATCGCAACCTTAGCCAAAACAAAATGGAGAGAATACTCTCACTTGATTTTATCAAGCAAGGACGCAATATATTTATTACTGGTTCATCAGGAACTGGTAAAAGTTTTATCGCTACAGCTATAGGCTATCATGCTTGTAAAAATGGTATTAGAACGATGTATGCTAACATGTCAAAGCTGCTGGGGACACTTAAGGTTGCCAAGAACAAAGGAACGTTAGAAACAGAGCTAAAGAAGATAGAGCGATGTCGCTTGTTAATCCTCGATGATGCCTTCCTTGTACCTGTAGATGCAAAAGAGCGTCCTATATTACTTGATATTATAGAAGATAGGCATGAAAGGAAGTCGATTATCATATCTTCTCAACTTCCTGTAGACAACTGGTATGATGCAATAGGCGACCCTACCGTGGCAGATGCTGTACTAGATAGAATTGTGCATACCTCATATCAAATAGAACTAACTGGAGAGAGTCTTAGAAAGATAAAAGCAAAGAATATTACCAAGTAATAGCGAAATAAAATGACCCACCCGACCAGGGCATTTAGTGGGTCAATAATAAATCG
>NZ_BAIZ01000105.1 GCF_000613445.1 Hoylesella shahii DSM 15611 = JCM 12083
CTATTTACTATATTTGCAAATAGCTACATAATACGCATAAAGTGCTTCATAAGTAAAACAAAATGGGGCGTAACCAAGAACGAGAATATGCAGCTTAACTTGCAAAAACAGGAAAAGCTACACTATCGTGAACTCATACGTTTACAATCGTTGCCAACCAAGTCTTAAATTGTTATTCCAAATAGCAGAGATTTTATTGGCGAGTCCAAAGCATTTGGTTAACATTCCAGATGAATAACTTTTTCATTATGGCAGACCATAAAGAACAAAATAAAAAATCTATCCGCTTTTTCAACGACCGTGAAGTGAGGGCAGTATGGGATGAGAAACAAAACTGTTGGTGGTTTTCAGCAACAGACATTGTTCGTGCCATCAATAACGAGCCAGACTATACTAAAGCTGGTAACTGTTGGCGATGGTTGAAAAAGAAGTTAAAGCAAGAAGATATTGAACTCGTGAGTGCCACTCACGGCTTCAAATTTGAAGCACCTGATGGAAAACTACGTGTGGCAGATGTTCTCAATAGCGAAGGTGTTGTATTATTGGCGAAGAACTATCCCAACAATCGGGCTAATGAGTTTCTTGATTGGTTTACCTACAGCAACAACACCATTGATGGACAGAGCAAGAAAAAAGCCTACCAACTCTTTGAAAGTGGCATCTTGCAAACGGCAGAGCCTGGTAGTATCAAGTGTCTGCAACAGCTACATGCTTATCTCTTTGGAGGATTGTACGACTTTGCAGGACAAATCCGTACCAAGAATATTTCAAAAGGTGGTTTCACCTTTGCTAATTGTATGCACTTCCCCGAAACATTGCAAACAATAGAGCGAATGCCCGAAACTACTTTTGATGAGATGATGGATAAGTATGTAGAGATGAAAATTCGTGCCAATGAGTACCATGTGAACTCGTTCACTAATGGTCGAGTGCAGCCGAATTTATGCAACGTTGCACATCTTTTTATGGAGGGTAATGGTCGTAGCACTCGCATTTGGCTTGACCTCATGCTAAAGCGTTCTCTTAAGCGGTGTGTGGATTGGAGTCAGATAAACAAAAATGAATATTTGAATGCAATGCACGAAAGTTTATCTGATAGTACGCATATCAAAGCTTTAGTAGAGCCAGCACTCACCACAAAGATTGATGACAGAGAAATGTTTATGAAAGGTATTGACTATTCATATTCATACTAATACGAACAGAACAAATAAAATATAAAATGAAATGTTATTATATCAATAATTGAAATTACGACCTCATATTTGAACAAAAGAACATTAAACAATGAAGACATATCATCTAAAACAATTGTTTCTCAATAACTTTAGAACCCTGCCTAAAGCTAAAGCTATTAACTCATTAAAATCCCTCTCAGACATCACAGAAATTCGTGATGTTGTAGATTGTGTAAAGAGAACTTACACCACAGTATCTAATGATATTGAGGGACTTCTTTATCCTAAAACTCTAACTGAACTATGTAAGAAACCACCCATTTTTTTTAGACCATCCTCTGTGTTGGCGGAGATTAATTGGATTCTTTCTTATATGAGGGGACAATGGTCAAATATTGCATGGTTTGCAGAACAAAAGATTCAATTTGAGAATTGTTTTCTTCTTGGTAATTATCATAAATCACACAACATTGTTGAGGAAGTGAAGAATAAGTTGGGAGTTTCATTATGGTATTATGAAACAAAATGTCTTTTATATGAACATGAAGGAGCAAGCCAGAAATGTTTGACCTTTATTTCTGAAACACTACATTCTTGCAAAGAAAACAACAACTATATTCTATCTGTACTATATAATCTTTATGAACGCACTCAGAGGAAATTATCTCCTTATAAATTTGATGAGGATCTGAATGCATTATATAAACGTAATAGGACTGAGTTACATGAGGATTATTATAAATATGTATTATTTAGATTAAACTATTACAATCAGTATGCCAATACGGATCTGTCGCTACCTATAATGTTTGAATCATTGTCAGCTTTGGTAGATAGATATTTGATTCTGGTATCCATCATAAAAAGCGTACTAGTCAAAGAGCCATACAACAAAGACATTATTGCAAAAGGATGTTATTTGTTTAACAAAACCAAGGATAAAAGCCTATATTCCGTAATAGCCTTGACTGGGAGAAAAATAGAAGGATATTACAATCAACGCTATATAGATATGCTTGATTGTTATTATTCTGGTGAATACGCAAAATGTCGTGATTACGCAAAGCATATTATGGAAGAGAATCCCGCCTGTTGTTTTGATTCATTTATTTTCTATACCCGTTCTCTTATATACCTTAAACAAGGATATGAGACTCCATATAAACAAGAACCCGATGCTCCAGTTAATAGTATAAGTAAAGGTATCTACAATGTTCTTACCTACCAGAATGTAGAAGAAAATCTTTATGCATTATATCAATTCAACAAGAATATTTATTCTTTCACAATAGCTGCAGGATTAGATTCTTTTTACAAAACAGAATCAAATGAACATGTTAATCATCGCTTAACATTAATGAATATCATGTATTATGATCCTATTTTCTCAAGAATGTGGGATGATGTTGATGGTGCAATATCATACATAGAAGAATATAAGTTGCATGGTATAAATTCCGTAGCTTGTGATATTTGGCAAAAACGCATTAGGAATGAGCAAGTAGATATCTTATCATTGCCATTGCATATAGCAGAGCCAATAAACGCCGAGTATTACTATAAAAAAAATTATTA
>NZ_BAIZ01000104.1 GCF_000613445.1 Hoylesella shahii DSM 15611 = JCM 12083
TGAATTACCCTACTTATAGGGCAGTTCAAGCAGAGACCTGATACGCTGGTACCCAGTGTCGATACCGTGGGGCGCGGCCTGAAGGAGCTTGCTGAAGAGAACATTATCTACAAGAGCTAGACCTCCGGCAAGTCGTATAGTTTCAACACTGCAGAGAAGCTGAATACCTTACTTTTACGGATGATACGGAGAATGGGGCTTATAAAGGCGGGCAGCCATGTTGACCTGGACTTTGACCACCAGTTTGTTCCTGCCCACAAGTTCGATGCAAAGTATTCCTACAAGCAGGACCTTGGCTATTTCCCTGGTTGGGCTTCCATAGGGGGCATCATAGTCGGAGGTGAGAACCATGACGGAAACACCAATGTGAAATTCCATCAGGAGGACACGCTCCGTCGCATTATGGACCGTGTGACCTCCGAGTTTGGTGTCGTGATAGAGCGTTTCCGTGCCGACTGCGGGTCGTTCTCAAAGGAAATCATCCAAACCATGGAGCAGCGCTGCAACACGTTCTACATTCGTGCTGCCAACTGTGGCAGTCGCTATGAGAACTTCCGACAGTTAAAAGAATGGAAGAGTGTTGAGCTTGGCTATGAGAAATGCGATGTCACATCCATCAATATGGACAACTTAATAAAAGGAAGGTCATACAGGCTTGTCGTACAGCGTAGTCCCTTGAAAGACAAGCACGGCAGGGAACAGACGGATATGTTCGGAGTGATATACACATACCGCTGTATCCTTACCAATAATCGGACATCTACCGAGAAGGACATCATTACATTCTACAATGAACGTGGGGTAAGTGAAAAGAACTTCGACATACAGAACAATGACTTCGGCTGGTCACATCTGCCCTTTTCCTTTATGGCTGAGAACATGGTTTTCATGATGGTTACCGCCATGCTGAAGAACTTCAATCTCTATCTCGTCCGTCATATCAGCGAAAAGGTCAAGCCGTTGAAGAGGACAAGCAGACTGAAAGCCTTATCCTACATTTTGTCAGCGTGCCGGCAAAATGGGTGTGAACAGGAAGACAGAACATTCTGAACTTATATACAAATAAAACCTACTACGCTGAAATCTTCATAGAATAAACAGTATTTCTTTGTAGTTATCATACTTCCCCATTGGTTTGGGTGGGGGATTTTCTGCCTATGCAAGAACCAAGAACCCCGGAAAATTCCCAAATCAGTGGATAAATCCCAAAATGTCACTTCAATATATAAAAGTACCTCACAAGGAATAATGCTGCGAAATTGAGGGAATAAAGAAAATCATAAAATCCAAACTGCACACTTAAGAACCATAGAAGTTCAACTTCATTGTAGCTTGTATTTAATCCCAAATGGAGTTAACAAACATATCTCAAGAGTATCTCAGATGACACAAGTGGATTTCAACCTTATTACGTTGGCAAACTTAAACTATTTCAATGCAAGAGCTTAACTCTTCCCTTTCTACTCCTTCACTGCCAATATAGACATCCTCACAAGAAGAGGTTGAGCAAAATATGCACGTAAATTCTTTTCTAACTCAAATCTTAGAGTCAAACAATCTCACCTTATAAATCACAAAACTGTATTAGTTGACCAATCTTTCTTTCCAATTCTTTTAGGTCTATGAATTGAGAACTGCGATAAACCTCCTTGCCATCTAATATGAGTAATACGGTTGGAGCTGAATATATAAGGAAACGACTAGCAATCAAAGGCTCCTCTGTTATGTCAGTATAGAAAGACACAAGTTGAGGGTAGTCCTCCGTTAACGATCCAACTTTGCTAAACATAACATTGCAAACTCCACAATCGGGAGCCTTAACATAGAATAGGCAGAGGCGGTTTCTATTGATAACGAGTTCTATATCATTAATATTTGTCTGATGTTTCATTTATTTCGACCTTTACCTTAATTCCGCAGCATAAATTCTTGTAAGAACTCCAAGTGTCTGAGAAACAAAGTTCTCAAAACACTTGGACATGTCAGAAATTTCACCTATCTTGGTGCTGCAAACATAACAAGTAAGCAAAAAACTGACATGACAAAGGTAGCAATTAAAAACGAGAATATCACTTCTTTAGGTGGAATTTATCATATTATGGACGTTTTCTCAAAGCTGGGCTTTGAAAAACTTACCGAATCCGTGTTGGACAGACGTGGAAGTAGCGGCAAGGCATTCAGTTATGGAAGCATCCTGGGCTCTCTCTTCTTCAGCAACCTTTGTGGTGGAGAATGCCTTGAGGACATCAATGTACTTATAGGGCAGTTCAAGCAGAGATCTGATACGCTGTTACCCGGTGCCGACACCGTGGGGCGCGGCCTGAAGGAACTTGCCGAGGAAAATATTGTCTACGCCAGTTCGGGATAAAAAAGTGTCCTAAAAAGTTGGTAATCTCGCTATTATTTTGCAAATATATAGTTATTAATCAATAACTTACAAAACATATTTAGTCCTCCCTTAAAAACTATATTTCAGCATAAATCTTGTATTAACAAGCTCTATGCTGATTCTTTTTATAAGGTACAAAAGAGCTCTCATAGCTCTTTTGAAGTTATATGCTGCGGCAGCTAATAATACATTGATAGCATCTCCTTTCACACCTTTATAAAAGTTGCGAGATAATCTATGGTCTGCTTTAAGATGTCCTATTGTTGGTTCTATACCAGCTCGTTTACAAAATAGTTTGTGTTTCTTTCTTTTTTGGTAGTAGCTATCTTTAGCTTTAGGAGTATCAGGGATGAGTATCTTTGTCTGTCCAATCTGCTTTATACCTCTATACCCTCTATCTCCA
>NZ_BAIZ01000103.1 GCF_000613445.1 Hoylesella shahii DSM 15611 = JCM 12083
TTTGTGCCGTTGTGCATCGTGATGCTGGTGATGTCGCCATGCCCGTTGATTTGCGTGGAGCGTTCGCGGTAGACCTTTCCTCCTTTATCTTTTACGGCGATGTGCTTGGGCACGGAGACGATGTACTTCGCCTGCAAGTCGTGGTAGGCAATGTCGGCATCCAGCTCGTAGTTCGTTGCCGTTTCTTTATAGGAAGCGAGGTTGCCGTAAGCATCGTAAGTGTTGTGCACGGTGGTGCTCATGCTGCCTTGTCCTGCGTTGTCGTAAATGGTCTGCCTTACGGAGGCGAGTGCGGGAAAGAATACCATCGTGTCTGTCTGTTGTTTAAGCTCGTAGGTGTTCTGCGTGCCTTGCAGTTTGTTGCCTGCTGCATCGTAGAGCGTCTCGGCAGTAACGAGGTCGTGCATGTACAGGTTGCGGTTGTGGCCGTATTCTGCCACCTGCTTGCGGTAAACGGCATTGCCGTTCTGCGTGTCTATCTGCTTGGTGGTGACCTTCTCAAAACCGTAGAAGTCGCGTTCGCGGCGGTCGCGGTAGCCGCCTTCGTATTCAAACTCGTTGCGCATCCTGGTGGCCCCGTTCTCGGCATAGCCGCCCTTGGTCTCCACAGATGCCATCACCCAGCGGCGTCCAGGCATGTTGTAGCTCGGTTTGGTCTGCTTGTATTCTACTGTAACGTGTCCGCCGAAAGGCAGGGTCACACCTTTGAGAAGGTTGGTGCGTCCCGTGAGGTTACGATGGACGATAAGCTTATCTGCACCATTACTTTCTACAAAATCAGGATATCCGTCGCCATCGATGTCAACAAGTGCATTTTCCGTACGACTTACGCCTTCAGATACCGCCGCTTTTATACTTGGTGTCAGGGAGAATTTCAGGAATAGCAGATGTATGTTGAACTTTACAGCTATATTTCCATAACCGGACACAGATGTAGCCAGACTTCTGCCTGCGCTCCCTGCTCCGCGGTAGACGTCATCGATAAAGCCCGTACCCGTATTGATGGCAACTTTCACTTTATCGCCATCTCTACTGATCATGTCGGGCAGTCCGTCGCCATTAAGGTCTGCATAAGAAAACTCTGTAAGGGTAGTTGTCTTCGTTCCGTTGAAACCGAAAGATATGTTGGCAGGGCCAAGGATATTGATGCTCGTTCCCAATCCTGCACCCCAAGTGCTGTTGGATGAAGACTCCATATTTCCAGTACTTCGCTGAATCTCTCCAGTAAATCCGTAGCCCAGATTATACCTCACCTTATCACCGATAAGCATATCGGGCAGTCCGTCACCGTTCCAATCGAGCCAGTCGCGTCTAGTTGTGGACATACCACTCGTAAAATCACCGCTTGCACTGACAGAGAACTTGGAAATGGAATTGCCGTCACTTGCATTATTCTCTTCATTCAACCCAGTAGAATTATTGTTGGGGCTATTATTTCCGCCTTGGTTTCCCCCATCGTTTCCACCTCCCGCATCTCCAGAGGTGGTGTTTGCTGGGGTGCTACTCGGTTTCGGTTTAACTTTTGGGGAAATACTCACTGCAATGGCTCCTTTACCTTTTCCTTTTACTGCACCTTCGATATTAGCCCCAATGGTAGAGGCATTCGAATCGAATTTGGGAAGCGGAACATCGCTATCCAATCTCAAATTGCTGAGCGTTCCTGTCTGTGTCGTATATTGAGTACGGATATGGTCATCATTTTCATCAATCCAGTCCGGATATCCGTCGCCGTTGATGTCCATAGCGGCAACTTTCGTATAAGATGTCTGCCAGCTTTTGCTTCCGCTTACTCCAAAAGAGACGACACCGACACCCGCACCAGCACTGACAGCAAAGCCTTCTCCTGTCGCTTTTGTCTTCAATACAGGAGCTGAGAGTCCTTCACCTGCAACGTATTGGATGCTATCTATCTTTATTTCGCTCTCACCCATACGTGAAGAGCACTGGAAGGAGTTGCCGATATAGGCGCTGTCGGTTGCACTTACATAGACCTTACGGGCCACATCATAGGCCATTATGAAGAAACGTTGCTTGTTAGTTTCCATCAATCCATCAAGGTCTTTGGGGTCATGGCTATTTTTGAACTTATCTGCCATGTCTTTGTAATCATCCGTCTTTATTTGTAAAACATCGGGATCAATGGCTTCATTTGCATATTCCCCATTTCCATTGTAGCCAAACTGTCCCCAGCCCTTATAGAGATGGCCAAATTCCAAAGAGTTGTAACCCGAAAAAACAGAGGCGGCAAGTGTGTCCAACAGAACCTTTTCTTTATGGTCAAAATGTTTCACTCCTACAGAATCGATTGTATAAACCAAAGAGTCACGAAGAATCTGTACCACAGCCGTTTCTACTGACTGAAGCTCGTTGGGAATATTGAAAGTTGCCTGCAATTTACCTGTGGAAAGTTCTGTAAGTAAGGCTGCATCGGTTATCTTTGCTGTATCAACCACGAGCGTAGTGCCTTGCTGAGGGTATAATGGCGTTTATATAACAGTGTACCTTCTTCCTGGTTGATATGCATCCAAACAGATGCCGTATCCTTGTCTTCTCCCGCATCTTTTCTGATGACTTTCAATTTGGATACAAGCGTAATACCTGGGTCGTAGTTGGTACTTGTACCGAGATTTCCAGATAGCTGTTTAGATGCTTTGATAACAAGTGGCTTATTGTACATCTGTTTGAACGGCGTGACACGAACAGTATCCGGATTGGAAGCATACTTGATTGTAGGTGTCCATTCCACTTTCTTCCAATTCAAAACACCAACCGTCTGTATCTCGAAACTCAGCTGTACCGAGTCTTTTTCCAATATGTCTAACGAACGGGTCAATACTCCCGTAGCAGGGGCATTGGCAGGGAGAGTTC
>NZ_BAIZ01000102.1 GCF_000613445.1 Hoylesella shahii DSM 15611 = JCM 12083
TTTACTTCAAATTCTATCATACTCTTTAATTGTTTATGGTTATCAACTATATAACGCTGTTCTTTCCTGTTTATTGCTTACGGCTTTTAATACCCATATAAGGGTTATGATGAACACCCATATAAGGGTATTGCCCGTTACCCTTATATGGATAAGTTCAAACAATCTATATATGGTTTACCATTGCTTTATTGTCTTAATGTTATACATTCTTTCATTTATTGCTGTGATGGCTTGGCGTTTGTGTGCTACGTTTGTTGTTCTTTTTATTTTGACAGTTCCTGATTTGGAGTATTACGTCCTTTCCCTCCACCGCTTATTACTTGACTATCCAATAAACCTTTACATATATAACCTACAACATACTCTATAGGTGTCTGTAGTTCAATATCATTATTATTTATTAAATCATTAATTAAATCATTCACGACAGTCCAAGTTTTGTCCTGTTCGTATTTTATATATGGATGCTGCATAATTTATTTTTTATTTTTGGGACCATTTGGTCATATTTTGAAAATTAATGCTTCTAACATTTATTTCACAACTTTGTTATTTAACTCATTTATAATATATTGTTCCTTTCGCTTAACTTGTTTCTTGGTAAAATCACTATATACACCTCTTCGTCTCTGCGCAAGGTGTTTTCCTATAAGGCTATATGCTTCTTTTAATTTTCCAAGATTTAATTGACAAATAGCCTTTAGATATAAAGAGTCGTTTTTAATAGACATTGCCCATTTCAGGCCTTCCCCATGAACTCCATATGCAATAGAATTTATCCTTCTTTTGAGTATTCTATTTAATTGTACAATGGCTTCTGAAAATTTTTCATTTGAATACAAAGCAACTGCATAATTGTATATTACAAGCACATCATTGGGTTCTAACTGCATAGCTTCCAAGGAAGCCTGTTCACTTTCTTTATACATGCCAAGCATATGATAAGCGTTTGATAATTCCGTACATATAAAATATTCAGATGGGTATTTTATTTTCATTTCCATCAAATATGTCTTTAAAACTTGCCACTTTGAGTTACTTTTCAAATTATCTAAGATGTTTTGAAACTTCATTATATCTTCCTTTGATAGTGTTATTTTCCTTTCCATTACTTCCCCTTTCTTTTATTGGGATTATGCCCATATAAGGATATTGCTCGTTACCATTATATGGATAATGTGCCGATTATCAAAGGCTATAAATTTGCATTGTAAATGAGAACTGTCCTGATTTTATTTCTCCAAACCCAAACCTGCAACCCATCTTTCTCAAAATCGTGTACATGTTGCCGTTGCCCTTTCCCCGATACTAACACATATATATTATCTTCACTATCTGGTTCTTTAGAGAACTCTGTAAGGAAATCTGTATACTTCATCCCTATCAGATTCTTATTATGAAATAGACAATATGAAGAACATATAATTGTATTTATTGAACCATCCGTATCACACCACACATTAATTTCTTCTCTCTTGAAAAAATAAGAAATGTTTGAAAATGTAACTTCATCATACATTTTCTTTGTATGCTCTTGACTTAAATACGTATTGATATTTGAACCAAGGACGAAATCTCCATATGAGACATTGGGAATCAGTCCTATATCTTGTTTATATTTCATTATGAAATTACCGTTTTGTTGTACTTGCGTTCTACTATGTTCTATACTCTTTAATTGTTTGGGGCTATCAATTATTTAACGTCGTTCTTTCTTGTTTATTGCTTGCGGCTTTTAATACCCATATAAGGGTAATGACGAGCACCCTTATATGGGTGTTGGGGCATACCTTTATATGGATAAGTTCAAACAATCTATATATGGTTTACCATAGACTTATTGTTTTAATGTTATACATTCTATTATTTATCACTGCTGCGACTCGCCATATGTGTTCCACATTTGTTACTCTTTTTATTTTGACAGCTCCCGATTAGGAGCACTACCTATGGTCCTGGAGCCCTGAATTTTCCATTTTTTCGAATCTTATAAATAAAAACAGAATCAAATTCACCTTTTTGGTATTCAGCGATAAGTGGGATACGTTTATCGAAATATAGATTATCATGTTTATTAGTAAGATATGGAGAATGTTTTAAGATTTTAATCTTCTTCATATAGGATATCACATAATCATAGTTTGTAAAATCCATTTTATTTGAAAGAAAGGATATATACTTATCTTCATACCCTGTTAATCCTGCTTTTTTACACGATTGTTTTCGGTAAAAATCAACCAAACAAAAGTGCATTCTCTTTTCACTATCAATATAATCAATATCCTTAAAGTAACAATTATGAAATTTAGGGAGACTTGTTACATATTCAAAAGGAACTACTCGTTCATAATTGTAGTATATTACTATAGACATAAGAGTAACAATAACTATTATTAAAATTATAATATATTTCATATTTTAATCTTTTGTAGGACAAGTTACAAAAATGTAGGTTGACCTGTGCTACTACTTCATCCCTCCAATACGATAATAGAGTGGAATTACAGGCTCTTTATAAGTATTTGTAGGTTGTTTTCCCATATAATCCCAATGATTTTTCCAAGGATGTTGCGGTATTGGCTGTTTGGTAAACCAATTATAACTTACGCTCGCAGAAGTTCCTCGAACTGTTTTAAACTTAAATTGTTCACAGTACGTTGTCAAATAAAAGTGTACAACTGCAAATATAGTTATTTACTCTGATATTTCATTGTTTTATTATCAAAAAATCTTTTGTTGATTGAATTTTGCTTTATTATTTCTCTTATCTTTTTGATTTTCTCCCCTTGCCCTAAATATACGTCTTTGGGTGTAAGATTATCTAACGATTCATGAAACCTTCTCTCATTATAATATTTCACCCACCCATCGATAGCATTTTCCAATTCAGAGTGACAAAAATAATGATTTAACTTAGGGTAATTCA
>NZ_BAIZ01000101.1 GCF_000613445.1 Hoylesella shahii DSM 15611 = JCM 12083
CTGGTAATCTGTGGCTCAATGCACCACATGTTGCGCTTCTGCAACTTATTACTGGCTACCCAATCAATGATTTGTTCTTTAGGCCATTCAACCCGCAAGCTTGCTTATGCTACGAACGTACTGGCCGTTGTCTGCCATTTATGTAATCTCTGCTTTTTCTTTCTCAAACAAAGTGTTGATATTTATCAAGAGAGTATTCTCAAGTTAAGCAATTAAGTTTTATCTTTGCAGCATCAGTAGGTCTGCTTGTAAAAGTTTAAGGCTGTTGTTGTTTGAGATATAGCTCGAAATGATGAGAAAAAGCAGCGCATCTTTTGCAACAACACATCCGAGAACATAGATAAAGTAGGTGGCAGGCATCGTATTCATCAAAGAAACAATAAAATAACAAACCATAATGAACAAAATTCGGTATTATTTAATGGGCCTACTCCTTGCATGTTTTGCAGAGGTTCAGGCTCAATCCTTCGTTACAGTAGAGAACGGAAAGCTTTATCGCGATGGCAAACCCTATACGTTTATTGGGGCTAATTATTGGTATGGCGCCATTCTTGGTTCGAAAGGGAGGGGCGGAGACAGAAAAAGACTGAACCGCGAACTAGACGAATTGAAACGTTTGGGTATAACCAATTTGCGTATTCTTGTGGGAAGCGATGGCGAAGAAGGCATTAAATGGAAGGTGTCGCCTGTGCTCCAACCTGCGCCTAGCATGTATAACGACGCCATACTTGATGGGCTCGACTATCTCATGATGCAGCTTCAACGTCGCGGAATGGTGGCTGTGCTCTATCTAAATAATTCTTGGGAGTGGAGTGGTGGTTATGGTTTTTATCTCGAACACGCTGGTGCAGGCAAGGCGTTGCAGCCTAACGAGGTGGGATATTCGGCCTACATCAAGTACGCTTCGCAGTTCTCTACCAACAAGCAGGCGCAAGAACTCTTCTTCAATCACCTTCGTTTTATTCTTAAGCGCACCAATCGCTACACCAAGAAACGCTATGTTGACGACCCCGCCATCATGTCATGGCAGATTTGTAACGAGCCACGCGCCTTTGATAAGTCCGTTTTGCCACAATTCGAAGAATGGTTGGGCAAAGCTGCGGCGATGATGAAGAGCATTGATAAGCAACATTTGGTGAGCATTGGTTCGGAAGGCGCGTTTGGTTGTGAGGTCGATTACGACTCGTGGCAACGCATCTGCGCCGACCCAAATGTGGATTATTGCAACATACATATTTGGCCTTACAATTGGCGTTGGGTCCAAAAAGACTCGCTATCGCAAAACTTGCAACGCGCCAAAGACAATACCAAGGAGTATATCGACCGCCATTTGGCCATCTGCGCCAAGATAAACAAACCGCTAGTGATGGAAGAATTTGGTTTCCCGCGCGATGGTTTCGCCTTTTCTAAGCAGTCTACTACCACTGCTCGCGATGCTTATTATGGTTATGTGTTCTCGCTTTTGGCAGACGATGCTGCCAAAGGAGGCTACTTTGCAGGCTGCAACTTCTGGGGCTGGGGCGGACAAGCGTTGCCCAAACACGAACAATGGGAACCTGGCGACGACTATACGGGCGACCCAGCACAAGAGGCACAGGGACTTAACTCGGTGTTCTCGACCGACACTTCTACCGTGAATGTGATTAAAGCTGGTATAGCCAAACTGCCCAAATACTGATAAACGATGAAACGATGATTGGCCAAGCCCAGACATAACCCTTATTTTTAGGTCTTGCGACAAAGAAAAATCGGGCAATGGATAATGTTGCACTTGACGGGTGTGCCCTAGCGCGCATGCTTCTTGCTGGTGCTTCGGCTTTAAACAAAAGGTTGGTAGGGCTGTTATCTAAGTGGGGCAAATCATAATGTTTCTTTCAATAGCGAATGATATGAAAAAAATAATCCTAGCAATGGCCATAGCAATGCTCGCTTTGGGTGCAAATGCAAAGCAAAAGGTGCAGAATACACCTGCACAACAACTCATCGAACGCCTCAAAACGTTGCAAAAACGTGGCGTGATGTTCGGACATCAAGACGCCCTGTTTTATGGAACTACCTGGAAATGGGAATATGGACGCAGCGATGTTAACGATGTTTGCGGCGATTATCCAGCCGTTTTGGGATGCGAATTGGGCGGACTTGAATTGGGTAACGATAAAAATCTGGATGGTGTTGCCTTTGATAAGATGCGCCAACAGATTATCGCCCACCATCAAAAAGGCGGCATCGTAACCATTAGTTGGCACACTTACAATCCCGTTACGGGTAAAGATGCCTGGAACACCGATGGCGATGCCGTCACTGCAGTGTTGCCAGGCGGTAAGGAAGTGGCCAAGATGCAACTTTGGCACGCACGTTTGGCCCAATTTTTGGGCTCGCTTAAAGATGAGCGGGGACGTGCTGTACCCGTTATATTTCGTCCGTGGCACGAGATGAGTGGCGCGTGGTTTTGGTGGGGAAACAAGCAATGCACGCCCGAACAATACAAAGCGCTGTTCTGTCTCACGTTTAATGCCATGGCCGATGCTGGCCTAACAAATCTGGTGTGGAGCTATTCGCCCAATGTGAAAGCCAACGACACACCCGAACACTACTTTAGTTATTACCCTGGCGACGCTTTGTGGATGTGCTGGGCGTGGATGTGTATCAGTTTAAAGGTAGTGAGGTGTTTATCGAGCAATGTCAAAATGAGATGCGCATTATGGCAACCTACGCCAAGAAACATAAAAAACTGTATGCCTTAACCGAAGCAGGCTATCGCAATACGCCCGACGCCCAATGGTATAGCTCTACTTTGCTGCCTGCCATCAAGGGATTTGCCCCTAGTTACGTGCTGCTTTGGCGCAACGCATGGGACCAGGCTGAAGAAAACTTTGGTCCCGCACCCGAAAAATCTTGTGCCAACGATTTCAGGAAGATACACAAGGAGGGCGCTTTCCTTTTTCGTAGTCAGCTGCAATGCGCACCAACAAAGGGCTGTTGGATGGTTTCGAAAAAAGGTAAGAAATAAGTTTCTGAGTTTCTAAGTTTTTAAGTTTATAAGTTTTTAAGTTTATAAGTTTTTAAGTTT
>NZ_BAIZ01000100.1 GCF_000613445.1 Hoylesella shahii DSM 15611 = JCM 12083
CGCTGGCGTAAAGAAAGTAATTAAGGGCGCATGGCGGATGCCTTGGCTCACAGAGGCGATGAAGGACGTGATAAGCTGCGATAAGCTGCGGTAAGGTGCAAATAACCTTTGACCCGCGGATTTCCGAATGGGACAACCCACCCACGCAATACGTGGGTATCACTGCTCAGCGGTGAGGCGAACCGGGGGAACTGAAACATCTTAGTACCCCGAGGAATAGAAAATAAATTAATGATTCCCCCAGTAGTGGCGAGCGACCGGGGAAGAGCCCAAACCAGCGTTGTGGCAACGCATCGCTGGGGTTGTAGGACCGCGCTGTTGTACATTGCGTGTGAGGAGAATCTCCTGGAAAGGAGTGCCATAGCGGGTGATAGCCCCTTATCCGAAGCATAAGATGACATAGCGGAATCCTGAGTAACGCGGGACACGAGTAATCCTGCGCGAATCTGCCGGGACCATCCGGTAAGGCTAAATACTCCTGTGAGACCGATAGCGAACCAGTACCGTGAGGGAAAGGTGAAAAGCACTTCGATAAGAAGAGTGAAATAGTTCCTGAAACCATGCGCCTACAAGCGGTCGGAGCTGCTTTTGCAGTGACGGCGTGCCTTTTGCATAATGAACCTACGAGTTACCTTCACCAGCAAGGTTAAGGGCCATTAGGTCTGGATCCGCAGTGAAAGCGAGCCTGAATAGGGCGTATTAGTTGGTGGTGGTAGACGCGAAACCAAGTGATCTACACATGTCCAGGATGAAGTCCCGGTAACACGGGATGGAGGTCCGAACGGATAAGCGTTGAAAAGCTTCCCGATGAGGTGTGTGTAGGAGTGAAAGGCCAATCAAACTTGGAGATAGCTCGTACTCCCCGAAAGGCATTTAGGTGCCGCGTGCAGTGTTTTCCCCAAGAGGTAGAGCGACCGATAGGACGCGAGGGCTTCACCGCCTATCAAGTCCTGACGAACTCCGAATGCTTAGGGGTTAGAAGCTGCGCAGTAAGGGGACGGGTGCTAAGGTCCGTTCCCGAGAGGAGAAGAATCCAGACCGCCGTCTAAGGTCCCGGAGTTCTGCCTGAGTTAGTCTAACGAAGTCTGGTCCCCGCGACAGCCAGGATGTTGGCTTGGAAGCAGCCATTCATTTAAAGAGTGCGTAACAGCTCACTGGTCGAGGGTCCGGGCGTGGATAATAATCGGGTATAAGGCAGACACCGAAGACGCGGGATAGAATTTAAAAAAGTATCGGTAGGGGAGCATTCCATCGGCGTTGAATGCGATAAGACAATTATCGCTGGAGCTTATGGAAAAGCAAATGTAGGTATAAGTAACGATAAGGAGGGTAAGATTCCCTCCCGCCGTAAGACTAAGGTTTCCCGGGCAATGTCAATCATCCCGGGGTCAGTCGGGTCCTAAGGCTCAGCCGAACGGCGAGGCCGATGGCAGAAAGGGTTAATATTCCCTTACTGCCGCACGGAGCGACGCGGAGACGGAGGCGTGACACCACCGCGGAGAGACGGAATTCTCCGTTGAAGAGTGTAGATGTTGAGGGTGGCAGGCAAATCCACCACCCGAGTCGAATCTCGAAAGTATGCTTTTCCCTTCGGGGCGAGGCAATAGTGTGGGTAATCATACTCCCGAGAAAATCCGCTAAGCTTAATCCGTGCGGCACCCGTACCGCAAACGGACACACGTAGTCGGGTAGAACATACTAAGGCGTTGAGAGATTCATGGTTAAGGAACTAGGCAAATTGACCCCGTAACTTCGGGATAAGGGGTCCTCGTCGCAAGGCGAGGCGCAGAGAATAGGTCCAGGCAACTGTTTAACAAAAACACAGGGCTGTGCAAACTCGAAAGATGAGGTATACAGCCTGACACCTGCCCGGTGCCGGAAGGTTAAGAGGAGAGCTTAGAGGCAACTCGAAGGTTTGAATTGAAGCCCCGGTAAACGGCGGCCGTAACTATAACGGTCCTAAGGTAGCGAAATTCCTTGTCGGGTAAGTTCCGACCTGCACGAATGGTGTAATGATCTGGACGCTGTCTCAATCATGATCTCAGTGAAATTGTAGTATCGGTGAAGATGCCGATTACCCGCGATGGGACGAAAAGACCCCGTGAACCTTTACTGCAGCTTAGCATTGACCTTGGTCATCCGATGTGTAGGATAGGCCGGAGGCTTTGAAGGGGGCGCGCCAGCGCTCTTGGAGCCACCCTTGAAATACGGCCCTTTGGCTGTCCGAGGTCTAACCCGCAGATGTGGGGACACTGCTTGGTGGGCAGTTTGACTGGGGTGGTCGCCTCCAAAAGCGTAACGGAGGCTTCCAAAGGTACCCTCAGGCCGATTGGTAACCGGCCTCTTAGAGTGCAATGGCATAAGGGTGCTTGACTGGGAGGCAGACATGCCGAGCAGGCAGGAAACTGGGGCATAGTGATCCGGTGCAAGTGTATGGAAACTGCATCGCTCAAAGGATAAAAGGTACTCCGGGGATAACAGGCTGATCCCCCCCAAGAGCTCATATCGACGGGGTGGTTTGGCACCTCGATGTCGGCTCGTCACATCCTGGGGCTGGAGAAGGTCCCAAGGGTTGGGCTGTTCGCCCATTAAAGTGGCACGCGAGCTGGGTTCAGAACGTCGTGAGACAGTTCGGTCTCTATCTATCGTGGGCGTTGGAGTTTTGCGTGGCTCTGTCACTAGTACGAGAGGACCGTGATGGACAGACCTCCGGTTTACCGGTTGTGCCGCCAGGTGCACCGCCGGGTATCTGAGTCTGGATCGGATAAGCGCTGAAAGCATCTAAGTGCGAAGCCGGCCGCAAGATTAGAACTCCTCATAAGGGTCGTCCAAGACGAGGACGTTGATAGGGCGCAGGTGTAAAGGCGGCGACGCCAAAGCCGAGCGCTACTAATTGCCCGAAACTTTCTTACCTCCCCGCACCTCAGCCGTGTCGTTAGGTTATGAATAACTAACTGTTTTGAACAGTTTACGTCCCTTTACATTCTTTACTTGCTTGTGCGATACTTTCAACCCCTAATCAGGTGGTTATTGCGGCGGTGTCCCACCTCTTCCCATTCCGAACAGAGAAGTTAAGCCCGCTTGCGCCGATGGTACTGCAATGCAATGCGGGAGAGTAGGTGGCCGCCTTTTTTCAATACGAAGCCCCGAGTGCTAACAAGCGCTTGGGGCTTTTT
>NZ_BAIZ01000099.1 GCF_000613445.1 Hoylesella shahii DSM 15611 = JCM 12083
TAATAAAATAATTAGTATCAACATATCTTGTAACACTAAGATAATGAGATGGCAAAGCAAATACTAATATCGGTCAGTAGTATCCTGTGTATTACATGTTGTCCTACAAATACGCCGAAAAGGATAGATATGAAGAATATAAGCGGCAATACGACAAATTAAAGTCTTCACCTAACAAAACACCTGAAGTAAAAAAGCAAATAGAAAAATTAAAGAGACAAATGAATCGGGCCAATGAACGTAGAAATTTCAGTGGTGAAAACCATAGTAGAAACCATAAAGGTAATAGGTGATGGACAAATATACTTTTATAACCAATTATCAATATGGGGAAAAAACAGACGTTTTACAAATAGATGCAGTTTCTATGAAAGTTGCAATGAACCAATGGGTTGACGCGTTGAATTTTCCACATATTGGTAATATTAGCAAGTCTAAAGCGAAGCAACATGTATATAGTGGAGATATAGAGGAAATACCCTTGAAGAAGTTACATCATATTAGTTGCTTATATGAAAAAGTCAATGGAAAAATAATAGAAGCATATATTGTTCAGCATTGTCATCTTCCTTCAGAATTTCAAACTTTTAATATTATTGTTTTATTTAAGGGAGGAACATATGTAAGACAAATACAAGCAGATGGTTACCGTGAAGCGATTCGTCTTTGGGGAAAATACCTATCTTGGCACTTTTATAATAGCATAGAACGGCAAACAATAAAGGAAGTACTTAAGAATAATTTTGAAGAACTTATAAATTCCCTAATGCCTAAGGTTTGGTCATTCTCCTTAGTGGTAGATAAGTCTATATTGGAAATGTTCATAGTAGAGTGTTAGTGAAATGAGAGTCCCATATTCTTTAGTATTTAAATACCTCTTAACACCCATATAAGGGTATTAAAACCGCAAGCACTAAACAAGAAAGAACGACGTTAAATAATTGATATGTGTGAAGGAACAGGCATCATCGAGCAGCGCACCTATCTGAAGTATTGCAACGGAGCAGAAACGTTCTACAGTTACGACCCTGCACACAGACGTTTGCAGAACCTCGTGGTCAATGCCAAGGCAGGTACTATTATGGACAATGCCTATAGTTATGACGCTGTGAGCAACGTGCTCGGTATTAAGAACAATGCTCCACTCCCACAGAGTGGAAAGGCAGGCGGACAGATGAGCCACAGTTATACTTATGACCCACTATATCGTTTGGCAAGCGCAACGGGTACTTATAAGGGAACGGACAATAAAGCCGCTTCTTATACGTTATCTATGGGCTACGACAACATGCACCGCATCACGAGTAAGAAGCAACATCTCTCGCAGACAGGTGTGCAGTTCGAGGGCACGCTCAATGCAGGCTATGATCTCACCTATACCTATCAGAAGGCAGATGGTAAGAAGTTCCAACTCGACAATGTGCGCGATATCAACTACCGAACGGAAGAAACTCCTACGGAGAGTACGAATATCAACAACGGACACAAGTACACCTATGATGCCAACGGAAACCTTGTCTACATCAATACCTCTCGTGTAAAGAAAGACGGCAAGGAAGATGAGAAGACAACCGAGCAGAAGTATAGGTGGGACGAGGAGAACAGACTCCTTGCAGCCGATGAGAACGGCTTTGTGAGCAACTATTGGTATGATGCCGATGGTGAGCGCATGGTGAAGACCTCAGGCGAGAATGAAGCCATTTATGTGAACTCTGAGTTCTCGGGTGGTAACACCGGTACGGCACGCTTCAGCCTTTATGTCAGCCCATACTTAGTTGCTGGGCAAGGTGGCAAGTACACCAAGCACATCTACATCGGAAGCCAGCGTATCGTATCTAAGCTTGGCGACCTTGCAAGTTACGGTGCAGACCCAAGACGAATACCGTATGCAGGTAATGAGGCTGATGGTCTTACTATTAATTACAAGGACAAGTATAATCAGCAACTGCAATCCATTAAAGACAATTACAAGGCGTTTGACCAACCTTATAATGGTAAGGACAATGACGACTACGTAAATGGTCAGGTTTGTCTAAAAGACATTGTCGGCTGCACTCGGGAAAGCTTGAGCAAGCTCACTTTCCTCTCGTTTGCACGACAATTCTGCTGCAACGACGGCACACCGGAGGCGGCACAGGCTCGTGCTATGGCACGCACAAGGGCTGCAAACGGTAACTATAGGAGGTGTTGCTGGATATTTTACAGGAAGAACTGTTTCTGAAACAGTGTATGATAGAATTTCCAAAAAAGGAATTCCTTTGGGACACAGATAATTAAAATTAAGATGCCCCTTTTGATGTATCAAGAGGGGCATCTTGCAAAAAGACGGATATGATAGTAAAAGACATTTTATGTAGGAACGAGGATATTGATTATGGGCTAAATGTCATCTTTAAACTAGATGATAATACATTTTTGCAATTTGACTCTATTGGTTTCTCTTTTGTTGAGAATGCCAACTTGTTGGACAATAAATGGAAACACTGTTCATATTGGAAGAACAAATCGCAAATAAATGGTATTTATGAAGATGAGTTAACTGCTTATTTTGTTGTATTCTCAAACGGTGATATACTATATATATATCAATCCATTAGTGGAGATGAAAAAATCAGACAAGAAATGCGTTTCGTTTTGCCAAATGATTCGGATTATAATGACATAATTTCTTATATGAATGAGGATTGGATAGATGTATGGTATAGTAAGACTGGTTCAATTAATAGAATTATTTTTAGGTCTGGAGATAAAACTCATAAGTAATGCAATTATATGATTACAAAAACGAGCCGTCTCAAACAAAAATGTATTCTGTACTTAGTGTCTCGCAATGCCTCCCAGAATCGCATTGGCAGATTGATGCTTCGCGAGGACGGTAGTGGTGCTATCGAGTATTACTACGGTAAGATGGGTGAGGTCTTGAAGACGGTACGCACGCTGATTGTACCTAATCATGCAGTGGCAACATACGTCACACAGTGGAAGTATGACAGCCATAACCGCCTATTGGAAATGATTTACCCCGATGAGGAGAAAGTAACCTACGGCTATAACCTCGGTGGCAGGTAGACCACGTCCGTGGTTACAAGGCTTATTTTAATACTTGAATTATTCTATTTATGTAAAAAATCAGTTATGGCAGTGTTATTCAATTTGTATACTATGCGGAAGATCATTTTATCGACTACTTTGATAATATTAAT
>NZ_BAIZ01000098.1 GCF_000613445.1 Hoylesella shahii DSM 15611 = JCM 12083
ACGCTGTCGTTCCTCGACAAGGGACGTAAGTACGAAGCCACTATTTACACCGATGCACCCAATGCCGACTATCGTAGCAACCCCAAAGCCTATCGCATAGAGCGCCGAACGGTTACCTCAAGCACCCGTCTTACGCTCACGGCTGTGGCTGGTGGTGGCTATGCCATATCCATCGTGCCTAAACAATAAGGACATTAAAGCCTCTTACAACCAAGCAACTGGGGGGTAAACCCCCACAACGATTAAGGGTTAAGGCAGGCAACATAACAACGCCAACCTTAACCCTTAATCGTAATTGAGCCCTTGGGCCAAAACAACAACCAACGTTTTCGTTAAGCCCCCTTTCTTGTTTCATCTGTCGATGGTGTTGAAAATATTTTACAGAATGCAAATTATTCACCTCTCATTCTAGCGAAAAATGAAGCCTAAAACCATGCATTTAGCCCTTAATTTTGCCTAAAAGCATTTTGTTTTTACATCCTTTTCGAGCACTTCGTCTGCGTTTTGCACCATTTAGCCTTTCTAGATTGAGGCCAGCTCACAAATTTACATCGCCCCAAAACCAGCTTTTAGAACCTAAAAACCTACTTTTTAGACACATTTTTACACAAAAAAGTCTTGTTTTCCACTGTTATTAGATGCATAAAACCACCATGCGGTGCGCAAAATTATGCAACCCCACTTGCATTTTCCAGCATTTCATCTCGCATTTAGCACCATTTCACCCTGCGTTTTGCACCATTTTACCTTGCGTTTTGCAGCAACGCAAGGCTAAATGCAGCAAAACACCCAAGTTTTAGCAACAAAACGCCCATTGTTCGGCCTATTCTGCATTTCCATGCAACCGAACTGCAACTTTCTTGCACTTACAACCCACTCCATTTATTATGAGAAAAACCCCTCGTGAGAATGGAATATTTGCGAGCGAGTGAACAGTTGGTGAACTTAGAGAGCTGTTTTTGATGTAAATTAAATGTCAAATATTTTACATTTTTCAAGAAGACGAATTAAAGCAGCAGCAGAACCAAGAATACCACTAATAAAAAAAACACGCAAACCGTTGATGGTTTTGCACATCAGGTCGAAACGATTGCGAAATACGTTAAAAAGGGGCGCTATTGACAACAAGGAGGCAAGAGCTCTGGCAGGCAGCGCGAACCAATCCCTTGCGTAAACACCCACCCCATCACCACAATTTACAAACAACAAAAAGAGGTGTAAGGAAATATTCCTTACACCTCTTTAACTTAGTTGCGGAGACACGACTCGAACATGTGACCTCCAGGTTATGAGCCTGGCGAGCTACCAACTGCTCCACTCCGCGATATTATAGTTTTCTTTTCGCGCATCATTTCTGAATTGCGAGTGCAAAGGTACGAATTTATTCGGAACTATGCAAGTTTTATAAGTATTTTTTAATCAAGTCTCTTGATTTTGCAAATATACTACAACCCAGAACTACCCCTTTAAATATCGTTATCCATCTGGTGCACAACGTTAAACACAGAGTGCTTTGGGCTGCAAGCACATACCTATTTCGATGCCAAAATCTCGTAATTTACAGTTCGCCAAAGCGTGCGCGTCTTTCTTCGTCAAGTGTTTGAAAGTCTTTTTTACGTAGAACGAAGCTATTACTGAGATATTTTTCGCGTACGATTTTGTTTTCTGCCAGTTCTTCAGGAGCCCCTTGGAAAAGAATTCTGCCCTCAAAAAGCAAGTAAGCCCTATCGGTAATGGTAAGCGTTTCTTGCACATTATGGTCGGTTATAAGAATACCGATGTTGCGGTATTTTAGTTGCCACACGATGTGTTGAATGTCTTCCACAGCAATAGGGTCGACACCAGCAAACGGTTCGTCGAGCATAATAAACTTAGGGTCAATGGCCAAGCAGCGTGCAATCTCGGTGCGTCGGCGTTCTCCACCCGACAATTGGTCGCCTTTGTTTTTTCTAACCTTACCCAAACGAAACTCTCGAATAAGACTTTCAAGTTTATCCAGCTGATATTGTCTAGGTTTACCAGTAAGTTCGAGCACGGCCATGATATTGTCTTCCACACTCAATTTTCTAAACACACTGGCCTCTTGAGGCAGATAACCAATACCAGCACGCGCACGTTTGTAGACAGGAAAGTCGGTAATCTCAGTATTGTCGATAAAGATATGTCCATCATTGGGCAACACCAAACCAGTAGTCATATAGAACGAGGTGGTTTTGCCAGCACCATTAGGTCCGAGCAGCCCCACAATTTCTCCTTGACGCACGTTGATAGAGACATCGTTTACCACCGTACGTTTGCCATATCGCTTAACAAGTCCTTCGGCACGCAGCTCCATATGGGTTTCCTCGTGGCTCTGTTCGTTAAGTTGAAAATCATTCGTAGACATATCTTCTGTTTATATTCTGATAATTAAACCTTGGTGCAAAGGTAGGCATAAAAGTGGTAACAAGAAATAAAAACAGCGAGCAAGATGACTGTTTCTATCATAATTTGCGTACTTTTGCATAAGTTAGGCTGCATTCGGCAATTTGAAAACAAAATTTCATTGCGCTCATTGGCACTAACTTTGCATAAGTTAGGCTGCATTCGGCAATTTGAAAACAAGATTGCAACAGCGAATGCGTGCCAAAACAAAAAGGAACTAAACATTGCCCATAACATACGGTACACCGCAAATGGGCATACACATTATTATATATTAGGATAAAAAATGTTGATTCTGAACTATCTCAACACACTTGGACGATACCTTATACTAATGGGACGTTCGTTTTCGCGCCCTGAGCGTATGCGTATGTTTTTCAAACGTTACGTAAAAGAAATGTCGCAACTTGGAGTTGACTCGGTGGGCATTGTATTGCTCATCTCTTTTTTCATTGGTGCGGTTATCTGTATTCAGATGAAATTGAACATACAGAGCCCATGGATGCCTCGTTGGGTGTCGGGTTATACCACGCGCGAAATTATGTTGCTCGAATTTTCGTCGAGTATCATGTGTCTTATCTTGGCTGGTAAGGTGGGTTCGAACATTGCCTCGGAACTGGGAACGATGCGGGTAACACAGCAGATAGATGCACTCGACATCATGGGTGTAAACTCTGCCTCTTACTTAATACTGCCCAAGATATTAGGCCTAGTTACCATTATGCCCTTCTTGGTGATATTCAGTTCGGCAATGGGTATTCTGGGAGCCTACGCCACCGCCTACATTGGGCACATTCTTACGCCCGACGACCTCACGCTTGGCATACAACATGCATTCAATCCATGGTTTATGTGGATGAGTATCGTTAAGAGTTTATTCTTTGCCTATATCATAGCCAGCGTTTCTTCTTACTTTGGTTATACGGTAGAGGGCGGTTCGGTAGAAGTGGGAAAGGCCAGTACAGACGCCGTGGTTTGCAGTTCGGTGCTGATTTTGTTCTCCGACGTGTTTCTCACACAGGTGCTCAGCTAACCATTGCAAAGCCACTCACCAACATTCAATAACAAAAGGGATGTGCCACGCGCAGCATAGCATCTGTTTATGCAGGCGTTGAACACATTTTCACTTGGCAACGCCAAAACCAATGGCCAGCCTAAAAAACAAAAACAATGATTGAAGTTAAGAGACTTACAAAATCTTTCGAAGATAAAACCGTTCTTAAAGGTATAGATTGCGTGTTCGAGACAGGTAAAACCAATCTTATTATCGGACAGAGCGGTTCGGGAAAAACCGTACTAATGAAGAATATCGTGGGCTTGCTCGAGCCTAGTTCGGGCGACATACTCTACGATGGGCGCAATTTTGTTACGATGTCTAAGCACGAAAAGGTGCACATGCGCCGCGAGATGGGCATGATATTTCAAAGTGCAGCTTTGTTCGACTCGCTTTCGGTGCTCGAAAACGTGATGTTTCCCCTCGACATGTTCTCCACAATGAACTTGCGCGAACGCACTAAACGCGCGCAAGAATGCCTAGCACGCGTAAACCTTACCGATGCACAAAGCAAGTTTCCAGGTGAGATTTCGGGCGGTATGCAAAAGCGCGTGGCCATTGCAAGAGCCATTGTACTTAATCCGAAGTATCTGTTTTGCGACGAACCGAACTCTGGACTCGACCCCAAGACCTCGCTCGTGATAGACGAATTGCTATCGAGCATCACCAAAGAGTTTGGTATGACCACCATTATTAACACCCACGACATGAACTCGGTTATGGGCATTGGCGAAAACATCTGCTTTATCTATAAAGGTAAGAAAGAATGGCAAGGAACGAAAGATGACGTGATGAGTAGCAAAAACCAAAAGCTAAACGACCTGGTGTTTGCATCCGACCTATTTAGAAAGGTGAAAGAGGTGGAGGAAAGAGAAGAGGCCAACACAACAGCGAATAAAGAATAAACACCCCTGACAAGGAATGGCAAATAACCGCAAACAAAAAAAGAACAACATACATAG
>NZ_BAIZ01000097.1 GCF_000613445.1 Hoylesella shahii DSM 15611 = JCM 12083
CTATTATTCAAGTTAGTAAGTGCTCCTTGCATGATAGCATCAACAGAATTCAGACCTGCATTATGTAAATCTCCTACTGTACCGTTTTTCATTTCACCTGTAACAGAAAAAGTTAATCCTCGGTTTGTCGCAAATCCAGTGGTATATAGTGAAATTGCTGTTTTAGCGTACAAATCAGGTTGTTCTTCCGCTAGGTATTTAGAGATTGCAGCAGCACCACATGTCCCATTATTCCCTTGTTGAATAGTTCATGGATTGTTGATATGATTCCTTAAATCCTTTATGAACTTTTCCTTGGGAATATTTTTAAATACTGTTTGTGTTGTTGATTGTTCAAATTGGTCTATTGATTTCAAAGTACTTATCTTTTTGTCATCATCTTCTTCCATTCCGTTCGGATCAAAAAAGACAATTGGGTTATTATGGCAATAAATATATCCTCCTATCTCAGGATACTTCTCCGCCAACGGATCCACCCCATACCACAAGCTCGTCTCCGGGTTCATATACCTCGCTCCAAAGTTGTACAGCCCCGTTTCCTCGTCAAATTCTTTGCCGTTGAACTTGTACGACATCTCCTCCGTGGACGAATGTTCGTCCACGAGCAGTTCGCCGTAGGGCAGGTAGGCATCGAACTGGGCGACGTTGGCCTTGGCGTCGGTGATATAAGAGGTGCTGCCGAGGTGGTCAGTGTGGTAGTAGAAGATGGCCTCGTGCGTGGTGTCGGCAGGCACATAGCCGTAACCCAGCTGCACGTCGTCGGGGTCTTCGACCTTGTCCCACTGCACGGGCGTGCCGGGCACGGCGTAGCGTTGAGAAACAGCTCGTGAAATCCCCAGGCGGCGCGTATCACTCGCGTTTCTATGTAGAAACAGTAGTTGCCGTTCTGCAGGACATTGGGATAGATGGCAAAGCCCGTCATCTTGTTGGCAGGTAGATGCTGACCTGCAAAATAGTGCATGCTGGTGTCCTTGTGCGTGCAATCTTTGTTGAGACAGAGATACCACGTGGGTGGGACAGAAAGAAAGTTGAACAGTAGGTCACCCATACTTTTGTTATTTGATAATTCTTTCAATAAATTACATTATAGATATTAGACATGGGATCTATAATGTATTTACAATGAATTCCACCATATACCATTTATCGGTAAATCTAAATATACATTTATAGAAACAACTACTATTTGGTATATATATGTATTCCTCAATGTCTTTATTTTCTAGTATCCTATATTCTTTCTTATATTCAGAAGAATAAAATGCCTTATTGACATCTTCCATATATATAACAATATCTTTCTTCTTCCAAATATACTCTGTTTCTAATGTATCATCTATAAGATGGTCATCTGTATTAAATCCTTTAATGCCATCTTTTATTCTTGATAACATAAACGTTCTATTGTTATGAAATTCTTTTACAAAATGACCAAAGACTTCTTTCCTTTTTTGAAAGGTATCTGACTGGGCGACTATCATTTTTTTCTTTATACTATCATTCACTTTGTGATAAGTGCAAGAAAAGAACAAATAGACCATGGGAAATATGATTAATGCTCTCATAAATATTTCTTCTTTTTACTTCTTTTGGGGAGATACGATATTTTTTTATTTTCATATCATTGCTATTGATGGATGGAACAATAATATCAACAAAAGATTTGGGTTTAGGTGCGGGAGCTGTAATTACAACTTCGTTCAACATTATTGTTCTCTCGTGAGAAGGAGTTTCTTTGATATTATTACCTTGAAGAGGTGTCTTACTATTTGAATTCAACAGCAACTGCAAATCTCCAATACTTTCGGGATCAATTTTATTCTCTGTTTTTAATATATTTCCTTTACCTATTTCAATATGGAGATGTGGGCCGGTTGAACCTCCTGTATTTCCAGAGGTTGCAATAATATCATTTTCTTTTACATCCTGCTTAACTTTTACACGAACTCCATCTTTTTCTAAATGAGCATATAAAGACTCATATTTTTGGTCGTGTTCTATGATAATATACCTTCCATAGCCATTAGGATCCCAACCTATTTTTTTACTTTTCCATTAGCAATGGCATGTACAGAACTACCTCTTGCTGCCTTTAGATCAACTCCTCCATGTCCTTTTAATTTCTTATGTATAGGGTGTAAACGTATTCCGAATTTACTCGCCACTCCATTATTCTTGACAGCTTTCTTATATGGTATATTCCCATCATTATCATTTAATATTATTGGATTTCCCATGCAATAAACGTAAGAGCCTATATTGGAGAACTCTATTGCATATTGATCCACTCCATACCACAAACTCATCCTTGGGTTCATATACCTTGCCCCATAGTAGTACAAGCCTGTTTCTTGGTCAAACTCCTTGCCGTTGAACTTATACGGCATATCCTCACTACTGCTGTGTTCATCAACGAGCAACTCGCCATAGGGTAGGTAAGCATCGAACTGGGTGATGTTGGCCTTGGCATCGGTGATGTAGGATGTAGAGCCGAGGTGGTCGGTGTGGTAGTAGAAGACGTCCTCGTGGTGGGACGTGTCGGCAGGAACATAGCCGTAGCCCGGCTGGGCATTGTCAGGATCTTCGGGTTTGTTCCATTGGATGGGTGGACCAGGGACATCTCCCTTGTCATTGAACTTCGGTCGTTGCACCCAACCTTCGGGCACGCTGTGGTCGCCCAGCTCCCCGATGATGGTGTTGTAGCCATAACCCGTGTTGTCGGGATCGGCCATTGCACCCTTCATCGTAGGAACACCCGGAGGTGTGCCCAGCTTGCGGTAATACTCCTCGCGCTGCTTCTCTATCTGCAGCATGCGGGCGGCATAGTCTTTCTGGCCTGCCGTAACGTTGTTGCTGCTGATGCCGTAGACATTGCTAAACTTGCCCACACCGAGTTTACTTGCTACACGTTTATCGCCGATGAAGTAATGCTTGGTAGAGCGGTTCTTCGTCACAGTGATAATAGGAGCAGGATAGATGGTGTAGTCCTCGGTTTCCCCATACTTACCTTTTGATAGTATAAAATATAAGAGACAAGGGAACTAAATTCAATTTCCACACTTAGTAAAATCCAATCGTAAATAAAATGTTGAGCGATAAACTATCGTTCTACCATTTAATCTTGCAGGAATAAAGTGAATCCTTTTTAAAATTTTTTGTACTTCTATCCATGCAGTCATATTGTTTTTAAAGCTATTTTGATTTATTAAACGAATACGCTTAACCTTACCCTTTTTATCTATTTTGATAAAAACAAGAAAACGGAAAGAACTTGAATCATACCTCATTATTGGCAAATTCTGTTCAACATATTTACTTAAAACTACATCAATATAGTATCCGTTTTGAGAAGAGTGTAAAATATGGTATTTTCCATTTAAACTGCAAGCGGGCAATTGCAAACTATCACAATTATTTATTGCTGCGACTACTGCTATACTACTACAAAAGGGTATGAATATGAGCATAACTTTAATAGTTAAAATTTTTATCTGTTTCATTTGCCCTATCTATTAACCAGTTTTCTAATCTTATATTATCTGTTTTTCGATTTACTCCATGACTGGAATCCCAACCTCTAAACATAAATAGAATATGACCATAAAGTTCATGTGTAGTCGCCTGTGCGGCATTTTTTAACGTTTCTTTTTGACTAAACATATTCAGCGATAATGAACGTTGAATATCAAGAACTTATAAACGTAACTTTGTGGCAAAAAGGTTCAAAATGACATTCTTTACCAAAATTTGTATTGTCTTTTTATGTAACTTCTTGATAATCAATAGTGGTTTATACACCTTATCGCTGAATAGTTACTATTTTTATATTATGTTTCAATATGAGTTATTCTTTATAGCGAATGATTCGCATGTTGTTTATAATATTATCAAACAGTATTGAATCTTTTTCGACCATGTACAGTATGCTAATAGAATATGGAATAATTTCCTTCTCTCTGAATATCTTTTTCCTATTTTCTTTTATAAAAAAGCCTCGTCGTTCTTTCTCAACCCCTTCTATAAAAGACTCTGATAAAATTATCGCGTTATCATTATTTATTATAGGCTTTACGCCAGTTCGGGATAAGGATTTGCTTAGAAAAGTTCCAATTGCCTAGTCTTTTCAATGCGCACGGGCAGTGCCTCTGGCTTATTCTCGAAGAAACAATATGCTGCTAATGCCGCACAGAGATTCATGAGGAAGTTATGTACGGAGCGATGGCGTGAATGGACAAGGTTGGCCTTGTTCTTGAGCAGTTCGTTGATGCATTCTATTATATATCGCTTGCGCAGCATCATCTTGTCCCACAAGGGCATAAGCTTGTTTTTCATGTTTGATTTGAGCCCGTGAACGAGATGGATGCCTTGGTTGAAGAGGTTCTCAAAGAATTGTTGTTTGATGTAGCCCTTATCGGCAAATACTTTGCCGTAGAGCACCTTGGTGAAGACCTGCCACACCCTAGGGTCC
>NZ_BAIZ01000096.1 GCF_000613445.1 Hoylesella shahii DSM 15611 = JCM 12083
TGACAGCAATATAAATTTTTAAATTGACGACTTGATGTATTCGGTAGTTGTTGGGGGGTCGCCCGTTTTATAAAGTAGTGGGGTGAATGGTCCTACACTTCGTATGTGAGAGAGGAGTGTTTATCTTGTGTTGGCATCACAAAGAAACAAAGATAACAAGTTCCTCTCAATTTATAGGAACATTAATAGCCAAGACGGACTCGACTTGAGAACATCTCTTCCGTATTCTCAAAGATCAAAATTTACATCTATATATTCTATAACATAACCTCTTTTGTCGTTCTCACTATATGCAACATGGAAGCTTCTTCCGTCACTAGTAAATACTGTCCATCTACCGACATTCCTTATATCCATTTTCTTTCCCTTCCTATTTATAACCGCATATCCCTTTCCCGCCACTCGTTTATTGCGATAATATTTTCTCACGAAATAAACATTTTCCGAATTAATTCCTTCATGCTTGAGGATACTGTCTCGGCTTGATTTTGTAATTTCTTCTATCACAACAGAGTCGACTTCTCCATTTTTCTCCTTTAGTAAAATTTCCTCATACAGTTTCTTTTTAAGTTGATTAATTGCAGAGGAAGACTGAGCCATATACCACTCGTTAGCAATTGAATAAAAAACATATGTGCGAGAATCTAAATATAAATTCAATTCAAATTCGCTATCACTAACTTGTGTATACATATATACAAAACCATGCCACCTAAATTCTTCGTTCTCATGCACAACCTTTAAGCCAATTGCATCTATTGTTTTTGGGTAACATTTATGAATTCTATGATACCACTCTATTTTCTCTATTAAGGTACGTGCATTCCTTTTAGCCTCGTATAATTTCAGTCTGGGTACGATGATAAACCACACACAGACAAGGAGTACAACCACCCCGATACATAACTTGATATTTCTTACATTCATATTTACATTCTTTTCAATTTTTCTCATTGCAATATAACCTGTTAAAGTAACGAAATCGTCTTGACTTTCTCATCATTTGTATGTCACGGAAGGCCTACTTTCAACTTATAGGGAATCTACGGAATAACTTCCAACAGCCCATTTTAGGGATATAATAGCGTTTTTGTCACAGACAAATGGAGCGGGATTTCAATTGTTATTGTTAATTTGTCCAAGACTTCGTACATGAGAGGTGTATTTATCTTGTTTTTCGTATCACAAAAATAATACCCCCTCTCATTATAAGAGTCTTAAAAGTCAAGACGATTTTATCGTAAATACGGCTGTAAAATAAACAAATCTTCTTTTTTCTTAATCCTAAATTTTGCCCTGCTCCTATTAGTTTTAAATATATTATTTGGGCTGTCAATTGTAATGCCTTTAGGATTTTCCGGATCATACCACCAGCCTGCAATATACACCAATTTGCCGTGGTTCAAGAAAATCATTCTATCAGCTAAGTCCGTATATTCTGTTAATTGAAATCCTAAATCATGATTAATTTCATCAAGGCTACACCCTAAAGAATAAAAACACAAGGTATCCCATTCAAAAGTAAATTCTCTTGAAAAATCAATTACAATGCTTTTTCTGTTCGGTGTCTATTCCAATAGGAAATAACAGCATCATCTACCCTATTATATCCATTATCACAAGAATATAATAGAAATAAAAACAAAAAATAAA
The DNA here is from genome assembly GCF_000613445.1 of Hoylesella shahii DSM 15611 = JCM 12083. Taxonomy (GTDB): domain Bacteria; phylum Bacteroidota; class Bacteroidia; order Bacteroidales; family Bacteroidaceae; genus Prevotella; species Prevotella shahii. The sequence continues at coordinate 1,654 of NZ_BAIZ01000096.1, forward strand.
TATATTCTTTCATTTCATAGTCTCCCATGTTATTTGTTGACTTTCTAACTTTTGTTTTACTTTCATATCATACAGTTCTGCTTCCTCTGGTTTAAAGCCTCTATTATCTAGTATCTCAAAAAGATTAAAGAGTTTAAGATATTTATCTTTTGATAATCTTGTCTTTTTTACAACCCATCCTCTCCCTCTTTTAACTGCGGTATATAAACCTTTTTGTTCAAATTCTTTTAGTACACTAAAAGCTAAATGTCTCATACCTTTGTCTTTCTCTCTTTGTCCAATTTCTCTCCCAATTTGATTATTTAACAAATCTACTGTTTGATCTGCTTCAGACAAATTGCTAAAAATTTTAATTGCTAAATCCGTGTTGGGATTATCCTCATGGGCATTACCTGCTTCCTCCGCAGTTCTAGTATCAAATTCTGACGTAATAGTTGCCTGCCAAAGGGTATGGCGAAATGCTCCGTTTTCACTTCCGGGTTCACACTCATCTTTTGGGCGACTTCCATCTAACACATTGCCTCTGGTTGCAACTCTGGTACTATTTGTGCTTATGTCATCAGCACCATGTGTTACGCCTTTACCTATTCGGTAAGTTGCTATAGGATGTTTGAAAACAAACTTTGCGTAGCGTAGCCATTGAGGTCCAGATTCGTTCTCTTTAATTTCTTTACCATTGGGATCTATAAGTGTAACAGGATTGCTTGTGCAATAGACGTACCCTCCAATGTTAGGATACTTCTCTGCCAACGGATCTACCCCATACCACAAACTCGTCCTCGGGTTCATATACCTCGCCCCATAATAGTACAATCCCGTCTCCTCATCAAACTCCTTGCCGTTGAACTTATACGGCATCTCCTCACTGCTGCTGTGTTCGTCCACGAGCAGTTCGCCGTAGGCAGGTAGGCGTCGAACTGGGCGATGTTGGCCTTGGCGTCGGTGATGTAGGATGAAGAGCCGAGGTGGTCGGTGTGGTAGTAGAAGATGTCCTCGCGTGTGGTGTCGGCGGGCACGTAGCCGTAACCAGGCTGCACGTCGTCGGGGTCTTCGGCCTTGTCCCACTGCACAGGCGGACCAGGGGGCGTGCCGGGTACGGCGTTGCGCTTGGGGCGTTGTATCCAACCGTCGGGCACAGAGTGGTCGCCCAACTCCCTGATGATGGTGTTGTAGCCCTCGTGCGTGTTCTCGGGCTCGGCCGTCGCGCCCTTCATCGTGGGCACACCCGGTGGCGTGCCCAGCTTGCGGTAGTAGTCCTCGCGTTGTCTTTCTATCTGCATCATACGCATCTGGTAGTCTTTCTGCCCGGCCGTGACGACGTTAGCGCCGTGGCCGTAGGCGTTTTGGAATATGCCTGCACCGATTTTGGAGGCCACGCGCCTGTCGCCGATGAAATAATGCTTGGTGAAACGCTGAGTATGGGTGCGGGGTAGATGGTGTAGTCCTCCGTCTCGTGGAACTTCAGTGCAAGCCGAGAGAAAAAGGAGCTTGCTCGTTTTTCCGAAGCGCAGCCTGAAGTCGACGCAGTCAGAGGTGAGGCCTTGCGGCGCGCCGTTGACGTACATGCCCTCAAGATAGCCGTGGCTCTTGACGACGCGCTCGCCGGCGGAATTGTAGGTGTATCGGCTTGTCTTGTCGTTGTCTGACAGTGCCATGAGGCGGTTCTCCTCGTCCCAATACATGCGACGCTCCGTGTTCAGGCTGTCGTCCTTGTGAAGTTAGTTCTGTCCTATAATATAGACTACTTCGTTCTAGGAAAGCAATACTTAAGTATCATACGCAAATTATTCCAGTATAAGTCACGCCCATGCAAATTCTTATTGCCAATGGGGTATAATGGACATTTCAAAAAATTTCGATTTGTTCCATCTGCAAACTCGACATGTAGCATATAATCCAATGGTAGCCTGCCATATTTGTTCTCTCCTTTCTCATCTTTAACAGAGATATCATAAGATGAACGAGAATAACTTATAAGTGTGTCTTTTTCCAGTGTATAGAAATACCTGGAATAGTGGTTTTGTGGCTTTCGTCTACGTTTTTTCCCTGCTTCATAGAATATAATATCTTTACTTTTTGAATTCATTCCAATTGCGACATAATCATTTTCTTTATTTCCCAAAAGTGGTCCATGCAAAAAATGAATGTATGTGATTTTTTGAGCAACAGTTTCCATGTTGGAAAGTTGTATCATAATAGTGAATAATAAAATCTTGATTTTCATTGACGTGTTCCTTTTAGTGTTACTTTTCGTTTATTCTCGGGAATTGTTGGCCTTCTTCTTAACCTGTCATTTGTATTGCGATATCCTAAATTGTAGGGGATGAAAGAACCTAGATTCTTTCCCCATTCAAGTGTCACACTATAGCCTACTATTGTTCCCCTTGTTAATCTCTGCATATTATCAATTAAAGTGGATATAGTAATATCAGGATATATATCATGAAGAGCACTCCCTGTAAGTCCTTGCCCACAGCCGTATAAATAAATATTGGCATTTACGTCAAAAGCTCTTGCATCAAACCTTTCAGAATTGAATGATTTATAGTCGCCATTACCAAGAGGCTCAATATAAAAACCTGTGGGGTGTCCGTGTCCAACATACTCAAAATCAGTGATAGGGTCAGAGTCTCTGTCTGATCTAGATACATCTGCAGTTCCGTAATTGATATAGGATATTATATCTTCCTCATTTGATGCCAATTCAAAACTTATGCCATTCTTTTCTGCCATTCCTTTATAGTATGACAATTCCTTTTCCGTGTAATGTCCTTTATAGACAAGCATTGTGGTTGTTTCCTCTGGGTCTTTCTTCTTGAACTTGATTGCATCTTGGAGTCCTCTTTCTAGAAAATGGCGTTGGTTTTCATTTTTTCTTAAATACTGATCAGAATTGAGACTATTTCCCTGATCTCCGACAAGGACAACAAACTCCTCTCAATTTGTAGAAATATTAAAAGTCAAGACGAATTATCTATTTAATAATGAGAAATGGATATTTATATTTGTTAAACTTTGAAATTATCGATATTAAATCATTTTGCTTTTCAGGAACAATCCACCCTGTGATATTATTTTGCAAACCAATATCTTCCTTAC
>NZ_BAIZ01000095.1 GCF_000613445.1 Hoylesella shahii DSM 15611 = JCM 12083
AAAAAGCGTCTTTGGAAGAGTAGTTGATGTGTTTTGCGCGCAAAAACTCCCAAATATCGAGCCGTATGGGCACACCTGTCCCTTCCATACCTGCCTATGGATGGATATAAAATCACCTCATTTTTTTATCAAGCCGCCTTCTTCATGTCCTTAGCCATCTGCCTTGCGGCAAGGACGGCGGCATTTGCCGTATGGATTCCGAAGAAGAGCAGCAATGTTTCGCTGAACATTTTGCGTGCCTTGATGCGCCCAACGGCATAGTGCTGTTTCTGGTTCCCGAAGCTGCCCTCCATTACCGTGGCCCTGAGAGCCCCGATAATTCTTTTCGCTTTTTTGAGGCATCCAGCTTCTTCTTTGGGCCTTGGGCCTTTTCTGACGAAACAGGTCATTATGCCTTTTTCCGTACACATGGTGCGGTTGGCATTGTTGGCGTATATGGAGTCGGCACCGACACGTTTGACTTTGACCCCCGTGAGCGATTTCTGATATTCAATGCACTGCCTAAGGCGAATGCCATCTTTATTAATTATTATTTCAGCGCCGTCAGCAGCTTTCCAATTCCCAATAAAGTAAGTATTCTCTATTTCTGGAGAATTGCAGCTAAATAAAAATATAAAAACAACAGTATATTAAATTCTTTAATTTCACTATCGTCCCATTTGCAACGTTTCTGTCCATTTCTTGTTTCGGAGTACCTATCGGAAAGTAACAGCCTTAGATTCGTCTATTTTGATAATATTATACTTTACATCATAATAATAGGTCATTAAATAATGTTTTGTTTCTTGATTTATTAAAAAGATGTTCGTTTCATATATTCCTTTCTGCATATCCTTCTTAATTTCAATCTCATAGTAAAATCTCATATTTTCCACTTCAAACGTTGTGTCTCGTTTCGTTGACAGAAATAGTTTGTCGTTTCTTTTATCGAAATACTCTCCACCCAATGAATATAAATTTAAAGGTGAAACATCAGCTCCCTGCTCTTGCTTTTCAACAAGAATAGAATCCTTTTTATAAGTTACAGAATACATATAATCGATTCTCTGTGGCTCTAAGTTTATCTTTCTTTCGTCTTTACATGAAATAACCAATAAGCATACAGTGAATATAAATATCAAATTATTATTTTGCATTGTTTCCTCCTTTTCCATATTTTTTTACTTCGTTTTGATAAATTCTCTCTAGTGTTTTGTGTTTCTTTGTTAATTCTTGCATTGTTTTATGGTAGTTTCTTGCACTGCGCACCTTAATATTCTTTTCACCTAAAGCCTTATGCTCCTTTTCCCCTCCTGGGTCTTTCTGCATTAATTTATCTACAGCATCTTTTCCACCCTTTCTAAATGCTTTAACAATATCATCAAGTTTCGATCCATGTAAAGCTAACTCATGTGTTATCGTTTCAGTGAGATCATCAATAGATTTACCTTTAACATCTAACATTAGAACTATAAAAAGTTTACCGTCTGCAACCCTTGCACTAAAACTACCTTCAGCATTACCTGTAAAAAGGAATTGGTCAGTAGGATTTGTAAAATCTATCTGATTAATTTGTAAAGTAACATCAGAATATTTCCCATTTCCATGAACCCCATAATGAGATTGGTTATTTCTTAAAAAAGAACCTATAAATTGTTTTCCATATGTCGTTTGTGCAAACCTTCGCATTGCTTCCATATAATTTCTATTACTATGGTAATCCCTAAAAATACCATTTCCATTTGTATTTTTTAGCTGGACAAGACCTGGGAGTATATCATTTCCATCTGTATCAAAGACACCAATAGGATTATCTATACAATATACTGCACAACCGATATGAGGATAGCTTTCAGCATGTTTATCCACCCCATACCACAAACTCGTCCTTGGGTTCATGTACCTTGCACCATAATAGTACAGTCCTGTCTCCTCGTCGAACTCTTTGCCATTGAACTTGTACGGCATATCCTCGGACGAAGAATGTTCGTCCACGAGCAGTTCGCCGTAGGGCAAGTAAGCATCGAACTGGGTGATGTTGGCCTTGGCATCGGTGATGTAGGATGTGCTGCCGAGGTGGTCGCTATGATAGAAGAAGATTTCCTCGGTGTGGGCGGTGTCTGTGGGGAAATAACCATACCCCGGCTGGACATTGTCGGGGTCTTCGGGTTTGTCCCATTGGATGGGTGGACCAGGGACATCTCCCTTGTCATTGAACTTCGGACGTTGCACCCAACCTTCGGGCACAGAGTGGTCGCCCAGCTCTCCGATGATGGTGTTGTAGCCATAACCGGTGTTGTCGGGGTCGGCTGTTGCACCCTTCATCGTAGGAACACCAGGAGGTGTGCCTAAGGACTTGTAATACTCCTCGCGTTGTTTCTCTATCTGCAGCATGCGGGCAGCATAGTCTTTCTGCCCTGCCGTAACGTTGTTGCTGCTGATGCCATAAACGTTGCTAAACTTGCCTGTTCCCAGTTTGGAGGCAATTCGTTTATCGCCGATGAAGTAATGCTTGGTAAAGCGGTTCTTCGTCACGGTGATAATCGGGGCAGGATAGATGGTGTAGTCCTCCGTTTCGTGGAACGTGATTCCCTGTGGCGCACCATTTACATACACGCCTTCGAGGTCGCCGTGGCTCTTGACGATACGCTCACCCGCGGCATTGTAGGTGTATCTACTGGTTTTGCCATTATCCGATAATACCATCAGGCGGTTATCCTCGTCCCAATACATGCGCCGCTCCGTGTTTTACACAGAATTATACGGTGCGTCCGCCTTAGTTCGTAGTCCACTTGCTACAAGGCATTATACTATTTGAAAAGTGACTTGTATCTTGGATGTGGGTTCTCTTGATAAGCTTCACGAAGCCTTATCATTAAAATTTCAGTGTCAATCGTGTTCCCTTTCTTTCTCATTTTCTCGATACTTCTTTTTATTATATCATAAGACCATTGGGCGTTATAGGCCATAAGGGCGCCCAAAAAGTACTTTAACGTATTAGAAAACATAACATCAGCAAATAAGTAATGATAACTAGCCCTTTTCAAGGCGGAAATGAAGTAATCGTCTGGCCATTGTTGTATTGCAAGTAATGCGATAGAAAAAGGCTGTTCAAAGCCACATGGCAAATCAATATGATTTCTAAAATTCAGTAGAAGCCTATTGATTTGATACTTATCCTCTTTCTTGTGATATCTAGCTAGAGCGAGCAGCGCATAAAAATTGTGTTGTTCAAAGTAGTGTCGTCGTACATATTTATAGTACTCTATTTTCGGTGGCAGTTTTAAAAACAATTCCTTATAGTAAAGAATTCCTTTTGCATCAGGGCTATATAGCAATACGCTATCTAATCGGTTGAGCTTTGATGTGTCGCGCATACATTTTAATGATTTTACCAGCATGTTTACGCAAATATTACTTATCATGTCTGCATATGTACCGCAAAATCCATAGAAATCGCGTACAATGACTTTTGATGAATCTCTAATATTTAGCAATGCAATATCCATATAGCTTTCATTCTTTCGATGAAGCAGTAATTGAAAGGCATAAAGCCTAATTATTGGATCTTGATTACGAATTGCGAGCTTTTCAAGTTCCTTATCGGTAGCAAGAGAGTCTATTTTTGTTAAACACCATCGTATTTTATCGCATTCAATGTTGTTCACAGGTTTGTAATAGAAAACATTGACGTTAGCAAGAGACTCTAATGAAGAGTCTAGCTTCTTTTCTCTTTCCGTTCTGCAGCTAATAATGCAAGTTGCAAAAACTATAGCTATAACAATTTTATTTTTCATGACCATACTTTAATATGTAATGAGAAACCATCTTTATATATAAAGACATATTCTAAAAGCACACAAGAGACCAATATTAGGATAAACATTGAGTCTTTGTGTGGTATGTTTTGAACACACCTAAAACTATTTTTTCTTTTTTCTACCGTCTACCATTTTCTTAGGTTGATTGCCAGAATAATCGAAACCCCTAGAGCCTGGTTTTGAGGTTCCTTTATAGTTTTTTATGTTTGCACCATTCCTATAAGCCTTCCATACTCCTTTCATCGATGCGGCGTTTGGACTTAATATGTCATTAGAGTATTCTTTTTTTATTTCTATCTCGTTATACATTCCTGTAGTATATTTGTTTATACTTGCTTTAAAATCTCCATTTGGAGCTATTATCAGAACATTTTTAAACCTTGGGTCTTTTGATACTCTTTTTGCAAAATTAGCTGTTTTACACATATATAATACTATAATAAGATCCTTTACTTTATGTTTGGCAAAGCTATTTTTTAGTTCGCTGTCATTCTGAATCATCCCGTATAGAAAATTTACGGCATTTTTTCCTGTTGACAAACCTGTATGCCCTCTGTAGCCAAATCCTGTCGTGTTTCCATGAGCAAAAAGATTAAAGACATTCTCGCCTCCATCTTTAAAATTTATATAGTTCTTATACAAATTCCCAGAATGCTCCATATTGTCATGATCATAATACTCTCTTTTTATCATACCATTTGGGTCAATATACCTAACAGGGTTATTGTCTGTATAACAATATGGAGTTATATTCGGATACTTCTCCGCCAATGGATCCACCCCATACCACAAACTCGTAACAGGATTCATATACCTCGCCCCATAATAGTACAGCCCCGTCTCTTGGTCAAACTCCTTGCCGTTGAACTTGTACGGCATCTCCTCCGTAGACGAGTGTTCGTCAACGAGTAGTTCGCCATACGGCAAGTACGCATCGAACTGGGTGATGTTGGCTTTGGCATCGGTGATATAAGAGGTGCTGCCGAGGTGA
>NZ_BAIZ01000094.1 GCF_000613445.1 Hoylesella shahii DSM 15611 = JCM 12083
TAATAAATCTGTTTAGACTCTAATGACCTATTTGGCTTTAATTCGCGCTTTATGTCATGCCAATTGATGCGATGTGTTGTAAAAATAATGTACTAAAATTTAACATTGTGAGTGTCTTCTCTGGAAAAAATCCGACCGAAGGGCGTATTTTTGCTTGTATTTTTAAAGTTTGTAACTTGCTGGTTTACTTGTGTTTGTATTGATTTGTGGTAAATGCGCTTGTATTTGCATGCAAATAGGGTGTAAGGCTCACGAAGCTAAAAAAGCACACTTGTAAAACAGCTGTTCGTTGTTTGTTATTTTTCAGTTTAATGATGGCGTTTTGTTTATGTTTTCCGAGTATGTATTGCCATTAAGTTATATAAATAGTGATAATAATTACTTGTTATTAGTGAATTATGTGATTTATCTATCATAATGATAGTGCTGTTGAGCGCGCTTTTTATATTTTAATCGTGCGTTTTGCATCATTTAGCATTGTGTTTTGCTGCATTTAGCCTTGCGTTTTGCTGCAGATAGCACTGTGTTTTGGTGCTAAATGCACTGCGTTTTGCTGCATTTAGCAAAGAAATTACTGCGTTTAAGTCTGCTAAAAGGTGTATATTTTGCAATTTTCCCCTCTTCAAAATTGCATTTTTATGTTGTTTCGGGCACCAAATGTGCGCCAATTTTCTTAAAAAAGAAGTGTTAAAGCGCAATAAATGACAAAAAGTGGACCTAAAAGGCAAGTTGTTGCGTTGCGGTTTTTGTCTTTTCTTCGCATTTTATATGTGTTTTACGTGGTTTGTTTGTCTAGAATGGTTCGGTATGTAAATGGGTGTTTGTAAAATAAATTTACCAGTTTAACAAATGCGTACTATATATATAATAGAAAAATACTAGCATTAGTGTTTTGTTTGCCAGTATTTGTAATTAAAATAAGCAAGCATTGTTATCCCCACGAAAAGAATTTTTTGCTACTAAAATCTACCAAAAGACAACACAAATGTGTAATGCAACGAATGCCAAAATCATCTTTTGTTGTTGGCCTACGCGCACGAACACATGCTTATTACTATATGCCTAATCAGGGAAATAATATTACAGAATTAAGGTTGCACGAAAATTAAATTGATGTAAATGTGCATGTTAAGTGTGTTTGAGATGCACAGTGTAGCCACGCTTTTAGCGCTTAGTACCAAAGAAAAGCGCAAGCTCACAGCATTGCGAAAGATGTCTGGTAGGGGATTTCCTTTCGTGTTTAGGGAAAAACCTTTTGGTTGGGGGCGTATTTGCGCTAACTTTGCAATTGTAAAAAGGGAACGAAGGCCAAAAGGCATCTCCCAAAAAAGACGGCCACGGCCTCCACAAAACTACGAGAGAGAGAATAAAATCAAAGAGACTGCGCTGGTCTCCAAAAAATTAGAATCGAGTTATAAACATCTTTAAAACGAACAATTATGAAGAAGCTATTATTAACCCTGCTTACGCTCTTGGCTTTTGGTTTTCAAGCTAAGGCAATGAGTTTCGAACAAGCACGGCATCAAGCCTCTTCCTTACAGATAAGATGGCATACGAGCTGAACCTCACCGACGACCAGTATGAGGCAGCCTACGAAATAAACCTCGATTATTTGCTTAGCATCGACCATTATGACGACCTTTATGGTATCTATTGGCGCCGACGCAACCAAGATTTGGGTTATATTCTATACGATTGGCAATATAGGGCTTACTGTCAAGCCAATTATTTCTACCGCCCACTGTATTACGACACTGGTTATTGGCGATTCCGTATTTATGCTCGCTATCCTTATCGCGACTATTACTATTTTGGAAGACCAACTTTCTACAACACTTATCGTGGAACGAGCAGCTGGAATATAAACGGCGGCGTTAGTAGATACAGTGGAAGACAGTTCGGAGGCTCACGCAGTTACGGTATGCGAGATGGTTTCCAACGTGGCGATTATGGACGGGGCTACAGATTTGGCGGATATAATGACAATGGTTATGATAACTATGGTTATGGTTACGACTCAAGACAATGGTCGAACCAAGGTCGCGACTACGACAACTATAATAGAAGTTCCTCGTCACGACGTTCGGGACGCGATTTTGGATACGGATACGACAGGGATGACCGTTACGATCGCCCAAGTAGCACCAGGAGCACAGCTCGCAGAAATCGTGATTACAACGAAAACTATGGTAGCGGACATTTTGGCGGAGCACGTTATTACAATGACTCAGGAGCAGGAAGTTCGGCAGATGTGCCAAACAACACCTTTAGTCCTAGTCGCTCGCAAGGTTCACAACCATCAACCTCTGGCCGTTCGTTCGGCGGAAACACTGGTGGTTCGTCTTACAACAACACACAACCAAGCGTAACGCCCTTCAATTCTACACGCTCACAGGGCTCGGGAGGTTCAACACCCTCTACTTCAGGTCGCTCGTTTGGCGGTGGTAGTAACTCAGGTTCAACTTATACACCACATAACAATAATGCCAACTCACAAAATGGCAATTCGGGTGGTGCCCACTTTGGCGGACGAAGATAAACATTAAATAGGTATAGGGGCTATGCCATAGGCCCCGTAGGTTAAGTAACAGGGTGGGGCGACAATGTTGGCCGCTCGCCAATAGCCCTCCCTCACCACTTATCCTCGCTAAGGTAAAAGATTGATTTAGGAAAAAGTTCTCAAATAAGGTATAGCATTTTGAAAGTAAAGATTATAGGATACGAATAAAGAAAAGAGAGTTGTTAATGATAGACGGTATGCTTTGAGATAAAGCATACCTTTTTTTTGCATGTAAATTGAGCGAAATTCGCTCTAGCAAATGTAGTTAAGAAGGGTTTAGGAAATGTATAACGTGTGAATTGTGCTGTTACACACCTTAAAAGTTAAGTAGCGAATAGAAAGCATAAGGCTAAAACCTAAATTCGAGTACCTTATAAAAGTATTTTAAACAGATAAGCAACGGATGCGTGTACACACCATTCTCCCTACAAGCACGCGTGTCTTCGCGCAATAAGGTTAGTCGGCTACCCACATTCTTGGTGCTAGCGCCACCCATACGCATCGTGACAAAAACCATGGGTAGGTATTTGGTCTTGATGTCGAAGCGTTTGAAAAGTCTAACCATCATTTCAAAGTCTCCACCTATTTTATAGTCGGTTTTGTAAAGTCCAGCCTTTTGAAACACTTCTTTGCGAGCATAGAATGAGGGATGAGCCGGCATAATGCCAAAACGAAGCCACCAAGGGCGAAAACCAGCCGAAGAATAATATCTAACACATCGAGAAAGGTTGGTTTCGCGCACAAAATGCACATCGCCATAAACAGCATCGATATTATCATCTGTAAAGGCCTGTGCCACCTTTTCAATAACATCGTTGTCCGTAAAGAAGTCGTCGGAATTTAAAATGCCCACCACATCGCCAGTAGCCATGTGCAAGCCCTTATTCATGGCGTCGTATATGCCATTGTCATTTTCGGAAATCCAACGCATTTTGCCTGCGAACAAAGGTTCAAACTCGCGAACAATATTGAGCGTGTTGTCTTTGGAAAGTCCGTCAACAACAATGTATTCGATGTTAGAATACGACTGGTCTAACACCGATTGCATACAATGTGCAATAGTTGCAGCACTGTTAAAGGCCACTGTTATTATGCTTACCTTCATAGATGAATTAACTATAGCCTTAAACGAAGAATGTGGCGTCTTATTGCATGATACGATGTAAGATAATCAAAAAGTGTAGAATTAGGGCTTAAAACTTGCAGGTGATAAGATTATTATGTAATTTTGCAAACTAATTCATGGCATTTCGCCATGCCCAAAGCGTGGAATGTTGCAGTGTTTAACAAAACAACAGAAGCGCGAAAGGCATAAAATCGGGGTTGACTGGATTTGACAGCGGGATGAAATGGTATGTAAGCACGCGGAGCGTAGGTGGCTGGCTCCATAATCCCAGTTATCAAAAATTTAATTGGCGAAAGAAATTACGCTCTCGCTGCCTAATCGAAGTATAGTAGATTTCGGGCTTTATTCCGTTACAAGGTAATGGAACGAGACATCGCTCAGAGGCTGTTGTTCCGAAGCCAGCTGATAAAGCGGTGCAGATAAATCGGAAATAGTTTAGTGAGGCCTCGCTCACTAGATGAAATTTTAGGGGATAAGGCATTGGTTGGTGGTCCGGGTCTTGCCAATGCACGAAAATCGCAGGCCGGAATAAGCGTGTAGAAAGCGTATGGTTTCCCTGTTTGGACGTGGGTTCGAATCCCACCAGCTCCACATTACGTACTCTTAATAAGGGTAAAGCAAGATTGTTTAACATCAGGTAATCGCTATAACTGTAATAAGTTATGGCGATTATTCGTTGATGGCATGGAGTGCGAATCATGTTGGGGCTTGGTATAAGGCATAAGATTCTAAGAAATACAAGCTTATACTAATAATACCTATAAATAAATGCGAATTACGAAGATGAATAAGATAAACGAATTTATTAACAGTGGGCTATACGAAACGCTTCTAAAAGCAGTACAAGAAAGGAACGTTGAGATTGATAACATCGTTCCTTTTTCGTTGCTAGATTATGACAGGGAAAGATTGGTGGCTGCTCGAATTGAGATTGAAGATTTAAAGGCATTACTAAGCACAAACATGGAGGAAGCTACATCTTTTGTTAAAAGCAAAATGCAACTTGATTTTGATGAAGAGGACGAATATCCGGTGGGAGAAGAAGTAATTGACGATGAAAAGCCTAGAACAATTAACGAACTTCCTTATTATAAAAACTTCTTGGTGGCTTTTCTAATCGAATACTATTTAG
>NZ_BAIZ01000093.1 GCF_000613445.1 Hoylesella shahii DSM 15611 = JCM 12083
GAAATATAGTTTTTAAGGGAGGACTACATAGAAGGCTGCCCCAACGGGCAGCCTTCCTTATGTTTGCAGCTAAAGTTTATCGCATATACCACACGCCCTTATGCATCACCATGGGCACCACAACCTCTTCGCTGGTGCTATCCCCATAGGCAAAGAGCAAGAAAACATTGGCCGAACGTTTAGCCGTATCGGCCATAGCATTAACAACGCGCACATCAAGAATGCCCCGCCGGTCGTTTTTTTGTTGTGCTAAAAACATTTTTGCATTGTCTATAAGCTGTTGCCTATAGTTATTGGGTATGCTGTCGGGGCGATAAAAACCATCCACGTAATGGTCGTACTTGCCAGACAATAGCTGCGCATAATATTCTTTGGCCGCTTGTGCTGCCACATCACTGGGGGCAGGGCCCGACGAACAAGCCACAACAAGCAATGCCACGAAAAAGTAAAATAGTTTCTTCATCTGCTGGTTATCCTCTAATTTCCATACGCAAAGATACGAATTATCTACTTAGAACAACACGCTTGAAACGCTATTTTCCATTATGTAACAATGTTTTAGAGGAAACAGGAACAACATAATGAGTAACTTAAACCCCAAACAGTCATTAGAGCCTGAACAGATTTTGTTTTATTGTCGAGCAGATTGACTATAAAACAAAACTTTGTAGGCTCTAATGAGCGATATGGGTTTAAAACACTTTTATATCAGCAACCAATATGCCCAGGAGCTTAGTTGTAGACAGAAGTTTCTGGCTGCCAACAGGATTAATTTTTCTAACGAATTTATCCGAGTGAAAGCAAGATTGATTTTTGATTGGTCTTTGTTAGAGACTGTGGGCCAACAAATGGCAAAGCGATGCTAGGGGATTAACGTAATGACGTGCAGCCAAACGCACGAGAAATTGCAGGAATAAAACACGCTCACGCATAAAACGAATTGGGGATACAAGCCTTAGCCGTATCCCCAAGTAGTTATTTTTGTCTGATAAACACGTTGATTGGAGTGCCGTGCATATTCCAATTGTCGCGTATCTTATTTTCCAAAAAGCGGCGATAGTTTTCCTTTACGTACTGTGGCAGGTTGGCATAGAACACGAAAGAGGGAATTTGCGTGTTGGGCAACTGCGTGCAATACTTAATCTTGATATACTTACCCTTGGTTGAAGGTGGTGGATAAGCCTCGATTAAGGGGAGCATTATCTCGTTGAGTTTAGAAGTTCCCACGTGTGTTTTGCGGTTAAGATATACCTGTTTAGCTGTTTCGAGCACCTTAAAAATGCGCTGTTTTGTAAGCGCCGAAGCAAAGATGATGGGGAAATCAACAAAGGGCGCCATACGTTCGCGGATGGCATTTTCGAAGGTTTTAATCACCTTTTGGTCTTTATCAGGCACCAAGTCCCACTTGTTAACCACCACAACCAGCGACTTTTGGTTTTTCTGTATCAGCTGGAAGATGTTCATATCTTGCGTTTCAATACCTCGTGTGGCGTCGATCATGAGTATACAAACGTCGCTATGCTCAATAGAACGGATGGAGCGCATCACGCTATAAAACTCCAAATCTTCGGTTACCTTATTTTTACGGCGAATACCAGCTGTGTCTACGAGGTAGAAGTCGAATCCAAATTTATCGAAACGCGTGTAGATACTGTCGCGTGTGGTACCAGCAATTTCGGTAACGATGTTGCGGTCTTCTCCAATAAAAGCATTGATGATGCTACTTTTTCCAACGTTGGGACGTCCCACAACGGCAAAACGAGGGATACCGTCTTCCACATCTTCGGCTTCACCTGGTTTTAGTTTTTCGATAACAGCATCGAGCAAGTCGCCCGTTCCGCTACCCGTTGCCGCACTAATGGGGAACGGATCGCCCAAGCCCAGCGAGTAGAACACGGGCGCTTCGTAAATCTGCTCGTTGTTGTCGGCCTTATTCACCACCAACAACACAGGCACTTTGGTGCGTCGAAGAATCTGCGCCACATCCTCATCGAGGTCGGTGACGCCCGTATTCACATCTACAAGGAACAGCACCAAATCGGCTTCTTCGGTAGCCACGAGCACCTGTCGGCGAATGGCATCTTCAAAGATGTCGTCCGAATTGACCACCCATCCGCCCGTATCTACCACCGAAAATTCGCGTCCAGCCCAGTCGCATTTGCCATATTGACGGTCGCGTGTGGTGCCAGCAGTGTCGCTCACGATGGCGCTGCGGGTTTTTGTTAGTCTATTAAATAAGGTGGACTTGCCCACATTAGGCCGTCCAACGATAGCTACTAAATTTGCCATAAATATAAAATCTTAATCGTAGAAAAGCGCTTTTGCGTGCCAGCACAGCCAGGGACTGTTGTAAGAAGCTCGTTGCCACCACTTATTCGGGGTTATAGCCAAAACTGTCGAGTTCTTTTTTAGAGCTACGCCAGTCTTTATCAACTTTCACGAATGTTTCTAGGAACACCTCTTTATCGAAAAACTTCTCCAAAGTTTTGCGTGCTTCTGTTGAAACTTTCTTCAACGCCACTCCCTGATGCCCAATAATGATGCCTTTTTGGCTATCCCGTTCAACATAGATAACAGCGTTGATGTGTATTTTCTTTTCGGTTTCTTTAAATCTTTCCACCTTCACTTCCACGGCATAGGGTATTTCTTTGTCGTAGTAGAGCAATATTTTCTCGCGAATAATCTCGCTAACGAAAAATCTAGCAGGTTTATCTGTTAGTTGATCTTTATCGAAATAAGGTGGTGACTCGGGTAATAGTTCTTGGATACGACGCAAAAGCAGGTCTGTACCAAACTTATTTTTGGCCGAGATGGGTAATATTTCGGCCTTGGGCAACAGCGCATGCCATCGTTCAACGATGTCTCCCAGTGCTTTTTGGTTGCTTTCGTCAATTTTATTGATGAGCAGCAACACGGGAATGGTCATACTTCTAACCTTTTCAAGGAAGTCGGCATTCTTCTCTGGGTCTTCCACCACATCAGTGACATAGAGCAACACATCGGCATCGCTAAGGGCCGACACCGAGAAAGCCAACATGGACTCTTGCAGTTTATAGTTGGGTTTGAGCACTCCAGGCGTGTCAGAGAACACAATTTGCATTTCTGGTGTGTTGACAATACCCATAATTCTGTGTCTAGTGGTTTGCGCTTTAAAGGTGGCGATAGAGATGCGTTCGCCCACTAGCTGGTTCATGAGCGTGCTTTTGCCCACGTTAGGGTTACCCACGATGTTTACAAATCCGGCCTTATGCATGTTGTTGCTGTGATAAAGGTGTTTGTTAAGAGCTTTGATAAAGCTTAAAAAGACGCATCTTAAGAAATTAAGGATGCGTCTTCTTTGTTATTAACTCATTGAAGTTAAGGTTTTCGTTGTTTCACTTCCCTTGCTCGGCCATTTCAGCTCCGTCGTATGCCCACTTATAATAAGAAGCACCATGAACGAAACCAGCACCAAAAGCGGTGAATATAATAGTATCACCTTTCTTCAATTGTTTTTCGAAATCCCAAAGCACCAAGGGCATACATGCCGCACTGGTGTTTCCGTAACGTTGGATATTTACCAGCACCTGTTCAGGTTGTACGCCAATACGTTTGCCCACAGCTTCGATAATACGAAGATTGGCTTGATGGGGCACAACATAATCAATGTCGGCAGGCGTTAATCCATTGCGTTCGATCAGCTTAGAGCAATCGTCGCCCATAGCCGAAACAGCATAGCGGTAAACGGTTCTACCCTCCTGATAAGTGTAGTGCAGGCGATGGTCAACAGTGAACTGCGAAGAAGGACAAACCGAGCCACCCGCTTTAACGTGCAGGAAGGGCAATCCCATTCCGTCGGCCACGTGCAGCGAGTCGATCAATCCCACATTTTCTTCAGTAGTTCCTTCCACCATCACTGCGCCAGCGCCGTCGCCGAATAGCGGACAGGTGGCTCGATCTTTATAATCGGTGATAGACGACATTTTATCGGCGCCGATAACGATAATACGTTTATGGCGTCCGCTTTGTATCATGTTACAAGCCACATCGAAAGCGTACATAAAACCGCAGCAGGCAGCCGAGAAATCGAATGCAAAAGCATTTTTCAATCCCAGTTTACCCAGCACGATAGACGCTGTTGAGGGGTGGATATAGTCGGGAGTGGTGGTGGCAACGATAACCGCGTCGATGCTGTCGGGGTCGGCGCCCGTCTTCTTCATCAGAAGTTTGGCGGCCTTACGGGCTAGATAAGAAGTACCGAGCCCTTCTTCCGTTAGGATACGGCGCTCCTTGATACCAGTACGCGTAGTAATCCATTCGTCGTTAGTGTCTACGATGCGCGATAGTTCCTCGTTATTGAGTACATAGTCGGGCACGTATCCAGCGACGCCTGTGATTATCGCATTTATCTTATCCATTATTCAGCAACCTCTTCCTTAACGATAGCTACCTTACCTCTGTACTGTCCGCAAGTGGGGCAAACCGTGTGATAAATGTAATAAGCGCCACAGTTGGGGCATAGAGCCAGTGTGGGAGCTACGGCCTTATCATGAGTTCTTCTTTTAAGTGTACGAGTCTTGGACTGTCTTCTTTTAGGATGTGCCATTTTGTTTTAATCTTTAATATTGTTTTTTTATTTCTTTCAGTTTCATCCAGCGTGGGTCAATCACCTCTTCTTCATCCTCATGGCCACTTCGGTTGGCAGCATGTGCGTCCAGCATTTCTATCATGTCTGGGTTGCATTTGCCAGGTGCGTGCACATGCTTTATGGGTATGTTGAGTGCGATAAACTCGTAAACGAACCACGAAAGGTCGAGAACCCCAGGGTCTTCTTCCAGCGTTACCAGTTCGTCGTCTTCTGAATATTCTTCTCCAAACCTCACTATCAGCCTATCTTTTGTATTTATAGGCTGCTCCATGTCGTCTAAACACAGGTCGCAAGGTATGTTGACCGAACCTTCAATATCGAAGTTCAGTTCAAAAAGGTCGTTGTTTCTTACTGCGTTCAGTTCAACGTTTACCTTTCCTTTCTTTATTTCGGGGGCGTCGATAGCCTCAAAAAAGCTGTCGTCAAGTACGTATTGCAGCGGGGTCTTGCCCTGCTTCAATGCTTTAAGATCCAGCTTAAAGGTTTCTAAGTCACACATTTGGTGTGCAAAGTTACAAATATTTTCTGTAATGCTATAACTAATCTCAAAAAAGTTAGTATAAGTTGGTATGGTTTTACGTTAAAAGATTGTGAATAGTGTGGTTTTATTCAGATAAACTTAGGGTTATATAGCATTTTCTATTCATACGTCCCAGCTTCTCCAGCATGCCCCACCCTCGCCCTATCATCCAAAAGGATCGTGAGCAAACCATATAGGATAAGCTTCATACATTTTACTATTAGCACAAGAAACATGTTCATCACCATTTCTTTCCTCGGTGATAGGTTCATCCCATACGCCCTGCTGCCAATCAGGTTTGAGCGTATATTGGGCCTTTTGTGCTAAATACTCAACCAAGGGCTACTCTCCGGGAGTTGGTCGTCTGATGTGTTAGTTATTTTCCATTGCCACTTGTCTTTAATGTTTACTT
>NZ_BAIZ01000092.1 GCF_000613445.1 Hoylesella shahii DSM 15611 = JCM 12083
TGAATTACCCTAAAGTATATCTAACTTGTATTTTCTTATTCGGCGCAATGATTAAAACGTTCTCAAATAATTTATCTTTCGAAAGTGCTTCTGCAAATTCATTTGTACTGCAAGCATGTAATACAATAACTATTGGCTCTTTCCCCTTTCTATTTTTCCATACTGAGCTATGCTTGAGCAGCATCTGATTAAATTCGCTGGCATTCTCTATTTTACCATTGTCACTTGTTTCTATTCCGCGTTTGTCTCCATGAGCCCATATATTAATAACTTTATCGTCTGAATCAAAATATTTCATATCCATTTTAAGAGCATATGAACGTGTATCTTGTGATGGTGGAGGCAACAGGTTCACGGTATCCTCACCCAACGGGTCTATATAGTTGATTGGATTGTTAAAGCAATAATTATATCCCATAGCGTTTGGATGTTTCTCGGTCATAGGATCCACCCCATACCACAAACTAGTCCTTGGGTTCATGTACCTCGCCCCATAATAGTACAGCCCAGTCTCCTCGTCGAACTCCTTGCCGTTGAACTTGTACGGCATCTCCTCACTACTGCTGTGTTCATCAACGAGCAACTCGCCATACGGCAAGTACGCATCGAACTGGGTGATGTTAGCCTTGGCGTCGGTGATGTAGGAGGTGGGGCCGAGGTGGTTGGAGTGGTAGAAGAAGATGTCCTCGTGGTGGGCGGTGTCGGCAGGCACATAGCCGTAACCCGGTTGCACGTCGTCGGGGTCTTCGGCCTTGTCCCACTGCACGGGCGGACCAGGGGGGGTGTCGGGTACGGCGTTGCGCTTGGTGCAGCGTGCGTGCCGAGAGAGCGGTGATCGAAACGTACGGTGTGGGGCTTGCCTGCTGCTAGAAACTATATTCCTATTTAGCACATTGCTAGTTCTTTATATGAAATATATTTGAATACTCAATATAGGACAGATCATTTAGTTTTCTACCGATATTGTATTTAAACCTATATACGTTTTCACATTTTTTCTTATACTTGACACCCTTAAGTTCCCACTCTTCTTTCCTATTCACCTCACACCCTTTTAATACGATAACATTTTGCACCTTATAAGTGTTTGGAACATGGAAAATATCTTGTGTGAATATAAACCACTTACCATCTACTCTTTTCTCTAAAGATATAGATATATAAATATTCTCTTCACAGTTATTGCTGAAGTGAAAGGACACAGAACTACCTATGTCATATATTGTCTGCACTGAGTCTATTTTTAAACATTCCTTAATTGACTGGGCATTTAAGTGACATGTCGTGCTTTGCAACACAAACAATATCAAACATTTAATGATTCTCATCTTTTTTTTGTACCTCCATTTGTTGAATGATTAGGGTTTTCCCATAGTCTATTATTACATCAATCTTTGTATTCCCTTTATCTCGATAATCATTAAGTTTATCGAATAGACCCTTTTCTACTTCAGTGCATCCGTGAGTATATCCTTTCTGAGAATCGTGGAAATACTAGGATTTATTATCTCTTTCCGAATCTTTAGCCCCTGTAACAACATCCAGAGCCCGCGGTCTCGTGGAAGGCCAGGCTCTGTGGTGTTCCATTGAAGTACACGCCATCAAGGTTGCCGTGGCTCTTGACGATACGCTCGCCCGCTTATGTTTTATTCTCTTTTTTATATTGGACTACAAAGATAACAAACAATATGATACTTAATACAAACCATACTAGATTTATTATTGTAGACATATTGACTATTTCATATACTCGGTTTATAACAACCATATTATCTATTGTTTCTATCTCATATTTCAATGCTACATACTGACCGCAAATCGAAATACTATATATTACAAACCAAATGCCAAAAACGACAGTATATATTAAAATTATTTTTTTCATATTTATCTATTATAATCTTGACTGCTACTACATCATATTATTTTCTTTCTCGCATAAAAGAAAATACGCTAATCTTCCTGTAAAATACAACAATACAAATTTAGCTACTTTAATTCTATAGCCTTTACGATGCAATGAAATTAATATCTTACCATAGACTAAGACATTCAATAAAGGAAATCGAGCACAATATGTTAAGGTATTCCCATAATACCTCTCTGTTGTATTTCTATATACTTCATTTCTTAAATAGAATAGAAGAAGATGTGTTGAGAACATACCTAATGAACTGTAAACAAGGAAATATGTAATAGCTCTATATTGAATAATTGAAACTGTTATTTTCTTTAATAGTAAATAATGGTCCATAATAAACACCAATCCTAAATGGGATGTGAATTGAAACAGAAGGATAAGAGTACCATAATTTGTAATCACGTCCATCATTGCTGATATAGAGCCAGCTATAACACAACATTCCAACACCTAAACAATGTTAGTATACCACAAATAGACAACAACACAATTGACACAACAAAGACAACATAAAATGTTGCTTGATACATCTTACTAAAAATCATTTTTAATCGCATTCCATATTTTTTAATCTATTCCAATTTCAATACCTAAAACGGCACTAACTTTTACAGCAGTTTTTGACCCAGATCTTGATTTAATATTCTTTGTCGTTTGTCTGGAATAAGAGCTGGTGACTCCTGTTATTCTAGTACTTTTTACTATTGATGTTTTTACTATTCTTTGTAAAAGTCTGTTGATAAGTATCTTCAACCCCAATAATAGTTAAACCGTCGGAGTCGCCGTACTCGTAGGTCAGCGCGTAGCTGCCCGCAACCGAACCCGAGTCGGTGCGCTGCGCCTTGGTGAGCGGTTCGCCCATCAGTCCGAAGCTCATGTCCATGGCGTAGCCCAGGCCATAGGCCTTGCCCTCGGCGCGTATCAGCCGGTTAAGCTCGTCGTAGGCGTAGGTGTGGCTGAAGGCACCGCCCAGCGGTTTCTCCATCTTTTCCTTGTCGGCATCGAGGCCATCCATGCTGCCAGACCTCCGAACCCTTTCGGTTTCTTCGGTGCCTTTGGTGTAATAACGTTGGAAATGCCCAGAATATTGTCTACGGGGTCGTATTAATATTGCGTTTGCATAATGTTGTCTCCGTTGGCTGTGACAGCATGCCCTGCAACCGTTCGTGTTTTCCGTGCCGTTGAACATGCGCGTGTATATGGTGCGCCCGTTCTTGTCGTAGCCCACCTGCGACACGATCGCCTCTTCCTTGCCCTTCTTGTTCGACTTGATGCTTGTATGCACGGTCTTCAGATCTCTACCCACCTTCGTAATTTTTCATTAGTTGAACTGTTTTTCCCAAATTTTATCACTACTTACATAAGTAATTCCATCTATTTTAAACTTATTACCATTAATTAGAATAATTCTCTTTTTGTTGTCTCTATAAATTAGGACGACTTTAACATCGGGGATAAAAATACAGAATTCTCTTTTACTAGAATTTACATTATAAACAATCTTATTTATTTCCTCTTTACATGTTATTTTATATATTTGATTAGTCTCTAATTTCTCTATGTATGCTTCTCTAACATTAGCTTCTACTATATGCTTTTGACATCCTGTCATACACATTAGCATAAACATTATTATTTTTACATTCAATGACATAATTTAGACTTTTAGGGTGTAAGGAAACTTAGGTGCCTTAATAGAAAAGACACCTATGCTTTTATCTATCTAATGTTTTTTCTGCAAGTTTTTGTTTAATACCACCACCTGATACCGCATGAATAAAACTATTGTTAATTTTACTTCCTGGATTTTTTAACACATGGTTTCCTCTAATTCTTCTTGACGCCTTAAAAACTTGATTGGGTGTAGTGGCTTTAATCTTTGAAGAAAGTTTTTCATCAACAGGTAATTCTTTATGAACAGCTTCTTCTAAAGCAGCCTCTGCGTAATCAGAACAATTATTAGTTAGAGCATTATATGAGGGGTTTTCAAGTTCATAAGCATCTAGTTTCTTTTGTATTCTCTGATCTACATTATGATTTGATGAAATTTTTACCACACCATCAGGTGCACTCTCCTCTAATCCCGTGACATCTGAATTTAATATGTTAGACAAAGTTACTTTTCTGTTATTATAAACAGCAGGTAAATCTTTATCAAAATTTTGTTTTCCTGCACCTTCCCCACCAGGCCATAGATCTCTATATGTATAAGTCCCATCTTGAACCATTCTTACTTGAGTTGTCCAACGTCCATTAACTTTTACTTTAGATTTCACTTCCTTATAATTAGATATGGCGATTCCTGCGTGTCCGATTCTTCCATCATGACTTGCCCAAACGATAAGAATAATATCATTTCCATCAGAATCTATGAACTTTACAGGATTATCTATACAATATACATAACAACCGGTTGAGACATACTTCTCTGCCAATGCATCCACCCCATACCACAAACTCGTCTTCGGGTTCATGTACCTCGCCCCATAATAGTATAGCCCAGTTTCCTCGTCGAGTTCCTTGCCGTTGAACTTATACGGCATCTCCTCCGTGGACGAGTGCTCGTCCACAAGCAGTTCGCCGTAGGGCAGGTAGGCGTCGAACTGGGCGACGTTGGCCTTGGCGTCGGTGATGTAGGATGTAGAGCGAGGTGGTCGGTGTGGTAGAAGAAGATGTCCTCGTGCGTGGTGTCGGCAGGCACGCAGCCGTAACCCGGCTGCACGTCGTCGGGGTCTTCGGCCTTGTCCCACTGCAGGGGCGGACCGGGAGGCGTGCCGGGCACGGCGTTGCGCTTGGGCCGTTGTATCCAACCATCGGGTACGCTGTGGTCGCCCAGCTCCTTGATGATGGAGTTGTAGCCTCGTGCGTGTTCTCGGGTTCGGCCGTCGCACCCTTCACCGTAGGCACACCCGGTGGCGTGCCCAGTGACTTATTCTTTGAATACATTGTTGATGGCAAAGGAGAGAAGGAATCTTTTCTAGCTCTCAATTTCCGATTGATTAATTCCAATATCATTTTGTTGTGACAAAAAGGTCAAGGCGACTTCTTTATCACCTTATAGTCCACTTTCGCATTTATAACTTTAGATATTATCTGTTTGTCTTTAAAACTTACGATAATTAAATATGGTGGTTCTCTTGAACTTGAATAGAATAGTCGCCTGAACTTAATCCTTTCTCCTCTCCCTTGCCTATCACCATTATTTATAGATTTAACAAGCTCAGACAGATTAGGCGAAGATAAGAAGGGGAATTCCTCTGTTCCATCTGTGATTGTACCTTCAATATCCATATCCCATCCTCTGAAATTTTGAGAAATAATTTTGCCACTACGCGTGTAAATTTCGATATCTGTAATTTTTCCATCAATTCCTTTTATCCCAGGCTCTAAGCCTCCTCCTAGGAATGAGATGCTTGGGTTACATAATTTCGTGTTAAAAACAAACATATAGAAATTCTTGTTTATGCCAGTGGAGTCTTTTAGCGTTACAGATTGCATCGTTACCCCTGTGATTTTAAAGTTGTCATAATGACAGTCACAAGAATTTAAAAATATCGTAATCAGTATGTAAATTGCTTTCCTCATATTAATTATCGCTTAATCAAATAAATTTGATGGATACCATGTGTAGTCCCAAAAACATG
>NZ_BAIZ01000091.1 GCF_000613445.1 Hoylesella shahii DSM 15611 = JCM 12083
TTCGGTTGCGGGCAGCTACGCGCTGGCCTACGAGTACGGCAACGCCGACCATCCCACCGCGCCCTCGCAGATAGGGCACGAACGTTACACCTACGACGCCAACGGCAACCCCACCCTTGTGGAGGACGACAGCCTGAACACGGAGCGGCGCATGGCATGGGACGAGGAGAACCGCCTCATGGCCCTGTCGGACAACGGCAAGACCAGCCGCTACACCTACAACGCCGCGGGCGAGCGCATCGTCAAGAGCCACGGCTATCTTGAGGGCGTGTACGTCAACGGCGCGCCGCAAGGCCTCACCTTCCACGAGACGGAGGACTACACCATCTACCCCGCACCCATACTCAGCGTCACGCGCCAGCGTTTCACCAAGCATTATTTCATCGGCGACAGGCGCGTGGCCTCCAAAATCGGTGCGGGCATATTCCAAAACGCCTACGGGCATGGCGCTAATGTCGTCACGGCCGGGCAGAAAGACTACCAGATGCGTATGATGCAGATAGAAAAACAACGCGAGGACTACTACCGCAAGCTGGGCACGCCGCCGGGAGTGCCCACGATGAAGGGTGCGACGGCCGAACCCGAGAACACGCACGAGGGCTACAACTCCATCATCAAGGAGTTGGGCGACCACAGCGTGCCCGACGGTTGGATACAACGACCCAAGCGCAACGCCGTACCCGACACGCCCCCTGGTCCGCCCGTGCAGTGGGACAAGGCCGAAGACCCCGACGACGTGCAGCCGGGTTACGGCTATGTGCCTGCCGACACCGCCCATCACGAGGAAATCTTCTTCTACCATACCGACCACCTCGGCAGCACCTCTTATATCACCGACGCCAAGGCCAACGTCGCCCAGTTCGACGCCTACCTACTACGGTGAGCTACTCGTGGACGAACACTCGTCTACGGAGGAGATGCCGTATAAGTTCAACGGCAAGGAGTTTGATCAAGAAACGGGGCTGTACTACTATGGCGCGAGATATATGAGCCCGAGGACGAGTTTGTGGTATGGGGTGGACCCATTGGCGGAGAAGTATCCTGAGATAGGTGGATATATTTATTGCCACAATAATTCCGTACGAAGAATCGACCCAATTGGTTTAACTGACTATGATCTAACTCCACGAGGTGAGATACATGAAAGAAAAGGAACAATTTTCCAAGCAATAGTTAATCTGTTTACAAAAGAAGATAAGAGGGATAAAATCTATCTGACTGGAAAAGACAAGCCTCTTGCCATTTATCCAGAAGGAACTCTACAAAAAATTGAAGGTAATAGCTTATATACAAAAGTTGAAATAAAGGAAGAGAAGTATGCAAGTGATTTCTTCAGCAAAGTAATTGATAACACACAGGTGGAATGGGCTAATATTCATCATGTAAATAAAAATGGTAAAGAAAGCCATACCATTGTAACGCAATATTTAGAGGATGAAGTTTCTATAGCAATCGAAAAGTTTATGATACCCTATATTAAAAGAGGAGAAATTATTAAGTTGTTTGAACATAGTCATCCAATTCCACAAGAACACATAAACTCTAATTTATTAGGATTTGGATATTTAGGTCCTAGCGAAGATGACTTTAATACGGCAAGGAAACACCCTAATATAATTTTTAATGTGTATAATTTGTTAAATCGTAAAATTGAATATTACAATGGTAAGAAAGTTTATAAAACAAAGAAATTGCGTTAGAGTATTTCATATGATAATATTTTCTTTCCTTCTTGTGTCAAGTTGCTCCCCTCATAAAAGCTATTTATTAGAATATTTTGAGGTGACAAGCACACAATTAGACTCATGTTTGAACTTAGTCTTGAAAAAATATTTCGTTAAGGATACAGAACAGAAAATATTAGTACTTGATTTTGTACATTCCTATCCAGGCATAAGGATAGTATTCTCATCTCAAGATAGATGTAGGCTGCGGAATAAATATATTGAGTATACCAATA
Source organism: Hoylesella shahii DSM 15611 = JCM 12083 (assembly GCF_000613445.1). Lineage (GTDB taxonomy): Bacteria > Bacteroidota > Bacteroidia > Bacteroidales > Bacteroidaceae > Prevotella > Prevotella shahii. The sequence goes on from NZ_BAIZ01000091.1 coordinate 1,961, forward strand.
AGCGTATTATTGGATACACCATTAAACATAATCGTGATATAATACTTCTAACTAATATTGATTCCATAGATCGATTAAAAGATATTTCTGAGAAAATGATAAAGCCAACAGGTTCTATTAAAAATTTTAGTTTTTTATCTAGACCTAAGGAAATATACTATGACAATGAAACTTCTGGATGGAAGAACTTTGAGTCTATATATGAGCCTCTTTTAATAGAATTTCAATTAAAGGATGGGAAAATCTTTGGGCCATTTGCTAGAAAGTAAGCTATTAAGCGAGGTGCTCTACCCCAAAATAGTTTTGGCGTGTTCTAAAAAGACCACACAAAGACTCAATGTCTATCTTAATATTATTCTCTGATGTGCTTTTAGAATAAGCGAGCAAGTTCATTTTCACTCGGCTTGCACTGAAGTTCCACGAAACGGAGGACTACACCATCTACCCCGCACCCATACTCAGCGTTACGCGCCAGCGTTTCACCAAGCATTATTTCATTGGCGACAGGCGCGTGGCCTCCAAAATCGGTGCGGGCATATTCCAAAACGCCTACGGCCATGGCGCGAACGTCGTCACGGCCGGACAGAAAGACTACCAGATGCGTATGATGCAGATAGAAAAACAACGCGAAGACTACTACCGCAAGCTGGGCACACCGCCGGGAGTGCCCACGATGAAGGGCGCGACGGCCGAACCCGAGAACACGCACGAGGCTACAACTCCATCATCGAGGAGTTGGGCGACCACAGTGTGCCCGACGGTTGGATTCAACGCCCCAAACGCAACGCCGTACCCGGCACGCCTCCGGGTCCGCCCGTGCAGTGGGACAAGGCCGAAGACCCCGACGACGTACAGCCGGGTTACGGCTACGTGCCTGCCGACACCGCCAACCACGAGGAAATCTTCTTCTACCACTCCGACCACCTCGGCTCCACTTCCTACATCACCGACGCCAAGGCCAACGTCGCCCAGTTCGATGCCTACCTGCCCTACGGCGAACTGCTCGTGGACGAACACTCGTCTACGGAGGAGATGCCGTATAAGTTCAACGGCAAAGAACTCGACCAAGAGACGGGACTGTACTATTATGGCGCAAGGTATATGAACCCTGTTACGAGTTTGTGGTATGGGGTGGATCCACTGGCGGAGAAGTATCCCAGCGTTGGCGCGTATGTGTATTGTGTGAATAATCCGATAAAACTAATTGACCCTAACGGAAAAGATCGGTATCATGATAAAGATGGAACTATGCAATATAGTCCTACTGTTCATTCTGCTAAGGATTTAGGAAGCGGTCAAAGATATGTCGGTGCCACATTCCATGATAAGAAAAATGCTATCAATTACAGGAAAGATGGAAGCATCTTGTTCAAAAATGAAACTGCTGCTTATAATCGGATTTGGAATCAAGCTGATAAACATTACCGTACGCCTAAAGAAAAAGCAGGGCGAGAGGTAGCCGCTTTTATTCTAGAAAGAGGTGGAGTGCTTGTAATGCCTGAGTATAAGAATACAAATATTACAAGTGAAATTTCTGAATATGGATATAAATTAGACCAAAGTGGCTATTTAACATATAAAAATGAGCGATGGAAAATTACAGGGCAAATTCACACCCATCAAGATAGGAGTAGTAACCATAAGCCAATTCTAAGTGAGAATCTTGCAAGTGTAGCTGGAGACTATGATACCTCGGTAAAGATGGGCGCTTTACCTGTGATTGCTATTGGACACAAGAATAATGTGGATGCTATTTATTTTAATAAGACAGGATTCTCAACAATTCACATTGGAACCAGAAAAGATTTACTTTCTGGTAGAATTACGCTATCAACGTGGCTAAGAGGGTATCCTACTAAAAAATGAATAAAATGAGAAATATATTAGCTATAGCATTGTTATCTATTCTGCTGTGTTCTTCTTGTAAATCAAGGAAAAAGCAAGATGTGCATGCCCAATTGAAAGAAGAAGTCTACAGCCTTGTCACTTCATACATGGATAGTCATCCTCAGTATAATACATACATTCTCACTGAGGCTATGGAACAAACCATGTCTGGAATAAAACTTCAGGTTATTTTTTGGGTCCTGGCTATCCAAGACTTCTTACCCCCGAAAAAAGCACATCATATTTAGATATAAATAATTGCCGCCTCTACATAATGTCCAACTTGTCTTCTTTATATGAATCCGACAATAATGCATCAATGTGGAAGAATACAAATCCTACTGACAGTGTAGTGTTAGATGGGGTGGTTATATACGATCTTGTTTTTAATTTCCTACACAATGGGCTGTTCATCTATTACTCAAATTCCGAAATGAAAATCATGGAACGACCAGATACTTTTTTCACACCCTACATTAAAAGTAATGTTGTCTTTGAGAATAAAAAATAAGAGATACTAGGAACGAAAAACAGCCGTGCGGACAGACTCGCGTTGGAGGAGGTCATGTCGGAGTTCGAGACGTATATCAAAAGTGCTCCACAGGGAATCATTTTGACTGCATCGACTTCAGGCTGCGCCTCGGAAAAACGAGCGAGCTTACTCTGCGCTCAGCTTGCACTGAAGTTCCACGAGACGGAGGACTACACCATCTACCCCGCACCCATACTCAGCGTTACGCGCCGGCGTTTCACCAAGCACTACTTCATCGGCGACAGGCGCATAGCCTCCAAAATCGGTGCGGGCATATTCCAAAACGCCTACGGCCACGGCGCGAACGTCGTCACGGCCGGGCAGAAAGACTACCAGATGCGTATGATGCAGATAGAAAAACAACGCGAAGACTACTACCGCAAGCTGGACACGCCGCCGGGTGTGCCTACGATGAAGGGCGCGACGTCCGAGCCCGAGAACACGCACGAGGGCTACAACACCATCATCAAGGAGCTGGGCGACCACAGCGTGCCCGACGGATGGATTCAACGACCCAAGCGCAACGCCGTACCCGGCACGCCCCCTGGTCCGCCCGTGCAGTGGGACAAGGCCGAAGACCCCGACGACGTGCAGCCGGGTTACGGCTACGTGCCTGCCGACACCGCCCACCACGAGGACATCTTCTTCTATCACACCGACCACCTCGGCTCCACTTCCTACATCTCCGACGCCAAGGCAACGTCGCCCAGTTCGACGCCTACCTGCCGTATGGCGAACTGCTCGTGGACGAACACAGCAGCAGTGAGGAGATGCCGTATAAGTTCAACGGCAAGGAACTCGACGAGGAGACGGGATTGTACTATTATGGGGCAAGGTATATGAACCCGAGGACAAGTTTGTGGTATGGGGTGGATGGGTTGAAGGAGAACTATCCTGAACTAGGAAGCTATACATACTGTGCTGATAATCCTGTCAAATTTGTAGATCCAGATGGAAACATAGCACTCATAGACAATGCTATTGGTGCCCTTATTGGTGCTAGTTTAGAAATAACAACACAAATGGTAGCCAATCTTGTTGTTGGTAATAGCATTACTGATATTAATTGGGGAAAAGTTGCTGTAGCAACTATTGAAGGAGCAATTACAAGTGGCGCTAGCAATACAGTCCGTTTTGTTACCAAAATAAGTGTTGCTGCTGCTAATAGCACTATGGACAATTATGATAAGGGGTTTATAGAAGTTGTAAAAGGAACTGCGGTAAATCTGGCTGCAGGCGCTGTTGGTTCAAAAGCGTCAAAACTAGCTAAAGGAGTCGGAAATAAAGCAACGCAGAAAATATCAAATAAAATGATTAGCAGCAAGACCTCTCTTACCAAGACCGTTAAGAAAATAACAAAAGTAAATAATAAAAGAGCCAAGACTATAGCCACTAATATTCAAAAGGCGCAAAAAGCTGTTGCCAAAGAGGTGAAGCAATCTCCTCAAACGGCCGTTGATAGGACTGTATCTAATGTGATAGAAAGTCAAGGTCAGTCAAACAATACTAATAAAAAAGACAAGAGATGAGAAAATTCATAGGCAGATTGCTTGTTTACGCTTGTGTAGGTTGGATCTTTTACCATATTGCGCTTTATTTTGTTGGTAATTTCCTGCTAAGAATAAGTGGTGTAAAGACGTATGCCGTTATTACAGCAGAACCATCTAGTAACTCACGCCGCTATACGAAAGTTTACTACATGTATTCATTTTCATATAAAGGAAATGTATATAAAGGAAATTCTTTGATAAATAGTTCTACAGGAAAACCTGGTGATAGTATTGAGGTTGTTTTCCTTGAAGCTTACCCTAACATAAATAGGCCTACCAGATTTTTTAAGTAACAGCTCTACTAGATGGGGACAACGCGGAGCGGCTCACAAGGTATCGATAGTGAGCGGCCGTACGGATGGTATGGGCGGCCC
>NZ_BAIZ01000090.1 GCF_000613445.1 Hoylesella shahii DSM 15611 = JCM 12083
TTTTACTGGGTCTAAAATACTTTGACAGGGTGGGTCAAATTAGTGTGGCTTTTCCAGAAGATATTGAATTGGAGGAAGACCATGAAATGCGGTTTCAAGCTCAAATGGAGGACGCCCCCAAATATCACCTAGAAATGATGTTCGAGGCTTTCCATGGTATATTTGAAGAGTGGGTTAATCAAATAGATATAGATGCTCAGCCTGTAGTCTTGCCACATTTTGACAGAAATGGCATGTTTCTATCTTTCAACTATACCGAAACATTGGAGACCCTTTACAGAATTCCAAAGGCACAAATCAATTATATACATGGAAGGCGAAACTGTAATCAAAGATTAGTTGTTGGGCATATAAACAACCTTAATGGAAATGATTTCCTTTCAGAAGATCCAATGATTTATGAATATGAGGCATACGATAATATTGCTGAAGTTGTAAATGAGCAGCAGAAAAATATTTCTGAAATAATTAGCGACAATGCTAAGTACTGGAGCAGTTTAACCAATATAGATAAAATCGTCATTTACGGACACTCTTTATCTGATATTGATTTAGATTATTTTGTAGAGATAGCTAAACATGTCACACCAGATGTTCAGTGGTTCTTTTCCATTTATTATAATAATCCACAAGAGCGTGACAAAGAAATTTCGAGAGTAAAAGACTTTATCTCGAAGTTAAAACTTGATGCTTCAAATTGTCAAACGTTTACTCTGTAATTAAACCTATAATGCAATTCTTGCGACTTTCTTTTGCTTCTTTGCTTTGGTCGCCTACTCGTTCAAAGACAAAGAAAAGAAGCCACGCAAATTTTCGGTTTGCGTGGCTCTTGGTCTTATTCAAGACACTGTTTCTACACCTTCGTTATTCTGTCTATTCGCTTGTTGGGGTGTCTGTCAAATGCCCAGTTTATCTCATCATCGGGCAGGGTGCTGTGAATGCTTCCACCCATAACCAATCCACAATTTTGCAGGACTTTCTGCCGTGCTTCCTCCTTGCTCTCGGCAACCACATCGTATACGCCGTCAAAAACATATTCCGTGTAAACTAAAAATCTCTGTTTCTTCATCATTCCTAATCTTAAAATTCAACCTTTAATAATCTGTACTCCTTTGGCTCTCCATTGGATAATTTGCGGTGTTTGAGCCAAAAGTGATGTGCGCCATAACCATAGGCGAAAAACTTGTCAAGTTCCGTTTCTTCGGCTATTTTGCCTATTGCCGTCCTTAACTCTTCCTCATTGTCGGATAGGGTTATTGCATTGATAACCCTGATGAGAATGTGCGGTATCTCGTCCGTGTAGTTATAGATGATGTTTTCTATCTCTGTTTTCATATCTCTGATATTTTAATGGTTCATACTTCATGCAGTTGCTTTCATTCTTTGGCTTATTAGTTCTCGATTAGCATTAACAAGGTTCACTATCTGTTCGTGATACTCCGTATTCTTGTTGCACACTCCACGACTTTGCACCACTTTGAGCGTGTCCAGATTGACCTCAATCGTTTCTATCCGTCTGCCCTCAATGGTTGCCGAAAGGATAAGCGAGTTTTCTTTGAGATAGTAAGCATTGTCGAACACGCAATGGTGCATTGATACACCTTCTTCCAAATGTTCTTGCACGCTCTCTAATACGTGGACTTGGATTGTGCCGTCTGTGAAACAGATACCAAAGAACTTGGATTTGAGTTCGTGGAAACGCTTCTCTTCCTCCATTGCCTTTTTGCGTTTCGCCGCCTTTTCTTCCTTTTCCCTTTGTCTGCGGAGTTCGCTTTGTCTTAGGTCGTGTTCCCTATGCAGGTCGGTGGGGCAAACATACTTCGGGTTGTGTATGTCTTTATTCAATCTGCGGAGCATATCCACATAGTCACACCATAGAGAAATATCCTCTATCTCATAGCCGTTGCGAGTGGCAACTTTGTAGGACTGCCAACAAGCGTCAAATGTCGATTTGTTGTTGAGGAAATAGCGTAAATGCTCCATTCGTCCTATTTTTATCAATGTTTCCACTCTGCTGTCAGAAAGCAATGCAGGAATGAGTGTTGTCGGGGCAATGTCGTAAAAATTATCCTTGAAACCATTCCTGCGGAGTGTGTCTGTAACCTTGAATTTAGGATATATCTGCGAATAGGCTGCATATCGGTAGGCTTCATTGTCGTTACGGATAGCCATAGGGGTATAGTAAGAAAAGGTATCAACATATCTGCCCAATGTGCGTGGAATGGCAACAATGGCTTGCTGTCCTTTTGCGTTCCACCAATACTGACCGATTTCAAGTGCGTGATATTGTGCCTTACTGCCTTTCTCCATTCCCACAACAAGGAGGAACATACGCAATACTTGAAACTCTCCACAAGTGGTAAGTAGGGTGAAATAATGCTTCTGCTGCAACTTGCGCTCGTAGGTTTCCTTGACCTGCAACTTTGCCCTACAATGAGGGCAAGTGCAAGTTTCTCTATGTTTGTCCATTATCCAACTATGCCCACAATCCATACAAGTGGTACGACCTTTTGGCAAGCGGTAGGCGAAGTGCTCAATACACTCACGGAATGCCCACTTGCTTTGTTGCTTTGTTATTGGGCGAAGATGCTTGCTTTGTCCCAAAACCGCCTTTTCAAATTTGTTTCTCGGTTTCATAGGCTTAAAAATCGAATAGTGATGGTTGTACTTGGGTTGTCGCGTTCTCAGTCTTTTTCACTCGTGCGTTACGGCTCTGTAACTTGGTAAGTTCCTCACGCTGATATTGCTTAATGGCTTCCTGCCTTGCTTCGGCTTTTTCTTCCTCTGTGAGTTCTACAATGTGATTGACGGCTACTCGGCAAGAAACAGCCTTACCCACCTCTATATCGTCCTCATCGTAGTAGTGGACTGCCATTGAGAAAATTTCATCATCATCAAAGCCGTTGCAACCGCTTTTCTGCACTTCATTAAGAATGTAGGTGATGCACTCCTCGATATTCTTGTTCGGCTTCATCAAGTTAGGGGCAAACAATGGGTCTGCCATAGCACGCTGATTGAGATACTCGGCTATTGTCCGTGTGAAATGTTCTGTTCCTTTCATTGTCGTATATGTTTTGATGTTGTTAATACTTGGGAATTTCTACTATTTGATTGATGCGCCCATATAGATAGGCTCTTAGGCTGGTGCGGTCGGGTGCGTAATACTCTGTCCATTGTCCGTACTGATTGACAAGGTATTTCTTCAGTACATCAAAGAAGTCAAAGCGGTAGCCTTGTAGGGGAACGGCTGTACGGAAGTAGGTGTTTGAGTTCACCGCTTCACATAGCCAATTCTTTTCCTCACGGCTCATACACTCGCCACGATTGAGTTTTGCACGCAGGAGATATACTTTGCTGCTACAAAGGCTCTCCAAAGGGGGAACGTCCCATTGTACAAACTTAATTGCCAACACTTGCTTACTCTTTTCAGCCACAGGGTTAATGCGGTAATGAGAGGAGGAGCTATATCCTTTTCTGTTCATCGAAGATGTTGTATTTACTTTTTGCTTATCCATAGCGACATTTTTTTTATGCGTCCAAAGATCGGAGTATGCTGATTCCTTTTTGTAGCAAAAAAGAGGTAGCGGGGCGGGCTTACACAAGGTTTTGGCGGAAAATACAACCCGTAGGCGTGGAGATTTTCCAGACAAACCAAGCGGCACAGACCTTTTGAAAGCCACAAGCCCCGTACTACCTTTGCGGATAAAAAGGGAACAGCATCCGTCTTCTTCATTTCGCATATTGTGGAGCATTGGAAAGGAAGCGAAAGTGCAACGCTCGTAGTGGGAAATAGAAAAGGTGGCTATCTCAATATGCGAGATAACCACCTAATGAAATAGCATGAAAGGTTTTACAGAGCCGTGCTTCTCAAAGCACGCATAGCAGAATGGCACAGAGAATAGCCAGCCAGAAGATATATCTTAGCAGTGTGAAGGTTACTTGGAGAATTACTTTAATAACAAAGCGTAGAACAAGAAAGCCGACAATCACCGATACGACAGTTACGACTTGTGGTGTAACTAGCTTTGAAAGCAAGTAGATAATACCGACTATGATGCCGACAAAGGCTATCAGCCAATGATGTGTATCCAAGAGAAACGGCGGACTTGCTTCATCGAAGGCTCAGCCATAGTAGGTTTCTCTTTGTGAGAACTCTGCTTGCCCATCCGAATAAAGGCGGGGCTGTGAACGTCTGAGGTCATAACTTTGTAATTCATATCAGAAGCATTTTATGGTTCAAGAGCAATGTCAAGATAGTCCGAAACACAAAGACAAGTGTTTGTATAAACTCTTGACGTGTGGAGCGGAGTAACTATCTTGGCTCTTGACACCACAAATGCTACCGATGTGTGAAGGTACATGACTACTTGATAGCGTTCGCCCCTTGAATGGTCGGCAAATCGTTGTTCTCGATGATGAGTACTATCGTGCCGGTAAGTTCGGTGTAGAGTTCCTCATATTTTGGACTCGCAACGAAGTCTTCGGTGAGGTCGTATTGCCCAAAGACATTTTGTATAGCCTTGTTGCGAAGCAGTATTGGTGCGAGTCGCTCGGGGAGTGGGAAGGGCAGTTCCTTCTCAAACTCATTCTCCAAGACAGACACAAGCGTATCATACTTTGAGAAATGCAGTCCTCGATGCAATACTTCACTTGCCATTGCCTCTGCTTCGGGATGCGAGAAACCTTGTGCCACTGCATCGCAGTAGGTGGTAAGTGCATCATCGGCTCTTGCCGTTATAAATGGTTTGTCACTCATCATTTCTGGGAAATGCTCACTGAGGTAGTTCTCTAACTTCAAACGAAAGTAGGAAAGCTCTTTCTTTGTTGTTGTCATAATCTTCTTGGTTTAGGGTTGTACATTATTTTGAGTTGATGCCCATAGCAACTTTGAACTTGTCTAACTTGCCAGCCAACTGTTCCATATCGTGTTCTATTTTCTTATTGGTAATGCGGGCATAAATTTGTGTAGTTTTAATGTTGGTATGTCCCAGCATCTTAGAAACAGATTCCATAGAAACACCTTTACTCAATGACATTGTTGCAAATGTGTGGCGAGCCATGTGAAAGGTTAGGTCCTTTTTAATGCCACAAATATCTGCAATTTCCTTCAGATATGAATTAGTTCGCTGATTAGTTAGCATTGGGAAAAGTTTACCATTACGATAGGTCTTGCCACTATACTTTTCTATGATATTCTTCGGAATATCCAATAAAAGAACATTTGTTGCAACACTCGTCTTTTGTCGTTTTGTCATTATCCATTGTTTGTCATCAAGGGTAACAATATTCTCTGGAGTAAGGTTGGCTACATCAATGTACGCCAAACCTGTAAAGCACGAGAATACGAATAAATCACGAACTAATTCCAAACGTTGTATGCCCAGGTTCTTATTGGCTATCTTCAAAATTTCTTCATCTGTTAAGAAACCACGATTGACCGGCTCAAGGTGAAAGCGATGATTAAGAAAAGGATCATGATGGATTACCCCCATTTTTCTTCCTAAAATCGTAATTGTCTTGAAAGTCTTCATTGTCTTGGTGGCTGTATTTGGGTTCTGACCAACTACTGTGCGAAGATAAATATCAAAATCGTGTATGATAATATAGGTGAGTTCAGACAAGCGTATGTCCGAACGTTTGTACTTATCCTGCAAGAAAGTTGTGAAGTGTCGTTTGCAGACATTATATTTCTGAGAAGTGGCAGCACTTACAGATATGCCCACTTGCTTGGCAATATCTTTGTTGTGCTTATCGAAGAGTGTCATCATCGTTTCTACCTCTTCTTTCTTGCCGAGATACTCCGACTTGATACGTTCCAAAGAAATGGCATCTGTCATTTCCAACTTTTTGAAGATAGTCTGCAATCCGCTTTGGATGTTATCCAACTCGAGATTAGTAGAAAGGACCTCTGTAGTCCTTCCCTTCAGTCGTTCTTTTTCACTATCCCATTGCGACTGCTGAACGGCAATACCTGTTGAGCCAATGGAAAGTCGTTCGTTGTTGAGATAGATTCTCAACATCACGGGTGTTTTACCCTCCTTGTTCACATAGTTGCTTCTTAAATAGAAGACTGCTCTGAAAATGGTTTTCATTTGCGCTGCTGTTGTTTAATTGTAGCCATGGAAAGGAAAGTTGTAGCCAAAATTCAATAATTGTAGCCAGCTTCTAATAGAATTGTAGCCAAAAGATTGAATTATTAGCGAGATAAACTTCTGTAACCACGCTGCAAAGTTCGACATATTTATTTGAATAACAGCAATTTGCGTGTACTCTATGCGTACTCTGTACGAACTCTTGGCTACAATTTTTATTTTGCCTCAAAAAGTGTAGCCAGATTGTAGCCATTGTAGAGTATTTA
>NZ_BAIZ01000089.1 GCF_000613445.1 Hoylesella shahii DSM 15611 = JCM 12083
TAAGAAAACAACAAAACCATTGGTAAGAATATAAGAACTGAAAGCTGAGCACATAGTTATAATCTCTCATTTTCAGCAATATTCCTTATAAATTTCCTTATCAATGATGATTGTATGTAAAAAAAGAAAGACGTAACTTTACACCCATATTAAAAAGAACAAGAGTTATGAAATTTTCTTTCTTACTATGTACTGCACTCTTTCCACTTTGTGCAATGGCAGAAGTAACCGATTCAACAACCACACAACATCACATATTAAAAGAGGTTGTAGTAAATGGGTTTAAACAAGACAACATTAGTAAAGCTCCAATGTCAGTATCTGTGGCAGGGAGTCAGTTTATTAACCACAACGAATTAAACGGCTTACGCGATGTAAGTAGTGTGTTTCCAAATATTTTTATAGCAGATTATGGTGCACGACAAAATACACCTATCTACATTAGAGGTATTGGTTCTAAAACAAATGCCCCTTCTGTTGGACTATATGTTGATGGAATGCCCTATTTTGAACGGTCAGTTGTTGATTTAGATATTGCAGGAATCAACGGAATAGAAATTCTACGCGGACCACAAGGTACATTATATGGACGAAATTCTACAGGCGGACTTATCAATATTTATACCTATTCGCCATTAGAATATCAAAACACTATAGCCAAATTGAGTTATGGTTCGCGGAACGATTTACGTTTAGGCTTATCGCATTATCAAAAACTTACACAACGTTTAGGACTTCACGTAGCAGGAAATTATCATAGAAACGATGGATTTTTTCGCAATATAGCAACGGGAAAAAAAGCAGATAATTTGAAAAGTGCCAATGCAGAAATGGGATTAGCATGGCAAGCAGCTCCACTTTGGACAATGCGTTTGAATGTTCTTTTCGATCATTCTACACAAGGTGGTTATCCTTACGGAAAATATAACGCAACCAATAACACGGTAGAAGCTGTAAACTACAATCGTTACAGTAGCTATAGACGAAATGTTCTTTCGGCTGGCTTAAATTGGCTTTATAAAGGAGATAAACTCCACTTCAATTCACAAACATCATTCCAATACAGTAAAGATAAACAATATATAGACCAGGATTTTACACCAAAAGACCTCTTCTTTGTTATAACAGGACTGAAACAAACTCTCCTAAGCCAAGAGCTTACATTACGTTCGGCAAACAATAATAATCGCTATCATTGGATTATAGGTGCTTTCGGCTTCTATCAAAAATTAAATAATAGTGTTGAAACACAGTTCATAACAAAAGACTTTGCTACTCCTAAGGTCTATAATAATCCTACTTGGGGAGGAGCTATTTACCATCAGTCTACTTATGATATAACAAAAACACTACATGCATCAATAGGATTGAGATACGATTATGAACGAGTAGGCGAAAACTATACAGCAAACAAATACAATCTAAGCACAGGACTTGCAAGTAATGTACAAACAGCAACGTATAAAGACCACATGCACTTTAGTCAGATAACACCAAAATTTACACTCAGTCAGAAAATTTCTGCCAACAAAATGGTGTATGCTTCTATAGCACGTGGTTATAAAGCTGGTGGTTATAATGTTACTTCTACTACACAGAAACTTCCAGCTTACGATCCAGAATACAATTGGAATTACGAAATTGGAGCAAAGTTGGCTTTCCTTAATGGAACTCTTCAAACGGGAATGAGTTTATTCTACATAGATTGGAAACATCAACAAGTAACAACTACCGTACCTGGTGTAGGAAATATTATTAATAATGCAGGACATTCTAACAGTAAAGGTTTCGAGCTTTCGGCAACTTATCGTCCTATCACAAGCTTAGAATTGCAAGCAAATTATGGTTATACTTATGCGCAATTCCTATATTATAAGAAAAGTGCAACCGTAGATTTTACTGGCAATATGTTACCAATGGTGCCAAAACAAACTATGTCGTTTGTAGCTAATTATACACTTTCTAATGTAGCAGGATTAGATAAACTTATGTTTAATGCTGCACTTACAGGTACTGGAAAAATATATTGGACAGAAGATAACAAGTTAAAACAACCTTTTTATGCGCTTCTCAATCTGAAGATTGCAGCAACAAAGGGACGTTTCACATGGGAAGTTTGGACAAAGAATACAACCAATACACATTATATGAGCTATGCTTTTGTTTCGTCTGCAGCATTTGCTCAACAAGGTAAACCTTTTATGATAGGCACATCTTTGGTGTTTAAACTTAATCCATAGTATCAGATTATCTTTTCTCGATGAACAAAAAACAAACACAGAAGGTAGCTTATCTGTCTACCTTCTTTAGTCTATATATAGCTCAAGCAGTGCCTATGAGTTTTTTTACTACGGCACTGCAAGTTATTATGCGCGAACAAGCAGTGTCGCTATCCGTTATTGGATTGCTACAAATAATAAAACTGCCATGGATATTAAAAGTGTTTTGGTCGCCAGCAATAGACCGTTATTGTAATACAGTGCGCGACTATAAACGAGCTATTATTGGTGCAGAAATTACTTATGCACTACTTATTTTTATAACAAGCCTCTTCGATTTACATACAATTCTGCCCTCTTATTTCCATATTCTAATAGCAATAATACTTTTGGCTTTGGCAGCTTCAGCCACACAAGATATTGCAACTGATGCTTTAGCTATACGCACATCAACAACCAAACAACGCGGATTACTTAACAGTATGCAATCAATGGGTAGTTTTGGCGGAAGTCTTTTAGGAAGTGGTGTATTGCTTATGGTGCTCCATTCGTATGGTTGGAATAGTGTAACACAATGTCTCAGTATTTTTGTTCTTATAGCGCTTGTTCCACTATTGCTACATAAGAAACTTAGTTTCCAGCAAGAAACACAAACAAAACAGCGTGCTACGTGGAAAGACTTTGTACTATTTTTCACGCAAAAGGGCATAGCACGACAAATAGTTTTCTTAGTTCTCTACTATACAGGTATCATTGGTATTATGTCTATACTTAAACCTTTTATGGTAGATTTGGGTTACTCTATGAAAGAAATAGGTTTCCTATGTGGCATTATTGGCATTGGTGCAGCCTTCGTTATGGCATATCCAGCAGGAATTTTGGTGCGTCGTTATGGCTATCAGCGTATGCGGTCTGTATTTGCATTCATAATGTTCCTGGCAACACTCATTTTTGTAATCCTATCTATAAACCAAAATTTCACGACAACTCTAACTCTAACCATAGCTATTGTAGTGTTATGGGGCAGTTATGGTATGGGAACTGTTGTGGTTTACACTTCATCTATGAAACATGTACGAGTGGGAAGAGAAGGTACCGATTTTACAGTTCAAACCGTTATAACTCACTTGATGGGAATTATAATAGCAGTTATAGGCGGTGTCATTGCACATTATGTGGGCTATGCTGGAATGTTTGCTACACAAAGTGCCATTGCATTGGCATCTTTCTTCTACACTTTACAAATGAATAAAACAGTGAAATAATAATGAACGAAGCTCTTTTTAAGAAATATAATGTACCTGTTCCTCGTTATACAAGCTATCCGACGGCAAACGAGTTTGAAGTTTTCGATGCACAACGTTATCTGAAAGCTGTAGAAGCATCGAACAATGCCATTGCCGACAATATTTCCTTTTATATACATGTGCCTTTCTGCAGACATCTTTGCCACTATTGCGGCTGTAACTCTGTTGCGATGGCGAAACCTTCACGGGTGGAAGAATATTTCAACACACTACACAAAGAGATTGATTTACTACTACCTCATTTGCGCAAAAATCGTAAGATAAGTCAGATACATTATGGAGGAGGAAGTCCATCGTCAATGCCTTTACACTTTATTCGTTCGCTCAACGAACACTTATTGGAGGCTTTCGACACCATTGAACAACCAGAGATTGCTATTGAATGCCACCCTGGATATCTCGACACAACCGATTGGCAATACTTGCTCGACAGTGGATTTAATCGTTTCAGCTTAGGCATTCAAGATTTTAATGCGAATGTTTTGAACACCGTAAATCGTCGACCATCTATTTTGTCCCTTGAAGATATTATGAATATATTGCGTAAGGGCGGTGCAAAGGTGAACTTCGATTTTATTTATGGCTTGCCCGGACAAACTGTAGCAGAGTTTGTTTCTACTATAGAAGCTGCCATAAAACTACATCCTAACCGCTTAGTTACCTTTAGTTATGCACACCTACCAAGTATTTTTAAACGACAAATGATATTGGAGAAAGCTGGCTTGCCACCACAAACCGAAAAACTAAAAATGTTTGAAGAGGCTTCTAAACTTCTTCAGGCGGAGGGCTATTGTGCTATTGGTATGGACCACTTTGTGTTGCCCGACGATGATTTGAATGTGGCTTTACAGCATCAAACTCTGCATAGAAACTTTCAAGGCTATTGTCCACGTCGCATTACAGCGCAAGTTTATGCCTTTGGCGTGTCGGGCATCAGTCAGTTAGACGAGGCGTATGCACAAAACACGAAAGATATTTCTGCCTACATTTCGCAAGTAAATGCAAACCAATTGCCCATTGCAAAAGGTTACGCTTTGGCTTCGTGGCAGCGCATAACACGAGAAGTAATAGAATGTATTATGTGCAACAACTCTGTGAATTGGAACGATATGGCTAAAAGGTTGCATTGCTCGGTTGATGATATTAAGCATGCCATACACTACGATGAGACGCAACTGAAAGAACTTCAGACTGATGGTTTGATTACATTCGATACCAATTCGGTGAAACTAACTAACGATGGTATGACCTTTGTGCGTAATGTTGCTGCTACTTTCGACCCCATGATGCGCAACAATCATAAACTATTTTCAAAACCAGTATAAACTCTTTATTCTTTGCACAATGCAAAACGAAACACAACATATTATAGACACCATTGTTATAGGTGCCGGACTTACAGGACTAACTACTGCACACACGTTGCGAAAGCACGGCAAAGAGGTGGTTGTGTTAGAGAAAACAAATAGGATTGGCGGACAAATTCAAACTCATCGGCAAGATGGTTTCACGTTCGAAAGCGGACCAAACACGGGTGTTGTAAGCTATCCCGAAGTGGCAGAACTATTTAAAGATTTGGAAAAAGAAGGCTGCACACTCGAGGAGGCACACAACGAAGCTAAGCAACGGTGGATATGGAAAGGTAAAAAGTTTTATGCCTTACCATCTAACTTGATTACTGCCATACGCACACCGCTATTCAGTTGGACAGATAAGTTTGGCATATTGCTCGAACCTTTCCGTGCAAAGGGTACCAATCCAAATGAAGATGTGGCATCAATGGTTGTTCGACGACTGGGTAAAAGCTATTTAAACTATGCTGTAGACCCATTTATTTCGGGTGTATATGCTGGCGATCCGCACTCGCTCATTACACGATATGCACTGCCAAAGCTCTACAACTTAGAACAAAACTATGGAAGTTTTATTCGTGGAGGCATAGCAAAAGGAAGGGAAAGGAAGACCGAACGCGACCGATTGGCTACTAAAAAGGTGTTCTCGGCGGTAGGCGGATTGCAACATCTGGTGGACGCTCTGGCACAATCGGTAGGATTTCAGAATATAGTTTTACAAGCCAACAATGTTGTTGTTACACCGCTGGAAGGGATATGGCAGGTGAACTATACCACTGCAAGTGGCGAAAAAATAAGTTTACATAGTAGGCACGTGGTTACAACTGTTGGGGCTTACGAGCTAAAAACGATGTTGCCCTTTGTTGATAATGCCAACATTATGCCTATCTCTGCCCTACACTACGCACCCATTGTGCAAGTTAGCGTGGGATTAACCAATGCGCAAGGTGTTGAAAATAAAGCCTTCGGCGGACTTATTCCTACTTGCGAGCAGCAACAATTGCTGGGCATTCTTTTCCCATCGGCTTGCTTTTCGCATCGTTGTCCTACACAGGGCGCACTCTTTTCGTTCTTCCTCGGTGGGGTGAAACACGCTGAAATGCTTACGAAGAGCGATAACGAATTGTGCGAAATAGTAACCAAAGCATTGCCTACTATGCTTCGGTTTCCACACGATATACACCCTGAGATGATACGAATATTCCGACACGAGCGTGCCATTCCACAGTATGAGCTATCGAGTGGCGAGCGTTTTGCAGCCATTACACGCATTGAACAGAACAATAAGGGCTTAATAATAGGTGGTAATCTGCGCAACGGCATTGGTATGGCAGACCGTATTAGGCAAGCTGTTAATATAGCAATGCAACTTGTAAGGGCAGATGCTAAATAGTCATCCCTTAAAAACTATATTTCAGCATAGAGTTTGTCAGTACAAGCTTTATGCTGAAATATAGTTTTTAAGGGAGGACTAATTATGGTGGACAATAGTTCTATCTAG
>NZ_BAIZ01000088.1 GCF_000613445.1 Hoylesella shahii DSM 15611 = JCM 12083
TGGATATTCCGTTCTTCCTGTATAGGCTTATGAAATTATGTGCATGAGGGGGAAGCTTACAACTGGGTTTTAGGACTGACCCGTTTTGCCATACAAGGCGTAACGTGAAAACGTAGGTGGGTAAAAACAAAGAAATCGCTGCAAGGTATAACTTTGCAGCGATTTCTTATTATCTAAGTCCTCAAGGTAATGCCTATTGGCTTATTAATGATTTTGCGGAAGATGAGGGATTCAAACCCCCGATACCCGAAAGGGGTATACCGGATTTCGAGTCCAGCGCGATCGATCACTCTGCCAATCTTCCAAATGCGGTGCAAAGGTAATAATAAAATTACAATTACACCGCATTTTATTCAATATTTTTTCTCTTTTGGCTCACATATATTTGTATTCTACCATCATTTTGTGGCTTTGTAGACTTTGTTAATAGCTACAATAATATGTTGAATGTTCAAAAAAAGAAAATAACAAATCTACTTTTTAACTTGAATGCTATTAAGCAAGTCGAGTTTGCCATCGTTGATAAGCTTAAGAATCAGTTCTCCAAACAAAGTGTTAGGCCAAGCAAACCAAGCGCGAGTGTACTTTTGCGCATTGTTTTTGTTGAAAGCTTCGTGCATAACGCCAGTATTGCCATCTGTTTCCATCAACATCTTGATGCATTGTCTAATCTCGTCGTCGTTTTGAGCTGTAAAAGCCTTAAGCATGATGCTCATTGGCCAAGGATAGTTAGCACCGATATGGGGACACCTATGCCTTCTCCTGCTTCACCTTTAAAGAACCAGGGATTGTCTTCGCTCCAAACAAAACGACGCGTGTTTTGATAGATAGGGTCGTTCAGTGGTACATCGCCCATATATCCCAGTGCCAATAAACTAGGTACATTGGCATCGTCCATCAAAACTTGTCCGCCATAGCCGTCAACTTCGTATGCATAAATTTTGCCATATTTAGGATGTTCGGTGATGGCATACTTCTTTAACGCAGCCTCAACCTCGTTGGCCAGGGCTTCGCACGATTGACTTAGATTTTGGTCTTTGTTTACTTTTGTCAGGATTTGCGATGCTTTACGCAGTGCCGATACGGCCATAAAGTTAGAAGGAACAAGGAAAAGCATCGTTGTGGCATCATCTGAGGGGCGGAAGCATGAAGCAATAAGGCCAACAGGTTTTACAGGCGAACCGTATCCGTCGCCTCCTAAAGTCTCTGTTTGACGTGTTGATTCGCGTTCAAAGCGATATTTTCCTGGTCCGTTTTTGCGTTGCTGTTCTTTGAAGGTTGCCAAAATTTTCTTGATAG
This sequence comes from Hoylesella shahii DSM 15611 = JCM 12083, assembly GCF_000613445.1. Lineage (GTDB taxonomy): Bacteria > Bacteroidota > Bacteroidia > Bacteroidales > Bacteroidaceae > Prevotella > Prevotella shahii. The sequence continues at coordinate 1,300 of NZ_BAIZ01000088.1, forward strand.
CTTCGGTCCACAGTTCGTCAAAGATAGAGGTGTCTCCCGTTACTTGCCAATAGTGGAAAGCTAAGCGAATGGGATAGCACAGCGAGTCTATTTCGTATTTGCGTTCAAACACCTCTGGCTGCATGTCTGTTTTGTCGGTAACATGGCCTTCGCCAGTTGGTCCATCGTTAAACGCATTGGCGTAAGGGTCGATGTTAATTTGGCGCAATTGTCTAAGAATAACACCGCGAATCATGGCCTTAAGTTTAGGATCTTTGTTGGCAAATTGCACATAAGGCCATACTTGCGCACCCGAGTCGCGTAGCCACATAGCAGGGATGTCGCCAGTATAAACGAAAGTATCGTCTTCACCGTTTAGCTTGCGATAGTGCACGGTGGTTTCTAGCGTGTTGGGAAAACAATTCTCGAACATCCAAGCCAGATAGCGATTTCCTTTGAGAAGTTTTTTAACCTCTTCTATTTTCTTATCGATAACTTCAGAACGGAACAATCTGGCCTTCACGTCGGGTCGCTTACTTACATAGAGGCGTGTATTATCGGCTATGGCCTCTATGTACTCTTGTCCGTACACTTTGTTTTTTTGAGCCATCAGTTGTTGGCTAGGCAAGGCAAGTAATGCCAGTGCCAGATAGAAAGATCTCATATCCTTTAATTGATTAGGGTTTAATGTGGTAATGTTGGCTGTCTACTTACGTAATGCGTGTTGAAGCAGAAAGTCCTTGACTTGTCGATTGAATGGGTTGGTAGGGCATAGCTATTGTTACCTTGCATTGAGCGAAGCCTCTTTTGGTTATGCTAATGGGCGATAGGTGTGTGCCAAGAAGCATAACGAGCTAGCTAATTACGCCGTATTTAGGTAAAACAAGCTGTTTCATGACCTACGAACCTAAATATTGGCAATGCTCATGATGTTGGCAAACACACCTGCAGCTGTTACATCTGCCCCTGCTCCATACCCTTGTATCTGCATCGGGTATTGTTTATAGCGCTCTGTGGTGAGCAGCACGATGTTGTTAGAGCCTTCTAGGTTGTAGAACGGGTGACTTTTGTCAACTTCTTGAAGGCCAACGCTAGTTTTGCCAAGGTTCATAGTGGCCACAAACCGCCAGCGTTTGCCTTCTTTAGCCAGTTGCTCACTCTTTCTTTCAAAGTCGGCGTCTAGTGTAGGAAGATTTTCCCAGAACTCTTCGAGAGAGCCTTCGAAAAAGCTGTTGGGCACAAACAAATGTTTTTCAACATCGGCTTGTTCTGCTTTATATCCAGCCTCGCGGGTTAGTATCACCAACTTTCTAACCACGTCTGTTCCACTTAAGTCGATACGTGGGTCGGGTTCGCTATAACCTTGGGCTTTTGCTCGTCGCACGGTTTCAGAGAAAGGGACATCAGTACCCAATTCGTTGAAGATGAAATTAAGTGTTCCGCTCAACACAGCTTCAATCTTTAGAATGTGGTCACCCGAGTTTCTCAGGTCATTAATGGTTCCGATAATAGGAAGTCCTGCGCCCACATTAGTTTCGTATTTAAACTTAATTCCCCGTGTAAGAGCTGTTTGTTTTAATCTTTCGTATTTCTCATATTTAGAAGATGCGGCAATCTTATTGGCTGTAACAATACTTACGTTGTTGTCAAGAAGTGTTTGATACAGGCCTGCAACATCTTTACTGGCTGTGCAATCTACGAACACGCTGTTAAAGATATTCATTTCAAGTATCTCATCGCGCAAGTTCTCTGGTGTGCATTTGCTTGCGTCTTTAAGTTTTTCTGCATAAGTTTCGAGATCAATACCATTACGGTCGAACATCATAAACTTGGAGCTGGCAATGCCTACTACACGCAATTTAAGTCGCGAACGCAAGCGTAATTCTTCTGCCTGTGCTTTAATCTGCTCAATAAGCTTGCTGCCTACCGTTCCAATGCCACACACAAAGAGGTTGAGTTCGGTATATTCGGAGAGGAAAAACGAGTCGTGTATTACGTTAAGTGATTTGCGCAAAAATGTTTCTGGAACAACAAACGAGATGTTGGTCTCTGCTGCTCCTTGCGCGCACGCAATTACACTAATACCCGAACGTCCAAGCGTACCAAAGAGTTTTCCTGCCACACCTGGCGTGTTTCGCATATTTTCGCCCACAATTGCCACCGTGGCAAGTCCGCTTTCGGCCTTCATGGGGTACATTGCTCCTGTTTCAATCTCTTTAGAAAATTCGTTGTTAAGCACTTCAACGGCTGCGTCAAGGTCTTGTTGGCGCACACCAATAGAAGTGGAGTTCTCTGATGAAGCCTGACTAACGAGGAACACGGAAATGCCATTATTGGCCAAAACGGTGAATATTCGTCTGTTAACACCAATTACACCAACCATCGACAAACCAGCAACGGTGATGAGTGCGGTGCCACTAATGCTGGATATACCTCGTATGGGTTTATCAGTTTTCTCTACCTTTTGCTTGATTGTGGTGCCTTCGGCTTCGGCGTTAAAGGTGTTTTTAATCTTTATAGGGATGTTCTTTACGCAAACAGGGTAGATGGTTGGTGGGTAAATCACCTTTGCACCGAAGTTGCAAAGCTCCATTGCTTCGGTATAGCTTAGTTCCTTGATAGTATAAGCCGTTTTGATAACACGTGGGTCGGCCGTCATAAAACCATCTACATCGGTCCAAATCTCAAGCACTTCGGCGTCTAATGCGGCAGCAATGATGGCTGCAGTATAGTCAGAACCGCCTCGCCCAAGGTTGGTTGTCTCGCCAGTATCTTCGTCGAGAGAGATAAAGCCAGGCACAAGCGACACACGTGGAAGTGGTGAAAACGTGTCGACCACAAGCTTATTTGTTAGCTCGCTATCCAGCACATGCTTGCTGTTTTTTCGTCGGGTTTTAATAAAATCTCGTGAATCGAACCACTTAGAACCGCGGATAAGGGTTGAAACGATATTCGAACTAAGTCGTTCGCCATAGCTAACAATAGCATCAAGAGTTTTCTCGCTTAGGTCGCGAATAAGGAAAACACCTGTGTAAATGCTGCGCAACTGTTCGAAAAGTGTGTCTACGATATTGAATAGTTGCTCGCGAGCTGCAGTGTCTCTTATAATGGTGTCTATCATTTGATGGTGTCGAACTGTCATTTCCTCAAACTCGTTGCGCCATTTTTCATTGCCAGCCACTGCCATTTGCGCCGTTGAAATAAGCTTGTCGGTAATTCCGCCCAATGCACTAACAACCACAATCACAGGTTGTCGCTTAGCTTCATTTTCAACAATGCGCTTTAAGCACAATATACTTTTTACGGAACCTACTGATGTTCCGCCAAATTTTAATACTTTCATTTACTGTTGTTATAATTTAATATTGTGTTGCCCCAAAACAAATGAGGTTGAACATAACTTCATTGCAAAAGTAACAATAATTAGATATATGGCCAACAAACGGATATATAATTAACCTTTATATAATCGCTTTGTGTATATAAGCAGGCAACGGGTGTTAAAAATAAACCTTATTATGACCTTTTTGCGTCGTTTGTTTGGTTAATAGAAGGCTTATGATTATATTTGCGAAAAAATTCGTAACGAAAAATTTCGCAAATGAAGAACCCGTTTAAGTTTGGAACCATTGTTGAAGGAGAATACTTCACCGACAGAACCGAAGAACTGGAAAGCATTAAGCAACTGCTTAACAGTGATAACCACCTGATATTAATTAGTCCTAGGCGTTTTGGCAAGTCTAGTTTGGTTAAAAGGGCGGTGACTCAAGTTGCGCGACCTTGTATCTCACTCAATTTGCAGATGGTAGTTAGTGTTGAGGGATTAGCGGCAATGATTTTGAAAGAAGTGTTTAAGCTACATCCGTGGGAAAAGCTTAAGCATCTGTTAAGTAGTTTCAGGGTTGTTCCTACTATATCTACCACGCCTTCGGGAGAAGCTATCGACATTACCTTTCAAGCCACAACCGATGCTACGGTATTGATAGAAGATGCACTGCAGCTAGTAGAAAAGGTGAGTGAGAAAGGAGAATCGATGGTGGTTGTGTTTGACGAGTTTCAAGAACTGATGGGGTTAGACAAGGGGATTGACAAACGATTGCGTGCCATTATCCAAAACCAACGGCACGTTAACTATATTTTCTTGGGTAGTCAAGAGTCGATGATGACTGAGATTTTTGAACGAAAGCGCTCGCCTTTCTATCGTTTTGGTGTGCTGATGCATCTTGACAGAATACCACACAGTAATTTTAGCCAGTACATCTCTGAGCGCTTGTCAGATAATTTTGTCTCAAAGGTTAATGTGGTGGAGCAGATTTTGGCTACCACTCGTTGTCATCCATATTACACACAACAGTTGGCTGCACTGGTTTGGGATATGCTTACTTATAAAAAAATGAACGAAGCGGAGGTGGTGGATCAAGCTATAACAACTCTTGTTCGTACACACGATTTTGACTTTGAACGTATTTGGCTCAATTTTAACAAAACCGATCGGAGTATTTTGATGGGACTGGTTAATAGCGTGCAGCTTGCAAATAATCGCCGTTTACCTACTAGCACGATGTATAGCAGTGTAAAGCGATTGATGCAAAGTGGTTATGTCATCAAACTAGATACTTTTGAAATTGAAGACCCCTTTTTTGCACGCTGGATAAGGCAACGTCAAGGCTAGGAAAGCGGAATAGAGTGGGGGTATGGGAATAAATAGCTTGCTGGATAAGCTTGGTAGCTACATCATTTTAAGCACAAAGTGCAAGGGGTTTTTCCATGAAATTTAACACTATAAGTGCCAATTTCACTCACCACCTACTAACTCGCTTAAAAATATTCGATTCTCGCGAAGGTTTAATTACTACATTTAACATAACAATAGAGATTATGCTAACAATATAAACGCAGCACCCCTATAGATAAAATGCACCAGGAAAAAATCTGCTTTAAATCATTATAACGCATGAGTTAATTTTTGTATTTCTCTGTTTGTCTATTTAAAATAACATTTCAGATAATTTATAATTCCATAAGTCACAACAAAACACACAATACGAAAACTAAATACACGGTTTATAAAATTGGTACATCTCTAGCAAACAAGTAAAAGACTATAAGCAATGAAATATCAAGTAGATACAATTATATGTTAAATAAAAGGCTAGCTAGATGTTTAAGTTTATAACATCCAGTATATTTGATACTTAG
>NZ_BAIZ01000087.1 GCF_000613445.1 Hoylesella shahii DSM 15611 = JCM 12083
CCTTACGACCTTACTACCTTACCACCTTACCACCTTACTACCTTACCACCTTACTACCTTACCACCTTACCACCTTACCACCTTACTACCTAATAAATAGCAATTCTCGATACTTAGGCAATGTCCAAAGTTCGTCGGCCACTAGCAATTCCAGTTTATCCACTTCGTAACGAATGGTTTCCATGCGAGGAGCAATGTTGTCGTGATAGGCAATAGCCTTTTCTCTTTCGCAGGAAATATTGTTAGCCAACTTACGTGCAGCCACCAGTTCTTCCACTTTTGTTTCGATGGTTTGTGTGCGCTGGGCAATCTCTTCAATGATTTTCACGTTGCGCGAGGTGAGAATGCGCGCCTTTTCGTTACCAAAGATGCCGAACATACTCTGCACGTTCTTGGCCAATCTGCTTTGATAATGCGTGGCAACGGGGATGATATGTTCATGCAAAGGTCGCCCAATACGCGTGCTTCTATCTGAATTTTCTTGGTGTAAATTTCCCATTTCACCTCGTTGCGGGCTTTCAGTTCGTTGCGTTTCATCACGTTTAGACTTTCGAACATCTGCACACTGGCTTCGTCGAGATACCTATCAAACACCAGCGGACAACTTGTTTCGGTATCCAAACCGCGGCGTTTGGCCTCTTCTACCCAAGCTTCTGAATAGCCATTGCCATCAAAAACGATGGGTTTGCAAGTGCGAATATCGTCGCGCAACACGCTCACAATGGCCGATTTCAATTCTTTTCCTTCGTTCACCAGCGCATCAACACGTTGTTTAAAGCTGTTGAGCGCTTCGGCCACAGCCGAGTTTAGCACGATAAGCGCCGACGAACAGTTGGCTTCCGAACCTAATGCGCGAAACTCAAAACGGTTTCCGGTGAAGGCGAAAGGCGACGTGCGGTTGCGGTCGGTGTTATCGATTAGCAACTGCGGTATCTGTTCGATGTCTAGCTCCACGCCCTTTTTACCTGCCACGGCAAACTCTTCGCCATCGTCGGCACGCTCTATTCGGGTTAACAGTTCGCTTAGATGCTTACCTAGAAACGAGGAGATGATGGTCGGAGGGGCTTCGTGTCCGCCCAAACGATGGGCATTGGTAGCACTCATTATTGAGGCTTTGAGCAAACCATTATGGCGATACACCCCCATAAGTGTTTCGACAATAAAGACGATAAAGCGCAAATTCTCGTCAGACGTTTTACCCTGAGCGTGTAGCAACACGCCTCTATCGGTAGAAAGACTCCAATTGTTGTGCTTGCCACTGCCATTAACGCCAGCAAATGGTTTTTCGTGTAACAGCACGCGGAAGCTGTGTTTGCGTGCCACCTTCTTCATAAGCGACATCAACAGCATGTTATGGTCTACGGCCAAATTGGCTTCTTCAAAGATGGGCGCCAGCTCAAACTGGTTGGCGCCACTTCGTTGTGCCGTGTTTTGCAGGGTATGCCCAGTTCCAAGGCTTGTATTTCGAGGTCTTTCATAAAAGCTTGCACGCGTTCGGGTATCGTTCCAAAATAATGATCGTCCATTTGTTGGTTCTTTGCCGAGTCGTGTCCCATCAGCGTTCTGCCTGTAAGCATCAGGTCGGGGCGAGCGAAATACAAACTCTCGTCTACCAAAAAATATTCTTGTTCCCAACCCAAGTTACAGGTAACCTTCGTTACTTCGGGGTCGAAATATTGTGCAACGGCAGCTGCAGCTGTGTTAACAGCATGCAACGAGCGCAGCAAAGGCGCTTTATAGTCGAGCGATTCGCCCGTATAAGATATAAAGATGGTGGGAATACACAATGTGTCGTCGATAATAAACACTGGCGATGTGGGGTCCCAGGCCGAATAACCACGAGCCTCAAAGGTGTTGCGAATGCCACCATTGGGGAAAGAAGAGGCATCGGGTTCTTGCTGAACAAGCAGTTTTCCTGAGAAATCTTCAATCATTCCACCCTTTCCGTCGGGTTCAACAAAGGCATCGTGCTTCTCTGCCGTGCCCTCGGTGAGGGGCTGAAACCAGTGTGTGTAGTGCGTCACACCGTGCTCGTTGGCCCATTGTTTCATGCCTTTAGCCACAGCATCAGCAATAGAGCGGTCTAGACGCGTGCCATTGTCGATAACGCCTGTAAGTTTTTCGTAAACATCGGCGGGTAGATATTTGTACATTTTCGCACGATTGAAAACATACTTTGCAAAAAACTCTGATGGTCTTTCTGTGGGTGTAATCACTTCCAGTGGTTTCTTTTTGTAGGCTTCTGCCACAACTTCAAATCTCAAGTTTGCCATTGTTGATATGTTTTTATCTAATTGGTGTGGTTCTTTAAAGGGCATTCGGCACAACCGTTTATTTACTTACTGTTGTTCCACGCTGCAAAAGTACAACTTTTTGCGTTAAAACACCATGTTTTTATGGCATAATGAAGCACAAGTTAGGTTATTTTTATAAGTTTGTTTGGCTCATGCTGTGGCATATACCTTGCTTGGAGCGCTAAGCGCTGTGAACTGGCGAGACGATAAACTGGCGGGCAAAATGCAACGAGCCAACAACGCACAACCTATTTGTAAAGTTTTACTACATGGATTTAACACATTTCTAGCCCGTTTTATCCAACACGCCACCCTCTTGCCGAAAATTATGGCGTATTTTCAAAGTTTATAACCAAGTGATTTTCAAGGAATTGCTCGCAAAAATTAGCAAAAACACCCATTTTCTGCCTGTTTTTCGCTGTTTTATGCATTTGCTTACTCTGACTGCGCATAAATATTGGGCTTGTCAGAATTAAAGACTAAAAACATGTTATAGAGCACCTTTCTACTCATTTCCTTCGTGTTTGGCGGGCATTTTTTACCTTTCATCGCGCAAAACATAGGTTTTTACCCTGCATTTTGCTGCAAATAGCTCTGCGTTTTGCTGCAAATAGCCTTGCGTTTTGCTGCTAAACGCGAGGTGTTTTGGTGCTAAACGCATTACTAAATGGTGGTTTTTGCTCAGCAAAGATTTGCATATTCTTTCGCCGTTTTACTTCAAATGGCATAAAAATGGCTCAAATTGACCTACTAAAAATCATGACAGGCAACCTTTCTAGAAGACTAAAATGCGGCAAATAGCATGAACTTGCCGTTTTTTGGGGTAACCACCTCGCCAAAAAATGCTTTTTTGTGTGCTTTTTGTATACTTTTTGCCCTCCTTTTGCGCTAGAAGGGTGACCCTGCAAGGTAGATTTTGTAAACTTTCATTACTCCACTTAACACTAAAAAAAGACTTGCAACCTGCTAAGGGTTGAAAGCCTAAGTGGTGTTATTGCTCATTGAGGCACACAAAACGCCAGAAAGAGGTTCATTCTGATAATCAACAAACTAAGAATAAACAAAGAATGAATGGGTTACCAATTGCAAACGAGCAAGTTACTTTTCCTTTCTTTATTCTGCATTGCTTCAAAAAACTATTTATTCATGTTGCAAAGATACTAGTTTCATCGTTTTTTCTGCAACGATTTATGCGTATTTGCATTTGCTTGTTGAATTTACGTATTGAAAAAAACGGGGAAAAATAATAAGAAATATTTTTAAAGTTAAAAAAAAATGCGTCTTATAAGCATATTATTGATAACTTTGCAATTATCTATTCATGATTGACATAGAAAATACCTATATAATAATGAAACAACTTTTGGGAATATTATTATGCATGATGCTGGCTTTGCCTCAGCAATCATTTGCGCAACAGCCTTCATCTACCTCTAAAAAGACGCGAGACATGAAAATGTACGGGCGTGTGGTAGACAGTTTTACAAACCTTGCCATCGTCGATAGCAAGATAACATTGATGACTTTGGATAGTACGGTGGTTGATACTTGTTCCACACAGGCATGGAACAGGAATGCCATTCACCCGGAAGCCTATTTCTTTATGACACCCAAGGTTTCCGAAGGCAAATATATCATCAAGGTAGAAAATCCCAAATACGAAACCACTTACTACAATCATGAGATTAGCTTCAAGACTCGTACAACGGTGATTGACTTGAAAGACCTTACCCTGAAACGAAAACGAATGGAAGATGTAGAACATAACTTGGGCGAAGTAGTGGTGAAGAGTACCAAAATCAAAATGATTAACAAAGGCGACACCATTGTCTTTAATGCCGAGGCCTTCAACCTTCCCGAAGGTAGTATGCTCGATGCGCTCATTCGACAACTGCCTGGAGCAACGATGAACAGCAATGGTGAGATATTCATTAATGGCCGTAAACTCGATTACCTCACACTCAACGGAAAAGATTTCTTCAAGGGTAACAACAAACAACTCGTCGAAAACTTGCCCAATTACACCGTTAAAGACCTCAAAGTGTTTGAAAAGAGCACAGAAAAGAGCCAAGCTATGGGCATTGACGTAGAGAAAAAAGACTACGTTATGGATATTCAACTGAAGAAACAATACGAAAAAAACTTCATCGGTAATGCCGACATTGTGGGTGGAACCAATAGTAGATACGCCCTCAAGTTGTTCGGCTTGTATTTTACACCACGCATACAAGTCTCTACCTTTGCCAATATCAACAACGTAAACGAAGACCGAAAGCCAGGCGAGAAGGGCGACTGGGATCCTACCAAGTTGCCAAAAGGACAAGTAACCCGAAAGACCATCGGTCTGAACTTTGCCAACAGTAACGAGAAGAACACGGTAAATAATATCTATCGACAAGTGTTTCATGGCTCAGCACCCATAATATCACACACACGGCAGCTGAATCTTTCTTGGGTACCGCTAACAACAACTTTACACGACGCATTAACAATAGTACCACCAAGAATACTATTTATGAACTGAATGATCAGTTTCATGTCAATAAGTCATACCGACTTATGGCTATGCTGTGGTTGAATTATAACAAGTTTGATAACTTCAGTACAGACAAATCTGCCGCTTTCCAGACAGACCCCAAGAGTTTAGGCTCAACAGAAGCTATCCTTGACTCTGCTTTTACGCTCCCCCTTCCACAACTCTCCACCTATAAAGGCATAAATAGGCAATTATCTCAAACACTCGGCAATGGTCATACACTCAGTTCAGCATTGGATATATACTTGGGAAAGCCTTTAAAATCGGGTGACAGAATAGGAGTTCAAGTCAAAAGCACATACGAAAACATCAAGAATTATAACTTCAGCAAATACCAATTAGACTACCTTCAGGAGGCGGGAAAGAAAGATTCTCGCAATCGATATGACGAATCACCTTCTTATACCTATTCATATACTTTTAATCCTCAGTACATATTTGTTCTCCCCTCAGGCTTTAACATCATCACCGGGTATGAATACAGGCAAGCTGGCAATTATCGAAACAACAATAAATATCGATTAGACCGCTTGCAAGAGTGGCAAAATGAAGACCATAGTATTGGAAGTTTGCCTTCTAGCCGAGATTCCCTCTTACGTTCGTTAGACCTCAATAATAGTTATACAGGCTACTATATGAGTAAACAACATATGGGAGTACTTGGTGTACATTATACGAAAAGAAAAGGAAAAAACTCCTTTACATTTGGCGTATTTACGCCTCTAAGCTATAAAAAAGAACAATTGGATTATAGAAGTGAACCGATAACAAAAGCCATTTCTCAGAGTAATTGGATCAAACAAATAAACTTTTCAGGTCAATTGGTTCATAATGAATATGAATTTGTGGCGTGGGGTAATTCGACAACCACTACTCCCGATATGTATTCTTTGATTGATCGACGCGACAACTACAACCCTTTAGCCATCTCATTGGGAAATCCGAACTTAAAAAATGGCAGACAGAGTTCATTGGGAATAAGATTTAGCGATAAGCATAATAGACGATACAATTTACCTTCCATCTACTTCGGTATTCAAGAAACGCACAATGCCGTGGCAAACGGGTTCATCTACGACCCACAAACGGGGGTATATACTTATAAACCCGAGAACGTAAACGGCAACTGGTCAGCACATAGCGAGATTTATTATAATGTTCCGTTGGATAGCATGAAATACTTCAACTTATTCACCGAAACAGAATATTACTACGACCACAATGTAGACTTGACGGGAGTTGCGGGACAAACGAGTAGCGTATTGAGCAAAGTGAACAACCACACTACCCGCCAATACCTGGAGGTGAAGTACCAAAAAGAAACCTTAAGCTTGAGTTTGATGGGACAGCTCTCATGGCGAAACGTCAATAGTACCCGTAAGCTTTACACCCTTCAACACCTACGACTACGAATATGGCTTCATCGGTTCGTATAGCATGAAAACGGGATTGGAAATGGGAATGGACCTCAAGATGTTTAGCCGCAGAGGCTATACCGATGAACAGATTAATACCAACAACTTGATGTGCAATGCGTACGTTACTCAAAGCTTCATGAAAGGTAGATTTGCCGTGAAACTCGAAGCGTTCGACCTTTTCCATCAACTTAAGAGCGTAGATTATCAAGTGAACGGTCAAGGAAAGAGCGAGATACGCCACAACACTATCCCCCACTACATCATGCTACATGCTATTTATAAGATGAATGTGGGAGGTAAGAAATAGGGATACCGTCAATGCTCTCCGTTCAAGTCAGGCAGACATCGTATATCCTTATAACGGAATTGTTTATCAAACATCAGCTATTTTGCGGAGATATTATTTAAACACTAAAGACATCAAGGTCCTCTATAAAAAAAATAATATGCTTTA
>NZ_BAIZ01000086.1 GCF_000613445.1 Hoylesella shahii DSM 15611 = JCM 12083
TAAATTAAACCCATAACAAAGTTTACTCAAAAATAAAAATTATAAACGTTATATGTGGTGATAACGAAAACAAATAACTACTTTTGCAATGGAATACTACAATTTGAGGAGACGAACATCCTTGATTGCACTAATGTCGGCCATGATATACAAAGCAATAAATTCATGAAGTTTAGGCTAAGAGGGATATCCAATTGGCTGATAACATTTTACGTACAGTTTAGATGTCATAAAAAGATGTGAATCAAACACTTCATGTAATATTTGCATCAAAAATAAACCCCACCATATTTTCACCTCGTTATGGTAAATTTAAACATTGAATATCTACCTTCTATCAATTTTTCCTTAATAAACAACAGAATTGCGATATGCCAATCTGTTGAGATTTGTAATAACGAAACTTACGACTTAAAGGATCTTATCATAGAATGTAGGGGAGATTTTTTTCAAGACTATCGCTCAAGTGTCATCCCTTCTTTAAAAGCTGGTAGGTCGATACGACTTCAAGGGATGGACTTGTCTCCTATAACGACACAAGTTGCTGCAGTAACAGAAAAAACTGCCTCCTCGTTCACCGTCACATTATATTCGGATGTGCAATCCGACTCAAAGAAGGAGTTGTTTTGCCATAGCTACGACATTGATATTATGCCCTTTGACCAATGGTTGGGAACCAGCATCTTACCCCAATGCCTAGCCTCGTTTGTTACACCAAATCACCCTGCAATAAACAATATCATTGCTAAAGCTGCAAGTAAACTGAAAGAAATATCAGGAGCTTCGGCATTTACGGCATACCAAACGGGAAACTCTAATGAGGTAAGAAAACAGGTGGCTGCCGTGTATGGCGCACTACACGCCGAGGGTATCGTGTATCGTTCTGTTCCTGCATCGTATGAAGTAATTGGACAACGCATCACCCTACCCGATCAAGTGCTGTCTTCTAAACTTGGAAACTGCATCGAACTTACGCTTCTTTTTGCTAGTATTCTAGAAGGGATTGGCATAAATAGCGGCATTGTAATACAAAAGGGACATGCTTACCTGGCGGTTTGGCTGGTTGACAATTGTTGTCAATATAGCGTGTGCGATGATGCTTCGTATATCGAAAAGAAGTGTGCTGAAGGCATTGACGAGATGCTTGTGCTGGAATGCACGCAGACAACTGCTGAATCTACAACCTTTGAAGATGCTCAAAGCATTGCTTCACGAAATCTGGCAGACACAAATCTCTTTGAACTATATGTGGATATCAAGCGGTGTCGCCTTGAACAGATACGCCCGCTGCCCCAACGTATTATCAACAATGGCACATGGGAACTATCTGTAGAGGGTGTTAATCATGATGAATGCGTGTTAGATGTTAAAGAACACTCGCGTTTTGACCTCACTATGCTAACGAATGATAAACGTGAGGCTAACAAAATGGACATTTGGGAGCGCAAACTTTTAGACTTCTCATTGCGCAACTCAATGCTTAACCTTTATCTTCGTCAGAAAGCCATTCAGTTTATATCGTTTGATGTAGACTTGATTGAAGATTATCTACAAGATGGAGAAGAGTATTTGATTTCGTTTAAGCCTAATATTAGTTTGAATATCACGGGTGAAGAGCGTCTTGTTCGTTCAAAACTATTGCCCGAACTACACGAACTGATAACAAACGACATAACGCATCGCACGCTTCACACTTATCAAACTGAAGCCGAAACGCGTTACACGTTAAAGAATATCTATCGCGCAGCAAGAAACGCCATTGAAGAAACTGGTGCAAACGCGCTGTACCTGGCAATAGGTACGCTTAGATGGTTTGAAACCGACATCAGCGAAAAAGCGCATTATGCGCCCATCTTGATGCTGCCTGTTGAGATGGTTTATAAAAAAGGCGACTACTTTATTCGCACTCGAGATGAAGACATTGCTTTAAATATCACCCTCACCGAGTTTTTACGACAAAACTTTGATATCAATATCCCTGGTCTTAACCCACTTCCAAAAGATGAACACGGCGTGGATGTGAAAAAAATCTTTGCCATCATACGTGAAGTTCTGAAAAACCAAAAGCGCTGGGATGTGGAAGAAGAATGCATCCTTGGGGTATTCTCGTTCAGCAAATTCTTGATGTGGAATGATATTCATTGTCAACGACAAGAATTGATGAACAATAACGTGGTGCGAAGCCTGGTGGAACAGAAACTTACCTTTGTTCCTACCCAAGTAACTGCCAACCTGAAAGAAAAAGATAAAGAGGTAAAGCCTGCTGACCTTGCGCTGCCTGTGCCCATAGACTCATCGCAAATGGCTGCTGTTATGGCTGCTGGCCAAGGCAATTCGTTTATCCTGTATGGTCCTCCAGGAACAGGAAAGTCGCAAACAATTACTAATCTCATAGCTAACGCCTTATTCCAGGACAAGCGCGTGCTTTTTGTAGCCGAAAAAATGGCGGCTTTGAGTGTGGTACAAAATCGTTTGGAGAAAATAAATCTTGGCCCCTTCTGCCTTGAAATGCACTCAAACAAAATCACCAAGCGCCATGTTCTAGAGCAATTGAAGAAGTCGTTAAACGCGGCACACATTAAACGCCCCGAGGAATATGCTCGCATTGCAGACGAACTATATGAGCAAAGATGTAAACTCATTGAGTATATGGAAGCCCTTCACGACACGAAAGGTCAAGAAGGAATGTCGCTATTCGACTGCATTATCAGATATGAATCTATCGATACCACCGAACTTGACATTGATGCGAACGATGAAGACCTGAAACGCAAGTCAGAATTGAAAAGATAGACAGCTATTCGCACCTGCTACGCCAAAAATATCAAGCTGTGACTAGCATTACAGGGACACCTTCAAAGCATCCTTTACTTGGACTTAACATTGAAGAAAACGACCTAGCTGATGCCAATAGGCTGCCCCTGCGCATTAAATATACGACTGATATCATTAGAAGGGCAGAAGAAAACAAGACTAAACTATTGGAGGCCGCGCATATAAAGGCAGAATTATTACGAGATTGCAAAGATGGTGTGCTGGCGCAAAATGGTGAAGCATTATACAATGAGTGGAGAGCAATAAAAGCCAAATGGTTTTTACCTCGTTTCTTTGCGAAAAGAACTTTCATCAAAAAGCTAAAACAGTTTAATAGCCTAATTATTGAGCAAGAGGTCGATGCACTACTTTCCAATCTGCTTAATTATCAGCTACTGCACAAAGAAATAACAACAATTCAAGATGCTGTACGTACTGTTTTCGCTGTTAATCTTGATGGAGAAAATCTTCCTAGCGATGATGCATTGAAGCGTTATACCTCAAGCCTTGACAACTGGCTTAAACACATTGACAGAGCTCGTGATTGGTATCAGTGGTGTGCGTATAAAAAAGAACTTGAGAATGAGGGTCTTGGGGTTATTGCCCACTATATTGAACAGGTTGAAATCTCTGCAGAGCAGTTGAAAGACGCTTTTTTTAAGCGCATATTCAGAAATATTGCATCTGAGAAAATTGCGTCGTCACCTATTCTTAGAACCTTTGAAGGGGCTATCTTTGACGAAACTATTTCTCGCTACCAGCAGTTAACAGAAGAATTTCAATTATTAAGCCAAAAGGAACTCTATGCCCGATTAGCTTCAAATATACCACATGTTACCGAAAGCATCGACAATAGCAGTCCCATTGGTTTCTTAAACCGTAACATTGCTAATGGAGGCAGAGGCATTTCGCTACGCGACTTGTTTGATAACATCACCACTCTATTGCCCAGACTTTGCCCATGTATGCTCATGAGTCCAATGTCTGTGGCACAGTTCTTAGCGTTGTCGCAAAGCAAATTCGACCTGGTAATCTTCGACGAAGCCTCACAGATGCCCACAAGCGAAGCTGTAGGCGCCATTGCACGTGGCAAATCGGTTATCGTTGTTGGCGACCCCAAGCAGATGCCACCAACAAGTTTTTTCTCGTCTACTAGTGTTGGTGAAGACGAAGCGACATAGACGACCTAGATAGTATTCTCGACGACTGCCATAGTCTAGGTATTCCATCATTACAATTAAACTGGCACTATCGTTCTAAGCACGAATCACTCATTGCTTTTTCTAATAATGAGTATTATGATGGGGAGCTTATCACCTTCCCCTCTATTGACGACCAAACTACAAAAGTAAAATATTGCTATGTTGATGGCGTATACGACAAGGGGGGACGCCGCTCGAACAGAATGGAAGCAGAAACAATTGTGGAGGATATCGTCAAGAGATTGCAAAGCAGTAATCATGCCAAGTATAGCATTGGAGTAATTGCATTTAGTCAGGTTCAGCAAAACTTGATTGAAGACTTATTGACTGATAAACTAGATAAGGACAAGAAGCTTAGGGAAGCAGCCGACGAATTATACGAGCCTATATTCATAAAGAATCTTGAAAACGTACAGGGAGACGAACGCGACATCATATTGTTCTCCATTGGTTATGGCCCTGATAAAGACGGAAAAGTGTCGATGAACTTCGGGCCATTGAATAATAATGGCGGAGAAAAACGATTGAATGTAGCGGTAAGTCGCGCTAGAAGAGAAATGATTGTTTACTCGTCATTGAAAGCCTCGCAAATTGACTTAAGAAGGACAAAGGCTCGGGGTGTGGAGGGCTTAAAACATTTCCTTGAATATGCTGAACAACAAATACTTATTCAAACAGCAAATGTCCGAAAAGATAGTTCGGACAGGGTTATCTCTGAACAAATAGCCAAGACTCTAAGAACAAGAGGACATATCGTTAATACCAACATTGGCCGTTCTAATTTTAAAGTAGATGTGGCCATTGTCGATTCGCATGATAATGGAAATTATTCAATGGGCATACTGCTTGACGGTGAGGTGTATCATGACACGCAAACCACGAGAGATCGCGAGATTGTTCAACCTACTATACTGAATTTACTTGGCTGGAAGATTATGCGCGTGTGGAGCGTAGACTGGATTAACAATCCTGAACGGGTGATTGCACGCATTGAACATGTTCTTAACCAAGAACACAAACCTACTGAAACGCCAGTAATCAACACCACTTTCGACGTAACAAAAGAAAAAGTGGAAGTAATTGAACGAAACGAAAAGGAATATAAAACTTATCAATCGAATCTGAACACGGCTTCGATGAGTGATGAGGTACTGGCAGCAAAAATTCTTTCGTGCGAACAGCCCATGACTTTAATGTATCTTTGCAAGTGTATGTGCCATCATAGAGACACAACAAGGGTTAGCCCTACTCTATTGGCAACGGTTTCAGACATTGTGGCAAGTAAAATGTATGCTCAAAAAATAGGTTATTCAACAATATTGTGGACCGATAAGGAGCATGCAGATACGTTTAAAGGGTATAGACAGGCCAACGGAAGAGACATTACCGAAATACCACTAATTGAAATTATGAATGCCATAGCACTCACTGTGCAAGAACAGCTATCGATTAAAACGGATGCTCTAACGCTTCTTGTTGCAAAAAGACTGGGGTTTGCCCGTCGTGGCGCTAAAGTTGAACTTGCGCTTAACAATGGTTTAGAGGCTCTGTTAAACGCCAACCGCGTTGTTGAATGTGATGGTGTTATAAAATTGCCTGAACAACAATAGGCTTTAAACAGAAGGCTTATTTGAAAAGTAGGGCAGGAATGTGGCTGTATGAGCAATGTAGCTGAGAGAGCATGCTGTTTGAGACGAAAACGAGCGTGTAGTTTTGCTTTGCCATTTAGTCCGAAAGGTTTATTTGAACCTGTACAGATTTTTGTATGATTGCTGGTGAGATTGGCTGTTGTATTCTTGATAGTTAAGCGAGATTAGTTAAGAGAATACCACAGACAAGCGCCAGCAATCAAATGAGCGCTTAACAATAAGCAATGGCAACAACTAAAACCTTTTTCGGCTAGCTAATGAGCGTTTGGGAATTAAGATGGATACCTTATTCCATCTGTTGCTTTGCGATTGGTCGTAATCCTAACCTATTACACGAAATAAATGTTGTGCGCTAGAAAAATAATGGCATGAACTTCGCAAGCCGAACAGTTTTAGGAATACCACTAAAATGCATAACTCCTATTGTGCTTTTACGCTTAGCAAACAACAAGGAAAAGTAGAACCTTACCAAACTATCGTTTTATTTGGCTGAAATGGTTATACCATAGCTTGCAGTTTAGCAGATAGCTTGTCTTCTCTTAGCAGTTTGGGCGCAGATTTACCTGCAAGCACCAACACTTTTTTACCATTGCGATAAACATGTAGCTGCCTTGAGCGCACCACAGCCGTTAACTCGCTGTCGCTTTGTATATCTAGCCAAACCTGATGGTACACACCTGATGCATCGAGCAATTTCTTTTGCAGGTGCGAACACATATTTGAGGTATCTAAATCCTTCATCATTAGTCGTTAAGCAGTGCCATAACCATGTCGCCATGGCGTTTTTCATCGTTTTTCACACTTTCAATCTCGGGAAATTTTTCCACAACAGCTTGATATTTCTCTACTGCTGCATATTCTCCCTTCGCAATAAGGCCATACAAACGTTTCCTACCAATAATAGAATATAGTAGCGGTAACACAATAGCCATTGTTTTCTTTGGTTTAAGCACCCTATTAGTTAAGTTCTTAAAAACAGCAGCATGATGTCCCTCCTCTTGCGCAAGTCTATTAAATGTTTCGGCATCCTTGGTTCTTTTCACTTTCTTTGCCAATGCCTTATACATTAAAACAGCGTCTAGCTCTCCTTGTTGGGCTTTAAGAAGAACTTTCATATCATCGTTTGTAATCTTCATAAGTAATATCATTTTTTTAAATTTCGTGTACTCTCTCATATCTCCAATTTCACTAA
>NZ_BAIZ01000085.1 GCF_000613445.1 Hoylesella shahii DSM 15611 = JCM 12083
TGAATTACCCTATTTACTCTGATATTTCATTGTTTTACACCCCAAAATACGGCAAATCACACGATAATATGACACAAATCATTTCAAAAAATCATTTGCTTTTATGCCTGATGAGCCTTATTCTCCGAGACTTCTATATAGGTCTACGACACAGGAAAGCTGCTGTTGGCGTGTTTCAAGCAGTTCCATTTGGGCATCAAGCGCATCGCGTTCGGCCCCAAGTACATCGAGATAAGTAGCTCGTCCGTTCATATAGAGTTGACGAGATACCTCAACCGAGTGTTCCAAAGTCTTCACTTCTTCCTCTTTTAGCGCATAATAGGCGGCGAGATTCTTATTCTTTGACAGCAGCGTACATACCTCTGAATAAGCTGTAAGCAGTGTTTTGTCATATTCATATAAGGCTTGTAGCTGTGCGGCATCAGCCTGTTGGAAGTTAGCTTCGATAGCTTTTCGGTTGATAAGAGGTGCAGTTAGTCCTCCCACGACACTGTAAGCGAGCGACTTTGGCATACGCGTTAGGTAGGTAGGATTAAAGGCTTCAAGTCCCAAAGTGGCACTAATGTTTACCGAAGGCAAGAAGCTTTGCGCGCCGTTTCTACGTCCCAATGAGCTGCAGCGAGTTCATGTTCAGCCTGACGGATATCGGGTCGGTGGCTCAAAAGATTGGAAGGAAGTCCTGTAACGATTGTTTTCACTTCTTCATTCAACAACTGTTTGGCGTCTCGTTGAATAGGCGTTGGGTAACGACCGAGCAGTAAGTTGAGTGCATTTTCACATTCGGTAATCTCTTGTTTCAATGCAAACTCCTGCGAACGCGCCTTTGCAAGCTCTGCTTTGAACTTCTCAACAGCCAGTTCTGTGTCGCTATCGGCCTCCTTTTGTATCTCTGCTATCTTCTCCGCCTGACGCTGAAGATCGATGTATTTGCGTATAAGTGCGAGCTTGTTATCTAAGGCCAACAAGGTATAATAATTGCTTGCGACCTGTGAAATCAATGAAGCGCGCACGGCATTCTGACCTTCTAAGGTTGCCAAATAACGCTCGACAGCCGCTTTTTTGCTTGACTTCAACTTGCCGAAGAGGTCGAGTTCCCAGTCAAAGGCAAAGCCCGGGTGATAGTTCATGAGTGGATCGGGGATGAGTTTTCCTGGAGTCATCTCGGTGGAAGCATTGCCGGCACCCTCACTTGTGTATCGTCCGGCCTTGCTAACTCCTACTTCTGCCCCCACGGAAAGCGATGGAAGCATAGCTCCTTTGGCTGCAATCATTCCGCTTTTTGCTACAGCTATCTGCTGCAATGTTATCTTTAAGTCTTGATTATTGACTAAAGCGGAGTCGATAAGTGCCTTGAGTTGTGGGTCGGTGAAAAACATTTTCCATGACGTAGGCGTAGTCTTCGCCGTCAGCGTATCACCATTATATTGCGTGGGTAGCTGCAAACGTGTGCGGCTATTGACTTGCGTCGCTTGGGGAGTCTTGCAAGATGACACTCCGATAGCAAGCAGAATAAGAAGGAAAATATTATTTCTTTTCATCATTTTCAAGTTTATATCGTTTGTCTTTCTCCTCAGTCAATGGCTTGTTTCGTTGGTAACGAACCATCTTTACATGGTCGGCCATGCGCCCAAAGATATAATACAATCCCGGAACGAGAATGAGTCCGAAGCATGTTCCGAATAGCATTCCACCCGCAGCTGCCGTGCCAATGGTTCGGTTTCCAATAGCCCCTGCACCGTGAGCAAATACTAATGGCAGCAAGCCGGCTATGAAAGCGAACGATGTCATGAGTATAGGACGGAAGCGAGCTGCCGCACCTTCGATGGCCGCTGCACGTATACTCTTGCCTAAGTTGTGGCGTTGCACGGCATATTCAACCATTAACACGGCATTCTTTCCAAGCAAACCAATCAGCATGACCATAGCAACTTGGGCGTAGATGTTGTTTTCCAATCCCGTGAGTTTTAGGAAAATGAATGTTCCACAGATGCCCGCGGTAGGCAAGTAATAATAGGAAGTGGCAAAAGGAAGTTCTCATATTGTGCTGAAAGGATGAGATAGACGAACGTTAAACATACAATAAAGATGATCAATGCTTGGTTTCCTTGGTCTACTTCGTCTTTAGTGATGCCGGCAAAGTCGTAATCATAGCCGTGAGGTAGCGTCGAAGTAGCCACCTCTTCGATAGCTTTGATGGCCTGACCACTACTGTATCCAGCTGCTGCCGAGCCTGTAACTTCAGCAGAATTATATAGATTATGCCGCGTCATCTCACTCATTCCATATACCTTTTCCATGTGTAAGAAGTCGGCATAAGGCACCATTTTACCTTGGTTGTTCTTTACATTTAACTGCATCAAGTCTTGTGGAAAAGCACGATATTTTGGGTCGGCTTGCACGATGACCTTATAGGGCTTACCAAATCGAACGAAGCCCGTTTCGTAGTCAGAACCAATCAATGTGGAGAGATTATCCATGGCTGTACCAAGTGTAATGCCTTTTTGTGCGGCGATATTATTATCTACTCGAAGCATGTATTGAGGGAAACTGGCCGAGTAAAAGGTAAAGGCTGAGCCTATCTCTGGACGCTTATTAAGAGCTGAAACGAAGCTCTTGCTGACCTTTTCCATAGCATGATAGTCGTTACTTCCAGTCTTATCAAGGAGTCGAAGCTCGAAACCTGACGCCGCACCATAGCCTGGAATAGAAGGTGGTTCGAAGAATTCTATGTTGGCATCTGTTATCTGTTGGCACTTGTTTTCAAGGTCATTGATAATCTCTTTTGCCGTCCGACTGCGTTCCTTCCAAGGCTTAAGATTAATCAAACACGAACCCGAGTTGGCACTGGTTCCTTCAGAAAG
This sequence comes from Hoylesella shahii DSM 15611 = JCM 12083, assembly GCF_000613445.1. Taxonomy (GTDB): domain Bacteria; phylum Bacteroidota; class Bacteroidia; order Bacteroidales; family Bacteroidaceae; genus Prevotella; species Prevotella shahii. The sequence continues at coordinate 2,862 of NZ_BAIZ01000085.1, forward strand.
GATCTCATATCCAGCCAAAGAAGACACACTTTCTATGCCATCTTCCCTTGCAATTATACTCGCAAGTTGATGTGCAACCTTATTCGTTCGCTCAATAGTAGCACCAGGTGGTGTCTCAATTACAGCGTAAATCATGCCCTGATCTTCTTGAGGAATAAAGCCCGAAGGTAACGAATTGTTGATAAAGAAGGCTCCAATGCAGAACAAAAGTAATAGCGGAAGCGTGATAATCTTCCTCGAAACAGTGCGTTGAAGCACGTTGCGATAGCCGCCGATTCCTTTGTCAAAACCCGCATTAAACTTATCAAGTACACGATTAAGCCACGTCTTTTTGATGTGGTTATCACGCTCTCGAGTCAATATTAGCGCACAAAGCGAGGGCGTAAGTGTTAGGGCAGTGAAGCCCGAAAGCACGATTCCAGAAGCTATTGTGATTGAAAACTGCCGATAAAACATGCCTTCTGGCCCACCCATAAAGGCTACAGGAATGAACACAGATGCCATAACCAATGTCACGGCTACTATGGCTCCACTGATTTCTTTCATTGCCTTTTGCGTGGCTTCCAAAGGTTCTAAGCCTTCTTGGGCTATCTTTACATTGACCGCTTCGATTACCACAATGGCATCATCGACCACGATTCCAATCGCCATTACTAAGGCAAAGAGCGATATCATGTTAAGCGTTATGCCGAAAGCATTCATGACTGCGAAGCTACCTATTAACGAAACAGGGACCGCAAGGCATGGAATGAGGCAGAACGCCAGTCTCCAAGGAACAAGAACACAACGAAACCAACGAGTATAAAGGCTTCAAACAGCGTGTGAATTACCTTTTCTATAGAGGCATCAAGGAATCTACTGATGTCGTAACTCAACTCATAATGCATGCCCTTTGGCATGTCTTTTTGAAGATGAGCCATAGTTTTCTTGACGTTCTGAATAACTTGTCGTGCGTTCGATCCATAGGCTTGTTTTAGTGTTATGGCTGCGGATGGGTGACCATTCAACGTAGAATATATGTCATAAACCTCACTCCCGAGGCTCACATCTGCTACATCTTTGAGTCTGATAAATTGCCCATCAGGAGTTGATTTCACAACAATATTGCTGTATTCTTCAGGCGTTGTATAACGTCCCGGATACTTCAACACATACTCAAAGCTTTGTGCATGCTTGCCCGAACTTTCCCCAAGCTTGCCTGGAGAGGCTTCAATGCTCTGCTGTTGTAAGGCATCTGTAATGTCGGTTGCAGACAAACCATAGGCTGTAAGCTTATCAGGCTTAAGCCAAACACGCATGGCAAAGCTCCTCGTTCCAAGGATATCAAGATCTCCAACGCCATCAACGCGGGCGAGTTCTGGGGAGATATTGATGTCCGCATAATTGAAAAGGAAGTTCTGATCGACTTTAGGATCATCGCTATATAGGTTGATATACATGAGGATGTTAGGCTCCTCACGAGATATTTTCACACCTTCGCGCACAACAGCTGGCGGTAGTTTGTTGGTCGCTGCTGACACTCGGTTTTGCACATTGATAGCATCGACGTTGGGATCTGTACCAAGTTTGAAGACAATGTTTATCTCTCCTTCGCCGTCATTGCCTGCATCCGACTCGATATACTTCATTCCCGGCACACCATTCAGTGCCTGTTCAAGAGGAATAAGCACTGACTTAATCATCAGTTCATTGTTGGCTCCCGGATAATCGGCTACCACATTAACCTTTGGAGGGGATATAGATGGGAACTGAGTAATGGGTAAATTGAACAGCGAAAGAATGCCAATGAAGACGATTACCAATGAAACAACGATGGCAAGTACTGGTCTTCGAATAAACTTTTGAAACATATTGACTGTTTATTAGCGTCTTTTTTTTCTTCTTATAAATGGTTGTTCTCATCATGAAATAATACGGTGTGAGAACCTTTTTCTGTTGTAAAGTGTGATGAAAAGCCACCTGAAAGCCTTAGTCGGCATTCAGTTGAACACGCTTCATGGCTTCACTTGGTGTGTAATAACGCGTCTTTACGTGTTGACCATCATGCACTTTCTGCACTCCACTCAATAGAATCTTGTCGTTGGCAGTTACTCCTTCGGCGATAATAAACACCTCTGGTTGTTCAAAAGCCACTTTAATCTCACGTGAATGTGCATAGCCTGCGCCATCAACAACAAACACATAACGGCGGTCTTCCTCTTCATACGTGGCCTGTTGTGGGATTACCAACACATTGTGTAAAGGCATATTGATACGCACTGTGCCTGTTTCGCCATTGCGAAGCAAGCCTTTCGGATTGGCAAAGCGGGCACGAAGAGCAATATTTCCAGAGCTGCTGTCAAACTCACCAGCTATATTTTGGATGTAGCCTTTAGCTGAAAAGGCGCTTCCATTGGCAAGAATCAGCGTTAAAGGAAGTTTGTTTCGCTCGGCAGAATGTTGCTGATAGTCTAAATATTCGGGTTCAGAGATGTTGAAATATACGTTGAGTGACGAGTTGTCGGATAGTGTAGCGAGCAGGTCACCTCCCTGCACTAAGCTTCCAATCTTTTTCGGAAGACTCCCTATAACGCCTGTAAAAGGGGCGCTGATTAAGCATAACCGTGCTTGAATCTGTGCCAATTTATAATCTGCCAAGGCTGCATTGAGCTTTGCTTTAGCCATCTTTTGTGCATTGGGCGAAACAATTTGCCCCCTCGTTAGCGTTGTTGTGTTTTGCAGTTCAATGCGTGCTTGCTCGGCTTCTGCCTTTGCCCGCGCCACATTCTGTTGCGCTCCAACAATCGAAATGCGGAAAAGTGGCTGACCGGCTCGTACCTGTTGCCCTTCTGTGACATAGACTTGCTGCAGAATTCCCTCCTGCTGTGCGCGTACTTCTATGTTTTTTCGCGATTCAATATTGGCCACATAGTCCTTTGAAACTTGTGTATTGGTTACCCAAGGAGACGTTACTGCGTAGACCGTTTGGTCGCTGTTTTCCTTGTTTTTGCGGCATCCTGTGACTACAATCAACGTGATGATAGCCATCAACAGCATCTCTTTCTTCATACCTAACTAATGGGTTGTCCGATTATCTTTTACTAATGATTCAAGTATTAAATACAAATTTATAGATTTTTTTAAGTAGGTTGCCGTAAATCTATCGTTAAAAAGATTTAATAGACAGGAATTAATCACTTCTTTAACTCATTTTTCACATAGAAGTCATCTAGACTTTTAAAATCTCTACAAATTGAGAGGAGTTTATTATCTTTGTGCTGTGAAAACCAAGATAAACACTCCTCTCATGTACGAAGTACTGGACAAAGATACAATAAAATCTGAGATCTTGCCATATTTGTCGGTGGCAAAACGTGGTTATGTTACAAAAAGTGACCTGGTGGAGGTCATTCAGTGCATTCTCTACAAGTTGAAAACGGGCTGTCAGTGGCACATGCTTCCCGTTTCAGCCATCTTCACGGGGAGGGTTTTGAGCTACAAGAGCGTGTATGCCCATTTCCGCAAGTGGTCGAGGAACGGCGAATGGAAAAAGGTTTGGGGCATGATATTGAGCCGTCACAGGTCTTTCTTGGACATGTCCAGTGTGGATTTGGACGGCAGCCACACCACCACACTTCGCGGTGGGGAGTGTTGTGGATACCAAGGACGTAAGAAAAGAACGACCACCAATGCCATCTATGTCGCAGACCGCCAAGGCATACCGCTTGCCATTCCACGCCTGTTTCGGGTTCTCACAACGACCTTCACTGCATCTCCGAGGTACTTCAGGATTTGTTCGCAGGTATTAAGGACTCGGGCTTGTCCGTATTGGGGCTCTTTCTCAATGCAGACGCCGGTTTTGACTCTGCACAATTCAGGCGGGATTGCCATCGGCAGGAGGTGTTCCCAAACGTCGCCTTCAATAAGCGGAGAGGAATGACAAGAGATGACGAGTTACTTGATGAACTGCTTTACAAGGAGAGATACAGCATTGAAAGAACCAATGCGTGGATAGACTCATACAGAAGCGTGCTCAACAGGTTCGATACCACACAAACCAGTTGGGAGGGATGGAACTATATCGCATTTATACTGATTTTTCCAAAAAAGATAAGAAAGAGGGAAAAGTCTAGATGACTTCAATATATGGTCATGTTCTCTGGTTCT
>NZ_BAIZ01000084.1 GCF_000613445.1 Hoylesella shahii DSM 15611 = JCM 12083
ACTCAAAATCTTAAATTACTATCTTTTATTTTACAACACAGCTCTAATTTTCGTTTCATTCTAGCGAAAATGAAGGCCATAAAGTAGGTAAATCACCCCTATTTTGGGCTTTTCTCGTTGTTTGTTTTGACTGTTTTTAAGAGCAAAACCTGCATTTTGCACCATTTTGCCTTTCTATTTGGGCTGCCGGCCCGTCTTTTTTAAAGCCCGACAACCTGCTTTTAGCCCCTAAAAACCCACTTTTTAACGACTATTTCACCCTTTTCGGCCATGTTATTCATGGTTCTAAAAGGTTTAATTTATACCATTGCAGCGGATATTTATGCTTTTCGACTCGCAATTAGCACCAATTCACCTTGCATTTTGCACCAAAACGTATTGCATTTAGCGGCAAAACGCACTGCATTTAGCACCAAAACGCACTACGTTTAGCGGCATATTGCACCGCGTTTAGCATCAAAACGCACTTCATTTTGCTGCAAATCGCCCCAAAACGGGTATTAGTGGCGGTCGTTTTAAATAAAAATTCATTTTGTCTGCATGCACAACTGCCCCCCTTTTGGCACCAAAACAAACCTCCGCGAGAATCGATTTTTTGCGGCAAGGTGAACGATTGGTGAAAAAAAAGCACTCACAATGTTAAAATTATTACTAAAAGTTAGACAAAACGATTATACTTCATATACGCGCGAGTAGGCAACGGCACAGAGAACACCTGCGCTTGCTACCACCAGTGCGAGCGATTGCAGGGCATGCTGCCCACGGCCAACGGAGGCAACATCATGAAAAACGCAGAAGTAATACGCCATTGACAGCTAGTTTTCAACTTGTGTAGAATGTATTGAATGACTTATGACAGGAAACTTTTTAAGGCCTAACCACGTTTTGCCACAGACAGATGGAACTGACTCTCAGATTTTATCGTGTCTTTGTCCTGCACTCTGTATATGAGAGGAGTGTTTATCTTGGTTTTACGGCACAAAGATAATATACTCTTCTCAATTTACAGAAATACCAAAAGCAAGGCGGCCTCTCTCTAAAAAACTAACCAATAATTTGTTTATCCAACAAAAAAACGATAAATTTGCACAGTAACAAGGTTGTGTGCAATAACGCCCAACCAGCATTTAAATTAGAGAAAGGAGAAAGAAAATGTCCATTTCCAAAACTAGACAAAAGCTTGTGGACGTGGCGCGCCAACTTTTCGCACGAAACGGCGTGGCTAACACCACAATGAACGATATTGCCGTGGCTTCTGGAAAAGGCCGACGCACACTCTACACCTATTTTAATAGGAAAGAAGACGTGTACTATGCCGTGATAGAAGCCGAACTGGAACGACTATCGGACAAGCTAGACGAGGTGGCCACAAAGAAAATAAGTCCACAAGACAAGATTATCGAGCTGATATACACCCACCTGAGCATGATTAAAGAAACGGTGGTGCGAAATGGTAACCTTCGTGCAGAGTTCTTTAGAAATATCTGGACAGTGGAGAAAATGCGAAAAAACTTCGACGAAGACGAAATTGAACTATTTAGAAAGGTGTATGCCGAGGGCAAAGCGGATGGCGAATTCGATATCGATAACGTTGAACTGGTGGCCAACATCACACACTATTGTATTAAAGGACTTGAAGTGCCATTTATCTACGGCCGACTGGGACACGGACTAACCGAAGAGACTAGCAAACCGCTCGTGGCTAAAGTGGTATATGGTGCTTTGGGCAAACGCATCAATAAACTATGAGTAGATTTGTTATATTTCTGCTTGCTGTTTGGGCTTTGATGGCTTGCACTACACAGAACACAAAAACACAAATGCCCACTAACGACTCAGTGGCTGCGCAAATGACTTCCACAAAGGCCAACACGCCAATTGATTCTACCCCACGATGCAGCCACAACTCCCCGACACAAGCACCATCTACTCGGAAGAGGATGGCGGTATGACCCAAATTGAAAACAAGCTTTTTACCAACACAACGTTAAAAGCACTCTACCAGCTAACGCTAAAACTAGGCGATATCGACAATGCCGAACTGCTGTTGCCACAATTGCCCAACAAAAGCCAAGAGGTGGAAGTGAACGTAAATGGATTGATTAGTATCAACTACACAATTACACCTGGAAAGGCTACGATTGAAATGGAGTATGAAGGTGGGGTTACAACGCTTATTCTACAACAACGAGATACTGGCGTAAACCGAACCATCATACACAGCGCAGACTAAGCCAACGAACATCTAACACTTGGGGTGCGCAAACATTCGTTTTGATATATCAAACTAAGTTTGTACCTTTGCCAAACGTAATAAACGTATTTTCTAACATAAATAAAAATAAAATGGGATTATTAACAGGTAAAACCGCCCTTGTTACAGGAGCTGCCCGTGGCATTGGCAAAGCCATAGCATTAAAATTTGCACAAGAAGGTGCTAACATCGCATTCACCGACTTGGTTATCGACGAAAACGGCAAAGCCACTGAGGCCGAAATTGCTGCGCTCGGCGTTAAAGCTAAAGGATATGCAAGCAATGCCGCCGACTTTGCTCAAAGCGAAGAGGTGGTGAAACTGGTAAAAGAAGATTTTGGCTCGGTTGACATCCTCGTAAACAATGCTGGTATCACCAAAGATGGACTGATGCTGCGCATGACCGAACAACAATGGGATGCCGTAATCGGTGTTAATCTCAAAAGCGCCTTCAACTTTATTCACGCTGCCATTCCAGTAATGATGCGCCAACGTGGAGGCTCTATCATCAACATGGCTTCGGTTGTGGGCGTTCATGGCAATGCAGGACAAGCCAATTACGCTGCTTCTAAGGCTGGAATGATTGCTCTTGCTAAATCGGTTGCGCAAGAAATGGGTCCTAAAGGCATTCGCGCTAACGCCATCGCTCCTGGCTTTATAGATACAGCTATGACGCAAGAACTTTCTGATGAGGTGCGTAAAGAATGGATGAACCAAATTCCTTTGCGACGTGGCGGTACCGTTGAAGACGTGGCCAACTGCGCGCTTTACCTCGCTTCAGACCTCTCTAGCTATGTTAGCGGACAGGTTATCCAGGTGGATGGCGGTATGAACACATAACATTTTCTACGCATAAGTTTGGCGAAAGGGTTGTTTGGCTCTTTCGCCAAACAACCCTTTAATTCCCTTTACGCCTTTCATTGGGCAACGAGAACTAAGAGAGCGAACTCCATCTGATTTTCTCCTAATACCAAAGGTTTCGATATGCTAAACAAGAATGCGAGATTGGCTGAAGCCTTGGTTACTTGTGAACTTGTGAACTCGGCAATTTAAAATTACACCTCTTGATATCATGACTCCTGTTTACGAAGACAACCACATTATTATCGTTTCTAAACTCAGTGGCGAGATTGTGCAAAGCGACAAAACGGGCGATGTGCCACTGGTGGAAATCGTTAAAAAATATCTCAAAGAAAAATACGCTAAACCCGGTAATGTGTTTCTTGGAGTGGTGCACCGACTGGATAGGCCGGTGTGGGGACTCGTTGCTTTTGCCAAAACAAGCAAGGCTCTAAGTAGGATGAACGCACTGTTTAGAACGGGAGACGTGCAAAAAACCTATTGGGCCATCGTGCAGTCGTACCCTGAAAACGAAGCTGGCGAACTGGTGCACTGGCTCACACGCAACGAAAAACAAAATAAAAGCTATGCACACGACCACGAGGTGCCTGGCGCAAAGAAGGCTATCCTTAATTATAAAGTTATCGGTAGATCGGATAACTACACGCTCTTAGAAGTGCAACTTATGACGGGAAGACATCATCAAATTCGTTGTCAACTAGCTGCTATGGGCTGTACCATCAAGGGCGACTTAAAATATGGGGCGAAAAGAAGTAATCCCGATGGTAGCATCTCGCTACTTTCACGAAAGATTTCGTTTGTTCATCCTGTATCGAAAGAAACGATTTGCGTTGAAGCTCCCCTACCCGATGATAATCTTTGGCACGCCTTTGGTATGTAAAAAGGTTAAAACAACAAAGATAAAAACTAACGAGCCGACAAGCTTAAGGTTAAATCCTTTTCTGTTTGTCGGCTCGTTTTGTATTGGTTAGTTAAGGTTATGTTGTACTAATTCATCTGCTAGCCTATTCGTTTGTGCGTTATGTATTGAAGACAAATCAACTTGTCAACTCTTTTAACTTGCTAACTGGTCAACACAACTAACCTTCTCTCACCTTCCCCCGTAGAGATTGGGGATGATGCCTGTGTTTTTATCTCAGCTTATGGCCTTTAAACGCGAAGAATGCAATGTAAAGGAAGCAAGGAAGGCAAATCCAGTAAGCATTTTGTGGACCGAAATGGTCTTTAAACACTCCATACAGCAGGGTAACTGCAGCTCCACCAATCAAACCCATGGTGAGAATAGACGAACCCGACTTGGTGAACTTACCCAAATCTTGCATCGACAAGGGCCAGAATGCGGGCCACATAAGCGAACAACCCACGGCAATAATTCCAATGCTAAACACACTGAGTTTGCCGGGAAGCAGCACAACGCAGAGAGTTCCCACAATGGCTATCCCAGTACAAATCTGTAAAGCGCGTGTCTGAGACAGGTATTTGGGAATAAGAATTATACCCGCAACATAACCCACGCTGATGCAAAGAGGTGTAATCCACGAATAATTGTTTGCATTATCTAAGCCTAAGGCCTTGGCATAGTCAATAAGAGTGGCCAAAGAGATGGTTTCTGCACCCACATAGAAGAATATGGCTAACGCACCGAGCATCAAGTGGGGGAATTGGAAAATAGATGTTTTGCTGTTGGCATATTGCGACACCTGTGCGTCTTCTGCACTTGTAGATTCCTCGCTCTCGTCTTCGCCGGCCGCTTTCACCTCGGGAAGCGGTGCCATCAACGACAAAACGCCTAAACCAAGGAACATGGCAATGATGATATAAAAGGGCTTATCTAACTGAGTAATGGTGAAATGCTCGCCTGCTACCAACGTGATAAACAAAGGAGAAACGGGCCATGCCAGCTTGTTGCATATACCCATGATACTGATTCGTTTAGCAGCGCTGTCTATCGGACCGAGTATGGTGATGTATGGATTGATGGCTGTTTGCAGAAATGCATTGGCCGTACCACAACAAAATGAGGCTACAAGGAAAAGAACGAAACTCTCTTGTTTTGCCGAGAAAATGAGGATGCCAAAAGAAATGGCAAACATCAAAAAGGCTACAGCTATCGTACGCTTATAACCAATGAGTTTTACTAATTGACCTGCGGGATAACCGAAAATCAGAAAGGGAATGAACGTAGCGCCAATTAGCAGATAGGCTCCGGCAGATGGTACGCTTAACGACTCCTGAAGCACGGGCACCAATAGTGAATTGATGCCTAACGCAAAGCCACATGAGAAGAACAACAGGCCTAAAAACGTGATAGGCACTAAATAATTTTTGTTTTCTGACATAATGTTGGTTTATTTAATTGATTATTTATCGTAACAATTGGCCAGTTAAATACATCTCGCGATAAAGTTTACCTGCACTTTTATGTTGCATGCTGATCGTTTGTCTTTTGCGCCATCCATCTTTTGATGGACCAAGCCTTTACAATTTCACAGCTCTGGCAAATAAAAGGGTCATTGGAACACAACCTAACAAACAGCTATGCTTGGTATTTATAGCTAGATTCACCACGGCGCTATTTGTTTAAGCAAAGTTACGACAATTGGAAGATACGACCAAAAGATACGAAGAAAATAATTTAAGCTGAATGAAAAAATATTCTATTTTTAATTGCACTATGCATAACCCTTTACATTATGGTGGTTTACAATAATAGTAGTCTTAGCAGAAGACTTGTCAGTATAAAGTGTTTTCAACTGCTTCTGTAGTTCGAATTATGCAGAAGAAGTAAATACAAATATCATAAAATGGAAAAAAGGAACGAACAAATGATATTGTTCATTCCTTTTTATAGTTTAAAAACTGAATGCCACTAATTATGTGGTTTTGTTCATCAGTCTTATCACTTTTTCATAATAGCGTTGCGTCCCCTTTTTGCAATACTTCAAGCCTCCGTTCCAAGCGCGTATTGCACGTTCAACGTTATTTTTTGGGTTATGACGCTTCTGGATAAGAAGGAATATCTCCTTCGATTTCTCAACGCTAAAGCGATCTTTTAGAGTGTAGGCTTTCTTTATATTCAATTGCTTGAGATACAAATTAACCTCCTTAACGCATATCGGTGTTATTTGCATGGGTCCAACAGACTTACCACTTTTAGCGAATCTGTTACCACCACTTTCCACCTGAATAATTGCTTCCATAACAGGTTCCCAGCTGAAATTGCTGTTCGCCGCGTTATCCTCTTTCTTAGTTGCATGGGCAAAGCCCGGCAATAAACTTAAAATTGTAAAACATAAAAATACAATTCTCTTTGATCTCTCCATAATTTAATATTTATGGGACCTGAGCATATTGACCATATCCTAATAGAACATTTTACGCCCGTGACTATTACTTTATGAGAAATAAGTTAAGTTAATAATCTCAGTCCCGTTAGATACCTTATCGAATAAGCTCTTCCGAAACAAGGGGAAGGGTCTATCCTTATTCTTATCGTATGCAAAGTTAAGAAATAAAACCGAAACAACCAAACATTTAGACCATAAAAAGGTAGGATTTTCGGATTCTCAATCTATTGTAAAGCAATAAGTTAAGTGAAATAGGAAAGAAAAAAGGATAAGCCGAGCAAATACATAAACTTTAAACTTAATGTAATAAAAACTTAAACATGAAAAGTCTATTTTTCTTTTATTTTGGTTTATTTATTAATATGCTAGCCATCGTTTGGATTGAAATACTACATTTAGCTACTTCGCAAAATAGAATGGCATAGACAAAGAATAAATTCTGATTGAACTCATAACGCTTTTCTTACTTACATTGATTGCTTTTGTAAATTAATCGCATGCATCGCACAACTGAAAACAATAAATACACCCGAAAACGAAATTGTTTTATAAAACATAATTGCTGATGAGTAAATGTAATGGTAAAAAAAATAATGGCTCAGCGGAAGATTAGTGGGGGCTATGCATAAATCTTTGAAAGTCTAAACATGAAGAACTTTATATCCACTACCCCTCTCATAGTCGCCCTGAAAGCCTTTATCTTTGCATTGAAGGATTCTGCAAATGCGTTTGTTGCCCTGTTC
>NZ_BAIZ01000083.1 GCF_000613445.1 Hoylesella shahii DSM 15611 = JCM 12083
TAATAATAATTAATTGTATTTCTCTATAATATCATTAAAACTTCAAAGTTGAAGTTTCTGAAAAAATATGCAGATTCTTGCATGCGCGTGAAATCGCTACATAGAAGTTATTACAATCTTTATATTTATGCGCATCTAATATAATAACGTCATCAAACTCTAAGCCTTTTGTTAGCCATGTATTACCTATACATTTCCCGTTTACTTTTCGTCCAATTATACGTATTTTGTTTTTGTACGTTTTCATACGTTCTAAACAGGATGATTCTCTATAATCCTGTAGAACTTTTTTTATAGCATTCAATAATGTAGGTCTTTTGTATCTCCATTTTAAATTCGTATGAACGTAATTAATTATCAGATATAACGCATCAAGACTTCTTGATTGTACAAAATTTTCATACATTATCTTCATCGTATCGCACTTTTCTTTTTCAGACCGTTTCCGTTTAACACCTTTTGAAGAAAACCATTCAGTAACATCTCCTTTATTGAATGAGATTGCTTCTAACAATTTTATAAGTAAATCACCGGTTATGTTCTTTTCTTCACATCTGAGGGAATCTATTGCTTGAGCACATTTGTAGAAATCCTTATCATCAATGGCTTCCAACAATTCAAAATCGTGCTTGAAATCGAATCTTTGACGACATCTTGCTCGATAAGTTATTCCACACTCAACAATAGGAGGAAATAGTATAAGTATGCTATCAGATTTTAATTTCAAAAGAGTATTACCTAATGTAGACCAAAATTTCTGTTCCTCTGTGGAGTGCTTGTAAAAGAATACGCCTTTGAATTCATTTGAATCATCTAATTTTATTTCGGAATTACTCAATAAGAGTTTACGCATTTTTATTACGCTTTCTCCCAAGTCTTTATTGCCACAATTATTCCATCTCCATGGGATAGAAAGAAAATTGTATTCCTTAAAATTGTTCAAGTGTTTAGAAAAATCTACAGGCTCATCATTAAAGCGAATTATAGCTTGTAGTGGATCTCCAAGCAAATGCGTTGGCATAACAGACGATATTTTCTCAATTATTTTGTGTTGAATTATGGAGCAATCTTGATACTCATCTACAAAAATAACGGAATAAGTTCTTTTTATAATATTGAGCACCCCATTCAATGATATAATACGCAACACTTTTTCTTGAATATCATTAAAATACTTTTTATCCTCTTGTTTCTCAAGTATGTTTTTCCCATAGAACAATATTGCGATATGTTGAGCGAAGCCTGTTATTGTTGAAATGCATACGTTTTTCAAAGGTATGTGTTCCTTGGACATCTTCTGTTTTATTGAAGCAATTCCTGCATGGGTATGAGTCAGAATGAGTATGTTCTTAGACATTTGAAGCCTAAGAATACATTTTGTCAACAGCGTAGTTTTTCCATGCCCAGCTGGAGCTATTACTAAAGATTTATTGTCATTTAGATAATTGTCTATTTCGATATCCATAATCTTAATTTGTCCATTTGTTTGTATAGGCTGCTGTTATTGTCTATTTTGTTATTCCAAAAGCAGTTCCATAACAAATCACCAACACGCTCTGCTTTTTCTATGTTTTTGAACCATGCCGTTCTGGAGCCTTTTGCCTTTTTCGCAATGCGCTCTCTCAACTCATCTGTGTCATTTTGAGGGTCTTTTAATTTGTTTACGTCTTTAAATTCTATAGAAGCATAGATATCTTTATCTTCATTTAGTTCATTTGCTAACGCTACTAATTCATTGACATTTTCCCATTTTAGGTCTTTGAATAATTGTCCCTCAAAAGAATATCCCTCATCCCATCTTATAATGGTTACACCTAATTCAAGTGCTTGATTATGAAGATTTTTTAACTTGTCATCTTTCAAAACATCATTATCACTTATTACACAAACATCAAATCCTTTTATATGCAGATCAATAGCACATTGATAGTGTTTTGTTCCTCCGCCACAATCAGCTGCAACTATTCCTTTTGAGGAAAATCCGTTTCCACTCAAATTCAATTGTTCATCTAATTTTCGTACGATACCAAGTTCTGTTTTTCCCTCGCAACAAATAATTCTCTTTGCAAAAAACACATGCGGTTGTTTCCTTAGTAGAGAAATATTATCTTCATTAAATGAATAAGCTGTATTATGATTAGGACTAATCATACAAAGCTGTTTGCATGAAGCTTCACATACTACATGTGTAGAATGGTACTTACGAACACTTGACCATTTGACGCATTTTTGAATAATCTGACGATATTAGTTACTCTATCAAATTCTAATCCCTGCTCTATTTCATCAATGAGAACAATGCCGCCTTGTTTAGTAAGTTCCATTTGTATTGCCATAGACAATAATCGTTTGGAACCATTGCCCATCAACCTAAAAGGTCTGTTATATTGGTGTATAGCAACATTTCTTAGTGTGTATGCATTTTCCTTGTAATCCAGTAATGGTTTCAAAGAATCTCCTCTCAAACCAAACTTTGCCAAATTGTTAGAAATTTCAGTCAATCCATTTTCTAATTCTTCAAATTTTGATGCATCTTTACCTGCTTTAAAAGCTGCCCTAACTGTTGCGAGCATTTTCTGTTCGACCTCTTTTCGTTCTGTAAGTGAACAGTGAGCAATAGAATGTAGTGGTGAAGTGCGATGATAAGAAAACTGACTGTCTGCAGTATCTGCAACAAGAAATGAATTGAATAATTCTCTGTCTTTTGAACTAAGTTCAAAATTTTCAACATTTTCTCGTCCACTTACAACATACCATTTTGGTTCCAATGTTGCATCTACCACAAGACGTAATGTTATAATTTGCTCATCACCGTCTTCCTCTTGTTCGATATTTGTTGAAATTTCACCCGATTTACGTTTAAATTTGTATGAAAATCCAATGCTATCCAAGTCAAATAGTTCTTTTGGTAAATCTGCAATATCTGCCTCTATCTGGATAGGATACTCAATGTCTCCATTATAAAAGTCCCAATCAGAAAAAGAGTAATTCCATAATGGACTCAATAAAGCCTCAATAGCTTTTAATAAGGATGATTTTCCAGAATCGCCCCTACCTATTAGGACAACGAATCTCTCTTCAAAGTGTGCTGAGAAATCTTTGAAGCAACGATAATTTTTAATTCTAAGATTTATAATGCGAGACATTGCTGTTAAATCTATATGGTTACTGGAAAGTACAATTAAAACTCCAAATACTTTGCCACAAGGAATTTCCGTATATCCATAAATGACATGGTTTCTTCTATGTGTTCGTCCAATCCTGTATTTACCACATAGACGAACGATTCCTTGCGATAGAAGTTGTCACCTTCATTGAGAGAGACTTCTATCGTCTGAGATTTTGCCATGAGGCAAGTCAACTGATAATCTTTATCCACTACCTGTGTATTGCCTTTTGGATGCGCTTTTTGCCTGTGTTGGCTACTTGTCAACAATATCAAATTCTCGTAATATGAGGCAATCATCGGGAACTGTGATTTAGGAAATATATGGTGGACCTCTGTTGCTATACCAGTAGCCAATTCATCATGAACTTCACTTACATTTCCTTGCTGACGCTTAACATTCTTAATCGCTTTATTGACTTGATAATCTATATAGAAGTTTTCATTTATATCTTCTGTTTCATGTGCTTTTGCTTCATTTCGTGTCTTTGTTTTCTCTTTGCCTGTATATTCATCACGCCAATTCACCTTATTATACATAAGGTCTCCCCAATTTTGCAGGTTACAGTTGCTCCCTGGCATCATTTCTGAATATGCAAATACATTCAGTACTTTGTGAAGCATTCGGGTTGTGTCTAGCTTTGACTTTGTAGGAGTGTTTGTTCTAATGAAACGATGATACTTGTCATACAAAGTGTTCTTAGCCGCTATGATTTCACCTTTTGTGGCATTAGTGCAACTCTCTTTGTATTCTCTGAAGAAACGTTCGATACCGCTTGCTGAAACGACTTTACGAAAGAACACTTGTAGAAAGTTGAATGCATTCCTTTCACGAGAAGCAATGTACTCCAACATTTCAATATTATTTACACTGAATACCAAATGACGTTGTGAATCGTCAAGTTCAAGTACGTGGGCATAAGCCAAAAGTTTCAATGGTTGAGCCAGAACCTTGTCATATTCATTATGGGCAGACTTGTTGTCTGCATACGGCTTATGAAACACAATTCTTGTATTTTCAATGAAGAATTGTGTCTTCCACAAATCCCTTACAGTGAATGCCTTTGTTGCACAGTCAGTACTCAGAATGCAGTCTGCAATGAAGCAAACTACATCTGGGGTACACTTTTGGTCAACGAATCGACAGTTCTTGTTCTGTCTTATATCATAGTCTTTGTATTTGTCAAGATGCTCTTGTATATCTTCTATTCTCATATGTTATGCTGTTTTAATGTTCCAAAAAAGAAAACAGAATTGTTATCTATATTCAAAGAACGAGTACCACGATTTCTAGCAACAGAATAGAAATTTGAAAATTCGTCTGTTGCGTAAAATGCCAAATCGTCTTCCGTAATGTTTACAGACGGGTCTATTGTCGTAAGTATTGCTACCGAACCATCAGCGATACAATTACTTGGCATAAAGCAAGCTCTTGGATTGTAAGTCAAATTCGGTAGTAGAATACACTCTTGATTCATATATTTTGCGACATCAAGTCCGTCCAAATCATCAATATAACTGTCATAGTCTGCAATATTAACGATTTTATTATTCCCGATATTACGTGATTTTAGCACACGAATACGTCCACTTTCTTTTGTTCGAGCTTTTGTTATAACTCTATCCCTATATGCCTTAAATACGTTGAAATTCATTTCGTTTGCTATTTTATCGAAATTCGAATCTCTGTAAATGAGCCAATATGGGAACTTATTATCTGTAATGTATTCTTGTGAGCAACATCTAACATCTTCCGTTATATACGATTCTATAGTTGTCATGTTTGGAACTTTTCGAGTATCAAGAATAAAGCTTATTGTTTCTATTTTGACCCCCTTAAACCCTTTTTCGCCAAAATCAATAATATGGGCGATGCGTTTCTCTTTCATCAAAGCTCTTGTCTGATTAAACTCAGGTGCATTTATCAGACTTTTGGGTACTATTAAAGACACAATATCTCCAACGCTCATCATTTTTTCTATGAAGAACGCAAAAATATTGTTTGTGTCTTTGTTTTGTACTTGCTGCTTATATAGAGCAAGAAGTTTCTTGTCTTTTGTAATTTTAATATATGGCGGATTACCTATCACTATATCGTATTTTTTCCTGAAATCGTACAAGAGAGAATCGGCTACTATATAGTTTATATGAATATTCTGTGGAACATAGATTTTATCAACGAGAACTTGTAATATTGCAATACTTTTTTCGTCAATATCCACTACATCAATGTTTACCTGTGGTACATCAGCATACTTGTGTATAAGTGTAGGTAGGAAATTACCCACACCAACAGATGGCTCCAAAATATTAAGAATTGCATACTCTTTTGCTTCAGGCAACTTGCTCACCATTGTAAAGCAGGTGTCTTGCCTTGTATAATATGCAGCATTATCTTCTCTTTGAGCATTTGCCAACTCTGCTATTTTTGATAACTCTGCAAACTTGTATGAGTTACTTGTTTTGATAAATTTTAGCAAGTTGTCAATGTCTGTAAGTTTTCTACGTTCAATTATACCTTTTGCATCTTGCTCAGTCAAAGTTGGCTTACATAAAACTCTACGAATTTTATTGGCTATTTGTCTGAAAATGATAGTAGGCACAGCTTCACCCAAAGTTTGACGAATATTCATTTCCTCTTTTTTAAGGAATGCTTCTTTCTCTTTTGGTGTTAATGCGTTGAGTTTTTCAAATGGGATATCTGACCAATTGAAAGACTCTGGTACAGACATCATAAGCATAACCTCTCTAATACTAAACACCCTATTGTCTACAGGATGAACAGTATTTTGACTTGCCATAATGTCATTTCGTGTATGTATGCATGGCGCGACCTTATCCCAATATTGGCGAGTGTATTTATCGCCATTCTTTTGGGCATTATATACAACAACACCATTTTTAACCGTATGAGGAATACGGTTAATATCAGTATTGTCAAACGCAGATTGTCCTTCTTTTATTTCAGAAATCCATGCTTCCATTTTTGGATTGTATTTTCTGAAATTATGATAGATGTCATTTTCAGAGATTTCCCCCATTTTCTTCAAAGACGGAAGATGCCCTATCACTTGTCTAAGTGTTCTCTCGGGTTGTTTATCAGGAAAAACATCGCATGGTGTTATCTCCTTTATATCCTTTCTTACACCAATAACAAGTGTACGAGTGCGGCTTGATGGGTTTCCATAATCCTTAAAGTTTACTACTTTATACAGGATATTGTACAATCCACCAAGATTTAGTTCTATTGCTTCTTTTATGCTTTTTGCGTTGCCATCAACATCAGTGCATACTGAAGTCAAGAATGCTCGTACATTCTCAAAGATAAAGAACTTGGGCTTTATCTGATGTACCATTTTTATAGACTCGACAACTAAAGAATTTCTTATTATCTCATCTTTCTTTTTCTTATGATTAGCAACAGACATTCCTTGGCAAGGTGGAGTGGCAATAAGTACATCCAAATCGGTAACATGGAAGCCCTTTTCCCACATCTCCAATTCAGTAAAGACTTTATCTTTTGTCTCTTGCGTTGTCATATCTCCACAAATATATCCGCTTTTATAGACACATTTGTTGTTATAAGATTGTATTTTAAGACGTTTCTCAAGTAGCTCTACTGTTGCGACACAGTAAAAACCTTCCTCCTTAAAGCCATAGCATCCCACGCCAGCACTGCTAAACAGACTGGCGTATGTATGTAGCCCATATGAAGAACGACTTTCTGCAACAATTGCTTCTTCTATTTCTTCTGGAAGTTTATATGCTTTTGACTGTGTCATTTTGCTCTTTGTATTCTAAATTTTCTACTGCTATTGATAGGGCGTTACGAGCACCTGACCATTTTCTGAAACAAGGTCTGTAACCTTGTCTGCCAACCAAAGTGTCAGTAATTCTTTTTTATCTATCTCAAATACGGAGGCTAATAGTTCGACTTGTTCTTTTCGAGCCTTACGTTCACCTTTTTCTATTTTACAATAGGTAGCCGTATCAATATCTAAAGCTGCTGCCAATTTGCGTTGTGGTAACTGGCTATGCAACCGTAAGTCCTTAATTTTTTCTGTAAACAACATGCTTCTATTTATTGTCTTGACGATTTTTGACAAAGGTACGGCTTTTATTTGAGAGAAAAGAAATTTTTATCCAAAATCGGAAATTATAGAGTCTTGGCAGAGTCAATGTAAAAGTAATAAGGTCTCCCTTTGTTGGAATTTTTACTTTATATTTGACTTCGCTACAAAAAGTACTATAAAAACAGGGGGTACCTCAAAATGCTTACAGTTTGAAACTAAATTGCATAGAAAGAACCATTCTGTATGAATACTACAAGTTCTAAATGCTTAATCATAGTTATAAGCGGTT
>NZ_BAIZ01000082.1 GCF_000613445.1 Hoylesella shahii DSM 15611 = JCM 12083
TAATAATATACTATAGAACTAACCAACGAAAGCGGCTGCTCTACCCTACGCACCCTGAACGTGACAACAATTGCAAGCGATAATTTCTCTCGCTATCAAGTATCGCCCAACCCCACGCGAGACGGATATGTAAATGTGCGCGTAGAACTGACTGAACTTGATGCACTCGTGCTACGCCTTTACGCTCCCAATGGCGCGCTGCTACAAACTGAGCAACACGACGCCGACAACTATCACGCCACACGCCTTTACCTACCTGTAGCTGGTACTTATGTGCTCGAGATGCTCAGCCGTGGGACAAAGCGAAGCGTAAAATTAATTAGAAGATAACCTATATACCAAATTCGGAACTACAAACCAAAAGCGCACATGAAAAGATTTACACGCATCACATCGATCGCTGTCATCACACTAATGACACTCGCATCCTGTAACGATGGTAGGCACACATCACCTGCCCTCGGCGAACTAATCCAAAAATCACCGCACGCAGCGAAACATACTATCCAAAATAGAGCTAAACAAACGCCAACAACAACCATTCTTAAAGAAACAAATGGCACAAGCAACGCACAGACTCAACCAATTACGAAAAAGAATAAAGCATTGTCGCGTTGGCAACATTTCCATCACCGCACAGTGAGCAAATTATTTGCTCACAACATGGCCGACTCTTTAAGCGTGGGACATGCCGAGCTTCGCGTGCCACAAGGAAGCATGGACCGTTCAAAAATACTTAGTGTAACACCACTAGTTAAAGATGAGCTACCCACACTACCGGCTGGTATGGTTAATGTTACGGGCGATAGAAATGCGTCTGTTTCCGTTTCGTTGAAAAATGGAGTGGCAGGCTATCGCTCCTACCCCATGGCGAACACTTCGTACACAAACCAGCCACCATAACAGTGCCCTATGATAGCACACTCATCCCAGAGGGTTATACTGCAAACGATATACACACCTATTACTATGACGAACTGCAAGGCAAGTGGACAATGCTACGCCACAAAGCCCTGGATAAAGTGCAGAAGGTGGTGACGGCCGAAACATCACATTTCACCGACGTAATCAATGGTATCATTAAAGTACCCGAGAGTCCTGAAACACAAAACTATGTTCCTACAGGTATAGCTGAACTCAAAGCGGCTGATCCTGCAGCGGGCATAGCCACAGTAAGTGCACCCACACCCAACCAAAACGGAACGGCATCACTGGGTTACACCTTTGAACTACCCAAAGGTCGCGCTGGTATGCAACCTAGCGTGGGACTACAATACAGCAGCGACGGCGGTTCTTCTTATGTGGGTTACGGGTGGAGCTTGCCTGTGCAGAGCGTGGACATCGAAACACGCTGGGGTGTGCCACGCTTCGACCCCAACAACGAGAGCGAAAGCTACCTACTGATGGGTACAAAACTGGGCGACCGAACCTATCGTAAAACCGAACCTACTGCAAGAAAGCCAAACAAGCGTTTCTACCCACTGGTTGAAGGCAGCTTTGCGCGCATCATACGCAAAGGCGATTCGCCCACCAACTATACTTGGGAGGTTACATCCAAAGACGGAACCACATCTTTTTTCGGGGGAATTGATGGAAAAAGCGTTGATAATGCTGTTATAAAAGATGGTGAGGGCAATATTGTGCGATGGGCATTATACCGTACAGTAGACACTCATGGCAATTTTGTTTCCTACACATACGAGCACCGTGACAGTACCCTCTATCCCAAATCCTATCGCTATACTGGACATGCTGACAATGAAGGACCATATGCGGTGAATTTCAAATATATTTCGGGAACACGTAAAGATGCCGTAAGAAGCGGACGACTACGCATACTGCAAACCGATAATGCATTACTCCAACGCGTGGAGGTGAGCTTTAATAATGAACCAATACGAAGCTTTGCATTACACCACCACGAAGGACCATTCGCCAAAACTCTTCTTGATAGCATCGTGCAGACCGACGCCAAAGGTGAAAGAGTGGCTGCTCAGGGCTTTGAATACTATAACGATGTGAAGGACGGAATGTTTTCGAAGACCCCCTTAGAATACACAGCTGAACAAGATTATTATGGTAATCTTGTGAAAACTCACATCGGACACTTTGACGAAAGCCTGTCACTGCTTGGAGGAGGTTCGGCAAAGGGGAACACGCTAGGCGGTGGCGTTATGGTAGGTGGCGGATGGGGGCCAGCCTCAGGTGGAGCAGGCCCCTCATTCTCGTACAGCAAAACAGAAAACAAGGCGCACGTCACACTCGTCGATATAAACGGAGATGGCATGCCTGACAAGGTTTTCAAGGACGGAGATGGCAACATATACTACCGACCCAATCTAAACCGCGACCTCGCCCATCCGTTGTTCGGAGAGGCGAAGCGCATATTGGGCATTTCTAGCTTTACCGAGGGATCGGTCACTAGCAACACGTGGAGTATTAACTTCTCCACTGGAATCGGACCCATAAGTACTGGCGCTTCCTATAGCAGAACCACCGAAAGAAGCAGAAACAAAACCTATTTCCACGACTTCAACGCCGATGGGCTCATAGATATAGCTCACAACGGCGTGGTGTACTTTAACCACAGCGATGGGGCAACAGTGAGCTTCAGCCCCACAAGCGGTGGGACGCACAATCCTATAGGAGGTGGTACGACCAACTTGGACTCAACTTTCATTCCTGACAGGAAGACCATCAGGGAGCAGATGGAACGCGAACATCCTTTACACGACATTGTAAGACTGTGGCGCGCACCGTACAAGGGAACTGTGAAGATTAAGGGAACAGTGGTTAAACCCTCTCCAAAGGGCGACGGCGTAAGCCTGAGCATACAGCACAACGACTACGTACTATGGAGGGACACATTATTACAGTCGGGGCAGGTGACTATTCCCGAGAAGTCCTTGCACGTATGGCCTGGCGACTACCTATTGTTCCGGGTGAGTGCAAAAAATTCTGGCGAAGGCGATGCTGTGGATTGGGACCCCGAAATTATCTATACCCATACTAAATTCAAAACCTATGCAGGCACAGATATCACACACTATCGACATTCAAAAGATGCAATCAGTGGCGAAGCCCCAACTGCCCCGCTGTCCGTAAATGGTGAAGTGCATTATTCGGGTAGGTTTAGCAAACTCAAAACAAGCGACGACATTACCCTTTGCGTGATTAGGACAGACAGTACAGGGAAACAAACAGTGATAGCAAGCAAACACTTACCCGCAGACACTATTGCTTCGGGAAAATTCGAAGGGAGTTTCCAATCTGTTGCAAAAGCATGCCAAACCGTAAGCTTCATCGCTAGAGCAAACAGCCCTATTGACTGGCAAGCTTTAAAATGGGCGCCAATATTCCACACCGACACGACCGAATACATCATCGCACCACAACGTACAATGTACAACAAGGTTGTGGCGGCGGCAATCGATACTCTCGTGAGCCTACCTCCAAGCGACTCCACTTGGGGAGATAGATTTGTTCTAGTACCTAATTTAAGGGTAAGACGAGAATCCGACAAAGATACTGATACGGCCACGGTTTACCTCACGCTGAAAGATAATCATGGAACATTAATCTATCACCGAAAGCTGAAGATGGAGCATATGAACGTGCTTTCAAAAGATGGCGACATCATCGATGGTAATCATTTGCTTACGAAACTATCGACACGCAAGGTGCAAGCCTGCTTCTCCGTACTCAACGAGCTAAACTTTGCTCATGTGGCTGAACTACAAATCCTGCGCGATTCTATCCTTTACGAGAAAGATAAATTAGGTAAAAAACATGAAGTGGGACGAAGACCTGTACACGTGGCTACAATAGACGCCTCGGTACACTCCAGTTTCAACAGACTTGACTATGGTACGCTGTACCGTGGTTGGGGACAGTTCGCATGGAACGGCAATAACACAGAGGCTATCAACCCTAGCGAAATGAGGGCACCCGACGCAACCTCGTTAGGAACAGACCAGGAAGGGGCTTCAGAATTCGTTAAGAACGGCTCGTTCGATGCCAACTCGCAGAAATTCTTCACGCTAGCATACGTAGCCAAAACTAATAAGTATATCACAGCAACAGACAGTGCATACGTAAGCGGGATAACCATGCGCCCATCGCGACTAGGAACCGACGAGATAGTGCTCGACGTACCTAATTACGACTCTAGTGGGGAAGGACTTCCTGCGCCCGTTCAAGAAACAGTATCGGTAACCACGGGCACGACTATCTCGGCAGGCGTGTCACTCGGCGCCAGCGCAGGAGTTAACCAAAGCGAATCATCACAAGAATCTACAACTACCGTTTCGGTGACAGACATCAACGGAGATGGATACCCCGACTGGATGAGGGGCTGGGCCTCAGCCAAAGAAAATAAGATAACCGTAATGTTTACACAACAAACAGGAATGATTGGAAGGGTACAGAAATACGGTGCACCATTACCCTCGTCGAACGGCAACTCAAGCAACAGTGGACAAGACGTGGGGTTAAGCTTTAACCCTAGTGCTTACAACATCTCCAAATTCAAAGAGCAAACAGACGCCGCCAAGGCCGCTGTAGCCAAATGCAATGCCAGTCTGATTCTAACGGGACGGCTAGACTGTAACGCCGGAGGAGCGAGCTTCAGCAGCAACATCTCAGAAGCATCGTGCGGCGCTAGTGGTAACTTCTCAAACGGCACAACCATGTCGACAATAGACTGGACTGACCTCAATGGTGACGGGCTGCCCGACGTACTGACTGATGGTCTAGTAAGCTATGGTTTGGGATATTCCTTAGCGCCTGCTGTACCCGCAGGCACAAACAAGATGACGAACGCCTTAAACAACAACTACGGTGATGGGAAGGGGGTATGTATCCCCGTTAGAGGTCCCTTTAGCATCTCTGGAGGACAAAACGACACCGAAAGCCTCACTATGGGCATGGGGGCATTCCACGACGTCAACGGAGACGGATTACCAGACTTCGTGGAACGCGACTTAAAGGGCAATCTCAACGTCTCGTTCAACACGGGCGTTGGGTTCATGCCTGACGTAAAGATGCAAGACAAGTCTGAGATGTCAAGTGACTTGGCTCTTCCGTTGCACTGTACGCCAGCACGGCCTACACCATCCGCATTCCTCTACCCTTCGGCTTTGTTATCACCATCACGCCTAGTACACAGGGGTCGCACAGCGAAAGTGTGAACCGTACTCGAACGGCGATGCTCGACATTGACGGTGATGGTTTGCCCGACATTGTATTCAGTGATAATGAAAACAGCCTAAAGGCCTATCGCAACCTCACTGGCCGTACCAACCTCTTGCGCAGCGTCACTCTTCCATTCGGCGGACACGTCCGCGTGGAATATCAACAGACGATGCCTAGTTTCGCCATGCCAGGCCGACGCTGGGTGATGTCGGCCGTGGAGACTTCAGGCGGTTATGCCGAGAACGGGGCAACGCGCATGCGCAACGAGTTCGCCTACGAGGGTGGCTACCGCGACAGGCGCGAGCGCGACTTCTTTGGGTTTGCCAAGGTCATCACCCGACAGCTGGACACGCAGAACAACAATGCCGTCTACCGCACGCAGGTGTCTGAGTACGGCCACAACCGCAACCTCTACATGCACGACCTCGTCACCGCCGAAACGCTCTACGATGCAGCAGGCAACAAACTGCAAGGCTCACTCAACACTTACGAGGCTATACGGCAGCGCGACGACAGCACGAGCGTGTTCCCCGCACTCGTTTCCATTAAGCAGACCGTTTACGACAACACTGGACAGGGCAGCATGAGCACCACCGTGCACAACACCTACGACGCCTACGGCAACCTCGCATCCTACAAGGAGGCGGCCACCAACTACGAGCTGCACGCCGACATCGCCTACCACGAACTGCGCGAAAGCCACATCGTGGCATTGCCGCGACACATTGCCGTGAAGGACAACGCGGGCAGGGTGTATCGTGAGCGTTCAACGGAAGTGGACAACAAGGGCAACATTACCCGCATCACGATGCACAACGGACAGCTCTCCTCGGTGTACGACATGGCCTACGATGCCTACGGCAACCTGGTAGCGCTCACCAAGCCCGCCAACCACAAAGGGCAGCGCATGCGCTACGAATACACCTACGACGGCGTGCTGCACCAACTGGTGACGGGTGTGAAGGACGCCTACGGCTACACCTCGTCCACCGACTACGACTACCGTTGGGGCGCACCGCTCGAAACGCGCGACATCAACGGCAACCGCATGCACTATGCTTACGACGATGTGGGTAGGCCCGTCGCAATCGTTGGCCCGAAGGAGCTGGCCGCTGGCAAGCCCTACACTGTACGATTCGAGTACCACCCCACAGGCCGCTGGGCGCGCACGCTGCACTACGCCCCCGAGGGCGACGTGGAGACGCGAACCTTTGCCGACAGTCTGATGCGCGCCGTGCAGACCAAGCGCACGGGTGTTGTATGGAAGGGCGGGTCGGCGCACAAGGTGTCGATAGTGAGCGGCCGGACGGTACAGGACGCCTTCGGCCGAACCCTCCGGGCGTACTGGCCCACCGAGGAAGCCTTCGGCAGCATGGGCCTATATAATAAAGGTGTGGGCGACCTGCAAGCCGTCACCGAATACGACGCTACGACCGCCCCACCAAGGTGACGCTGCCCGATGGGGCTACCACTACGACGGCCTACGCCATCGTTTCCCACGATGGTGAACCGATGCTCGAGACGCGTGTTACCGATGCGCTGGGCAGACATGCCGAGAGCTACACCGACGAGAAGGGGCGCAACCGAGAGACGGTGCAGCACGCAGCAAGTGGCGACGTGCGGGTGAAGTACGACTACGATGCCGTGGGGCAAGTGCTCTCCGTGCATCACCCCAACGGCAAGACAACCGCCTACGAGTACGACCTGCTTGGGCATAAGCTACGCGTGAACCATCCCGACGCGGGCGAAGTGACCTGCACCTACGACGCCGCGGGTAACCTCCTCACCAAGCTCACGGCGGAACTGAAGAAGACCATCTCAGACAAGGCCCTCCATCTCCTACACCTACGACTACGAACGGCTAAGCGAGGTGCTCTATCCCAAGAACCTCTTCAACCGCGTCACCTACACTTATGGCAAGCCGGGCGAGAAGTACAACCGCGCAGGCAGGCTGGTGCTGGTGGAGGACGCCTCGGGAGGCGAGGCCTACTACTACGGCAACCAGGGCGAGGTGGTGAAGACGGTGCGCTCGGTGATGGTGAGCCAGGCCGACGTGCGTACCTACGTCCACGCTGCAACATACGACAGCCACAACCGCGTGCGCACCATGACCTATCCCGACGGGGAGGTGGTTACCTACGGCTACGACGCAGCGGGTCAGGTAACGAGCATCAGGTCTACCAAGCAGGGCAAGGAAGAGACAATCGTAGCGCAGGTGGGCTACGACAAGGACGGCCACACCATATACACGCGCATGGGCAACGGCACGGAAAGCACCTTCGCCTACGACCGCCAACGAGAGCGGTTGCAGGGCATGCTGCTCACGGTCAACGGAGACAGCATCATGCAAACGCAATATAAATACGACCCCGTAGACAATATTTTGGGCATTTCCAACGTTATTACACCAAAGGCACCGAAGAAGCCGAAAGGGTTCGGAGGGTTTGGCCGTACGGACGGCATGGGCGGCCTCGATGCCAGCAAGGGAAA
>NZ_BAIZ01000081.1 GCF_000613445.1 Hoylesella shahii DSM 15611 = JCM 12083
CACACCGACCACCTCGCTCTACATCCTACATCACCGACGCCAAGGCCAACGTCGCCCAGTTCGACGCCTACCTGCCCTACGGCGAACTGCTCGTGGACGAACATTCGTCCACGGAGGAGATGCCGTATAAGTTCAACGGCAAGGAACTCGACCAAGAGACGGGGCTGTATTACTATGGGGCGAGATACATGAACCCGAGGACGAGTTTATGGTATGGAGTGGATGGGTTTATAGAAAAATATACCACCGTTGGCGGTTACGTTTATTGTTCTTCAAACCCGATTGTATTTATAGATCCTGATGGAAACAGAAAAGTTGTAGTTACAGGAGGTAAAGATAATCATAATTATAATAGTATGAATTTTGTTGAAGCATCTAAAATACAAATCAAAGATTATAAGCGAAATGGTCATGATGAAAAAATAAATTGGCTTGTATTTGATTTAGATTATAGTCTTAAAGATAAAGAAAAGATGACTAATTGGGCTAAGAGTAATAATGTAGAACTAGATTTTATAACTAAATCTTCTAATCTTATAGAGAAAATTAATTCATATAGCCAAACTTCAGATTTAGTTACTAATCTTTCAGTTTTCTCACATGGCACAGCAAGTAACATTGCTTTTGGGTACGAGAATACAGGATATGAATATAGCCTATATGATAAAACCAGTATCAATCAGTTAAACGTGTATCAGTTATCAAAAAAATCATTTGCAGATAATGCTATGATTCAGCTGTACTCCTGCAATTCTGCAACGCCACGCGGCTTTGAAGGAAAGTATTTTCAATCAAGAAAAGCACTGATCAATGCCGTTGATAGGGGGAGAAGTCTTGCCGAAGATTTGCATAATGCGACTGGTGTTCCTGTGTGGGGAACAATTGGAAGAACAGATTACTCTCCTGTGGTCAAGGGACAGTTGCCAAAGTTAGGAGGGATGGGAGGTGACAATAGTCCTTTTGTTAAAGGTCAAGCAAAAGCAATCTATGTAAGATATGGAAGTAAAAGAAAATAAAACAATAAAGTATCTATGCCTGATTATCATTATTTCCCTCTGTGCTTGTAAAGATAAATGTGTCCCAAAACAAACTTGTTTTGAAAACGATAGTGTATGGGAAATTGTTGACGTCAACAAGCATATCTTTTATATGAAACCTTCAATGGCGATTAGTCCCATTATAAAGGCAGATAGAACAGTTATACATTTGTTCAATAATGGAACACTGCATTCTATTGATACACATATAAAAATACAGAAAGATGGTTGGGTAAATGATGGAAAGAAATACCATTTTAATGAGAATTCACATCATCTAGAAAAGTGTGTTTCTTATACGAACAATAAGTTGGATGGTCCTACTATCTACTATTATGATAATGGCTTAGTGGAACATATAGAGCAATATTCAGAAGGTCAGAAATGTGGCACATGGAAGTATTTTAACAATCAAGGAAAACTTATTCGCAATGTTTATTATTAGGCATTTAACATAAAAGCACCGTTATGACTTTTAATGTTCCTATAAATTGAGAGGAGTTTTTTATCTTTGTGATGCCAACACAAGATAAACACTCCTCTCATATACGAAGTGTCCCCCCGTTTTATAAACGGGCGAAACCCCAACAACTACCGAATACATCAAGTCATCAATTTAAAATTTATCAACTCAAAAACTCTGAACGCATCAACTCAAATACTTAAAACCTCATCAACTCGCAAACCAAATCTTTTTATTTTTTTACAAATACCTCTTGCTTTTCACTCAGTTCTAGAGAAAATAGAGGCTATAAAGTAGATAAAAGACCACTATTTCTCACCTTTTACGATTCTCATGTTGTCTACTTTTGAGAATACAACCTGCAATTAGCACCATTTAGCCTTTCTAGTTTGGTTGTAAACTCGAAATTTCAGAAGCCCAATTAGCCCCTTTTTGCTACGAAAACTCCACTGTTTGACGTTTTTTTTGCCCCTTTTGACCCATGTTTTGAATGATTAGAAGAGGTTTTTCCTATGCCATATCAGTGAATATTTATGCTTATCGCCACGCGTTTAGCACCATTTCGTCTTGCATTTAGCACCAAAACGCACTTCATTTAGCATCAAATAACCCCAAAACTGGCACTAATTGAGAATTTATGCAAAGAGAATACATTTTCCTGCATTTACAATTCACCCTATTTTTGCATCAAAACAAACCTTCGCGAGAATCGATTATTTGCAACAAGGTTGACGGTTGGTGAAGAGAAGGAGCACTTTTTATGTTAAATTTTATGCTGAAAGTTATACAAAAACGATTGTGTGGTATGCGCGCGCATAGTCAACGGCACGGAAAGCACGTACGCCTACGACCGCCAACGAGAGCGGTTGCAGGGCATGCTGCTCACGGCCAACGGAGACAGCATCATGCAGACGCAATATAAATACGACCCCGTAGACAATATTTTGGGTATTTCCAACGTTATTACACCAAAGGCACCGAAGAAACCGAAAGGGTTCGGAGGGTTTGGCCGTACGGACGGCATGGGTGGCCTCGATGCCGGCAAGGAAAAGAAGGAGAAACCGCTGGGCGGTGCCTTCAGCCACACCTACGCCTACGACGAGCTTAACCGACTGGTGCGCGCCGAGGGCAAAGCCAAGGGCCTAGGCTACGCCATGGACATGAGCTTCGCTGATGGGCGAGCCGCTCACCAAGGTGCAGCGCACCGATTCGGGTTCGGTTGCGGGCAGCTACGCGTTGGCCTACGAATACGGCAACGCCGACCATCCCACCGCTCCCTCGCAGATTGGGCACGAGCGTTACACCTACGACGCCAACGGCAATCCCACATTAGTGGAGAACGACAGCCTGAACACGGAGCGGAGAATGTATTGGGACGAGGACAACCGCCTGATGGTATTGTCGGACAACGGCAAGACCAGCCGATACACGTACAATGCCGCCGGCGAGCGTATCGTCAAGAGCCACGGCGACCTCGAAGGCGTGTATGTAAATGGTGCGCCACAGGGAATCACCTCTGACTGCGTCGACTTCAGGCTGTGCCTCGGAAAAACAAGCGAGCTTGGTTTGCTCTCGGCTTGCTCTGAAGTTCCACGAAACGGAGGATTACACCATTTATCCTGCCCCGATTATCACCGTAACGAAGAACCGCTTTACCAAGCATTACTTCATCGGCGATAAACGTGTAGCAAGTAAACTCGGTGTAGGCAAGTTCAGCAATGTCTACGGCATCAGCAGCAACAACGTTACGGCAGGCCAAAAAGACTATGCCGCCCGCATGATGCAGATAGAGAAACAACGCGAGGACTACTACCGCAAGCTGGGCACACCCCCGGGAGTGCCCACGATGAAGGGTGCAACGGCCGACCCCGACAATACGGGTTATGGCTACAACACCATCATCGGGGAGCTGGGCGACCACAGCGTGCCCGAAGGTTGGGTGCAACGGCCGAAGTTCAATGACAAGGGGGATGTCCCTGGTCCACCCATCCAATGGAACAAACCCGAAGACCCTGACAATGCGCAACCAGGTTATGGCTACGTGCCTGCCGACACCGCACATCATGAGGACATCTTCTTCTATCATAGTGACCACCTCGGCAGCACTTCTTATATCACCGATGCCAAGGCCAACATCACCCAGTTTGATGCCTACCTGCCTTATGGCGAACTGCTCGTGGACGAACACTCGTCTACAGAGGAGATGCCGTATAAGTTCAACGGCAAGGAACTCGACCAAGAGACAGGATTGTATTATTACGGGGCGAGGTATATGAATCCCGTGACGAGTCTGTGGTATGGAGTGGATCCGTTGGCAAAGAAGTATCCGAGTGTTGGTGGATATATTTACTGTCTAAATAATCCAATATTATTTAAGGATCCTAATGGTAAAGATGTTTATATGTTTACAGAGACAAAAAGAACAGACCACACTTTTATTGTTGTTATAGATAATAAAGGAACAACAGTATATACTTACGGCAGGTATCAAGGTGGACATTGGTATAGTGCAGGCACCACAGGCCCTGGGGTTTTGGTAAAGTATAATGGAGAAAAGGCTGCAGAATATATAAACACAGAACTTCATAGGATGAAGGCTGAATCTTTTCTAATAAAGGATGCGAGTGATGCAAAGGTAAGGAAATATTTTGATGATCAATACAATGCTTCTAATACAATACCTACTTCTGATAATGAAGATATAAATCGTAATGGTAAAGTAGTAGATACTTATTCTTTATTCGGGAATAACTGTACAACAAAGAGTTGTGATGCTGTTAAATATAGTGGGTCTAAAATATTTGATGTAGATGGATTGATATTTGATTATGATGAAGACTTTACAATACCAAGTTCTTTACAAGATTATCTAAAAGATATCTCAAAAACAAATAACAAGGTTGCAAATAGAACCAAGGAAATGAAAAATATTTATTCAAACACATCAAACAAAAAGAACTTGAAAAGCGCTGGTAGTAGTGGAACTAGTTCTGGAATTGCTGGTTCTAGTGCTGGTTCTAGTGCAAATAGTTCTAGTACTCGTTCGTCATCTAGTGGCAATGGTTCTGGTTCTTTTGGCAGTGGTAGCAATAGTAGTAGCAGTCAAGATTTTAATAGATAAATTATTATGAAGAAAGTGTTAATTATCTACTTCTCGGTAGCATTTTTATGGTTTCTGATATATTGTATTTTAATTTCAGATGTTTATCTTACAATTAAGTACGAAATAGAAGTTACAAAGAACGATATTTTAGTGGACAAAATCTACCAAATATCCAATACTGGCATTATTTTAAATATTATTTGGTTCATAATAAGCACAGCAATAATGTTAATATTATACATTAGGAAAAACTATTCTAAAACGGCATAATGTGCATTTGGCAGGCTGAAATCTTTCATGATTATTAGTGATATAGATTTGAGGGAATGTCAAAAGTTATTGCCCACCTTAACAGTTAAGGGGGGGGGGCAAAAGTAAAATATAGACAGGCCAAAGTTACTATTTTTTAAAATAAAAGAGCCATATCAAACTCGGTAATCAAGTACAAATATGGCTCTTTTCATTGCCTTTAAAAGCGAGCATGTTTCAATTTTAAAAACCGTTCGCTCGGTGATGGTGAGCACCGCCGATGTGCGCACCTATGTCTACGGCGCCACGTACGACAGCTGGAACCGCGTGCGTACCATGACCTATCCCGATGGGGAGGTGGTTACCTATCATTACAATGCGGCAGGGCAAATAGTTAGCCTTTTGGGCAATAAACAGGGGCGTGAGAGCGTTATTGTTGACAGGATAGGTTATGACAAGGACGGACATACCGTCTATACCAAGCTGGGCAACGGCACGGAGACAACCTACACCTACGACAAGCAGCGTGAACGTCTGCAGGCGATGAACCTTACGGCGGACGGTAGGGCTGTGATGGAGAACAAGTACCAATACGATGCTGTGGATAATATCTTGGGTATTGCCAATGCCGTAGACCCGACACAGGCCGCTAATGGCAATAGCGGCAAGGCAAAACTCGGCGGTGCTTTCAACCACACTTACGCCTACGACGACCTTAACCGCCTGATAAGGGCCAACGGTAAGGCGAAGGGGGCGAAGTATGAGATGACGATGACCTTCGGGCGCATGAGCGAACCGCTCACCAAGGTGCAAAAGGTGGACTCTACAAAGACGGCGCAGTCTTACGACTTCACGTATAAATATGAGGACAGCAACCACCCCACGGCACCCACGCAGATAGGGCATGAGCATTACACCTACGATGCCAATGGCAATCCAACACTGGTAGAGGATGACAGCCTGAACACGGAGCGGAGAATGTATTGGGACGAGGAAAACCGCTTGATGGTATTGTCGGACAATGGCAAGACCAGCCGATACACGTACAATGCCGCCGGCGAGCGTATCGTCAAGAGCCACGGCGACCTCGAAGGCGTGTATGTAAATGGTGCACCACAGGGAATCACGTTCCACGAAACGGAGGATTACACCATTTATCCTGCCCCGATTATCACCGTAACGAAGAACCGCTTTACCAAGCATTACTTTATTGGTGACAAACGTGTGGCAAGTAAACTCGGCGTAGGCCAGTTCAGCAATGTCTACGGCATCAGCAGCAACAACGTTACGGCAGGGCAGAAAGACTATGCCGCCCGCATGATGCAGATAGAGAAACAACGCGAGGAGTACTACCGCAAGCTGGGCACACCGCCCGGTGTTCCTACGATGAAGGGTGCAACGGCCGACCCCGACAACACGGGTTATGGCTACAACACCATCATCGGAGAGCTGGGCGACCACAGCGTGCCCGAAGGTTGGGTGCAACGTCCGAAGTTCAATGACAAGGGAGATGTCCCTGGTCCACCTATCCAATGGCAGAAACCTGAAGACCCTGACAATGCCCAACCGGGCTACGGCTATGTTCCTGCCGACACAACCAACATCGAGGAAATCTTCTTCTATCATAGTGACCACCTCGGCAGCACCTCTTATATCACCGATGCCAAAGCCAACATTACGCAATTCGATGCGTACTTGCCCTATGGCGAACTGCTCGTTGACGAACATTCTTCGTCCGAGGAAATGCCGTATAAGTTCAATGGCAAGGAGTTTGACCAAGAAACTGGTCTGTACTATTATGGGGCGAGGTATATGAATCCTGTAACGAGTCTGTGGTACGGGGTGGATCCGTTGGCAGAGAAATATCCAAATGTATATCCTTATTGCTATACAAATAGTAATCCCATTATTTCTATCGATAGAAATGGAAAAGAAGGAATTGTAGTCTCAGGACAGCATGGTGGTACAATGCAAAGTAGAGAGCATTTTCTTATTAATGGATTAGATAGAGCAAAAAGGGCATTAAGCCATAGACATAGTAAGAGTGAAAAAGTTACTTGGATTGTATTTAACGAGGATGATACACGCTATGGCTACACTGCAAAGGAATTGGAGAAATATAAACAACAGGCTCAAATAGATGGTATAAATATGATAGTTGTTGATGATGCTGATGACATAGTCAATTATATAAATAATAAAAGGGGGGACATCTAGAAAAAATGATAAAATTTCAAGTTTTTACTACGTCGGACATGCCACGCCAGGAGATTTAAACGTAGGCTATAATGGAGGGTGGCTTTTTGATGGAGATGAGTTTGATGCAGATCAATTAAGTGGTGATGCTTTTGCAAAAGGAGCTTGGATAAATGTGACGGCAGCATGTAGGACAGCCGTGTCTGGCACTTTTGAAGACAGCATAGTGGAACAATTTTCTAAAAAGCTAGATTCTACATCTACTGTTTTTGGATCGGATACTAGAACTTTTTTTGGTGGTGGTGTTCGATCGGATAGCCAACTGTTAGAAAAAATAAAGGACATCAAGTAAAGAAAAATGGCAAAAAATAAAATAATCAAATTAAGTACTATTATCGGGACTTTATTTCTAATTGTTGTGTGCTTTAATGATCCCTTTTTTATTGATTTGTCTAAAGAGAAAAATAATATGACAATTAAAGACAAATTGAATACAAAGCGTACAGTATTGTCTTCTCTATTCAATGCTAAGGCAAGCTCAAAACTTTCTGTGTATATTATTTGGGACTCGTATGATGTTAAGAATTTACCTAAGGAGATACCGCACCACAAAATTCTTTATACAAAAAATAGTTATCTCATAAAAAGATTATTGCAGGTGTCTTTTTTATACACAGGAGGGGACATGTCTACACTTAATAGCAGACTTGTTATAATTCAAGATGGATATAAATTATTTGAGAGTCGAATTATATTAAGTAGGGTAATTCAGTTAATTCCCTCTTAGGAATCTCTGGAGACTGTCAAATGCCAGATTCTTTTCTTGAAAAGCGTCTTTGGAAGAGTACTTGATGTGCTTTGCCCACAAAAATTCCCAAATGTC
>NZ_BAIZ01000080.1 GCF_000613445.1 Hoylesella shahii DSM 15611 = JCM 12083
ATGGGGCTTGTCACTAACATAAAATCATCCAAACTACAATGCGGCAATGAGTTGGGATGGAGGACACTATGTTTAGCGGACAGTAATAATAAGTTTTACAATCAACATTTCTTTTCTTCAACCAAATATGAATCAACAGAGAAACTCCACTTACCTTGCATGAATACTTCTTGATAAGGGTCTTGAATCATAGTTGGCACATAATCTTCTTCATTAATTTTATTGTAGTCTACCAAGTAAATATAATAATCGTGTTTTCTCAGTTTAGCTGAGTCTATTTCATTCTTAGACCAATGAAAATGGTTATTACCCTCAAAGGTCTTTACTTCAATGTATCTGCGTTGAGTGGAGGATTCGCTATGGAATGATATAATATCATAACCTGCAGAAACATCGATTTCTGAAATCTGTTTAATTTTTTTCTTCTGTTGTTCGGTATATGGGCAACGTTTCCTTTCAAAATCCAATACAAACAGTTCGCCCTCTTCACCCATGAGTCTTTCATGCTCGAGTTTTTCCATAAGCTGACTCAGGGACATGGTACGCTTGTGTTTTATCGCCTTTTTGAAAATCTGTTCGTATTCATTGCTAATAATGAATTTCAATCCATCTGTTTTGACAGCTCCAAAACTTACGAGAAGATTTCTAAACACAGCAGATTCTAATCTGAATGCCCTCCGAGGAATATAAAATAAATCTTC
Source organism: Hoylesella shahii DSM 15611 = JCM 12083 (assembly GCF_000613445.1). Lineage (GTDB taxonomy): Bacteria > Bacteroidota > Bacteroidia > Bacteroidales > Bacteroidaceae > Prevotella > Prevotella shahii. The sequence continues at coordinate 702 of NZ_BAIZ01000080.1, forward strand.
TTGTTCGTCATACGTAACTTGTGCGTCATCGAATAAGCCATTTTTACTAAGCACATTAAAGCAATGAGAACAAAGTTCCCTAATAAACACATCTTCATGGATTGCGTGATAAGTTAAGGACTTGGATACACATAAATCACCCTCAACATTTAATAAGTCAAGTTCTTGTAATGCTAAAATTCCACATGGAAAAACAAGGTCTATTCTTTCAACAAAAGAACATGCGGCTTTTACTGACGACAAACTTACATTGTTTCCCGTCAGTAATTTTCTACAAAGGAATAGAATTCCATTTTTGTCCCCGATGGAACTATATCTTTTTAGCTCTTGCCTCATAGTCGCGTAGAATAGCTTTTACATCATCTATGCCTCCAGATTCTAAAACGTTATCAAAAAGAGGTATAGGCATACTCTCCATTATATCGTTTAGTCGTTGCTCTTTCTCTGCAAGTCGTTTGTTAATGGTTTCATCTATCGTATCTTTAGATATAAGATAGTAATACTTTGTATTAACGTCTGGTTTCAAGCCATAACGGTGTATTCTATCTTTAGATTGTATAAAGTGAGCTGCATTAAATGACCTTTCAATATATATCGCATTATGACATTTCTTGTGCAGAGATATTGATTCTGCAACAGCAAATGGATTTGCAAGAATTACTCTGAATGAAGAGTCGTCGCGATTAAACTCACGGACAATAGATTCACGAGTCAGACTATTCATTTCATCTGATCCATCGCTTGCTTCCACAGGAGTTGCCCCATAAAGCATTCGAGAAGCTATACCTCGTTCTTTTAGGTATTCACTCATTCTTTCAATATTGCGAATAAAAGAAGCCCAAATGACAACTTTACCACCAGCTTTAACTATTTCTTCTGCAATATCGGCTGCTTTGATGAATTTGTTTGGAACTTCAGAAGATACAAACTGCTTAATGCCAGCAATAAAATCGCTATCTTCTTCTGATTCTGCAATATCCTCACCAACATCATCAATATCAGTCAATTTAGAATTTAGCAATTCTGGATTGGTAGCGACTTGCATCAAGCGAATAAACTTCGCTTTTCTAACTTTTTTAAGGAAAGGAGACATATCTTCATCAATCTCGGCCATGAACTTATTTTCTATTGCATTATAGATTGATTTCTGAGAGTCTGACATTTCCACTTCAATTTCCTCAAAAGAAGCAGGCGGAATGTTTAGGTCACTTTTGCGCACACGAATAAAGAATGGTGCGATTTTATTTATTAAATCGTCCACTCGTTCATCTTCAGATGAATGACTCATGTTTACGAGTTGTGGAACATTGTATGTTAACACATCTCTATCCGGCCAAATGAAATGAAAGAGATTATACAAATCTTCATACCCATTTGGAGCCGGAGTTCCTGTAAGTACAACACGTGAAGCGGCTTTTGAAGCCAATTCCATTGTAGATGCAGCCATAATACCACCGTGGGTGTTTTTGATTTTATGTGCTTCATCTAATACGACCATCGCTTTATGTTGCGATAGGAAAAAAAGCAAATCATCCTTGATTGAGATAATTGATTGGTATGACGTAAGAGTGATGTCTGCATGGGACATTCCATGTAGATACAATGATTTCTCTTTCGTAGTCATACCACCAATAAGACGCATCGATGTTGGTTCTGTACCAAAGCACTCTTTATATTCAATTTCCCATGGGCCGAATGAACTTAAAGGACCAATAATAACGATACAATTTACGTGTTTAGGGTCGTCTTTAGGGAGATTATGAAGATAAGCATAGGCTCCATAAACCACACTTGTTTTTCCGGCACCAGGTACAGAAAAATTACAAGCGTTTTGAGCGAATGCCATATGGTATGCCGATAACATTTGTAATTTATACAGCTGTCGATTCGGCATATTTTTTATAAGAGACTCTTCAAAACGCTTGAATTCATCAATCTGGGGATGATTATCTCTGATGTTTCGTGCTTGCTGGGAGAACTCTTCAAACAGAGACTCTTGTGTTCGGAAATTTTGCATTTCACGGTTGATACCTTCTCCGAATGAAATATCACAGTTAATGTATTTAGCAAGAACCTTGATATGGTTCATGGTTACATTGACATTCTCTGTAATTTCAACTTGTATGTGGTCTCCACAATCTGAAAATTTCAGATTAGAACGCATATAGAGCTTTGCCATTCGATTGCGGCGAATTTTATCTGCACCCTCACGAATGACAATGCTGTTGCCTTGAGACTCTATTTGAAGAACCCCTGTATTATTCATCTATTCTGCTTCTAAGTTCGTCTGCTTGTTGAATGAGATTTTGTAAGCCTTCCAAAATTTCAACCTGATACTTCTTAATACTGCTTGCCTGAGGATCAATGGAGCCCAATGAAGCAATGGCACCCAAAGCTTTTTTTACGAGAAGCATAGGCTCTTTGGCACGAAGTTGACTATCAATGTCGTCTTGTGCTGCATTGAAGTTATCTTCCATTTGCTGCTTAACGTGTTTGCGCCATTCCTGGTCACGAGCTTGCATACATGGAATAATGTCATCGCCTGTTGCGTTCTGTATGTATTCATCAACGCTTTTCTCTTCATAACTTGCAACAGCTTCGTTATGCTTGTCAAGGAAATTTTCCCATCGAGTCTTTGTACCGAAAACACTCGAAGAGGCCTGACCAGGCTTACGGAATAAATCGCGAATATCATTTTGAGCTAACCCCAATCTTATATAGTCAAAAGAAACAGCTTTTAGGTTGTTGACATCTTCTGGTGTGAAGCTCCACATATTAGCGACTCCAGCACTATACTGTTTAAGGGCAATGTTCAGTTTCTGGAAAGAGTCCTCGTGTCCTTCTGCCATTGTATAAATGCCGTCATACTCATAGAAGCTAAGATACTCATCCATCAAGGAAAGAATTTCGAGGTTTGTGTCAATATCTTTCTTCTTTATCCCCATGAAATTTGCAATCTCATCTCTCGTAAAACCGGCATCCTCTAAGTCTTTGCATTTAAGGTATTTTTCAATAGGGTTATAATCTACTTTCTCGTCTTCTCCCATCTGGAAGGATGTTTCGAGTTGGAGAATGTCTTTCTTTGTCGCATTCTCTGGTAGAATTACTGCTCTAAAGAATTTGCATCTATTCTTTTCCTCTTGCGTAGCTCTCGCGTCACTAAGGATTCTGTTCATCAAAGATACTCTTCGATTACCATCAACGATGACACCATCTGAAGTTATGATACCGAATTTAAGTTGACCTACTTGTCGAAGGCTTCCCATCGTCTTTTCGTTCTTGTCTGCTTTAGATTGCCACAAGAATTTTTCGATGAGTGCAGCATCGTCTGTAAGCTCTGGATTAAGTTTGTGGTTCTGTTTCTCATAAGATTTAACCACACTACCGATACGACCATTATACTGATTGTAGATGAGACATTCCATAGGAATCTCCCATACATCAAAAGATTTTCGCTCTCCTCGATAGAGAAGAGGATAACCTTGTGCAAACGGCGCTTTCTTTTGAATTTGCTTCAGCAATTCAATTCTTTGACTACGTTCCATATATTAAATAATTATATCATTCAGATGATTTAGTGAATTAAGATTGAGACAATAGTCTGTATAGTCCCAAATGTCTTTTAAGTCAGATTGACGACCAATCCATCCTGCTCCGTCAACAATAACAATTTGTTTAGTGTTCTGATAAGTTGAGCGAATATAGTCACGCAAGTCTTTTACACTGCGCTTAAAATAAGACTGACCACGAGAAGTGGTTATGTTAAAGCTATATTTTACATAGCAGACAATTTCGTCTGTAGCTTCGTTTTGAATAGCGTAATTAACCTGAATTTCTCTGGTGCCATTACCGACAGGATCAACCTTTGGGTTGCGAACCAGTCTGTAACATTCTTGATTGCATATTTTTTCAAGAAGATTTTCAACTTGCTTAATATTAGCCAAAGAGACATCACTATTATATTGTGTGTCAAAGTCTTTGCTTATAAGGAAGTCCAAAAAATCATCATTCTGTAAGCGTTTCATAACAGTATCGGAAATGACGAAATTACGAAGTCTGTATGAGGGGATGTTTGTGGAAAGCTCACTATTACATGGCCCCTCAACAAACAAAGTACACACTTTGTTCATCATTTCTTCATCAGAAAGCATGAACACGCGAGTGTGTTTAACATCCCATTCTGTTTTGAAATCCATCTGCCGCTGGATTCTAAACATAGAAATAACACGCTTGAATAATTCTGTGCTAACACCAAGAATTACAAGAAGATTACCTAAAGAATCCTCATAATTTCTTATATACGCTTTAAGACCATCTAATGTGTTAATGTTTTGCATCTGCTGTTTGAGAGTGGATAGTTTTTCCGCTCTCTTTTCCAGATACTTTCTGTCAACATCATTATTTATAAAGAACATTGTAATACTCTTTATAAATTCTTTATATGGAATCTTATTCATTTCTGTTTCTTATTTATTGCCGAAATCAAACGCTCTGCTAATACTTGTATCACAGGGACGCATACAGAATTGCCAAGCAAATCAAAAGCTATGGTTCTTCCTCTTTTCTTATTTTCCAAGTAGGACAAATCATAGTCTTCATAACCGAATAATCTTAGTCCTTCGTCTATTGTTAGGTGTCGCACACCATTTTCTTCAACTACACCTATTCGTTCCATATCCATAGCAACCATAGTCGGTGCAATAGAGTTGGAATCAAGGAATTGGCTAAACTCAAAACTTAGTTTGCCTGTAACGATATTGTAGCCTTTTGGCTTTGTCGTGTCTGGTTTTCTTCTTGATGCAGTATTTCCATTTCTTGAAATGACTATCTTTTTCTTTGGATGTTCGTACACCAGATAACCTTTTTCAGTTAATGAGGCAAGCATCGAAGTCAAGTTTTTCACTTTATAAAATGAGGCAATCTGCTCTTGGGTTAGAGGCATTCCGTCCATCCAATCTATGCCAATAAGCTCTGCCCATTTCTTTTTGCGGCGCTCTTTTAGCAGCAAATTAAGAAAATCTTTTTCTTGTTTTGTAACTTTGCCTTTCAACGATATATCCCAGCTATGGATGTTGTGTTCACCACCACGCTTATCTTTTATGTATTTGCCTTCAAGTTGATTAGGCGTATAAGCGGCTAATAGCTTTTTAGTAAAAGCTGAATGTTCAGCAGGTAATCCATATTCTCTCACGTTTGAAAAAGTCGTGTGAGAGGTCGGTAAGTTGTCAAAATTTATTTTACCAATTTTTTTATCAAGACCTACAATGTAAACTCTTTTTCTGGCTTGTGGAACTCCAAAATCAGAAGCATCAAGAACTTTTACATATACGTTATATCCCGCAAGTTTCAGTTTCTTTACAATGGTAGTCAATGTGCGACCGTAAGTTGCACCATCTTCAACACCACCATGTTTAACAAGCCCTTCAACGTTCTCTAATATGAATCCCTTAGGTTTGTTTCCCAAAGCCGTAGATTCGTGAATAATTCTCTCTATCTCGAAAAACAAAGTGCCTCTCGTGTCAAGAAATCCAAGTCCGTTGCCAGCTGCACTGAATGGTTGACACGGAAAACCTCCGAGGATTATATCCAAGGAGTTATTAAACATTTGAACGTTTACATCATAAATGTTATAATCTACTTTCTCGTTAGGGTATCTATGTTTTAGTGCTTCTATTGCTGCGGGCTTAATCTCCGCAGTAAGTAAGCAATTTGTCTCAATACCAAATTCTCTTGCGGCTCTTTCAAAACCAATTCTAATGCCGCTCAAACCTGCAAATAAATCTATGAAGTTTAGCATTTGTTATACTGCTTTTCTGTTATATACCGTATCCATGTGCCATTCAAGGAAGGTGGGATTTGGCTTGACTACAGCATCCTTTATCAATAGTTTCTTACTCTCAAACATTCTTGGGAACAAAGAATAATACCCAATGTCAAACTTATGAGACTCCAAATATGAAGATATGTGGAGTTTATAATCTTTGTCTATACCAATCAATCCTTCAACATATGCTTTTGCATATACAAGATTAAGCAGAAGTCCGTTGTCTGCTCTCATGGATTCTTCTTCATTCTGTGCTGACGGAATTATGTGGCAAGCGACAAGTAATTCAGGTATTTTAATTCCAGATATTACGCAGTGTCCATTATAATTCTTATTGACTATCTCCAAGAAAGGATAGTCATTAATGTCTTTGACAAAATCTTCCCACTCGCCAATATGAGCAAGATGCAAGGCCTGTTCTGGGTTGCCTGCTTCAAGAATATTGATTCTCGCTTTAATGGCTTCTTCTCTTAGGTAAGCCAAATTACCTTCAAATTCATCCCAAATAGGCTGGCATAATTTTATTGCTCCATCAAGACCTTTAACACCACGCTCCTTTAATTTGGGATCGCAATTTGCAAAGTTAGCCAATCGCATACCAATAGAACTTGGCGTGCGACCGACAAACTGTGCAAGTTTAATTATATCTGGATTTGTTTTGTTTATTCTACCAAACTCTATTCTATGATATAAGTCCAAGGCAAGAATGAACTCGTCTCGACTCCAGACTCTTTTTGTAGTTGACCTTTCTACCATGATGCAAGCAAACGTGAAGATAAATTAAGCGTTTTCTCTTCTAACTAACTCGTCAAGTGACACACCTAAAGTGTCAGCTATTCTGGTTGCCATATCAAGGCTTGGCTGACTCCTATTTGTGTACCACTTTGAAACAGTGGCTTGACCAATGTTGAGTTGTTCAGAAAGCCACTTGTTGGATTTCTTTTTTTCTGCAAGTATGACTTTTAGTCGATTCAAATCTTCTGTCATATCGATTATTGTATTTTTGAGTTACAAATATAGTAATTTTGAATGATAATAATTTCCTCTTAGGATAATTATTTTCCTTATAAATGCAAAAAAACAAGAACCTTACGATTCTTGCCTTTTATTTGAATAATAAAAGGTTACATCACTCCACTAACAGGTACATTTACGATGTCGTGGACTGGGAACTTTTCGCAACCGATGTAGAGGGTGTCGAAAGCGTCGGAGTCGTCGGTGCGGTGTTCGAGCAGGTTTTCTTCTGATTCGGCGAGCTTTTCGCCTGACTTGTCCTTGCGGAAGCCGTTGCGCCCTCGGCTCACTCCTGCCGACTGGATGGCAAGGATAAGGTCGGGGTTGTTGCTGCGGTTGAAGAACGGCATGAGGCGTTGTTTGCCAGCGAAGCCTTGGTTGATAAGCAGATACTTCTCATCGTGGCGCATCAGGTTGCCGAGATAGACCGCTTTTACCTGCCAGCCGTGGCGTTCAAACGGGTGGATGACTACCCAACGGAAGTCCTGCTCGTTGTTGGGAGGTTTTGTTACGACCAAGAGCAATAGTGTAGTAGTTGATGACAGTCTTATTCTAGTAGCTCTGAAAGATACGTAAGAATAGAATCCCTGACATCGTGCCGCAATAAAC
>NZ_BAIZ01000079.1 GCF_000613445.1 Hoylesella shahii DSM 15611 = JCM 12083
GGATAACTTCGTTCCTTAAAGCGGATGCAAAGGTATAAAGAAAATCTATACCAACAAAGCTTTTGCAAAAAAAACTCTCAAACCACCCTTATATTTAACATTTAAAAACACATTTATAAACATCATTCCATTACACCTCTTATATAATGGGCAAAAAATAACTATAGGACTATTTCAACCAAATCGGTAATTAGAGCACAAAGTTTCCAAAATTCTTGTTTTCTGTGTTGTTTCCAAACGTTTTTATTTTCTTGTCGGCATCTAGTCGGTCTTTGCGACTTGACGTAGCCCACTCCGCCTGCGTTACAAAGACAGGCAAGCTGCTCGACAATAAAACAAAATCTGTTTAGGCTTTAATGGGCCATTTGGGTTAAATATATCACTTTTGCAGCATTGTTGGTCTATTATGGCCGTCAGGAGGCCCTTACTTAGCTAAAGGCAGTTACGATCTACGCCAGTTGGGGTACAAATTCAACCCAAACTGGCGTAGATATAGTAGCAAGAAATTTGCGTTAGTCGGCTTCAAGTGCACTTCAACACATTTAGCCATACCCTACCCTATCTAGGATTGGGCAACATATCCTTATTAAATCGCAGTGGACGAGCAGGAATAGGCAGAGCCCAGCGCGGGTCGTTTGGCGGAAGCGTCAGAACTTTTCCGTCAACAACATGCGTAATAGTTTTTGCGAATCGCGAATCAAGGTTCAACCTTTTTAAGTCGATGAACCTAGTAAGTCCTGTTAATGCAAACTCCCGTCTACGTTCATCGAGTACCAGTTTCAAAGCTTCGTCTTTATTTGCAGCAACGAGAGGAGTATTACCCACAATTCTATTGTCGCGCAATTTGTTTAGCAAATTCATTGCTCGACCAACGCTCCCCACCCTAGCTTCGCATTCAGCAGCAATAAGGTACATTTCAGGAGTAGTAACTCCCAAGTTTTGTTCAAACCAAGGTCTCCACAAAGGTTTTTCGAACACAGTGCTGTAGATGCTATCTCCGAAGAAGAGTTGGCGTCGCATGTCGTTTGCAGAGAACAAAGCCATCAATTCGTCGCTACCAAAGACTTCATCACTCAAGCCATAAACATACGGCGAAAGTCGTATTAGCACATTTTCTTTATTATCATCTTTACTAGGAACATCCGTTCTGCCGATAAACCCATGATAATCCACAACCTGACATGTACTTAAGTCTAACAAGAAATCGTTCTTAGCCAGCACACTATCAGCACATTCCAAAGCCTCTTTATACTTACCTTGGTACAGATACAATCTAGCCAGTACGCCTCTTGCACCCGACTTTGTGAATTTAAACACATTAGGCACAGCCTTATAAGGAAGGTCATTCACAGCCGTTTTAAGGTCGTCCTCAGCCAAATCATAGATTTGAGCCACCGTAGCACGTTTCAAATTAGTCTGCGTGATATCGTCTTCCGTAATCAAGGGTACCCCTAAGTCAGTTTGAGCCGTTGTAGGGTCGTAATGTTTACCATAAACACTTACTAGATTAAGGTATTCGAACGCCCGTTCTGCAAGTGCCGTTGCCCTAATAGCGCGTTTACGTTCATCCGTTCCATGCGTAGCATTCATCACGCGATTAATCACAACATTGCTATAAAAGATGCGTTGATATGCAGCTATCCAGAGGGCATCGCTAACATTTTCGCCGAACACATCTTTATCAAAGGTATATAATCGTTGTATATATCGTTCTTTTACATTGAGTCCAGGCACCATTTCATTGTCAGCCACGTCAGGAAGATACACATCATCAGTGAGATACAACGGATAAGTTTCTCCACCTTTCATCAAGTCGGGAAAATTCAAGATATAGGCATAATCGTCTACGGTTTGTGGAATAGCTTCTCCTTTCGGTTCGATGTCGAGGAAATCGCTACAAGCCATATTGAGTGTGACGAGTGCCACACCTAGTGCAGCATTTATAAATAACCTTTTCATTGTTGTGCGAGTTTAGAAGTTAGCAGATATACCCAAAGTCCAGGTTGCCGGCATGCGTGGAACTCTTTTTCCCCATCCATAGCCATATTCGCCCATTGCTTCAGGGTCGAATCCCTTATTATTGGCATGCCAAGTAAGCAAGTTTTGGGCTTGCAGAGTAAGAGCAAGAGATGTAAGCCCCAAGTGCGAGATAAGTCGTTTAGAGAAGTTATAAGTTAGCGACACATCGCGTAGTTTTATAAAGTCACCCTTTTGCACATGTTTATCTGCGGCATACCACGGATGTTGGTCTTCAGCCATATCGAGATACGAGCCAGCAATACCAGGAGTTGTCTCAGGGTTTAGCTCGTCTCCAGGTTTTTTCCAGAGGTTGAGTGTTTCTTTAGCGATGTTAGATCCAGTGGGGAACATGAGGAACTGTGCAGCTTCTCCACGGAACACATGTCCGCCATAATACACGAACATAAAAGAGAGTTCAAAGTTACGATAGCTAATCGTATTTGTAAGCGACCCAGTATAAACAGGTGTTGTTGTGCCCGAGAATTCCAAATCGTCTACATTGCTAACGCTTTGGTCTTTTTCTTTTCCTCCATCCACATAGTACTGTGGCCTACCAGTATCATTCAATCCAGCATATTTATAGCTAAAAAGAGCATTAATAGGGTATCCCATCACATTGGCATGTCCACTAGAATAAGCATGCACGGTTGTTTCGGAGTCTTCCACATCCACAAGTTTATTCTTATTATAGCTAAAGTTGAGCGAGGTATCCCACTTAAAGTTAGGTGTTACCACGTTTGTACTACCCAACGCCAGTTCAACACCGCGGTTATACATTGAGCCATAGTTTAGCAAAACCTTTTCCCATCCCAGCGTATAGTCACTAGTTCTATAAGCCAAAAGGTCTGTTGTGTTTTTGTTATAAAACTCCAAGCTACCCCAAAGTCTGTTATTGAGCACAGAAAAGTCGACGCCCACATTCAAAGTAGCCGTTTTTTCCCATCTCAACGATTTGTTTGGTGGGTTTTTAATTTCAGCAAAGAAGTCCTTAGACCAGTCGGTATATGCAGCTTCTCTAATGGTAAGGAAAGGTCCTCCGTTTTTAGGAACATTACCACCGATACCATAGGTTAGTCTCAATGTCAAGTTATTCAGCCAATCGGCGCGTCCTGCCATAAAGTGTTCGTTGCTTAAGTGCCAACTAGCTCCCAGCGACCAAAGCGGTCGATACTGATATTTAGGGTCGGTTCCAAAGAGATTAGACTGGTCGATACGAATACTTCCAGTAAAGTCGTATCTATTGTCGTAAGCATAAGAAGCATTAGCATAGAAAGCCACAAAGCGGTTATCGAACTCACTTACATAATTATCTTGGAGCGGGTCCCATTCGGTGAAATAGCCCGAGAGCGACTGAGTTCCTTGCAAGTCGAAAAACATAAGCGTGTTAACTGGTTTATATCCCAGCGTTTGGTCGTCGTAGCCCACATAGTTCACGCTTGTTGCCCTTTCAAGTTCTTGTCTGCGTTCTGCACCAGCGATAGCAGTAACATAGTGTTTACCAATCTCTTTAGCAAAGTTAAGCTGCGTTCTAAAGGTGTACGAAGGATTATCGCCTCGTTTTTCAACCAGCATACCACCAGCGGGTATATTCAATTTCAGTTCTTTGTTAGCCACGTTGTACTGAGCAGCATCGTTGATGAGATGACGCATTTTATACGAATACTTTGTTGCCACCGACCTATCGCGATAGTAACTCTTCTCCGTTTGATACCTCACATCAAGGTTAAGCCAAGGTGCAAAAATCACATTAAAGCCCAACTGCATGCGGTAATAGCTGCTATTATTTTCGAAGAACTCTTCTTGTCTATTCGTTATCGGACTATAATGTTCGTCGTTCAGGCCTATTCCCATCAGTCGTTGCATTTCGTATTCCGATTTGCGATGTTTAATATGCAATGGTCGTCCATCAGCATCTTGCAACATATAATAAGAAGGCATACCCAGGTACGACCCTTCGAACGAGCCTGCGCCAGCATCTCCCTTACCACGTGTGAAGTTTGCAGCCAAAGAGAGGTCGGTTTTGAGCCACTTAAAAAACTTCATCTCGTCTCGCAAGGTGAAGCCATAGTTAGAAGAGCTAACATACTTAGCCGTTGGAGTCACTCCAGCATAATTAAGCGTAAGGGCATAAGAGTTGAACTCGTTTCCGCCAGTAATGCTAACATTGTGTTGATGTTCCACTCCAGTGCGTCGATAAAAGCGGTCTAGCTGTTCGCGATTATCCAGATTGCGAAACACCTCCAGTTCTTTTTCCATTTGCGCATCATCAATCATGCCAGCTCGATGCTTCAGTAACACTTCCCAAAGAGGGTTATGGTCTTCGCGTTTGTTAAGGTCGTTATAAGTACCCTGCACGTATTTAAAGCTCCATTTTTGGAAATCCACCAGTTCTTTACTATCCATCAGGTTAAGATAGCCCATGTCGGCCTTTGGTGTAAACTTCACGTTGGCGTCATATCTCACGTTCACTTTACCAGCGCCATTTCCCGAAATGGTGGTAATCACAATAACACCATTGGCTGCCCTTGCACCATATATAGATGCAGCAGCTGCATCTTTTAGCAGCGTAACACTGCGAATAGTGGCAGGGTTGATGCTAGCCAGCGAGCCTTCAAAGGGCATACCGTCTACAACGATTAGGGGTTCGTATCCCGAGGCACCATTTCTCAATGTAGTTATACCACGAACAAAGAAGTTGTTTGTACCCAACACGGTAAGTCCAGGCGCAGCGCCCTCCAGTCGTTGCATGATATTAGACTGCAGTTTGCCTTTCAGTTTTTCAGGTGTAATAAGCGAGAACGAGCCAGTAGCTCTCTCTTTAGAGAGCGTTTGATACCCCGTTACAATTACATCCGAAAGCGAATGCTGGTCGGACTCCATTACCAGATTGAGTTTCTTTTTTGCTCCGATAATCACAGTTAATGGTTTCATGCCTACAAAGGTAGCAACCATTGTCTTTTCCTTATCGGTTAAGGGGATATCAAAATATCCATCGCTATCGGTTACTCCCACTCGCGCACTTTCTTTAAATGCGATAGCCACTCCCGGCAAGCCCTCTCCCGTGTCGTCAACGATGCGTCCCGAGATACGGCGTTGCACCTGTTTCGAGTTTTGTTGCACTAGTGCGGAGTTGTCTTCAGGCACTGAAGCGTTAACCTTCAGCGCATACGGATTTGCAAGCGTGCATGCCAAAATGCAGCAAACGCGCAACCACTTGCCTTTCTTAAGACTTAGTGGCGATGGTGTCTTGGTGCGGATAGATTTCATCTTTATCAAGATTAGCATTACGGTCTTTAGTCTCTTTGGCAAAGGTTGTAGCAAAAGGTAATATGCCACTCCTCCACCTTATCATATAAGCAGCCCCCAAATATCTCATAAGTGGGCGTCTTTATAGATAACGCAAAGTTAATCCTTTTCTTTTTATTTGCAAAGAAAGAACAAAAAACTTTTAGTTTCTAGTGCATTTTTTTTCATCTATAAACAAATATGTGCGTATTTATACTTTGTGCAACCCAACAAACGTGAAAATATGAGCTAGCAAAGCCCAACATTTATGACCAAGAAAAAACTACTATTAAGTATATTATTCCCCTTTCATTTCTTGGTTCTCGCAGATTAGCATACAGTAATCAACATTCTTCGCCACTCGTATTTTATATAGATATTGCCAACCATACGCGCAACAACTACAAATACTACACAGTTCAGAGCAAGAAAACAGCGAAACCTTCAAAAACAAATCAATGCCCTTAGACAGAAAAACAATCAGGAAACTAAATTTCAACCCAAAGAAAAATCCAACAAAACAATCTAATATTTTTGTACCTATATGCCTGTTTTCCACTTATAGAGTTGACTCCACAGACTCCTCATTTCAATATCGCACCATTATTATTTATCCCAAACTTTTATTTATTTGTTTCAAAATACATATCTTTGCATTCGGCAATATATCATTAAACTATCCATTAAGTATTGCTTCTGCAAAAGAGTTGTATACCAATTTGAGCCAAATACCCGTAAAAAGAATTGCTCATGCAGAAGTGCTTTTGGCAGGAAGGCTTGGCAATACTTGGGGTGGCATGATTATTACTAAAAACTAAGTTGTACAATAGTAATTTAACAAAATAATAAAATGAAGAAATCAATCTTATTCTTAATCGCAGCATTTGCAATATGCTGCAATATATACTCACAGCATGCTGTGAAGTCGCTTTCATTGCAACCCAAAATAGGTGTAGGCCTATCGAAATTAACCTACCATTACAACTCAGATTTCAGACCGGGCATTGTAGTTGGCTTTGAAACAGAATACCAGGTTAAACCCAAGTTAGGTTTATCGGTTGGTTTGCTTTATTCTCAACAAGGTTCAAAATACACGCTTGGAGAAGAGAACCACCATTATGAATACAACTATTTCAACATCCCAGTGTTGACCAATTTCTATGTAGCAAAGAACTTGGCCTTGAAAGTGGGCTTACAACTTGGGTTAAAGAGCAGTAGTAAAGATTATCTGTCAATGAATGGTTGGGAAACTTCTCAAGTTAACGACAATATTAAATCTGTGGACGTGGCTATCCCTCTGGGTATTTCTTACGAAATGGGCAAGTTTGTAGCGGATGCACGCTATAATTTCGGCCTTACCGAAGTGAGGTTGCGTTCGCAATTTAGTGTTTTCCAATTCACAGTGGGCTATCGGTTCGACTTGATAAAAGGTAGAAAGTAATTATCGTAGCACCTAACTATGGGTGACTACACGTTGGCGAATGATGCATTTGCCCGTTCGCGATTATTTATAAAAGGTGAGTTCAGAGAATATAACAAGTAATACAACAAGTAATACAAGACGAAATATTTAGTAATATATAGCTTAAAATCCCAAAATCCATTTACAAGTGGTTTTTGGGATAGTTTTTTTAAAGTAATCTACAAAAGGCTGTATGTAGATTTCGTACTGACCTATTCCTAGCTCTTGATTTAAGCTCTTTTGTCGTTCCTTGAAAAGTGCGTTTTGCCTTTCCACTTCGCCCAAAGCTCCGTGTTGGCGATTTCCAATTCTCGCCATGACAATGTACGAGCAAGCTCGACGTTGTTCATCTGGCTTAACGAAAACGTCCATCTCACACAAATAATTTGTAAATAAAAACAAACATTTTTACGCGTTAAAAGAGCCATTATTTGTAGCCATGAGTCAACTCGCTCTCAAATATTCCATTCTCGCGAGGGGTTTTTCTCATAATAAATGGGGTGGATTGTAAGTGCAAGAAATTTGCAGTTTGGTTGCATGGAAATGCAGAATAGACCGAACAATGGGCGTTTTGTTGCTAAAACTTGGGTGTTTTGCTGCATTTAGCCTTGCGTTTAGCAGCAAAATGCAAGGTAAAATGGTGCAAAACGCGGGGTGAAATGGTGCTAAATGTGGGGTGAAATGGTGCTAAATGCGAGATGAAATGCTGGAAAATGCAAGTGGGGTTGCATAATTTTGCGCACCGCATGGTGGTTTTATGCATCTAATAACAGTGGAAAACAAGACTTTTTTGTTCAAAAACATGTCTGAAAAGCAGGTTTTTAGGTTCTAAAAGCTGGTTTTGGGGCGATGTAAATTTGTGAGCTGGCCTCAATCTAGAAAGGCTAAATGGTGCAAAACGCAGACGAAGTGCTCGAAAGGATGTAAAAACAAAATACTTTTAAGCAAAATTAAGGGCTAAATGCATGATTTTAGGCTTCATTTTTCGCTAGAATGAGAGGTGAATAATTCGCATTTTGTAAAATATTTTCAACACTATCGACAGGTGAAACGAGAAAGGGGGCGTTGAAAAGATGAACGTTTTCGTTAAGCCAAATGAACAATGTCGAGCTTGCTCGTACATTGTCATGGTGAGAATTGGAAATCGCCAACACGGAGCTTTGGGCGAAGTGGAAAGGCAAAACGCACTTTTACGGAACGAAAACGTTGGTTGTTGTTTTGGCCAATGGTCGAAATTACGATTAAGGGTTTAGGTTGGCGTTGTTATGTTGCCAGCCCTAACCCTTAATCGTTGTGGGGTACCCCCAGTTGCTTGGTAGTAAGAGGCTTTAAAGCCTTATTGTTTAGGCACGATGGATATGGCATAGCCGCCACCAGCCACAGCTGTGAGCGAAAGACGGGTGCTTGATGTAACCGTTCGGCGTTCTATACGATAAGCCTTCGGGTTGGTGCGATAGTCGGCATCGGGCGCATCAGTGTAAATAGTGGCTTCGTACTTACGTCCCTTGTCGAGGAACGACAGCGA
>NZ_BAIZ01000078.1 GCF_000613445.1 Hoylesella shahii DSM 15611 = JCM 12083
AATTCTATTATATACAAGATGATAAAGCTACAAAAATACCATTCCCACTTGTAAACTATAATGTATTAGAGGCCCAACTATAGCCCCTTTTACCCATCTTAATAAATAAAAGCAAATGGAACTCTGTTAATCAATTATTGTTTGCACAACAAAACACATAAACAAATGCTTACCAATGCCATTTTTCAGCCTTTCAGCCACATACAAATTAAAGCTTGGTCAAATCACTTTATTAGCGTTTTATATACTGCAGCGCATCATTATTACACGATTAGAAGGGATAACCAATGGCCAGTTGTAAACTTTGGCTATTCTTAAATTTACCCATATTATAGAATCCGCTCTTGTATGGCACGTGAATACCAATACCCCAGTCAACACGAATAACAAAGAAATCGAGGTCGTAGCGCAGCCCAATACCTGTTCCTAATGCCATATCTTGCAACATACTCTTTAACTTGAATGTTGAATTAGGTCGTGATGTTGACGAATGCATAGCCCAAACATTGCCTGCATCTATAAACACAGCTCCGTAAAGACTATTGATAATGCGCGGTCGATATTCAAGATTGAGCAACAGTTTGAAGTCGCCTGTTTGGTCGAGATACGAATTGGTGTTGGCCGTTGGATAATAACTACCAGGCCCGATGCTTCGAACAGTGAACGCTCTCACACTATTAGCACCGCCAACATAAAATTGTTCGCTATACGGAGCCTCGGTTGAATTGCCATAACTCCATATTGCGCCTGCCGAAGCATGAGCCACGAGTTGCGAATGCGGGGTTATTTGCCAAATCTTACGCCAATCGGTCTCAATCTTAAAGAACTGTGCATAAGGGTTTTTAAACATCGTTTTATCCGTCTCATTCCATTTTTTTCCTGCCAACATATATCCTAAAGACAAGATATTAGATGCTTCGCTCAATGTGGTTTGCCACCAAATGGGATGTCGATAGCGCGAAGGACTATTATAAATATAGCTATAGCGCATCTTAGGAATGAACACATCCTTCATCGTTACCTTTAGATAAGGATTGGCATTTATAATCGAGTCGAATGCAGCAGTGTGACTTGTCATATAGTTGTATTGCAACGACAAAGGCGAAAACTGGTGCATTGAGCGTTCAGACGTTTGTAGGTTATAGGTGAGTTCGCCCGAAACGATATGACGTTTAAAATAATTACCTCGATTAATAACACTCGACGACACTTTTAGAAGTGTAGAAGGCGTGTTGTAAAAGCGGCGCGACTGCCAGAACGGTGCAAACAGTCGGGGGAACTCTAGCGATGCCGAAGCACCATATTCGTAAGAAGACATCTGCGATGAAGCACCCGATGCACTATGACCTGTTTGCCATTCGTAAGATCCGTTTACGTTGATATCCAGTTTTTCGGCTCCTCTAAAGGCATTGCGTCTTGTAAAACCGATGATGAGTGCTGGCCCCATACGTCCATTTGTCTTACCCGTGTAGTTTGTTTCTACATAAAAATCGTATGGCTTTTCTAGCATTCCAGTAACAGTTAGGTCAAGTGTATCACTGTTAGCCGTGGTGTCTCGTGGTGTAAACTTAAAGTCGGTCATACTGAAAAGTCCCATATCCATGAGTTTAGTCGACGTAAGATTTTCGTCGCGATACCTATACATATATCCCTGACGCATAAAGATGTTGCGCATCAAAATGCGCGAACGGATAGGCGAACGTTTGCCATTGTAATGCAAAGTTAGGTGTTTACGCTTCACCGAGTCGGTTAATGCTTCACCCATCTGCTTACGAATGTAGAAATCTATCTTACCCAAATACCATCTACGTTTGGCTGTTTCGGGCATAGTAGCCGTGGGCAACATCTTCAGTTGCACCTTTTGGGGAACTTGTATCGTATCTGCAAGAAACGACGAGTAACCTGGTTGAAAATAATAATATCCATTATCGCGCAGCAAAGTGCTGATACGATTGCGTTCGTTATCTAGTGCAGAAACCGAGAATGCACTTCCTTTCTTCAAGTTAGAGATAGAGGCGCGCGAACCAATGAGTTGAGTTATTTCTGGTGTAAAATTGAGATAAGCCACCGAATCTAACGTATAAAGTGGCCCAAAGTTAGCGGTATAACCTATTTTTGCTTTCTTGGGATTGCTTTGTGTTACCACTTCATATTTAACACGACCTTGAAAATAACCATGATTTTTAAGTGTGTTTTGTGCCACCGATGCGCGCAAGGCAGGATTCACCCTGCTCATCAGCACTGGCGCCTTACCAAAAGTTTTGCTTATCCACTTTCCTGCGGCCGACTTAGAGTTGGAAAAGGCATTATAAACCCAAAGTCGTATGGGGAATGGCGTACGATAATAACTACTTCCAAGCAACGAACCATTGGGTTCGCAGTCTAACACAGCCTCCATTTCTTCTTGCGTTGAACTAAAAGATGCGCTATTTTCATAGTTCTCACACTTTACTTTTGTCAGTCCTATGTATAGCTGGTCGCCTTCTGGAACACTGCTTGTGGTTGAACAGGAAGTGGCAACCAGCGCTGCAGCACAGGCCATTAAAGCCAATAAAGCATGTTTAGGATTATTCGC
Source organism: Hoylesella shahii DSM 15611 = JCM 12083 (assembly GCF_000613445.1). Taxonomy (GTDB): domain Bacteria; phylum Bacteroidota; class Bacteroidia; order Bacteroidales; family Bacteroidaceae; genus Prevotella; species Prevotella shahii. The sequence goes on from NZ_BAIZ01000078.1 coordinate 2,576, forward strand.
CATTTGTCTTTTCTTTTGTTAATGAGTCGGTATTTACGGGCAGCACTACATCTTCTGGCACTTTAAGTCTGAAAATATCACGGAAACGTCTGAGCTTTCTTCGCCAGATAAAACCAACGCCGTATTTACCAATATCGCCCTCGAGCCAGTCGTAGCTATCGCGGTTATAGAATAGTTGCATATAACGCGTAGAACCTTGATTTAGGCGATACTCCAGCGACACGTTATTAAAGAAAGTATTATCTGTTCGCCCTACATCAGCACCCGACGACACTTTACCGCCGATAATGATACGTAGACGGTTGCTCCATAGGCGTTTGGCAAACTTAAACGAGTAGTCGGTGTGCATATTTCCGCTTGCGTCTGTAACGTTGTCAAGACCAAAACTCAAGTCTAATGTACGCAAGGCGTTACCTGCAATATTATTAATCTGACTTTGTAAGAATGCGCTGAGGGCATTGTTCATCGAGAAACGGTTGGTATTTCCATCTGCAAGATACATACCCGTGGTAAGCATTGTCACGGCTAGTTTTCCGCGTTCATCGCTTCCCATGGTGTTAAGTTGGTTGCTCACAGTCATATCTTGCGGGGTATCTATGGTAAATTCCAGTCCCATATCTTTCAATGTTCTTGTCACCACCACACCACATTCAAAGTCTACAATTCTGCTATCATTGCCATTAGATGTAACCGAAGCCTTGGTCATCTCGGTTGCGGTGATGTTTAATCGTGGGTTCATAGCATCACCTGTAAACTCAATGTAGCTTCCATCCTTGATGGTAAAGGTCTTAAGCGGTATCACTGGCAGCGAATATTTCATTTCACCGTTGTTAAGTGTATAGCGTCCAGTAAGTCGTAAGCCATTAACAGGCGTGTATGTCATACGCAAATTACCACCACCCATCAAGTCAACGTAGTTAGACTTGTCTGCATTCAAGGCACAAAGTATATGAGCGTTGGGGTCGATGTTCAACCCTAGGTCCATACTAAAGCCTGTTAAGGCAGGTCTATTGATAATTACGGTCTTATTATCAGAGAAGTCGGTGAACGAAACAAGCTCTTCTATCTGGTTGTCTGTAGACAAAGGTGAGTCGCGCAACACGTAAGTCATATCAGTGGCATCCAGCACATCAAGATTTCCTTTTAAGTTTAGGTTGCTCAGTTCGCCCTTCATTTGACCGCTAAAGTTCACAAATACTTTACCAAACACTTCCGAACGATAGTTTTCTTTAGCATTGATAATCTCGTATTTGGTGGCTTTCATACGCATATCCAGTCGCATACGGTCGGGATTGGAGAAATCTAACTCACCCTTAATGTTAAGCGGACTATCGTTATGAGCATACACTTCAAAGTTTTCAAACAGCAAATGACTATTCACAATGCGCACGGGGTCGTTGGCAAAGCGCAGCGTAAGCCCATAAGGGTCGCTAAAGATATTGGCCGAATCAAGGTATAATTCTCCATTAATCACAGGCTTAGACAAACGTCCCTTTACCACTAGTTCGCCATCGGCATAGCCATTAAGACCGAAAAGGCGTTGAGGGATAAAGCCATTGACAATAGAAAGTGGCAGACGTTCAACCACCAATTCTGCATCAAGATTACCTCCACGTGCGGGATTGTATGTGCCAGAAAGGTGTCCAAATTGCACATCGTCTTTACTTAACGTGCCATCTACATAGTGTCCGCCATCTTGTTTAGGCATATACACGAACTCCGAGCTGATGTTACCCATCGCACTCTTTTGGTAATTAAGGTTGCTAACCGATACAGCCGACGACACCGAAAGGGCATCCTTGGTTTGTATGGCGTGGAAGTCGCCGTTGAGTGTTCCCGACACTTCGGGCATATAAGGCAGTATAGCAAATAGTTTCTCTAGGTTCAATTGATTTAACGACAGTGTTATGTCTTGTAAAGCTTCAGTATTGGCGTTATTTGTTGTGAGCATAAGGTCTGTTCCTTCAGCCGAGTTCAGACGTAAGTCGGCCTGAACTCTACGATTATTACCCAAGAACACATAATTGCTATCGTTAACAGTAAACTGCTTATAACCCAAAATGGCCTGGCGATCCATCAAACTCACACGTATTCCGTTATCTTCCATCGTTGCACGCACACCTAAACCCACGCCTAACTTGTTTGCTTCGTCGTAGATTTTGGCTCGGATGTAGGTTCCACGTTCCTCCAGTGCTCCGTTTAACAACGCATTAAACACATATTGCGGATTTTTCTTATTGTTGCGCACCTGCACCGAATAAGCAATACGGTCGGCATCCGATTTTAATCCCAATCGCACTGTATCGATTAGTATGCTATCGGCCATTAGTCTATTAACATTTAAATAGCCATTCAAGCCACTTACTGGCGACGATTTCAAGTCGGCCGACACTTCACCCACTATGTAACCATACTTTTTGAGCACACGCATAAAGATGTTTTCGCGTCCACTTTGCAAGTAGATATTAGCCAAAGGCAATCGCTCGCGCAACCTATTCTCGTCTATGCGTCTTGAGGTAAGCTGCTGTTGAAGCTCTTTCCACAAGCCTGTGCCACGGTTTAAGATATAAGCATAACCACCTTTGCTGTTGGCACGCAAGGTAAAGTCGCCACAAACCAAGTCGGCATGTGTTGTGTCTCTATTGGTAAACAGGCTCATACTCATTGCTCCCAAACGATAATCTTTCGTCGTATCGTTAACAATAATGTCGGCCACATTACCTTCTAGCTTATAATAGTCCTTACCATTGGTTTCTAGGTTAAGGTCGCTACGGAAAGAAGCCACCACCTTTTGGCTCAACAAATGCAAGTTGTAGAGGTCTAGTTTGTCCAAATTGGTGTTGACATGTGCCTTTATTACTTTCCCACTATTGCGTCCATTTACATTTATCGAACCTTTAAGTAAGGGGTTATCGCTTATCAAAGCGGCTGTAATAGTGCCATTACTCATCTGTGCATTACCCGAAATCTTGTCGAAATCGTAGCCTGCAAAATGAAAACGTTCTACTCGTGCCTTTGCAAATAGCTGCGTTTTAGTAGACATAAAGTCGGTTCCTGCACCTCTAGCCTCTAATTCTCCTGTAAAGGGATGTAGACCTTGGTTAGGCAAGAAGTGCTGTAAGGCCAGGTTCTTCACCTTCAATTTGGCCTCATAGGCCATATTGCTCGCATCAAATCTTCCCTTCGCCTGTACATTTCCATTGCTTTCGCGTAACGAAGCATCAGCCTCGTACACTTCTCCCAATATTTTAGCCTTTCCGTTTAAGGCCATATTGGCTGGTATATTCACCTCGCGTTGTAGTTTACTATCTAACAACACCTTCACAAAGTTCAAGTTATAGGTATTGGCATTGAGGAAAATCTCACCCCTACGGCGCTTACTATCCATGGCATTTTCCACAAAACCCGTGGTTTGGAGTTTAAAGGCAGTTGGCAACACCACATTAAGCCCCGAGAAGGTTATGCGTTGTTTATTGCCTTTAGCCACTCCATCTATACGCAGGGGATAGTTGGGGAATGCCTTTCTAAAACCTTCGGGCATTCCACCCATCGCGCGCAGCAAGTCGGCTTTACCCAACGATGCGTGTAAAGCCACATACAGTTTGCCAGGATTGTTATCGTCGAAGGCATTCATGTCCATGTTAAAGTTGGCCGAAACCGACGATTCGGGTGTACGCAACACAAGGTCGGGTAGATCAAGACGCGCGGAGTCGAGCCCCACATGTGTGCTAAAATGGTTAACCTGCACGCCACTTTTCTCTTTAAAGGCACAAACGCGCACCTTCATCTTCAATTCGGGTTGGCAAAAATAAAAGGAGTCGACACCCAAATCCAAATGAGTTAGGCGTATGTGGTTAGGGTCTAAGCCGTCTGTTCGTGGTTTGTGTGTAAGGTCGTAGTTAACACTTCCATCTTGCCAGTTAAGCGTTTCAATGCGATAAAGGTTTTTAAAGAGGTCGAAATAACCATTCTTAGCCTCTAGTTTAGGCATTTCGGCCAGCACAACCATGGTGTCGCCAGCAGTTCGTATCATGCTTTAGAGCGTTCCACCAACAGCTTATCAACCTTAATTTTCCAATAAACAGGGGTCTTGGTGGTATCGGGTGGTACGGTGTCGCTTAGTTCCACACTGATATTCGCATCTCTGAGTTGCGCTTGGTTCACCCTAATGGTCTTCGATTTTAGGTCTACTCCCCTACTCTGCACCAATAGCAAGCCCACATCACCTTTAATACGTGCCTCGTGCACAAGGTTTGCAGTATTCATCCGCACATCGTGTAAAGACAATTCGTTCACTTCCACCTTACTACTAAACAAGGGAAGCAATTGCACATTGGCCACAATTTTGCCTACATTGGCTATTGTGTCTGTTTGTCCTGTTACCGAATCGTTGGGCTGCAATACCCTAACGCCTTCAACCCCTAAATCTAGGGGAAACACAAGTTTCACTTTCTCCACCGTAATGTTCATGCCCATCTTCTGCGAGGCATAACTTGCCACCCGCTTAACAGCCCAATTTTGCACTGGAGGACAGTAAAGCAGAATCACTATAAGTAGAAAAAGAACAATTGGGATAGCAATAACGATGCCAACCCATCGGATATATTTTTTCATAAAAAACGCAAGCTCATCATCTGTTTTGCCTTAACAGGCAACATTTCGCATGCAAAGTAAGCATTTTTTTTTGAATAATTGCCACACGTTGCACAAAGAAATTAAAACCAAATACAAATTATTTTGTATTTGGTTAAGCAGATTACTAATATGCGTTTACCACATCATAAAAAGGGCTTTGCAAGAGAATCATTTACAACAACATTTCTTTTTGGGGCTTTTCGTTGTGGTTCTCAGTTTTTATCGCTAGTTTTGCTTGTTCATTATTCCTATTGAACGTCGCCAGTGGCTTTCTTTCTTGGCTAGCCAACATCGTTACAACCAAATCATAGTTACAGGCTGCTATAAAGATAAGCGTGAAACACAGAAAAACGATTTCAACAGAACAAATAATTAACCCACAGGTTCGCACATAGAATAAATTATTTTAAACATGTTAAATACCCAACTTCGTTATATTTTGGTTGCAATGGTTAGCACAATTTGCCTTCAATGCGCCTCAAAAACGCCACAAACACAAAACATAAACAGCGCTAAAGCGCTAAACAAAAAATATCAATTAAACATTACTAGCAATTTGGTGCTACCACTTAATAAGGCTGGATTGGACTCTTTAAAAAAAGAATATCTACTTATCGTTGACAGAAATGCACAAGTTATAGATGAAGAGAGCGAAGAAGACGACCTTGCTGTGAACGAGAAACTGATGAGCATATATATACCCTATGCCTTTAACGACTTGGTTAAAAGAGGATTTAAACCTATATCGGCCGAACTTTTCGAACAGAAACTCACACAATTAGGCCTTAACCCAACACAAAGAAAAAAACTTAAGGGCGTTTACGAACATCCCCATTACTTCACTTTTTTAATTGCACCACTCCAGGTTACGACGGATGAAGAGCAAAAAAAAGTTGACGAACAAGAGGCTAAATGCATTAAAATTGCTGGATTGTACCATTTTTACGTTAAGGGATACAACTTCATTGCTATGCCCTCTATGCTTGAAAGTTTTATTAAACAAGATAAAAATGGTGCGCATTTTTCGCTTGATAACGAACTTGTTCACTATAATTGTTTTTTACTGAACAACAACAAATTCAGCCTCTCTTGGCTGTGTAAACACAATAAAACACTGCTCTTTGATTTAGTGAAGGTTTATGGCTACGACAAGAACGAAACCATTAATAAGCTTTTGCTGAAAAAGATGCTTAACTTAAATCGAGCCTCTGAAGTGGGTTCAACATACAATGGCTCTGGATTAGATTACATTCATACTGTATTCTCACGTAAAGTGCAGTTAAAATCGCCATACCTTGTTATTCATAAAGGCTTGTTCGAAACACTTATGCAACTACCACTGAACAATGAAAACAAACAATGGACCAACTTATTGAACCAATATGGCGAACAATTGGTCAAAACTTCTCCAACAGAAAGTTCGTTATGCCTATCTTCACTCAATGATAACGAACGCTTTGAACTTGCCGCATACACAGCTTATTATCTGATAAAACTACGCAATAAATATAAACTCACAGGTGATTGCTTCTATCAAAAAGCACTACGCACTAATCGGATGTTTAGAACATACTTGGAAAAGGTTAATTATCTTGGACTTTCTGTGCTAAAGAAATGACCATCAGCGTGCGATAAAAATAACACATACCCAACGTTGTTGTAACCTAATTATCATGGCGCTACTCGATGTTTAGAGCTGTTTTAATGACGAATAGTTCGTTGTAATTTAATCATTTATTTATAATATGGTGGTGTATTATGTGCTTTTTCCTCTTTTAGTTTGCTTATCGGCATTATTCCTGTACTATTTTTACGTAC
>NZ_BAIZ01000077.1 GCF_000613445.1 Hoylesella shahii DSM 15611 = JCM 12083
TGGTTACCTCTAAACGAAGAAAACTACTCGCAGTTTACACAAACGTCTGACACAGAAGAGCAACTAATAATGCTGCAACGCATACTCACAGGCAACATTCTCTCCATGCTTAAGGGGCTGGGCATAAGGGTTGAGCAACGCGTGGAAGTGCATATCAAACACCTTGAAGAACGCCCTAACGTGATATTTAAAGGCGTGAAACTGTATTGCGCCAACATAAGCTTCGACTCCAACGTGCTTCTTCCTCAACATGTGGGCCTAGGCAAACATGCCAGTGTGGGCTTTGGCATACTAACAGTAACAACGATAAACAAATAATAAACTAGCATATAAGGCATGGGAAAATATCTTTACGGGGCCTCGGTGCAAGGCATCCAAAGCTTCATATTCCAAACCAATCAACTAAACGACATTTCGGGAGCAAGCGAACTGGTAGAGAACATCTGCACCAAGAAGTTTAAGGAGACGGTTGGCAATGGGTTCAACGAAAAGAGTAACGCGGTTATCATGGCTGCAGGCAACGTGAAGTACGTGTTCGACACACGAGAACAGTGCCAACACGTGGTGCGAAACTTCCCACGCATGGTGCAAGAGTGTGCGCCAGGCATAACATTCAGTCAGGCAGTGGTTAAATTCGACGACGAAAAACACTTTGAAAAGGCCGTCGAAGAGCTGGAAAAGAAACTAAAAACACAACGCAACCTGCACCAAACGCCTCTGGAAGTGGGCATGCTGGGGTGCAAACGAGCGCCAAAAACGGGCATGCCCGTTGTGAAAATATGGAACGGAGAAGAACTGGATGCCGCCACATATGCCAAACGGGTGGCAAGGAAAGACTGTGGCAACAGGCTATACATCAAAAGTATGGTGGGCGAAACCAACATGGGCGAGAACGACTTCAAGTTTAAAGAAGAACTGAACATAAAAGACCTGACGGAAAAAAATGACTGGATTGCCATTGTGCACATAGACGGAAACGGACTGGGGACGGTGGTGCAAAAGCTAGGAAAGGAACGCGAGAAGTTCAGGGAGTTTTCGTACCAGCTAGACCAAGCCACCACTAAGGCAGCCAACAAAGCCTTTGAAACGATTAAAGCGCAAGAGAATTTTAGCCTCGACAAGCTGCCTTTCAGTCCCGTTGTGCTTGGCGGCGACGATCTAACGGTCATCATCCGCGGCGACTTGGCTATGCCTTATGCCCAAAAATTCATCACCGAGTTTGAAAGAGAAACAAGCCAAGGAGAGATGAAAAGCTTGCTTAGCAAGGCTAACATGAACAAATTAACGGCCTGTGGTGGTATTGCCTATATCAAAGCTTCGTTCCCCTTTTATTATGGTTATAAGCTTGCCGAAGAGCTTTGCCTTGCCGCAAAAACGGATGCAAAGGCAAAAGACAAACTTAATGTACCTTCGTGCCTAATGTTTCACAAGATGCAAGATAGCTTTGTATTGTCGTACAAAGACATTAAAGAACGCGAATTGGAACTTAAGCCCAAAGACAACAGTAAGGACAAGGCTGCCAATAACGGGCAGAACACACCTGCTACGCCCAAGAAAACACTGTGCTTCGGACCGTATTACCTGGATGAACAAGTGGGTTACAAAACCATAAACGATTTGGAACGCATGGTAAAAGAACTAGGGAAGGCAGAAAACGAAGGACTGAAAACAGGCGTAAGGCAATGGCTGAGCCTAATGCACGAGAACGAAGAAGCCGCCGCCCAACGCTTGCAACGCCTAGAAAGCTTAACCAGCAACAAGAAACTATTGCTTAACCTTACCACTCCTGCCACCCGAACGCACGTAAACAACGCGGGCAAAGAGGAACAGGAGGAGCACTACGCCGCCTACGACGTACTGGCCTATTACACCATCAACAATCAACAAACCAACGACTAGGGTATGAAAAATCTTAAATACAGCATCCAATTTTACACCAATTGGCATTGCGGCTCGGGGCAGGCTGCCGGTGCGACGTAGACGCACTGGTGATTAAAGACGCACAAGGGCTGCCTTTTGTACCGGGCAAAACCATAAAGGGGCTGGTGCGCGAGGCCCTTGCATACACCCTTTCGCAAGAAAACAAATCGAAAGGCATGCTAACCAGCATCTGCGGACAGTTTAAAGACAAAGACAACTGCACCAAGGGGCGCGCCTTTTTTACCGATGCCACACTGCACGATGACGAAAAAAACGTGATTGTAAGAGACAACTTGGCGCGTTTTCTTTACCAATCGGTGTCGGCCACAGCCATCGACAACGATGGAATTGCCAAAGATAAGTCGTTGCGCAAGACCGAAACAACCTTGCCTTGCACACTATACGGACAAATAATGAACCTTGAAGACCAAGAGGCACACGAGGTGGAACGAGCACTGATGATGATTAAACGACTGGGCGCAGGCCGCACCCGCGGTTATGGACGTTGCAACATCAGCATGGAGGAAAAGCAATGAAAACGATACAACTACAATGCACGCTGCTATCCGATGTGATAATCAGCGAGACTTCGGCCACAACGGGCAACCGCCATTCGTTGGATTTCATTCCCGGAAACAACTTCCTTGGCATTGCCGCAAGTAAGCTTTACGATAAAGAAAACGAAAAAACGCACTTGCTTTTCCATAGCGGTAAAGTACGCTTCGGCGATGCCCATCCCTCATTGTCGGGCATTAGGGGCGTGCGCATACCGGCCGTTGTTTTTACACCTAAGCTTAAAGATGGAGCAGACGAACGCTACTTTCACCACCTTTTGCCCGCAGACCTACCCAAAGAAATTCGTGAAAAGCAGCTGAAACAATGCCGCGATGGTTTCTATGTGTTTGATGGGGAACAAGCCACAGAGGTAAATGTAGGTAAGACGTTTGCCTTAAAGTCGGCCTACGACAGCGGAAACCGCTGTTCGCAAGACCACCAACTCTTTGGTTACGAGGCCTTGAACAAGGGGCTTACCCTATATTTTGAAGTGGAACTTGACGACGAAGCCACACGATATGCCGAGGAACTGACTGCCGCCCTCTGCGGAACGCGCCATTTGGGGCGTTCGCGTACGGCGCAATATGGCTTGGTAGAGATAAAGCAGGCTTCGTTCCAACAACTTAAAAGCGATGCCGCAGTGGCCAACGAAGAGGTGTTGGTGTATGCCGACGGCCGCCTAGTATTCTTAGACGAGCATGGCCTGCCCACCTTCCAACCCACACTTCGGCAACTTGGTTTCGAGGGCGAAGGCGAAATTTTGTGGGAGAAAAGCCAAGTGCGCACATTTAGTTACGCGCCCTGGAACTTTAAACGGCAAGCCTTCGACAGTCAACGATGCGGCATAGAGAAAGGTAGCGTGCTTGTTGTAAAGGCCAACAACACGCCTAAACCCACCAGCTACATTGGCCATTACAAGCAAGAGGCTTCGGCCGAGTGGTTTACAACCCCGATATTCTCAGCAAAAACAAGGCAGACCAAGAGGGGAAAGCCATGTTTAAGTTTGAAGGACAAAAGAAAACCCGAAGCGAGGAACCTCGCAAAGAGGTGAAAGAAACACCCTTGCTGGCCTACCTGAAACGGGCGCAAGAGAAAGACAAACGCGTGTTTGATGTTCAAAAAGTGGTGAACAAATTTGTTAACAAGCATGCAGATAAATTTAAAGGCGAACGCTTTGCCTCGCAATGGGGTTCGATACGGAGCTTGGCTATGGTTACTTCTGATGCAACAAAACTGAAAGAAAGTGTGATAACATTCCTCGACCACGCGTTGCCAAAAAACAATGGGACGAGAACGGCCGCAGGGAATGTTTGGAAGAGGTTATGAACACGCCAAACATCAACCTGCAAGAACTATTGATTAACCTCGCCTCGGAGATGGCCAAAGAATGTAAGGACTAACAATGAACGCTATGCAAACAACCACATACAACACGCGCCTCGTCGCCCGCGTAACAATAGAGGCCGAAACGCCGTTGGCCATTGGCTCTGGCAAGAAGTCGATATTGACCGATGCCACCATCAATCGCGATACCAACGACCTGCCATTCATACCAGGCACAACGCTTGCCGGACTGATAAGACATGCCATCGATGAAGAGCTGGCCGAACGCCTTATGGGCTTTATCAAAAAGAAAAAAGACAAGAACGGCGAGTACGAGGTGGAAGGGTCGCGCCTCATCGTAACCGAAGCCAAGCTGCTGAACCGCAAAGGAAAGGCCATAGACGGCCTGCTTAACCTTGAAACAGCATGCGATGATGAGGACAAGGCGTTTTTAAAGGACTTTAAACACGCACCCATTAGGCAGCATGCCAAGATTAACCACCGCGGTGTTACCGAAGACAAAGGGAAATTCGACGAGGAAGTGGTACCTAAGGGCGCACGTTTCTGCTTTGAAATGGAGTTGATGTCCAACCCCAAAAGCGAAGAAGAACTTGCACAATATAAACAAGATTTCAAGGATTTGCTGAGAAAGCTGAGGGCCGATGGGTTCAGGGTTGGCGGAAAAAGTCGCAACGGCTTTGGCAAGATAGAGGTTGTTGGGGAGGCTTGTCTTTATCGCGAGCTAGACCTTAGCCTGCCTGCCGACTTAGATTTGTACCTTAAAAAGAGCGCAAGTCTGGCCGAAACGTGGGACGGATTTGAGCCTCTTGAACTAGAAAAGCCCCAAGAGAGCCGCTATACGCGGTACAAACTGGAAATAACCCCCAAAGACTTCTTGTTTTTCGGGTCGGGCTTTGGCAACGAAGATGTAGACCACAGCTATATTAAAGAGCGGTTTGTCGAATGGAACGAGGAAGGCAACATCGGCCGATGGCACAGCCATGACCATTCGCTCGTTGTGCCGGCATCGTCGGTTAAAGGGGCTTTGGCACATCGCACGGCCTACTATTATAATAAGGAGTGTGGGATATTTGCCGAAAACTTGTCGCCAGAAGATTTCAACAAGCATGTGGGCAAACGCAACAAAGCCGTGTTCGCCCTGTTTGGATGTGAGGGAAACGAGGACGAAACCCAACCCACCGAAGCCCCAACGGGAGAAAGAACCGATGGGAAACGGCGCGGACACGTGTTGTTTGCCGACATCATTAGGGACAAAGAAGAGAAAACAGACAAGAAAATCCACAACCACGTAAAGATAGACCGCTTTACTGGCGGAGCCATCGATGGCGCATTGTTCGACGAGGAGGCACTGATTGTTCATCCTGATGAGCCAGAGAAGCTTGAGTTAGAACTGCTCGTAGACGTAGACGAGCGGATAAACGAAGACCAACGCATCATCCTAGCCTTTGAAGAAGCTCTTAAAGACGTGTGCGAAGGCATGTTGCCCTTGGGCGGAAACGTAAACAAAGGCTACGGCCAATTTGAAGGGAAACTATTAAAAGACGGAAACTGCATCTATGAGTAAGATTGAAATTAAAGATATAGACTTTGGGCTTTGCTATGAGGGTTACCTCTGGATGAGCAACGAAAACAAACCCCGCATATTTGCTCCTGCTGCGATGATAGACAGAACGCTGCTTGAAGGGCTTAACCCTTTCGTGGCTGAAGGTTACCTATATAATAAGGAGCAGGGCGTGTCCATCAGCATCAAGTCACTCGATGGAGAGCTGTGCACCCACCGTTTCGACGTGCAAGAAAGCGATTTCAATAGCTGCGAGGTGACGCAGGTGGCGTATCATTCACACCGCATGGACGGTAAGCGCTTGCATTTTCTGCGCTATTGGGCAGCCAAGCCCAACGAGGCATGTCTCGGCATGGAGGTGCTGACCGTAGAGAAAATGGTATTTGTGGGATTTAAAAAGTAAAGCAATCATGAGCAATAATAACATCATCAAGTCGCCATACAACTTCGTTCCGCTTAGCGAAGAGGTTTACACACCATCTTGGGCCAACCTAATATCACAAGATGTGCCCTTCAAGGATGGCGTTAGCGGAAAGATACGCCTGAGAATAACGGCCGAAACACCCATCTTTATACGCAACGGACAGAAACAGGACAAAGAAAAAGACCGCAACAAGAACGAACAAACAACCAAACAAGATGCCGACAAAAAGCCCCAAAAATTCAGCCAAACACGCGATGGCCGCTTCTATATACCCGCCACTAGCATTAAGGGCGAAGTGAGAAATGTGCTTGAAATAATGAGTTTCGGGCGCATGATGGTGGACGAGAGGGCGAAGTTTGCAAACAGAAAAGGCGCAACTAAGATACCATTTAAAAATAGCGTGCACGACTGTTTGCCGAAAGCACACAGAGATTCACAAAGCCTAGACTTAGCTGAATGTGTTTTTGGCCACGTTAAAGACAAAGACATGCTAAAAGGGCGCGTACAATTTGGCCACGCCTTTTCTAACAACGCAGAGGAAGAACCGCCGGTAAAACTCACTCTAAGTTCCCCAAAAGCGTCGTTCTACCCCATATACATAAAACAAGACAATAACAACAACAAGTATAATACATACGATGATGGGCAGCTTTCTGGATGGAAACGTTATGTTCAACGAACGGATAAGTGCCAAAGCAAAACAAGTACCGATAATACAGACACAACAATAACGCCTCTCAAAAAAGGGAGTATCTTTACGTGCGAGATTACTTATCACAATCTCCTCCCTGTTGAATTGGGTGCATTACTCTCAGCACTTACTTTTCACAACACCCCCAACTGCTTTCATCAATTGGGACAAGCAAAACCTTACGGATATGGCAAAGTAAAGTACGACGTGGATTTAATATCGCCAGAAGATAAGGAATGTTCATTCTTCTTAGAACAGTTCGAGAAAGAAATGTGCGAGTTTAAGCCTAACTGGCTCACAAGCACAGAAATACAAGAGCTGATAGCACTCGTTTCCAATTCTGTTAATCCAAATGAGAACCAATTTAACTACATGGACTTAAAGGAGTTTCAAAACATAAAGAAAAACAAGACTCCTTTCAAGCCATTCAGTAAGATAAAAAAAGTAACCACAAGCTTGCAAGCAATAGCACAGCAAGAAGAACAAAAGGAAGCTGCTCGTGAGTCCGAATTAAGAGAGCAAAAACGGGTGGAAGAGATAAACAAGTTTAAAAAAGAGCTAGAAGAACGAGACAAAGAACTGTGTAACGAAGATGAGTCTTGCTCCGCTTCACAGCCTTCCCACATCGAACTGTTAAACAAACACATACAAGAATGTACCGATATAAGGGAGAAACAAGACAACGAGGATTTGAAGGACATCATTAACAAATACCTGTCCAAATGGAAAGAGGAGAGAAGCAGACTTGAAAAAGAGATTGATGCAAAAAGAAAGGTAGAAAGCGATAAGAATATTTTCACTGATGGCTTTAAAGCACATCTCAACAAAGCTAACTCTATTTCGACATGTTTCAACCAATGCGACAAGTGGGTAAGACTAGCTAAGAAGTACGAAAATGGACGTGAAAACCTAAATGAGGAAGAGTTGGGAACACTTGTACAAAAGCTTAAAGAATTGTATAAGGAAGCCTCTTCCAAAGACAAGAAGGACTGTAATCCCAAAGGAGGAAAGTTCATAAAGAAGTTTAGAGATGTTATTGGCGATCACAATAAAACGATAGAGCTATTCAACACCATCACCAACCAATAGTAAACGTACTTAATGAGCAAGATTCATATCGCCCTAGTGGGCGGCCAACCCATGCCCATACACGTTGGCATCGAGGAATTTAAGGCCGATAAGCTGATATTGGTTCACTCTAAAGAAAGCAAAGAATTGGCAGAAGGCATTCAACAGAGTGTGGACTTACCCTGCGAACTACAGCCATTCGAATCTGTTGACTACCCCAAAATTTACCAAGCAGCCGAAAAACTGCTTGGTAAATGTGGGCAATCAGAAACCATCATCAACATTTCGGGCGGCACAAAGCCTTGGACTGTGGCCTTCGTTCTGCTTGCACAGCAGTGTCCCAACACGTCTATTATATATGTAGACCAAAACAATGTGGGGTATAACCTCACCACTTCAGAAAAAAAATCTATCAGTTCTAAGCTCGACACGCAAACCATACTGCGGTACAACAACTATCCGTTGGGGTCGTATGCCAACTTCAAGGACATAACCGAGGCAGACCTGAAAGCGTCAAAAGACGTGGAGAAATTAAGGCAGAGCAACACCAGTGCCTTCAACGAACTAACCATTGCCAACAAAGAGGTGGAGTACAAACCAACAGGTAGGAAAGAAACCGCCCGAGGTTCGTACGTGGAGTGGGACAAAAAAGCGAACACCGCATACATGGTGTTAAAGAACAAATGGGGCGTTAATAAACTTAGATGCTCTTCGCCACACGTTATTCCCATCGTTTTTAATAGCGGATGGTTTGAATTTCAGGTTGCCGAAATGCTCTCACAATGGGAAAAAGCGCAAGAGGTTATTGTCAATGCAACGTTTGACTATTCTGACAAAGACACAAAAAACGAGATAGATGTCATTGTGAACATGGGCAACAAGCTGCTGTTTGTGGAGTGCAAAACACAGATAAAAAACCTCACAGACCTAGACAAATTCACCACGGCCGCTAAGAAATATGGCGGAATGGGCGTTAAAATGCTGTTCGTAACTAAAGAAAGGATGAACAACAAGGCCGAAGAGAAGTGCCGCGAAAACCGCATTATCCCTTTCAGCATCCAGTCTGGCGGTCTTATCGACCCCGAAAAAGCACTCTTCGCACTGCTAGATAACGAGATGTCTAACATCAACACTAAGTAAAAAACACCATGCCACGCAAAGTATTCATATCCATATTAGGGACAGGCTTCTACGAAGAATGTGCCTATACAAAAGAGATAGAGGAAGAGGAAGGGAAAGAGCAAAAGCCGTTCACATCTACCCCAACACGCTTTATTCAGCAGGCCTCGTTAGAGATTGTAGGCGCAAATGGCTGGACGGAGGAAGACCGGGTGATTATCTTCCTCACTAAGAAAGCCAGAGAATTGAATTGGAACAAGACTATCACAGAACGAAAGCGCTATGGGAAAGACACACCCGAACCCTATAAAGGACTTGAGGCCGTGTTGCAAGAGATGAACTTAAAGGCCCAAGTAGAAGACAAAGACATAAAAGATGGGATGAACAAAGAGGAGATTTGGGAGGTGTTCCAAACCATTTACGACACGCTACAAGAGGGCGACGAACTGCATCTCGACCTCACTCACAGCTTTCGTTTCCTCCCCATGCTGCTCCTCGTATTGGGCAATTACGCCAAATTTCTTAAAGGCATCACCATCAAAAACATCGTTTACGGCAACTATGAGGCGCGCAACGCCCAAAATGAAGCCCCCATCATCAGTCTGCTACCCCTTGCCAGCCTGCAAGATTGGACCTTCGCCGCCGCAAACTATTTGCAAAACGGAAGGGCAACGCAACTAGAAGAACTGGTAAACGAGGAACTCAGACCTATGTTGCGAAACACAAAAGATATCAATCAGGATGCAAGGACACTGAATAAATACATTAAGG
>NZ_BAIZ01000076.1 GCF_000613445.1 Hoylesella shahii DSM 15611 = JCM 12083
TATTTTAGAAACATATTTTTCCGTAAAGTTATGTACCTTTGTCGGCAAATAAAGATATTCTCGTCAAACAAATATAAATAATATAAACATGGAAAAAAACAGAAAAAAACAAATCGTAGTTTTGAGTATAGCTTTAGTTTGCATTTTCATCTTGGTATTTTCATTGTTCCATAAATCAGCGACAAAAGATAGCGCAAATCCTCCTTTAACAAATGTTTTGACTGATAGCATTTCTCAAATTGTCTCAGCTTGTCCTGGCGAAATTGGTGTGGCGGTTATTGTTAATAACAGAGATACGGTTAAGGTCAATAATAAGAGTGTTTATCCTATGATGAGTGTGTTTAAGGTTCATCAGGCATTAGCTCTTTGTAATGACTTTGACAATAAAGGAATTTCACTTGATACCTTAGTAAATATAAATAGGGATAAACTTGACCCAAAGACTTGGAGTCCTATGCTGAAAGATTATTCAGGGCCAGTCATATCATTGACAGTGAGAGATTTGCTGCGTTATACTCTTACTCAGAGTGACAACAATGCAAGCAACCTTATGTTTAAGGATATGGTTAATGTCGCTCAAACAGATAGTTTTATAGCCACACTCATTCCTCGTTCAAGTTTTCAGATAGCTTATACGGAAGAGGAAATGTCGGCTGACCATAACAAGGCTTACTCTAACTATACATCTCCTCTTGGTGCTGCAATGTTGATGAATCGTTTGTTTACTGAAGGTCTTATCGATGATGAGAAACAAAGTTTCATTAAGAATACGTTAAAAGAATGCAAAACAGGTGTAGATAGGATAGCAGCTCCACTTCTTGATAAAGAAGGGGTTGTTATAGCGCATAAGACAGGTTCAGGTTATGTTAATGAAAATGGTGTTCTTGCAGCTCACAATGATGTTGCCTATATATGTCTGCCTAATAATATCAGTTATACCTTAGCGGTATTTGTTAAGGATTTCAAGGGAAATGAATCACAAGCGTCACAATATGTTGCGCATATATCAGCTGTAGTATATTCTTTATTAATGCAAACTTCAGTAAAATCTTAAACTGCACTTGCTTTGATAATTAATGATAAACAATCTAAAAGCACTCTAATCGTTATCGGAGTGCTTTTAGATTACTAATCAAATTGCTTCTATTATAATTTGAATCCTCTACTTTTTCTTTCTTCCTGTTGCGGCACTCTTGCTCCATATCTAAGCCTGTGCCATTGCTCCCTGAACCAGTCGGCAATCGGCTTCCTGTTTATTGTCAGGTTCAGCCTGCTTTCATCGTCAGGGTCATTTTCCACCCTTAAAATATCATCCTTTATATCAAAGTTCCGCCTGTGTTGCTCGGAATAGATTTTACCGCTACATTTCAGGGCTTCTTTTTTGACTATAAGACTTTCAGTCATTTCTTTAGAGAATCCCAGCATGGCACAAAACTTTTCCATGCGCAGCATTTCCCTGAACATCGGAAACCACCTGAAAGCCTTGTCTATGATTCTGGCGAGCCGTGACAGTTCTTTTTCTTTCATGTCAAGTTCCTGCCTGTGCATTTCTCTGAGATTGTGGATTTGCGTATCATGCTGTTTCTGCATCTGCTGTACTTGGCTCTGCAATTTTTCAATATTGGTGTTCCGTTTTGAAACCTCGTCTTGCAGTTTTTCGTTGGCACGTTCCAGTTCTTTCAGTTTTCCACTCCCGAAAAGAGAAGCAACTCCACTAGTTATGGCTGTCGCTGCCGTGGTGGCTGTCTTCTTTAACTTGTCAGTGCGTATTTCTGATTTCACCTGTTTCAGTTCCTGCTCGGCAAGATTTATCTGTTCTTCTTTGTGCCGTTTGGCTGCATCCATGCGTTGCAGTTCAGCTTTCTGCTTCTCAATGATAAAGTCGTTCCGTTCCAGATGCTCCTTACCAGTGACAGCCTTTGACTGCCCGCGTTCCATCAGCAGGATGTCGGATGCAAGGGTCTGCATCTGCATCATGTCATCGTCATTGAGCTTTCGGCTCTTTCCTGTTTCGTGGTTCATCCAGTCGAAAACGATATGGGCATGATAGTTCGGCTTGAACCATCTGTCCCCGACTTTGAAGCTTTCCCTGTCTTCCGCTTCCGGCTGACCGTTCAGCCAATGCCCTTCATCCTTGTGCAGGAAGATTTGCAGCGGTGTGATTCCCCAGCGTCTTTGACACTCCTCACCGAATTTACGCACGTCTGCCAGTGTGGTGTCCGACCTGACAAGCAGCACTCCTTCACGTATGGGGGAGCATCCCGCAATCTTGACTATTTTACCGTTCTTGCCTTTGCGTTCACGCTCCTTTTCCTGCATGGCACGTCCGGTCTTTTCCTTTACCATCTGTCTGATATTGTCATAATGCATCCGCAAATCCGGACTGCCGAAGTCGGGATTTATCCACTGCTCATTATCGGTGGAGAGTTCTGGAACCACATAGGTTCTGGACTCTCCGATGTGGCGCATGTATTCGGCAGTCCTCCTGTTGTGAGCCTCACTCGATGCGATATTGCAGGGCTTGATATGTATGCTTGATTTTGTTGCCATAGATACTTGTTTTTTGGGTTTGTACTTTATTGTTTGCTTTTCCGCTGTCCGTAAACGCATGGGGTTCTTAGGGGTGCAACCCATAAGCGGAGATTGCAAAGAGAGGGTCACTCTTTGCTCTGGGTTCTCAGGGGAGAAACGCCCTGAGTGGGTCATTAGGGTAAAACCCTAATCCCCTCGGGAGAGCCCACAACTACGTAAGCGGAGCGTGTAGTTATAGTGGGCTATATCAATGGCAAGCCATTGTCTGCAAACTCCAGCCTACGGCTTCCGCTCTCCTCCGTCAGGGAGGTTTTTCATCATCGTTGCCGATTGGAGATGCACCGACCAGCACAAGGTCTAAATCGTCTATCAGTTTTTGCAGGACGGGATTCTTCTCTATCATCCGCTGGAGGATTCTCTCAGCCTCGACCAAGTGGTTGGCTGTACTCATCACCTTGCCCTCCCGTATCTGAAAGATAATCCAATCGGCTATGTCGATATGGGCTTCTTTTTGTTTCGGGGTGGCATTCCTTTCGATGATGTCCGAAACCACCACCTTACAAAAGTACATGCTCTCGGCTCGCTGTTTCCACTCGGCATAAGCATCGGCATCGGGAAAGAGAAGCACGGTTCGCCCTGACAGTACACGGAGTTTCTCTTCTCTCATCTGACTCTTACCACCCGTAGCCAGCCATACATAATCGGGGAAGATAGCAGAACCGATAACGGCACTCTTCTCGGATTCCACCAAGACCACCACCTTGTCGGGATGCGTTTTCAACAAGTGTTCCCCGAAAAGGCATTGGGATAGTTGCCAATCCTCTGCCAACACACGCTGCTTTTTCAATATGCTGTGTATCCAGTTCACTGCCGATGTCTGTCCTCCCTTGATACGGTGTCCGTCTTCGGGATTGTACTGCATCACCTTTCCCGTGCGTACCTTGCCCGTCCTGTCTATCTGCCAAAAGATAACAGAGCCGTCACGGGTAGCCCCCAAACGGTATTCCTCCAACAACCGCTTCAACACCTCTTTCGCCTTGTCGCCATAGTAGGAAGTAAGGAGTGTGAAGAGGAAACGGAAGAAATTGCTACGCTCGCTTTGCGACTTCTCCACATAGTGAGGGGGAATATAGCCGATGGCTGTCGGCTTACTTTGCTGCTTCACTTTCTTCTGCTCTGCTCTTTGCCTGTCAAAAGAGAAATCATTGGTAGTTCTGTGTTCAGGATGCTCTTGAAAATACTCTTTCGGAGTGTAGTGATACCCACAACCGCTTTCGTGGTTACATCTGCCGACCGATGGATGCAACGGCACATTATTTTCGTCCACGTAATAGACGAAAGAATGCCTGTCTCCGCATTTGGGGCAGGTATGCCGTGTTGCCGTTCCTTTATACTTCTGTAATGAATAATTGCCCATAGCTTAGTCCGTTTTTGATGGTTGATTGTCGGCTGTCCCATCCTGTCCCATTGTCCCACACTCTAAGGGTTGGGACAGTGGGACACTTGGGACACCTGCGTTTTTACTCTCTTTGCTGCGCTGGATGATACGGTTTACGGTGGACTTGCCACAATTCACCTGTGAGGCTATCTCCCTGACGGACTTGCCCGATTGGGAGAGTTGCAGAATTTGGCAATCCCTTTGGCTTGATTCATTGTCGCCCAATTTTTTCAAGTGTTCCTTTTCCGTGGAATAGCCCCTGAACACGAACTGCAAGAAAGCATCCACCTTGTCAATCTCGTAAACGATTACATTATCCGCATCATGAGAGAACGTGCCATAGCGCACTTTAAGCTGCTTCACATAGCGAAGCCCTCCGTCTTGGGCACTTTTTCCAATGGTGAACACGCTGTCAAAGAAATTGTAGAGCCGTTTGCTTCCGGCAAGGTCGTTGGATGTGATGGGACAATCCAAAGAGCGTTTGGGCGTATGTGCCAGGACAAGGATAGAGAGCGCATATCTCTTTTTGAGATTGTTCAGCTGAATCATCAGCCGTCCTGCGGCATCGCCTTTCTCCATGGCGCAACACAGGTAGGTAAGATTGTCAATGATGAAAATCTTGCAGTCGGTCTGCACAGCCATCTGTTCAATGCCGCCTATGATAGCTTCCTCAAAGTTGGCATCCAAAAGCTGGTTGCAGTCAATAGACACCCGATAGATTTTGTCGGGAAAGGTGTAGAGCTCTCCATGCTCGTTGGTATAGCGGAGCTGGAACTGCTTTTCGGACAGTTCAAAGTCCAGATACAGCACATTGTCGGTTCGGGCGATGCGGTCGGCTATCTGCACGGCAAGGATGGACTTGCCCACGTTGGAATCGGCAAACAAGCAGGAGAGTTCCCCCTCGTACCAAAAGCTGTCCCACAGCGCACGGGGCGTAGGCAATAACGATGCTTCAAGAATGGTTTGGTTTGCCGTCTTGATATTCATCATGCCTACACTGTCGGGCATACCGTTATGCGCTTGGGATGCTTTTGTGAGGTCGCCACGTATCAGGTTGATATAGTTCTTATCCTCTTCCATATCATTCACCAGTTACGTGGGTTGGGCTTGCGACGGTGGGAAGAGGATAAGGACTTGTTCTGTTCCTCGTCTGACAACGGTATGGGATTCTTTCGGGCGGTTTCCAGCCACTTGTCCAGTTCGTCACGGTAAAGGCAATAGCGTTTGCCGGGCTTGGTGGCAGGGATTGTCCCTTCTGACAGTTTCATGTAGAGCGTACCCTTAGGGATACCTAAATACTCTGCTGCCTCGTCCACAGACATGGGCACGTGGGTGTCCACCGTTTTGGCATTGTTCACACTGCGCTGCTCGGCGAGCAGGCTTTTCAGGCTCATCACTTCGTCTCGAAGCTGAGCGACAACCTCGGGGAGGTCGTTGAAGGTAAGAATTGATTTTTCCATTCGCGTACTCGTCTCTTTTGTAAGACTTGGCGCAAAGGACTGAAATGATATATCCGTGAATATCTCCACGACACGTCATTGCAAAATAATTCCCGAATAATTAAGCCCAGCCATAAATGACGGGTAAAATTACTCGGGAAACGATGTAAAACAGGCGGTTATGAGTTACCGGATGGTTGTCGTTGGTGTCGTGATTATCCTAATTCCGCACATAATCCTCGGGATAGTGGAAATCAAGTTTGCCGTTTTCGGGTTCATCAATGGGAATTTCCGTCTTTAACGGCTCTACCTTGAAATTCTTGATGGTTGATAAGTCTGTATCAGCAAACGATTTCGGGAAAAGGGCTTTGATGAACTTGGCACGGTTATCCCCATTGTAGTATCTCTTGTACAGGAAACGCTCAGAGATATTCCATACGAAGTGACGGAGTGGAATGTTGTTGATGTCTTTGGTAAACGGTCTTTGTATGGGCTTCGGGGTATAAGTGTTAAGATTCATCCATTTGTCCACCTCAGTACAGATGTGGTTCACGGTTTCTTGGTCGGCAATGCGAGGCAGGTAATAATGGCAATACTCCATGACCATGCGGATGCGCTCTTCCTTTTCCCGTTGCTCTCTGCTTGCGTAATTGGCACGGTTCTTTTCGTGAAGATCCGGGGCGATAGTAAGCTCTATCGGTTGTGTTTGGATAAGTGTCTCTTCTTTTGTCGGGGATGATTCGGGTACAGGCTCAGGGACTGATGTAGGTCCAGGCACAGATGTGGCTTCTTCAAGTGTATTTTGTGACAGTTCTTCCTGCACCTCTATGGCTTCGGCAATCGTTTCTTTCTTGCCGAACTTGATTTTGTAGATTTCGTATGTATCAAAGATAAGTGTCTGAAAGGAGAGATAGAGCAACCATCCCAACAGGTTACAGCATACGAATACTATCCACCTGACAAAGTTGTCTTGGTTGAAGCTGTCCGCTATTACCAGCGTGGCAATGGAAGATATTAGGACGATGGCGAAGCCGACAAAGCCCAAGATGATGTATTTGTCCTTGATTGATGATTCCATATTTCGTTGAGAGATTGAATGTTCCTGTATTATTTTGTGCAAAGTTAATGCTATTTTTCCCAATTACTGCCCGTTATTTGCGGTTAGAACGGTCTTTTTCAATGTATTTCACGAAATGTCATCATATCATACTCTGTTTCATACTCTGAGGGGCTTATAAATGGTGGCATCAAGCCAAAAACATAGAGGGGCGATTATAGCCTTGTAGCCATAACCGCCCCTCTGAATACCTGTCAATGTGAGACATTTATGCCTCCTTGCGCTTCAAGGTTATCTTGTCCACCACCTGACACATCTGCTGCGCTGCTATCTTGGAATAGATTTGTGTGGTGGTAATGTTCTTATGTCCGAGATAGGCTTGGATGACAGCCATGTCCGTTCCCATTTCCACGTGCAGGCTTCCGAAGCTGTGGCGGGTACAGTGAAAGGTGATTTTCTTGGTTATCCCTGCTGCCGTGAGCCACCGTTGGAGTGGTCCTTGCAGCATCTTGTCCTTGAAATCCTCAAAGATAAGTCCCTCGCCCCGTTCTCCCAGCAGTCCATAGGCTTCATCACTGATGGGGTTATGCACTATTTCTTTGGTTTTCTGCATACGGGTGGTAACGAACATCCTGCCGTTGGTGTATGGTTGTATCTGCTGCCACGTGAGCTGTCTGATGTCGCTCTTTCTCAGTCCCGTAAGACAGGCGAAAAGAAAAGCTTTTTTCAAGACCTCCTCCTCACAGGGTGTTTCGGCAAGCCGTATCAGTTCCTCTTGGCTCAAATGCTCCCTGATGGTGGGAATGCACTCGATGCGGTCTAAGAAGCCGTTTGGGTTCTCCTTTATCTTCCTGTCACGGTAGGCGGTGTGCAGCACGGCACGGAAAGTTGACCAATAGCCTGCTGCGGAGTTGATGTGCAGCTTTTGGTTGGTGTGGATGGATTGGGGTGCATCAAGCAGGTATTCCATGAACTTGCGGCACAAATCCACATCCACCTCCTCAAAGGTGCATTTGCCGTTCACGAACCGCTGGAAATGCTTGTATACGTGCTGCCACTTGATATTCTTGCGGTCAGCCAGTCCTTTGAAATAGGCAAGGAAATCGCCCTTCATCTTGGTCTTGTCAAAAAAGCCGTTGTTTTCATTGAAAATGGCTTCGTAGCGCTGGTTGCGCAGGATGACCGCTTTCTTCATCATGCGTGCGTTGAAGTCCCGTTCCTGCTGGTTTGCAGGTTTGGCGAAGATGTAAATTCCTAAGGCTTCACGTGTAATCACTCTCATGGTGACATTGTCACGGTAGCCGGGATAGTAGTCAAGGCATAGTGAATACTGTGTCCCGTTCTTAATCTTGCGCTTACGCAAGGTAACTGTTTTGCATTTACTCATAATAATTATGTTTTAATTGGTTGTATACATTTTGGAGTTGTATCCATGTTTCCGATGGCAAAGGAACAACGTGAAATATCCGTGAATACCTCCACGATACATCATTTTGAAATAATTTTCGATAATCCCGATTTTTCACGGTTATTTGTTCCTTTCAGCCATGACACGCTCCACATCTGAGCGCAAAAGCAGGTTTTTCACACCCACCTTTATCTTTTCGATGTGCTTCACCTTGACGATATGGCAGATGTTGGCTGACGAAAGACCATAGATTTGCTGCACCTGCTCAACGGTATAGTAGCGTTCATCGTTCACAAGGTCAGTTCTGCGGAGTTCGTTCAAATGTGATTTGGAGTAATAGGTACGCCCGTACTCTCTTTTAGTGGGTATCTTATGGCGATAGGTGTAGGCACGGAGTGCGGTCGGCTTCATGCCGAACAGTTCCTCCACCTCCTCGGTCAGTAGCCAGTCGGTAATTTCGCTAATATCAACTGCCACACCGAAAAACTCGTCAATATGCTTCTTGCTGTAATAGTTCTTTCCTGCGATACGGCAGATGGGGATATGGTTACGCTTGGCGGAAGTGTAAAGCCATGACTGCTTTACCTTAAAAAGGGACATCACCTCCTCGCCCGAATAGAAGTCCAACACTTCTTCGCTTTCCTTTTCCCTTTTTTCTCTTTTGGCAGGTAAGGAAGATGAAGATGATTTCCTTGGTGTGGAGGTGTTGCCGGGCAGGATGCGGTGATAGGGATTGCCCTCCAACATCTGCTCGATGTCGGCTCTGCGGATGAATGCCATGCGGTTGCTGATGCGTGAGGCTTTCAGCTTGCCGATGGCTACAAGTTTGTAAATGTACTGTCGGGAACAGCCCATGAGGATGGCTGCTTTGGAAAAGGTGAGATACTCCTGATGCTGTATCTCCATCAAGGGTTGGGCGACTTTGAAGAGGTTGTTCTTCATCACTCTGGCTCGTTTGGCTTCTGCCTGACAAGCCTCACTGCAATATCTTTGCATACCGCTTCGGGTTACAAAGGACTTGCCGCAAAAACTGCATTTTCTGGTTGCTTTCATACCGTTTTATCGTTTAATGGTTCATTTCTTCAATCCTATATCTCTGAAATGGTAAACGGATGTGAACGGAAGTCAACCATTGTCGCTTTTCTACACAGTGTGACTGTTTCCGCATATCGGGGCGGTTATTGTCGCTTGTCGTAAACGGTTGTAAACCCTTGTCAACTGTCTGCACGGTGTGACAAAAAACAAGCCCCGCAAATTCTCCACGTCAGAAATACGTCTCAAAAATATGTGGAAATTTGGGAAGCGACAAATGGCAACCGAACAGTGTTAAATTTTAGAATATGCTGGTAATTAAAGATTTACACTCGGATATTTCTGATTAGTTTTGGTTGTTCTATGGTTATAAATACAGTCTGGAAAACATCTGCGTAAGCCTTATTACAGGTATAGATATTCAGCACATACCGCCTTGATGTCCTGATCCACTTGGCTGGTACAGAGATAAACCTGAAGACAAACGCTTTTATGCGACTTGTTGCGTTGAGTCCGAACTTCTTTACGTCAAGTCTTTGAATAATGGCCTTGTAAAAGTTACGGATAAGTGCTGTAAGAAGAAGGAACACTGTGTTCTCTGCCATGAAGGATTTGGGCAATCTGTTCCACCCGAAACCATTGTTCATATCATCGAAGATACGTTCCTTTTCTCCACGAAGGTTATAGAACTCGACAATTTCTCTTACGGAAGAATCATA
>NZ_BAIZ01000075.1 GCF_000613445.1 Hoylesella shahii DSM 15611 = JCM 12083
AACGAAAGAACGTTTTCGTTAAGCCAAATGAACAATGTCGAGCTTGCTCGTACATTGTCATGGCGAGAAAACGCACTTTTCAAGGAACGAAAAGAACAAAAACGAGCGAAACAATCAACAATGCCACAATACTAATCATGAACTTGGAACCAGAATACAGAGAAGGGCTTGACCAATTGGCCGCCCATTATAAAGAGGTGTTGGCCCTCTTGGGCGAAGACCCCACACGAGAAGGGCTTGAAAAAACACCTATGCGCGTGGCAAAAGCCATGCAGGTGCTTACTCGAGGCTATACACAAGACGCCAGAAAGGTGCTAACCGACGCTCTTTTTGAAGAGAAATACAACCAAATGGTTATCGTTAAAGACATCGATTTCTTCTCGATGTGCGAACACCATATGCTTCCCTTCTTCGGTAAAGTGCACGTTGCTATATTCCTAACGGCTATATCACTGGCTTAAGCAAAATAGCACGTGTGGTAGACATCTTTAGTCATCGCCTACAAGTGCAGGAACGCATGACTCAACAAATAAAAGACTGCATTCAAGACACACTTAAACCGCTTGGCGTGATGGTGGTGGTAGAGGCTAAACACCTTTGTATGCAGATGCGTGGCGTGGAAAAACAAAACTCGGTAACCACCACTAGCGACTTTAGTGGCGCCTTTAATCAGGCTAAAACACGTGAAGAGTTTATGAACTTGATACGCCCTAAATAACATTTTTTATAGGTATGAGATGCAAGAAAAACGCAAACATGCGTTTATCTCGTAGTTATAATCAACAATGAACAAAATGAAGAAAACATTTAAAATGGCTGCTTTTGCCCTCTGTGGCATGGCAATGATGTCGTTAACTGCTTGTCTTAATGGTGGTGACGAGGGACAAGAAATTAGGTATAAACAAATCTCTAATACCGAACGCGCGGTTATTATGAATGCCGTTAAAGGCAATTACACCGGCAAATTGTACTTCAGAAAAAGCCACATGGAGAATAAATACGACTCGATTAATGTGGCTTGGACCATCACTGCTGATACCATGCTGGTGATAGATAGATTCCCCGTGAAGGCGGTTAGTGGATTGGTACAAGCTGGAACCGAACTGCAAAACAAAATTTCTAAGGCAGATCCAGCTGAAGTGAAGATGAAAGTGCAGTTGCCTTCGTATCTGCTGGAAGATTATTACACGAAAGGATACTACCTCGCAAACCCTATTGCAGGCGAACCCATCAATGTGAAGTGCGACGACACCAACGGCAAACTTACTTTTGCGAACCATATCGAATTTGGAGATATCCAAACTCAAAGGTTAAGCCAATTGTTGGAACACAACAATGGCAAACAAGTTATTCGTTTGCTTATCGAACGTATCACGCTTGATAACCAAACTTACGAAATTAAAATGCCCTTCTATCTTAAGGGCGATAAACAATAATCCTATATGAAGTTTATTTCTTGGAACGTTAACGGACTGCGTGCCGTAGTTGGAAAAGACTTTGAAAGCATCTTTAAAAAGCTTGATGCCGACTTCTTTTGTCTGCAAGAAACAAAAATGCAGGCCGGACAACTTGACTTACAATTTGAAGGGTACGAGTCGTTTTGGAACTATGCCGACAAGAAAGGCTACTCTGGTACGGCTATTTATACTCGCCATAAACCGCTGAATGTTACTTACGGCATAGGTATTGACCAGCACGACCACGAGGGAAGAGTGATTACTTTGGAGATGAACAATTTCTTTTTAGTAACGGTTTACACTCCTAATTCGCAAGACGAACTAAGAAGATTGGACTATCGTATGCAGTGGGAAGACGATTTTCAGGCCTACTTGCATAGCCTAGACCAAAAGAAACCCGTGATTGTTTGTGGCGATATGAACGTGGCGCACCAGGAAATAGACTTGAAAAATCCGAAAACCAATAGGCGAAATGCTGGCTTTACCGACGAGGAACGACAAAAGATGACACAACTGTTGGACGCTGGATTTACAGATACCTTCCGCTGGAAATATCCCGAAGAGGTTACTTATAGCTGGTGGTCGTATAGGTTTAAGGCTCGCGAACGCAACACGGGGTGGCGCATTGACTATTTTCTCGTGTCGAACAGACTGCAACCCGAAGTGCTTGATGCCAAAATTCACACCGATGTGTTGGGTAGCGACCACTGTCCTGTAGAGCTGGAGTTAAAGTAATAGGATAAATGTAAAACACCTCATTGCCAATCGTCGATTATTGCGAAAGGGCAATGGGGTGTTTTTGTTTCTGCTTGTGAAGATTTTTCTGTTCTTTTCGTTCCTTGAAAAGTGCGTTTTGCCTTTCCACTTCGCCTAAAGCTCCGTGTTGGCGATTTCCAATTCTCGCCATGACAATGTACGAGCAAGCTCGACATTGTTCATTTGGCTTAACGAAAACGTTGGTTTAACCGCAAACGTTTGGTTTTTATTACATTGGTTGCTTCATGGGCATGCAAATTGCGGTTGCACGCTTTTTACAACGCCTGTGTTGGGCCAATACACTACTCGCGCATACTGATAGGGTTGCAAATCGTAGTAAAGTGCACGAGTAATATTATGTTCTTCTTTCGTGCTTCCGTTTTCTCTCTTCCAATAAATGTAGTAATTGGTTCGCTTTCTAGAAGTAGAAGTACTTAGTCCTATCTTACCTTCGTAAACCTTAACATCGTCTATAAAGACATCTCTCACTAAATTCACCGAAATGTAGCAAGCATATACACTGGCACCAATGCCCACTAATGCTCTTAAAATGCGCCAATAAAACTTATCTTTTTCCTTCAATGCAACTCTAAACAGTACAAATGCAGTAAAGAAACAAAACGCTGCGTAGCCCAGTTGTTGCACCAAACCCCAGTAACCGTAGGCGCCACTGCGAAATAGAAAGAACAAAGTTCCGAATACCGAAACGATTAGCAGTAGGGCGAGGACGATTTCTTTGAGTGTTCTGTCTTTATATTTTCGAGTCCAAAAGCCTCTTGTGTTGCTTTTCTCGTCTTCGTGATTATTCCACGAGTCTGCATTAGCGCCTTTCTTGCCTTGTATAGCGGCTCTTAACAATCCATCTTGAGCCAGAATAGAATGCCATTCTGCCGAGCCTTCCACCACTAGTCGTTCGCCACGATGGTCGCGTAGGGTAATAGAGACGGGCTTGTCACCATCGTATCTCACTGTCCAGCTTCGTGCTACTTGGTCGTTGTCGTTAGGGCAATTGCTGTTCATCGTTTCGCTTTCCACGGCATCAACATATCGTTTGGCTTGTTCCAATGTTCCTACACCCAAACGATGTGCTGTGGCTACAGCCTCTAACTTGCGTCCTTGTTTTAATAGTTCTATGATTTGTTCTTTCATCGTGAGCTTTGATTAAACGTTTTTCCCCAATTAAGCTATTATAAAGTAGCTAGGGGTATTACTCCAATAGACATCGGTAATAATTGAAGAGGCGCTATAAAACCTGTCGTGGGGGAAGGGAAATGTCGCATTGGTGTATTAGCAGTGTTACAACAAGACACGCTATCATCCACCCGATGATATACGCATAGTTATATGTAGAGGTGTCTGTTGGCTTTCCACGATAATAATTCATCACGCGTTCGTGTCGACCAGTCTTTACATAATACCTCCAAATACCGACGAAAAGCGCTAAAAAGGATCCACATACATATAGTATTGAGAGTTGTTTACCAAAAGGCAGCAAGTGTAGTTTATTCAATTTGTCTAACAATATAAGTAAAGGGAATAGTAAACCCATTGCTATTGCGCCTGGTCCGCTTACTTTTTTGTCGCCTCTATCATGGCTTCGTTCGCCTGCAAAATATATTCTATCAATGATGTTAAAATGTGCCATAACGGTAAATTGGTAAGATTGTAAGACTCTAAAATTTTTGTATTCTAATTGTATTAGTTTCTATGTGCTATAAAAGCCATTTCGGAGGAAAAGAAGAACCATATTTGGTAATTATAATTGCGATTACTAAGCCCACAGCAATTCCGCTGACAATATAGGAATAATGGCATCCGCGAGTGTCTATTGCCTTGCTGCTATAGTAATTCATCACGCGTTCGTGTCGGCCACGCTTTATATATACTATCCAAACACAGAAATAAAGACCGGCTAAAGCAGCAAGTATATAAAGGAGTGCGAACTTTTTATTAAAAGGTAGCAGGTTTTGCTCATGCAATTTATTTAATAATGAAAAGAATGGAAGAGTTAAAACATAGACTATCGCACTTGGTCCGTTCATTCTCTTGAAACCTCCCAAGTCATAAAGACGTTCGCCCGCAAAGTATATTCTATCAATGATATTTAGAGGTATCATAATGAAGAAAAGACAATGATGTGATGCTATAAGCGGTTTATATGTAAGCTAGCGTGGTGTTATTGGTAAAAATGGTGGATTTCAATTGATGCTTTGTACTACTCTCTCCACTCAAAAAGGTTAAGACGCCAGCGCATACTGTTTAAAAAGCAAACAAACGCCACCCTTGTTTGGGGCAAGAGCAGCGTTTGTGGTATGAATACGGAGTGTTTTCTCATCGCAAATGCTAGATGTAACCATTGACACGCCAGCTAATCGATGCAGAACACCGTTTAAATTATCCGTAAATAATCTTTCCGTTCTCGTCTTCGTAAGGACCAAGGTCCTTGCTGTATTGGTTCATGGCGCGCAGACTCATGCCCATGTTCGAAAAACCACCATCGTGGAAGAGCGTTTGCATAGTAACCTTACGAGTAAGGTCGCTAAAGAGCGTAACACAATAGTCGGCACATTCCAATGCAGAAGCGTTTCCAAGTGGAGACATTTTGTCGGCAAAGTCCATCATGTTGTCGATGTCCTTGATGCCCTTACCTGCTGTTGTGGGTGTAGGCGATTGCGAAATGGTGTTGATGCGCACGTTCTTTTCGCGTCCATAGATATAACCAAAGCTACGGGCGATGCTTTCTAGCAAGCTCTTTGCGTCGGCCATATCGTTGTAACCGAAGAATGTGCGATGCGAGGCAATGTATGTAAGTGCCACAACCGAACCATATTCGGCAATTGCGTCTACCTTCTTAGCGGCTTGCAGCATCTTGTGGAAAGAGATAGCCGAGATATCAAGAGTCTTGTTCAGCCAATTGTAGTCCAAATCATCGTATGTGCGACGCTTGCGCACGTTAGCTCATTCCAATAGAATGTAGCACAAAGTCGATTTTGCCACCCAATAACTCTTGAGCTTGTACAAATACATTCTCAAGTTCTTCGTAGTTGGTGGCATCGGCAGCCACAACAGGGGCATTAATCTTCTTTGCCAGCGCGTCTAGTTCGCCCATGCGAAGGGCCATTTCGGTGTTGCTCAGCACAATGCTTGCACCTTCTTCGGCGCAGCGTTCTGCCACTTTCCATGCGATTGACATGTCGTTGAGCGCTCCAAAAATAACACCGCGCTTACCTTTTAATAAGTTGTATGACATAATTGTATTGATAATAATTCCCTGCAAAATTACGCTTTTTACGCTAGAATACCAAGAGAATGAAGTGAAAAGGCTTATAAGCCTTTTTACCCTTTCACCTTTTCTTCGCTCTTTCTCTGCGCAATACGTTTTGTAGTTCGAACACCACGTTGGGATTTTCTTTAGCTACGTTGTCTTTTTCGTATTCGCCCTTTGTCATATCGTAAAGCTGCGGAGCAGGATTATTACCCGTTTCAATCTTCGGACCCCACGAAATCATCTTCTCTCCATCGCTAGGCTCAATAAATTTCCATTGTGGAGTGCGCACCGAGAGTACGCGCGAGTTGCTTTGCTCAATAATCCAGGGGCGACCCTCATTGCTCTTACCCAAGAGATTTTCCATTCGGGCTTCGCTGTCGCTAGCTGCTCCCTTTGGCAATCGAGCGCCAATAAGTTGGCCCAAAGACGCAAGCCAGTCTATTTGCGACATCAAAACATTGCTTTGCTGACCGCCCTTTATGCCCTTTTTCCACGATACGATTACGGGAACTGCTGTTCCACCTTCGAACGAACTATACTTGTTGCCTCTGAATGGGCCAGCGGGACTGTGCCCATTGAGTAGTTCTTCGGCTCTGTCGGCATAACCATCGTCAACCACAGGGCCATTATCGCTACTCAAAATAATGAGTGTGTTATCGGCCAATCCATATTGTTCTAAGGCTTTCATCAGTTGTCCAACACTCCAATCAAACTGCACAATGGCATCGCCACGATAGCCCATGGCATTTTTCCCGCGGAAACGAGCGTGTGGAAAACGTGGAACATGCACATCGTTGGTGGCAAAATACATAAAGAAGGGGCGATGTTGGTTGTCGCGAATAAAGTTAATGGCGTGCGTAGTGATTGAGTCGGCTATGTTTTCGTCTTTCCAAAGCGCCTTTCCACCGCCCTTCATATAACCAATACGGCCAATTCCGTTAACAATACTCATATCATGTCCGTGGCTCGACTTGAGGTTATAGAGCAGTTCGGGATGTGTTTTGCCAGTGGGCTCGCCCTCAAAATTGCGCTTATAGCTCACTTCTATAGGTGCTGTGGGGTCGTAATTGGCCGCGTGTCCGTTTTCGATAAACACGCAAGGAACGCGGTCGCTCGTGGCTGCCATGATGTAACTATAGTCGAAACCCAAGTCGCCTGGGGCTGCTGGTAATTGCGCATTCCAGTCTTGTTCGCCTCCCTTGTCGCCCAATCCTAAGTGCCATTTGCCAATGGCGCATGTGGAATAGCCCACACTTTTAAACATGTCGGCAATGGTAAACTGCTCAGGACGAATAATCATACCTGCATTTCCAGGTGCGATGTCGGTGTCGGGCCGTCGCCAAGCATATTCGCCAGTGAGTAACGAGTAGCGCGAAGGTGTGCTTGTTGCAGCTACGGCGTGGGCATTGGTAAAGCGGACTCCCTGACTTGCTAGGCGGTTTACATTGGGTGTTTCTACGTTTTTGGCGCCATAACATTGCAAGTCGCCATATCCCAAGTCGTCGGCATAAATGATTATGACGTTTGGGCGGCGTGTGTCGTCGGCTCGATTGTTCTTCACCTGTTTAGCTTGTGCACCTACGGCCGTAAGCAATGCGGGAGCTAGGAGCACAGGATAGGTCTTCATTTTCTTCATCGTTTGCAGTATTGTTTGGTTATTTGTCGCTGCACGGGCTGTTCCGCTGGGCAACATAGTTTTGTTTATGCGCACTATGTGTTAGAGCGCGCGTTGTTAAATGTGGTTTTTAGTTTTTATGTTGTTGCATTAAGACTGGTAATGGGTGAGTTGGCGGGGCTTTAATGCCATCTTGAGAGGGGCGAAAATCCCCCACGTTACTACTTGTTACCATCGGTTTGCGCCCTTATACCTGTTGTTTAGAGCGACAAATGTTTATGTCTTTACCTTAATTTTTGACAAAGGTACATTTTATTTGCGACAAGTCAAACTTTTTTCTTCGATAAATCGTGCGTTTTGCCATAGACTGCAGCTTGCAATCGGTTAGATTGTGGCATAGCATGATTATCGAATTTAAGGCCACATTGCCTTAAAACAACATCTTCTGTTTGCCATTTAAGGACAAACAGAAGATGAACGACACTAATAATTGAATGAATAGCGGAAGCAGAAACAGCGACAACACTTATCGCTTTTTTCTTTTTATCACAAGTAACACCAGCAAAACCACCAACACAAATCCTATTAAAGCAAATGCCCAGGTGTGTTTTTGGATAACACAAAAAGAGATACCCACATCTTTGGCCATTAATCTGTTGCCTGTGAGCTTGCAAAGCGAGGGAGGATAATCGGTGTTAAGAAAGATGAGCTTGTAGTCGATGTTGAACATTGAGAGGGCAAGGAAATCGCTTTCGGTCTTTGTTACATCTTTCATGAGCGAATCGTTGTTGAGAATTTCTGAATACACGTCCGAGTGAAAGAACTTTCTAAACCATTTAGCTCTGTCTGAATAGAGCGCCATGGGGTCGGCTTCTTTAGTGTATTCTTTCAAAAGCGAGTCGTGCAGGGCCACAAATTGCTCTTTGTCTATGGCTTTAGTGGCAATGAGCGAGTAGTTTTTGAGAATGGTTTGATAAATCATTTCAAAGTCGTTGGCAACAACCCACTGGGTATATTTGTTTTTAAGGCGCTGTGTGATGTCGTCTATTTCAATACCATTGAGTCCGTTTACAAGGTTGTTTTTAGCACTTAGCCAAAACCCAATCTCGTCTTTAGTAAAATACTTGCTTATGGGTATGGGGAATTTGATGTGCTGTTGGGGGTAAACTTCTTCGTATCTGTACGTAGTACTAAACAACCCTCGCGAGCATGTGTAGGTTATTCGCGGTGTAATGCGCAGCGAACCAATATTAAAGGTTGTGGCTTTGGCCATATCTTCCACCGACGCGAAGTTGCTTTTAGCATATACCACGATGGTATCTGTAGCCGAACGGCCTGCTTTTCTGCATTGTTCACTAAGTGTTTGGTAGGCTTTAAGTTTCACGGGAAATGCGTGCCGAAGGCTGTTGCCCTTTATTCCCCACGACAATTGCCAACCTTTGTCCCATCTAAACATACTTTCATCTGCGTTGAACACACCACTAACCAACTGTGCCGAATCGAGTTGGAAAGACAATTCCCTGCTACATGTCCCGTCTTCGTTAATAACCGTGGTTGCGCTTCCTTGGTACTTATTGCCACATGCAACCATCAATGCGGCAAGAAACAGAATAAGCCAACTATTTTTTGTTTTCATAAAAGTGTTGTTTTATTAGTTCATATCTGTTTTTTTTCAAATATTTGTTCTTGAAATACGCCTCATCGGTTTTCTGCGTGATATTTTTTTGCAAGTATATCAACGCCATATTGTTGTTTTGGGGCACAGCTCTAACACATTCGGCTATACCTAAGATCAAAGCCAACGATGCCGCAGAGGCGCAGAAACGAAGTGTAATAACGTGCAGGCGTTGTCGCTTTTGCTGTTTTATACGCGCCATTACACCGTTTATCATTTCGTCTGGATGCTCAAGAGAGGGTTGTCTTCCTTGCAGTCCTCTTATTAAATTGGAATATAGGTCGTCATTCTTGTTCATAACCTAGTTGTATTAGTTGTTGTTTAATCTGTTGTTTAGCAACATATAGGTTGCTCTTTATCTTGGTTGCATTCATATTGGTGATACGCTCGATGTCTTCAATTGGAAGGTTTTCTAGTACACGCAAGGTGAAAACAAGCTGTTGTTTAGGGCTTAGTTGTACAGCCAATACCTTAACAATAGACACCCATTCTGCATTCATGAGTTGCCGTTCGGGAGATGGGTTGGCGGCGTAAGCCTTGAATTTGCTTTCGTCTGACGGCATGGGTAGCTGTGGTTTACGGCCTTTAAGTTTGTCTAGGCAAATGTTCGAGGCAATGGTATATATCCACGTAGAAAGCTTTCCTTTCTCCGGATTATACTTGTGCAAATTTAGCCAAACGTTTACGAAGGTGTCCTGGCAGGCGTCTTCCGCATCCCTTTCATCGCAAAGCATCTTTAGCGTTAGTGAGAAAACCATACTTTGATATTCTCTCACCAACCGTTGGAATGCTTCTTTGCTCCCTTCCCGGCACTGAACGACAATTTGATTCACTTCGTTTGGATTCATTTGTATTGTGTTGTCTTTACTGATTGTTACGATTAAAAAGATTGAAAGTCGAAAATAATTGAGAAAATGTGCGTTTGACATGTGTACTGTCATTATCATGTGTGCGCTGTGTCTGCTTTTTGTTCCCTTCGTTTGTTGATTTGACGCTTTGGATATCACAAATTTAAGCGCGCTGTGTATCTATTGTGATACCTAATTTTGCCTCTAGGTGTGTAAGATGTCGCCAAACGAGAGGCGAGAGAAAAGCAAATACTTGACGAATAGTATATAAAAACACAAAAAGGATACCCTTACGAGTACCCTTTCT
>NZ_BAIZ01000074.1 GCF_000613445.1 Hoylesella shahii DSM 15611 = JCM 12083
TCCGGCCGTGACGACGTTAGCGCCGTTTTTGAATATGCCAATTGTATCTCAAAAATATTTATACTGGCTCTTATGGTACGTTACATTGAGAAAGAGCAGATATACATATTATCATTTGCTTTGAGAACTATTGCTGTAAAACTTCTGCAACAGGTATTCTCACGCCCGGCTTATGGAAACAATAGAATATGTTGTAGATACTATCATATTGTACATTCCAATATAGCGTTGTTCTCCATCCTCCATTATATAAATCCTTTTTGACTTTATTGTTTTTGTTGTGAAAAACGAGTTTTGGTATTATTAAATGAGTTGAATCCTTTCTATCGTACGAGAAAAAGAAATTAAAATTCTGTACAACCTTTGAAGGAAAGTCGTGAGGCTTTATACCTATACTATCCAATGCGTGACTATATAAAGTTATAGTTATAACAGTAGAACCTCCCTTTGCTAAAACGGCATCTCTTTGCCGTCTTGCCAAGGTTTGACCTAAAACAACATCGAATGAGTGTATTTTATCCCTTATCATTATACGTGAGTGATAGCTATTCCAACCATGTACAATACTTATTGGCAAGAGCAATGAATCGGAAGTTTCATTCTTTACAACATATTCAAATTTCATATACCTACTACCACCTTTGGGGATGGGGCATTCGCCATTAATCATACACAATGAATAGTTGTCAAAGACTCTATACAAGTACGCATCTAATTGTGGTGATGATTTTGTGCAAGAAGTTGTTAACAGCAACAAGCATAAAAGGCTGCTATTTATTATTTCTTTTGTATTCATGATTATACTGTTCCAAATATTTGTAATGTTCTTTAAATTCTGGCGTTGTATTCTTCCAAGAAGGATCTTCGCGTTGTTTCTGAAGAATCTTCCAGTGAAGGTTTGAGCCTATTTTATGTAGTCCATGTTCTTTAAATTCATGTATACCTATCATATTTATGATGTTTGACTCTGTAGATACATATTTTTTCTCTTTACTCCCAGCGGATATACATTTACACAAACCTCAATTCGTCCATTAATGTGTGTTGTTGCAGCCAGTACAACTCCGTCCTCGTAGTAAGGATTGTATGATAGAAAATCTCCAGACACGTTGTACTGTTCTGCACTTTGCTTTACACTTCGCGTCTCTGAATCATACAATTCAATTATTTTATTTACCGAGATCTTCCCATTATACAGTTTCTTAGTATCAAAACCGTTACGCTTTAATACATTTGTAAAAATTCTTGAATATGATTCTGCTGTGATATCTGCGGATTCTAGTTTTACTTTGTTCTTTAGAGCAAAACCTTTCATCCCATTTCTTGATGTTTTTAGATGTTTATAATCTGAAACAACGTATATGAAATTTGTTTCTTTATTATTAGTGAAAACATACTCCCCTTTGTCCGTATAGTATGAATCTTTACCATCAAGATCAATGTATCTAACTGGATTATTATGGGTATAACAATAGCTGCTTAAATTCGGATATTTCTCCGCCAACGGATCCACCCCATACCACAAACTCGTCCTTGGGTTCATATACCTCGCCCCATAATAGTACAGCCCCGTCTCTTGGTCAAACTCCTTGCCGTTGAACTTGTACGGCATTTCCTCCGTGGACGAATGTTCGTCCACGAGCAGTTCGCCGTAGGGCAGGTAGGCGTCGAACTGGGCGACATTGGCCTTGGCGTCGGTGATGTAGGATGTAGAGCCGAGGTGGTCGGTGTGGTAGTAGAAGATGTCCTCGTGTGTGGTGTCGGCAGACACATAGCCGTAACCCGGCTGCACGTCGTCGGGGTCTTCGGCCTTGTCCCACTGCACGGGCGGACCAGGGGGCGTGCCGGGCACGGCGTTGTGCTTGGGGCGTTGAATCCAACCGTCGGGCACGCTGTGGTCGCCCAGCTCCTTGATGATGGTGTTGTAGCCTCGTGCGTGTTCTCGGGCTCGGACGTCGCGCCCTTCATCGTAGGCACACCCGGCGGCGTGCCCAGCTTGCGGTAGTAATCCTCGCGTTGTTTTTCTATCTGCATCATACGCATCTGGTAGTCTTTCTGCCCGGCCGTGACGACGTTCGCGCCATGTCCGTAGGCGTTTTGGAATATGCCCGCACCGATTTTGGAGGCCACGCGCCTGTCGCCGATGAAGCAGTGCTTGGTGAAACGCTGACGCGTGACGCTGAGTATGGGTGCGGGGTAGATGGTGGGGCCATCCATACAGTCCGCCATTCCGAGCCTTTTGGTTTCTTCGGTAACTTTTGGACTTTTAGTTTAATAACGCAAGAAATGTCCAAAATATTGCCTATAAGGGCATGTTTATTTTGCGTTTGCATGATGCTGTCTCCGTTGGCCATTAGCAGCATGCCCTGCAACCGCTCGCGCTGGCGGTAGTATTTGTGTGAATTTCCCGCTCCATTGACTAAGTTCCCGCATACCACACAATCGTTTTTGTATAACTTTCAGCATAAAATTTAACATAAAAAGTGCCCCTTCTCTTCACCAATCGTCAACCTTGTTGCAAATAATCGATTCTCGCGAAGATTTGTTTTGATGCAATAAGAGGTGAGTTATAAATGTAGGAAAATGCATTCTCTTTGCATAAAACCGCAATTTGCACCAGATTTTGGGCAGTTTGATGCTAAATGAAGTGCGTTTTGGTGCTAAATGCAAGACGAAATGGTGCTAAACGCGTGGCAATAAGCATAAATATTCACTGTTATGTCATAGGAAAAACCTTTTCTAACCATTAAAAACATAGCTCAAAAAGGGCAAAATATCCGTCAAAAAGTGGAGTTTTCGTAGCAAAAAGGGGGTAATTGGGCTTCTGAAATTTCGAGTTTACAACCAAACTAGAAAGGCTAAATGGTGCAAAATGCAGGTTTTGTTCTTAAAAACAGATAAGAAGAAAGGCGTGTTAGGATAGAAATAGTGGCAATTTACCTATTTTATAAGCTACATTTTCGCTAGAATGGGGTGGCAAACAGACACCTATTTGTAAGATAAAAAATAATTATTTAAGTTTTTGAGCTGGTGATTTTTTAAGTTCGTGAGGTCTTGAGTTGTGAATTTGCAAGTTGATGAATTAATGATTTTATAAGTTGGTGAGTTTTTGAGTTGATGAGTTTTCGAGTTGATGAGTTGAAATATTCGGTAGTTGTTGGAGTTTCGTACGTTTTATAAAGCAGTGAGGTGATTGGTCCTACACTTCGTATGTGAGAGAGGAGTGTTTATCCTGTGTTGGCATCACAAAGATAACAAGCTCCTCTCAATTTATAGGAACAACAAAAGTAAAGACGACTTCAAAACTTTGCTCCTGTTGGTTGATTCTACATACTATTCACGTACCATTCGTATTCCATAAAGTTCATATGAGAAAATTATTCTACGAAATGAAATTTATCATCTATGTGATATTTACATGTAAACTGTTTCTGAATATACTCCTCACTTTTAGGAGGGTCTAAGCCATTTTGCACTTTCTTGTACGTTGTTCGAAGCATTATAGTTTCATTTTTATATTCACTATCCACATCTAAGAATTCATCGCGACAGCCAACCAATAATGATGATGTAATAAGATCTTGTTTGTCATTATACAAGTATATGATAATCCTAGAGTCATGGTAGTTGTAAAATTCTTTACATGCTAATACATAATATCCATCAGCAATTTTATACTTTCCAATATAACAAAATGTCGACTGGATGTGTGCGTTTGAGAGCGCAATTGTATTTACAGGCAACAAAAACCTGTTTGCAAGTATATCATAACTTATGGTATCTTTTGTTGGTAATGGCATTGAGCTAAGAACATCACCACATGGGAACTCAGCCAAGTCCATGAAATGGCTTAAAAATTTTGTTTTCTCTGTTTCTTGACTTTTGCAGGTGCATAGTCCCACAAGCATAAGAACAATTATCATTGTCTTTTTCATTTTTTTCTATTTGGTTTAACTTCAGTAACTATATATTGAATGTTTTGGTATTGCCTATGATTAGGTCCCACAATTGGCGGATTTGTATCAAATAACAATTGATTTTTTTTAGAGATATAGAACCTATTGGCTTTTAATTCAGTACAAAACTGTTCTCGTTGATTTTTAGTCCTGTAAATATATGGATCGGCATAATTATCGTAATAGGAGAAATAGTATCGTTTATGTTCATCTACACCCATTCCTACAATGTTAACGTAATGGTCTGTTGAGGCATTATTGTTTCCTGTTGTTCCTACCACTTTATAATTGACACCAACCATAACAGGTTTTCCCTCTTTTAGATTTATGATAATGGTTTCTATGGCTTTAGCCTTATCAATTGGAGTGGTTGAAGCTGGTGGCTGAGTATTTTTGTAATACATATTTATCTGCTCGCCATCATATACAGGATTCGCGTTTTTAATCTGGTTATTTTGCTTTCGTGCAGCTTGACCACAAATGTGAACATCCTGATAATCTATCCATTCTTTTCCTTTTAGAACATTGTCGACATTAGTAATTTGGGATAAATCCGCTTTTTTGTTTTTATATTTCGGCGTGCCATCCTCCATTCCATTTAGATCCAAAGTTGTGATAGGTTTATTGTGGCAATAGATATATCCTCCTATCTCAGGATACTTCTCTGCCAGAGGGTCCACCCCATACCACAAACTCGTCCTTGGGTTCATGTATCTCGCGCCATAATAGTACAGCCCCGTCTCTTGGTCAAACTCCTTTCCGTTGAACTTATACGGCATCTCCTCCGTAGACGAGTGTTCGTCCACGAGCAGTTCGCCGTAGGGCAGGTAGGCGTCGAACTGGGCGACGTTGGCCTTGGCGTCGGTGGTGTAGGATGTAGAGCCGAGGTGGTCGGAGTGGTAGTAGAAGATGTCCTCGTGGTGCGTGGTGTCGGCAGGCACATAGCCGTAACCCGGCTGCACGTCGTCGGGGGCTTCGGCCTTGTCCCACTGCACGGACGGACCAGGAGGCGTGTCGGGTACGGCGTTGCGCTTGGGGCGTTGAATACTTGTGTTGCGATATTCTAAATTGTAGAGAATGAAGATTGTCAAATTTTTTCTCCATTGTAGTTTTACTCTATTACCTACCATCAATACTCCGTTACTTCTAATATAATCGTTTGAAAATGAGAGAGTTAATTAACTTAATACAACCAATAGAATTTGGCCAAGTGGCTGATTATCAGTAACTTTATAGTAGCAAAAAACATAAAGCAAATGACATCAGAACCACTTGACCAATATACAGAAATCTGCAGAGATGCCATCAAAAGCTCATCTGCAAAATTAGGTAAAACTTTTGAGAATCTACTCTTGGAAATACTCTTATTGTACATGGCGATACAAAGAAAGATAAATTTCACTCAAATGGAGCGTTACGGCACCCATTGCGAGCAGACCTACAGAACGAATTTCAACCGCAGCCGGGCTAAGTGCATCAACTGGGTTAAGTTCAACCTCTCCCTTTCCCGGCGTTATCTGAACATGGACGGGCTGCTGGCTATAGCCATAGATCCGAGCTACATCAGTAAGTCAGGCAAGAAGACTCCGCATGTTGGTACTTTCTGGTCCGGCTGTGCAGGTTCTATGAAACACGGACTTGAAATCAATGGACTTGCCCTTGTCGATGTCTACGCCAACAACTGCATGATGCTTCGTGTCCATCAAACCCCTTCTACAGGAGAGTTGAAACTGCGTAGCATGACTCTTGTGCAGCATTACATTGCTGTCATCAAACGCTACAGGAAAGAATTGTTGAAGGTCACCGATATTGTTGCCGCTGACGCTTTCTTCTCTATCCGTCCGTTTGTGAACGGAATCAAGGAGCAAGGCTTTCATCTTGTCAGCCGTTTCAGGGATACGGCGAGCCTATACTATGTGTACACGGGACCTCGTTCCAATAAGCCGGGCGTCCCAAAACACTTAACGGGAAAATCAATTACAAGAAACTCGACCTCACGCATATGGCGAAGATGCATATTGAAGGACTTGAGGGCACAGCCTACACACTCATCGCCTATTCAAAGGCACTGAAGCAGAAAGTGCGTCTTGTCATTTGGGTGATGCCGAACGGCAAGCACAAGCTTTTCTTCTCCACAAAGACATCCATGTCAGGTGAGGAAGTGTTGCGCACATACCGCTCAAGATTCCAAATCGAGTTTTGCTTCCGCGATGCCAAGCAGTATACCGGACTCGCGCATTGCCAGGCAAGGCACAAGAATCAGCTGGACTTCTCCTACAACACATCATTTGCATCACAGAATGTAGCAAAGGTGATGATGAAGGAAAACGGGCTACCGTATTCCATGGCTTCTTTCAAGGAGCGCATGGCGAGCACATACATTGCAAAATTAATTTTCGACAGGTGTGGGAGCATACCGAACCGAAAGTTAATTAGTCATACTATCAAAGAACTCTTTGG
The DNA here is from genome assembly GCF_000613445.1 of Hoylesella shahii DSM 15611 = JCM 12083. Taxonomy (GTDB): domain Bacteria; phylum Bacteroidota; class Bacteroidia; order Bacteroidales; family Bacteroidaceae; genus Prevotella; species Prevotella shahii. The sequence goes on from NZ_BAIZ01000074.1 coordinate 6,417, forward strand.
CTGGCAGAGGAAAACGGCGTAGCAATTATCTCAAATTTTAACGAACTATTGTACCATTATTCCTTAATAAAAATGAAGGTAAGTGTTGTAATATAATTTGCACTTAACAGGTTTCCCGTCTTTAATACCGGGATTCCATCTAACAGAATGTTTAATAATTTTTTTTATCCACCTGTAGCTGTTTGATCGGCTAGAATGAACAACCTTTATATCAGAGACTTTACCATTATTATTAATAATGAATTCAATGATGATGTGAAGAAACCCTTTCTTCCCTTTTCCCCTCATAACAATTTGCTGATTGAGGCAGCGATAGTATAAATCTTCGCAACCCTCAATATTAGGTTCTCTATCGGGATTGCTACATATTGTATCTTCTACAACAAATAAACATTTATCTATCAAATCTGCTGCTAACAATGGAGTAAAGAAACTCTCAGCAAATATTAATACAAATGTAAAAACAAAATTCTTCATGACTAGTATCGCATCCAATATGGTGAATTATGACTTTTTCCTTCTCCTTTCTGTTGAAGTTTTATCTCTTTTTGCATAAATTTCAATTGCCCAGGAGTGATATTTTGAAGATGTCTTGGATTTTGGTTCTTATACCTTTTACCATCAATGTAATTTATTTGATAATTCATTACATTATTTATTATTCCAGGAGCAGTGTTTGGTGTTGTTTTATAGTACAGTTTCTCTAGATGTTTCAATTCTGAATCCCTAATAAGAGAATGTCCCTCCGTTAGTTCTGGCATACATAGAGTATGCAAAATCTCATGAATATTATCAAAAGCAAATTGTTCAATGGATTTGATATTTCCTTCTGCATCAAGAAGATTCACTTGTGAGTCTCCATAGACGGTATTACCAGCTATATTACTCTTTGCTTTATACCAATTCATAGTAAGACGTAGTTGTTTCTCTGATTGTGGAGCATTAAAATTTATTTCTCCTTTTATTTTATTGCTAGATGCTTCTGATACCATTCTATTAAACTCTTTATTAACTGCTTCTTTATACAGGTTCATTGTGTGTTCATCCATACCATTAATTTGTAATTCAATGTTAGCAAAAATTACAGTTTCTCCCTTTTCATTGGTTTTAATACCCCATTCTTTGCCATTAAAGTCTACAAACTTTACAGGGTTTCCCGCACAATATACATATCCACCGCCGCTCACATACTTCTCTGCCATCGGGTCTACTCCATACCACAAACTCGTCCTCGGGTTCATGTACCTTGCGCCATAATAGTACAGCCTCGTCTCCTCGTCAAATTCCTTGCCATTGAACTTATACGGCATCTCCTCTGTAGACGAGTGTTCGTCCACGAGCAGTTCGCCATAGGGCAGGTAGGCGTCGAATTGGGCGACGTTGGCCTTGGCGTCGGTGATATAAGAGGTGCTGCAAGAAGGTCGGAGTGGTAGTAGAAGATGTCCTCGTGGTGGGCGGTGTCGGCAGGCACGTAGCCGTAACCCGGCTGCACGTCGTCGGGGTCTTCGGCTCTGTCCCACAGCATGGGCGGACCAGGGGGCGTGCCGGGCACGGCGTTGCGCTTGGGTCGTTGAATCCAACCGCCGGGCACGCTGTGGTCGCCCAACTCCTTGATGATGGAGTTGTAGCCCTCGTGCGTGTTCTCGGGTTCGGCCGTTGCACCCTTCATCGTAGGCACACCCGGCGGCGTGCCCAGCTTGCGGTAGTAGTCCTCGCGTTGTTTTTCTATCTGCATCATGCGGGCAGCGTAAACTTTCTGACCAGACGTGACATTGTTTCATTTTTTCTTGCCATATAGTTTCTTAGGGATCACGATAATCTAATTCATATCGAGTAAGACGATTATTCACAAAATGGTATTCGCAATGATATGGCCAATCGGGAAGAGACTGGCTATAAACAATCTCTACACCTTCTGCTGTTTTATATTGTACCTTTTTCATCATCATCATTTGTTTTTCTATTTCTTTCATATCACAGCCAATATATGCACCTAGCCCTGAACAGAATTTTTTAAATGAAGTCTGTTGTATTCTTCTAGATTGAGTTATTGAATGGGAAGGTACAACAACGAATCTATCGTACTGATTTATATATCCTCCATAGTTTATGCAAAGAATTAGATATTCTGATCCATCAATATTGCTGCACACTGTGCATTCTCCATAATCACTAACATCTATGACGGGAAGTCTTTTCCCTAAAATGTTATTTAGAGAAACGGTATCGTCTAGTATTATGCCATTAACAGATGTGTCTAACGGTATAGGAACTTCCTTCTTAATGTGTTCAGCAACATATATATTTTTCCTTTCTTTCGTTTCTTGCCTAATACAAGCTTGTATAGTAAATAAGCTATTGAGCAAGACGAGAATTAGCTTTACCTTCATTGCCATAATTCGGATTACCTTTGATATTAAAATTAAAAATCATTCTATTTTTCCCACTAGGACCAATATATTTATTAAAGAAGTTACCAAGATTTTTCAATTCTTCATAACAACCGACAATACCAATACAGCCCTTTGTACCAGGTGAATTGGTATCTGGATGTACTCTAAGCCCCGATCGTCCATTGTAATTAGGCAAAAGAACTTTCCATCCTGTATACCCATTGTTTAGCATTCCTGCCTCATTTGTTGGCACAGCACCAAACGCTTCATAGGAGTTGTTAGGGGTAGGTCCATTACCATATGGTCCACTATTAAACTCGAAGGTAGCTGCTGTACGTGTTGTTCCGTCAGAAAAGACAGCATTCAAGTCGGCCTTTCCTTGGATTCCATATGCTGCATTACGTGAAGTATTCAAGTTTCTGCCTGTTAATTGCTTGGCAGTTACAACCTTTCCTGAAAAATCCATTCTGTATTCTTGGGCTTTCGAAATAATGAGGCGACGGTCTTGAGTATATTGTTCGCGTTTAACTGCATAAGTTTCATTATTTATAAAGAATCTTTGATACGACTTCCCCCTATAAATTAGTCCTGCAGCAGCGGCTTGCTCCTTATTTGTAATATCTTCTCTCCAGACAATCCTTTTTTTGTTATCTTCAACCCAATGGGTTCCATCGGGATCTATTAATCTTATAGGATTATCTATACAATATACATAACCACCTGTTGATACATACTTCTCTGCCAGCGGATCCACTCCATACCACAAACTCGTCCTCGGGCTCATATATCTCGCGCCGTAGTAGTACAATCCCGTTTCCTCATCGAGTTCTTGCCGTTGAACTTATACGGCATCTCCTCCGTGGACGAGTATTCGTCCACGAGTAGCTCACCGTAGGCAGGTAAGCATCGAACTGGGTGATGTTGGCCTTGGCGTCGGTGACGTAGGATGTAGAGCCGAGGTGGTCGGAGTGGTAGAAGAAGATTTCCTCGTGGTGCGTGGTGTCGACAGGCACGTAGCCGTATCCCGGCTGCACGTCGTCGGGGGCTTCGGCATTGTCCCACTGCACGGGCGGACCAGGGGGTGTGTCGGGTACGGCGTTGCGCTTGGGGCGTTGAATCCAACCGTCGGGCACGCTGTGGTCGCCCAGCTCCTTGATGATGGAGTTGTAGCCTCGTGCGTGTTCTCGGGTTCGGCCGTCGCGCCCTTCATCGTGGGCACTCCCGGCGGCGTGCCCAGCTTGCGGTAGTAGTCCTCGCGTTGTTTTTCTATCTGCATCATACGCATCTGGTAGTCTTTCTGCCCGGCCGTGACGACGTTAGCGCCATGTCCGTAGGCGTTTTGGAATATGCCTGCACCGATTTTGGAGGCTATGCGCCTGTCGCCGATGAAGTAGTGCTTGGTGAAACGCTGGCGCGTAACGCTGAGGATGGGGGCGGGATAGATGGTGTAGTCCTCCGTCTCGTGGAAGGTGAGACCTTGCGGTGCGCCGTTGACGTACACGCCCTCAAGGTAGCCGTGGCTCTTGACGATGCGCTCGCCCGCAGCGTTGTAGGTGTAGCGGCTGGTCTTGCCGTTGTCCGACAGGGCCATCAGTCGGTTCTCCTCGTCCCATGCCATGCGCCGCTCCGTGTTCAGGCTGTCGTCCTCCACAAGGGTGGGGTTGCCGTTGGCGTCGTAGGTGTAACGTTCGTGCCCAATCTGCGAGGGCGCGGTGGGATGGTCGGCGTCGCCGTACTCGTAGGCCAGCGCGTAGCTGCCCGCAACCGAG
>NZ_BAIZ01000073.1 GCF_000613445.1 Hoylesella shahii DSM 15611 = JCM 12083
AGTATTTAGGGAGTATTTACCCCCTCTGTACGTACTCTGAGAAGAAGAATGTATATAAAAGAAAAGTATCATAACTACTTGTAGCTATGATACTTACGTTTTTGTTAGGATTTCTCTGTTGGTCTGTTCAGAGTACCTAAAGCGGAGAGAGAGGGATTCGAACCCCCGGTACCTCTCGGTACGGCGGTTTTCAAGACCGCTGTAATCGACCACTCTACCATCTCTCCTTAATTGAAAGGCCTTTGTGGTAAGGCGGTGCAAAGATAATACTTTTTTTTGGTTTGGCAAACATTATGCGAATTTTTATGGGTTTTTTGATGCATTTATTGTGGTTCAGGGGCAAAAGATAGCTTTTTTCTTGTGTTTGAGTAGTGTTGTTTTTGATTTAAGTACTGTTTTTGAGAGCAGCTAGCGGATGGCATGAGATTGTACATTGACGATGGGTGGGAAAAGAATATGAGTGATTTGTTATTTTTTGCTCTGCACAGGGGGGAGACGTATTGTTTTTTATTATCTGAAATGTCTTTGACTTTAGTGATAGTTGCGCAGGTCTTTGGGCTTAGCGTATGTTGTGTTTGATATTTCTAGTTTGGCATATTTCCTCATGTGGCATAGAGCCACGTACGAAGTGGTTTTATTTAATGGCTTGCAAATCTCTGTCTTCTATATGCGTACATTGGTTTGATGAAGATGGAGGCGGCATATTAGTGAATGAATTATTATTTCTCTTATTGCCCCTATGCCGTGCAAGCTGTTGCTTTGATATTTATAAAAGATATGGATGTATGTGAAATGTTAATACGGTAAATATATTTTACAAAATGTATTTTTCGGATGAGCCATTCTAGATGAGTTGCCCCGATAAAACGGATATAAAATGCGACTGAATGGCAAAATTTGAGGTGGCAAGCAGAGGGTTGTTTGTGCTGACTTTTGCTATTTGCTATGACTTTGCATTTCTATTTCAAGAAAATAAATCAAGATTGGCATCTGCAAAAGCAACAAAATTTGGGGATTAATTTTGTATATTGCTCGCAATTTGCATGATAATTCGCTGTTATTTGCAACGAAACGATTTGCTATTTGCTGCTAATAGCAGTGCTATTTGCTGCTAAATGCATGGTGATTTGCTGCTAAACGCAAGGTGTTTTGCTGCTAAATGCATGGTGATTTGCTACTAATAGCGCTGTAAATCGCAAAAAGTGGGGTAAAAAGTGGCTTTTATGGGTAATTTACCGCTTAGACATGAAAAGTTGGTCTGGGGATTTGTGGTGCACGTATATTTATGCTCTGCATCCGGATTTTGTGTTGAAAAAGGCGTGTTTTATGCTTAATTCTGTGTAAGGGTCAATAAATCAGATGGTTGTGTGCTAAAGAAATAAGCGAGAAAAATCGGCCGATGCTTGGACTTTTTGTGGCGAGGGTACTCATAATGTTAATTTTTTGTCTGTAAAGTTGACATTATTAATAAGGCGTGTTTTGTTATGGTGTGCTTCAAGTGTTGTTTTGTACAACCTAGGTTTAAGTAGAATAGGCGATTATATAGGCAGTGAAATATGTTATGTTGTTTATGTTAGTTATTGTTTTCCCTTCGTTTGATTGTTGGTTTATAGTCAGTAAGATTTTTTTGATGTAGCCCATTATCTCAATGAATATTTAATCCAAATCTCTAAGTTTGCAATTCATATTGCAAACTTAGAGATTTGGGTTAATGCGGTAGGTTTGTTTAAGCTGCAAACAAAATAAGTACAGGTGTAATGGCAAATGGTGTGGATTTGTTTGTTGCAACGAAAATGCAGGTACATCTTTGCACTAGGTTAATAGTCATCTAAAATATTTGATGGATGGCCGCCGATGCGGAAGGATTTATAGGTATTTAAATATCCTAGAGACTATTGAAAGATTCCCATGAGATTTTAAGTCAATCAAACGGGCATTGTGCCAAGGTTTATGGCTTTAGTGGATAAGTTTGATAAACAATTGTTTTAAATTTGAGCGAGCGCAAGTTGATGGCGCAGGCATTTATTCCCCATACGGTTAGACGATATGAGGGAGACAGATTGGCTAGACTGGGTAAAATATTCATCTGTATAGGCCATACGGTTTGTTTGTATGGGCAGTCTAGATGATATGTGGTGTGACAGGGTTTCAAGAGTGTAATAAAATAGTTATGTTAATAATGGGTGGGTAATGCCATAAAAGCGTGCTACGGGGAGTAGGGAGTTAAAGATGGAAACGATATTTCTTTGTGGCGCGTTGCGGTACCATCGATCCATAACTGCCCGATATTCCTCCAGGCGCCATTCCCGAATATTGTTGCCATCGCTTACCAATTCGTTCCACATAATCCACGGTTTCACTACCGCGCATATAGCCGTTTTTTACAACTGGGTCATTGTAGAATTGCGATGTACTTAGGCGAAGAACGAAGGGTGCAACTTCTTCCCAGCGTTGGGGATTGTGTCCGTATTTGCGAGCTAACGCCATAGCATCGCGTATATGACCATGACCGCCGTTGTAGCTGGCAAGTATAAAGCGGATGCGCTCCATGCGGTCGGTGATGTCGTTAAACTTACCATCTAACTCCCTTATGAGTTTTGTGGCTGCTGCGACATTGGGTTCGGGTTCGTGTATTTGACTGGCGGGTAGTCCTAAGTGAGCAGCCGTTGCAGGCATGATTTGCATTAAACCTCTTGCGCCAGCCCACGAATGCGCCATAGGGTCGAAGGTAGACTCTTGGTAGCATTGTGCTGCTAAGAGACGCCAATCCCATCGTGCAGTGGGGGCATACTTTTGGAAAAGATGGTCGTATTGTGAAATAATACCAGCTTTACGGTCAAGCATGGGCGAATAAACATGGCGTTGTATGCTGCGAGCAGACAATGCAAATTGTTCTTCGGCTTTGATTTCAGCGAGTAATTGGGGTTTAAACCATTTGTTTAATGTGTCGGCCAAAGCTTCGTTTCCTTTTGCGACAGCCCATTGTTCATTGCCCGTTGCGGGTTTTGCGCCGCAGAAATCAATCCCTTCTATATTTTGGGGTAAGAACAACGCAGCCAAGTCGCCATCGCCATTTTTTAGTTTTTCCACCAAATCGGCCGTGTCTTTGCATACTTCTACCCGAAGCGAAACGCCTAAGGATTTAGCAAAGCGCTCGCAGAGCAGATATTGCAAGCCCATGCCGTGGCCATGATAATCGTAATAATTGTTGGGTCCGGTGAGTGTTAGCATGATGAGTTCGCCGTTGTGAACGATGTCGTCGAGCGAGAAACCATTGTTGCTGGTTTCCACGGTGTCGGCGCCAAGCGTTGTTCCCCAGGGAGTTTCCACGGGTTGGTTCTGCCTTTTATGGTTACATGCCACAAGTGAAACCGATACACATAGTGTAAGGAATAGGCGAATGGATACGTTCACGTGCTAGTTTGTTGGTGAGTGAATGGTCGATGTAGAAGAAGTGTTGGGGATGATAGGTGTGTGGTGTGAATTTTAGTGATGTTCGGGTACGATGGCGAAGAAAACGAAATCTTCTGTACCATTATTTTCGTAGTAGTGTGCATGACCCATAGGGCAATAATGCACCTGTCCGGGGAGCAGTGTTTCTTTTTCGCCGTCGCAATAGAAAGTGCCTTCGCCACTTAAGCATAAAACCACTTCGCTATTTCCTTCGTGTTTGTGCAGTCCGCTGGCAGCTCCAGGTTTCAAAACGTTTTGCATGATGCGGCATTTGCTGTCAACAAAGGCCTTCATTAGCATTTCTCCATGTCCGCCTTTGAAGCCATTAATTTTGTTTTCTTCCAGATTGTTGAAATCGATGTGCATGATGTAAGTCTTTGATAATATCTTGCAAAGATAGCAAAAAAAGTGGACACAACCTTACAAGGTGTGCCCACTTTTACATTTAGCGTTAGGTGTTGTGCTTTCGATGCGTGCACGAAGCTTTTAAAACACCTGTTGTTTGGCTTTAGAAGGTTACGCGCAAGCCAATTTGTGCGTGCCAACGACTAGCTACATCGCTCACGTGTGGCGTGTTGTCGAAGTATTGGAATGTAGCCACTTTGGTGTCGGGTGCAGTTCCGTTGTTAACGTTTTGAACTTGTAGTTTGTTAATGTTGTAAACCGAAGTGTAGTTGGTACCCCAGTTTTTATTCAGCAGGTTGGCCACATTTAGGATGTCGAACACCAGTTCAACCTTGCTACCACGTCCCTTAAGATAATAGAAATCTTGCGAGATGTGCAGGTCGAAACGGTTCTCCCATGGGGTGAGATTAGAGTTGCGTTCGGCGAACTGTCCGCGGTGTTTGCTAGCATAACTATCGTTTTCAATCCATTGTTCGAACTGATCTTTTTGTTGTGCAGCGGTTGAGGTAACCACACCAGCCTTGTTTGTTTTGTCAACGAAGGTCATGTTGGCCAGTTCGGCTTTTGTTGGAATGTATAACAAGGTATTACCTTTGCGGTAGTCGCCGTTGAAAGATGGATTGGGGTTGTCGCTCATTGTTAGGCTATAGCGTTGTCCGCTTGTGCCGTTGTAAGTAAGGCCAACATGTGTTTGCCAGCGTCCGTTACCATAACGTTTGCTGTTATAGTTAGCTGTAACAACCAGTCGATGAGGAATATCGAACATTGAAGCTGCGAGTACAGGTTCGTTGGGGTCGACATTGTAGTAATAGCCCCAGTTAGAAAGCGCCACAGAAGACGTTCCGTCGTGCACAGAATACGAGCGACCGAAGGTGTAGTTGGCCATGAGGTCTAGTCCGAACTTGAACGACTTTTCAATCTGAGTACTGATAGAGTAGCTATATCCTTTGTTGGTGTTGGTCATGTTGATGATGCTGCTGTAGCTTCCAGGCTTGCTGCTATAGTAGATGGTTGATGAATTTTCAACTCCTTCAACAGCATAAACACGCTTACCGTCGTTAACAAGAGCAAGATTTTCAAACCAAACGTTGTTAAGATTTCTAGAGTAAAGGCCTTCAATGGTAAGTTTCATATCGCCAGGCAATTGTTGTTCAAGCGCCAAGTTGGTACGGAATACCTGTGGGAACTTGAAGTTTTGGGTTACAGTGGCAATGTTTGGTTTTGTTGCATCGGTAGGCAGAGCGTTGCTAGCGGCTGCTTGTGCATCGTTTTTTATAGGTAGTAGTAAACGAGGGCACGTTGTTACGAATTAGGATACCCTTTTGTTCGATACCTGTGTTAGCCCATGCGTTTTCGAGCCATACGAAAGGAGCGCGACCGTTGAAAATTCCCAATCCTCCGCGTAGCATTGTTTTATGAGTCTTGTTAGCATACCAACGGAAACCCAATCGAGGCGAGAACATCACCACCGATTTTGGTTTGCGACCAACCACAGCATCGTATTTAGTTGAGAATTCAGAGGCGTTGAATTGGTCGTTGGTGGATGGGCTATTGAGGTAGAAAGGAATATCAAAGCGTACGCCATAAGTGAGTTGCAGCAAGGTGTTGATGTCCCATTTATCTTGTACATAGAAACCCACTTGTCCGCTTCTAAATGGCGTTTTCCATTCTTTAGTGCCTGTAATGGTCTCGTCGGCATAGTTCCAAGCAAACTGGTTGGCCTTATCCGTCATAAATGCCTTTATGCCATTGTAGCTATACTGTCCGGTAAAAGCTTGGGTAAAGGCATTCTTCATGTCGTAGAGTTCGTTGTGTGTACCAAAGGTGATGTTATGATTTCCTAGATACCACGACAAGTTATCTTCAAGCACCCAAATGTTTTGGTCGAGTGAGTTTAGACCCGAAGAGTATTCGGTACCGATGTTTACGGTGTTGTCACCAGCAGCTTCGGTTCCTGTTACGGGGTCGTAAGCGCCCGCTTTCCTAATATATGCTGATGCAGCGCGATAAGGAATTTTGCGGTGGTCGCGTACGATGGTTAGTCCGGCGCGCAATTCGTTATAAAGCGAACGGCTGAAGTGCGAATTGAGCTCGGCCACGAACGAGTGCATATTGTTGTTGCGAATATATCCGCTATTCATAAAGTTGTAGGTGTTATAGCTAGAGCTGAACTCGTCTTTATGCGAGTCGTTGAATTGATAGCGAAGTGAGAATTTTGTATTGGTGTTGATGTTCCAGTCGATGCGTGCCATCAGCGAGAGAGCAGCCGAAGTGATGTCGGGGCGATGATAGCTTTCTTTAATTCCCGTTATTGCTTCATATTGGTCGGCAATGGCTTTTGCCATGTCGGTAGTCATGAAATAACCAGGTGCGCCAGCATAGTAAGTGGCGGGATAGATGTTTTTCTTATACTCAGCACTAGCAAAGAAGAACAGTTTGTCTTTAAGGATTGGACCGCCAAAGGTAGCTCCAAAAGTTTTTGTTGATTCGTTTTGGTATTTCTCCTTCAGTCCTGTGTTTTGATTCCATTGTCCATAAAGGTTTTCATTGGTGTAATAGGTGTAGGCCGAAGCTTTAAAATCGTTGGTACCCGATTTTGTGATGGCGTTGATAGCGCCGCCAGTAAATCCGCTTTGTCGGATATCGAAGGGCGAAGCCACCACTTGAATTTGTTCAACAGCATCAAGTGCGATGGGGTTTGCGTTGGTTTGGTCGCCAATAGTTCCGCCGCTCGACAATCCGAAGACGTCGTTGCTCACCATACCATCAATTTGGAACGAGTTGTATCTGTTATTCGTTCCGGCGATGGTGATACCGCCTTTTTTGTTGGCTTTAACCAGCGGAGAGAGAGTAGCTACATCGTAGATGTTGCGGTTTACAGTTGGTGTGTTGTCGATTTGCGCTTTCGAGAACTGTGTAGAGGCGCCAGTGGTGCCCACGCCAGCTTTTCCGGTTACGGTTACTTCGCCCAGTAACTTTGCGTCTTCCTTCATATCAGCGTTAAAAACGCTTGTTTCGCCGAGAACCAGGTTGATGTTCTCAAACACTTCGTCTTTGTATCCCACGTACGAGATGGTGATTGTGTAAGGACCTCCCACGCGCATACCTTGTATAGAGTAGCGTCCTTTCTCGTTGGTAATGCCGTTGTAGCGTGTTCCTGAGGGGGTGTGTACGGCCACCACAGTGGCTCCAATAACCTCTTCACTGCCAGCAACAACCTTTCCGTTGATACCTGATGTTGTAACCTGTGCCATGAGGGGAGATGTGAGGAACATCACAATGGCGAACAGAAAAAACAATCTTTTTTGCATAGTGATTTATAAATGTAAATTAATAAAAAATCTTTAGAAATTCTTAGCCGAATGATAATGCAAAATTACTTCTTTTTTCGAAAACCTGAAAGTATTGTAAAGGAAATGTTTGCATGTGTAAGTGTTTATTTCTTTTGTGTTGATTTTGCGATCTGTTTTACTCTTTTTGTTTCTGTATTTTCTATTTTATAACTACACTTTTTGGTAAAATGCCTTTTTTAGGATGCATGTGTTCGTTGTTAGCGCAAAATCTTGCATAAGGTAGCGTTTGGGGGTTTAAAGTAAGCTCATGATTATGTCGATGCATTAAATAATAGGATAAAGAGAGATTAATCCGAAGAAATAGTAACTAAAGGCGATGTTTGCTCACGCTGTTAGTTGGGTTTGCATTCTCTTGGTATGCTTGTGTAGCACATGGCGACAATGTTTAGGTAATGTTTTTTTTGTCTTAATGTTAAATAGGGCGCAAGTTTGTTTGCGTGTACAAGTATGATTGTGGTAGATTATTTCTTGATTTTGGTTTTAATTTCGCATTAATGATAATTTGATTGTTAAATCTTTAGCAGGGTGTCGATAAGATTCGCGTTTTTTTGCAGGTTAAAATAAATGTTGTTAATTTTGCATTGCATAAGAAAAAACAATTAAAAAACGTTTTTAAATTCTGCGTGTAGAGACGAGGCAGCCAACTACAGGCGCACCCCATAAAATAGATTTGTGTAGACATACAAATGCTGCGATAGTTGGGAGTGTGTTATATGATGTGGTGCTAATGGCTTCTAATAACAACCAATTACTTAAAAAATAGTTGCTGGCGTAGTAAAGACCGTGTAATTTGTCTGAATAAATGGGCGAGCACGTATTGTCTAACAACAAAAGCATTGTAAATACTATAATACTTAATAAACTAGAATGAACAGAAAACCAATGAGAGCATTGCTTTTATTATTAGCAATGTTATCAAACACCATGTTGATGAATGCCAATCCCATAACCAAAGGACAGGCCACGAGCATTGCTTCAAAGTATATCAGTAACCCAACGCTCACAAAGAATACCGTAGCAACACGATCTTTGCAGGGAACATCTAGTCCTGCGTATTATATCTTCACCAATTCTAGCGATAACAAATTTGTCATTATCTCTGGCGAAAGTGCACTAAACGAGTTAGTGGCCTATGGTGATAATATGTCGAAAGACGCAAGCAATCAGCCGCCATACTTCAAAACGTTTTTGAAAGCCTACGAGCAAGTGGTGAATGCAGTGCGTACAAAAGGTGTTAAGGCCACGGCTCAGCCAATGCCAATCAAACGAAAGGTGGAACCATTACTTACCTGTAAATGGAGTCAGTATTATCCTTTTAACAAATATACCCCTGTAATTAGTGGGCGAACCACACCAACAGGCTGTGTGGCAACAGCAACAGCACAGGTAATGTATTATCATAAATGGCCTAAAACACGACCAGCAGATTATGTTAGAACCGAAGGAGACGATGCCTGGAAAAGTACCACTTATTGGTGGGACGATATGAAAGACACGGCAGGAAAGATGTATTCGAAGCGCTCAGAACAAGCTGTAGGTGTGTTTATGCGTGATATTGGCAGTGCTGTTCGCATGAGATACTATCATAAAGGCAGTGATTCTAACTTGCAATATGCGTGCAATGCACTTCGCGATAAGTTTGATTATACGGTGCGTTATTTAGATAAAGACGTTCTGCCAGCCAACGAGTTTCATAGCGAGGTGATGCAAGAACTATCCAACGGATATCCTGTTTTAGTTGTAGGTGGTCCGCATGCCTTTGTTTATGATGGTTATGATGAGCGCGGATTTATACACACCAACTGGGGCTGGGGTGGCGAAAGCGATGGCTATTTTGATATCAACACCATTTATCTTAATGTTCATGGTTTTGCCTTAAGTGGTACGTTCTGGGATGATATGTCAGTGGTATTTGCACATCCCAACAATGGAAAGGCTAGTCGTTTTAAGGACATAGAACGAGGCTTAGATGCTCGCACCACTACGGCGTTTACCATTAGCAAGACCGATGCCACGCGACAAGAACGTTTAAGCGCAAAGATTTCTAAACTAGGCTCATATAGTTCTGTGAAAGGAGAGTTGGGTGTGTTTACAGGAAAGGTGGCGTTGGCGCTTTATAATGATAAAAACCAGCAGGTGAAAATTTATCCTTCCGTTGGCGATAACGTTGTTTGGGCATCAATATTTACTAACATGACGTTCGAAGTGTACGACATTCATTTTGATAACATGGCCAATGGAAACTATCGTTTAGTGCCTGTTTATTCTGAAATGCTCAATGCTACAACCAAACAAAATGGGCCATGGAAACCTATAAATCATGCCAATGAGATGCAAGTGAAGCTCACTTCCAATGCCGTTCATGTAGAAACGGGCAATCCGCATGATGTTGTTGTTATTGAGAAACGCCCTAGCGTGCTTGCTCCTTTCTACGAAGACTCGGGCAATATGGCTGCCTTTAGTTTCACAATGTATAATCCAGGGCGAGAGGAAGTGCGTGGCGACCTCGTTATGAAGCTTACCAATGTGCGCACTAAGCAAGTGTTTAATGGTTATTTGTTAACACCCAATGTTGTGGCACAACGTCTTGGTCGCACCTCTTTTACCATTAATATGTTGGCTCAGTATTTCAATTCGGGTAGGGTAGGGGCTTTGGCACAAGGCAAGTACAGCGTAGATTTTGCTATCAAGGTAAAAAGGAATGGGGCAGAAGTAGTTGTTCCTATCGATATGAAAGAACCATTTGAGATAGAAGTATTGCCCTATGTAAACCGTGGAAGCATTCAGTTTAATTTAGTAGACTATCTTGTGGATGGTGAAAATGCTAATTATAGCATCTTTCAATTAAATAAAATACGCCAGATAAGTTTGCAGGTACACGCCAAGGTAAGTGGTTATCAAATAAAAAATGGTTATCGTGGTAGCCTTTATTATCGTTTGTTCGACTTAACCTCCGATAAATGGATAGACCTGGGCGTTGTAAATAATGTTTATCTGCCTTGCGATGTAGCTAACAATGCTGTTCAAACTCGAATTTCTTTTGCGGCATCTAAGTTAGAACCTAATCATTCTTACGAAATACATCTTGAGATTGAACGAGATGGCAAACGCGAAGATATTTGGAATCCACAGACTATGCGTAACGTGTTCTACACCGTTGGTGAGATGAAAGTCACTTCAATAGATGGGGTAGAAAATAAAAATGTAAAGCCCAAACATATCTTTAGTATCAATGGTGTGCGTCAAACCCAAGCTTGGGATGCGCTTCCTGCTGGGGTGTATGTTGTTGATGGCAAGAAAGTAATAAAGAAGTAAGCATCATCGTTTTACTTTGAGTTGGAAACGATACCATTGCAAGAGGTTGGCTTTATATAAATAAGTGCAACCTCTTGTTTTTGT
>NZ_BAIZ01000072.1 GCF_000613445.1 Hoylesella shahii DSM 15611 = JCM 12083
TTGTTGAGTTCATGAGTTTATTGGTTCATAAGTTTATGGGTTTACAAATTGTGTGTTCATGAGTTTATTGGTTCATAAGTTTGTAAGTTTATAAGTTGTGAGTTCATGAGTTTATTGGTTCATAAGTTTGTAAGTTTATAAGTTGTGAGTTCATGTGTTTATTGGTTCATAAACAAGCTCTTGCGTTATTAGTACATGCTTTTGTATACACAAGCGTTTAAGGGTTCATGGGTTAAACCAGCTTATTTGCCTATTTACTTTCCCTTATACACCCTAAACTCCCCAAGGGGAACATAATCCAGCAACGACTATAATGACCCGAATACAACAATAAAAAATAAGTCCCGAACGCAGCAAACGTTGCGTTTGGGACTTCTGTTTATGTAATAGGGCTACCAAGAACCCGTTAGCATGGTTTATTTCACGCGATAAGTTGTTTTAACGGTGATGCTAGCCACCTTTTCTTTGCTGCTGGTGTTGAATGTTCCGCCCCAGCTGTATTCTTCGTCGCTGTTAAGACCCACGATTTGGAAAACACCCATTGTTGAAGATACAACCGAACCCACTTTCGAATCGCTACCTTTAGCAATGGTTTGAGCACGTTCGTATGCGTTGGCCGATGCTTGGTTAAGCATTTCCATCTTCAGGTCGTTCAGTTTCGTGTAGTAGTACAGTGGTTTCTCGCTACTGAAATCCATACCACTGTTGTACAGTTCAGAGATACGTTGGTAAACCCCTTCCACGCGTTTGAGATCGTTCGAGCTAACCGTGAAAGTCTGCGAAACCGAGAACCCATCTTCAAGCGTTACGTATTTTCGGCTGTCTTCGTCCCAAAAGTCTTTTGTGCGTTTGCTGATATCCACGCTGCTCAATGTAATTTCCTTTTCAGGAATGCCATGCGTTTGTAGGTACTTGCTCATCACGCGAGCTGATTTCTCAAACTCGGTAAAGGCCGAACTACGAGTTGAACCCTCTGCGTTAACCGTAATTTTCCAAACGATGAGGTCGCTTGTTATTTCTTTTTCGGCCATACCCGTTACACTGATTACGGGTTGTCCTTCTCTAAAGTTTTTAAAACCCGATGCAATAAACCATGCACCAATAACAACCACCAGGCCAATAATTGCGGTGACTACGATTTTTGTTTTATCCATACGATGAAATTTTGTGAGTATTGTTGTTTATCTGTTATTTTATTGATTCGATTTTATGCGCGGTTATAGATGATGTATTTAGTTGTTGAGTTATATTGAAATGCTATTACCCTGATTGATTATCGTTGTCCACATTGTTGTGCCAGCTCTTCATCGGTCAGTAGTGGCCTTTCTATAACTTTGTTTTGCAAAAATAGTGAAAATAACGCTATGTTGTTTTCTTTTCAGCATATTTTTTTATTATCCTTACTTTTTAATGGTTTTAGTTTTTGCCATCGCTATTGTTTCCGTTTTAAATGATTAACTTTGCATACTTCATCAATTATAAATATATATCACGAAAATGTATCATCTCGAACGATTATGGATTTGGCTCACCCGACTCACTTGTTGCCGTGGATTTGGCATACAATCGCCGTCGGCTTATTCGTTCGTACGATATGTAGTGAACGAGCATTACCCCTATTACGCCTATGCCGACCTGTGTCAGCAGCTGCCCAACATCTCAAAAAGAGAGCGCAAGTTGGGCGAATTTTTCTTTAGGTTGGCCAATTTTGCCCAAGCCGAACGTTGGATTTGTTGCCAGTCGTCGCCTCATTGGCTTGCACCTTATGTGCAAACAGCATGCAAACGCACCCAACTTACCCATTTGCAGCCCTGCAATATACCATCGCTTACACCCTTCGAACAGCCTGTTGTTTTACATCTTCAGGAAGTAGAGCATGCCGAAGAAATATTCGAGCAGTTGTTGTCCAAATTCAACGCGCACACCATTCTGCTTGTCAACGAAGTGAGTAAGTCGGCCCATGCTCGCCAATTGTGGCATCGTTTGCAGCAGGACAAGCGTGTTGGCGTAACGTTCGACCTATATTATTGTGGTGTGGCGTTCTTCGATAGTGCCCGCCCTAAACAACATTACGTCATTAATTTTTAACCTCATTCAGCTACTAGAGATGAAAATATACACCAAAACAGGCGACGAGGGTTTTACAAGCCTAGTAGGCGGAACGCGTATAGATAAGTCGCATGTTCGCATTGAGGCCTACGGCACAGTGGATGAACTTAATTCATCTTTGGGATATCTGCTAGCCCTTGGTCCTGATGGTGCACATGCACCGCAGATAGAAGCCATTCAGCAGCAGCTTTTCAACATCGGTTGCCATCTTGCCACCAGTTCGCAGGCGTCGTTACAGCCGTCTTGCCACCGTTTGCCCTTACTATCGGCCGAGAGCATCGCCCTTTTAGAGCAAGACATCGACCAAATGCAGAGCCAATTGCCACCGCAAACCCAATTTATACTACCTGGAGGAACTCCCCTTTCAGCCTGGGCGCACGTGTGTCGCACCATTTGTAGACGCGCCGAGCGAAGCGTTGTGACCCTCTCGCATACAGATGCGGTATCGCCCGTTATCTTACAATACCTCAATAGATTATCCGATTATCTCTTTGTTTTAGCTCGTTTTATCTGTTTTAATGCACATTTACTTGAAAAAACTTGGCAAAACACTTGCAAATAACAATAAAAGTGTTATTTTTGCAGCCTAAACCGAGAACATTAACAAGAAAAACGATAAGATATGTATTGGACATTGGAATTGGCATCTAAACTAGAAGATGCACCTTGGCCAGCAACCAAGGAAGAACTCATAGACTATGCTATGCGTTCGGGCGCACCTTTGGAGGTGTTAGAGAACTTGCAAGAGATTGAAGACGAAGGCGATGTCTACGAGAGTATCGAAGATATTTGGCCCGATTATCCCACAAAAGAGGATTTCCTCTTCAACGAAGACGAATATTAAATTAAGGCATGTTCTAGAAATTCCCCGCAAAGGTTCAATTGTTGTTCCTTGTTTGCTCTTTACTGTCTTTTTGCTTTTATCTGGCATCTTTGGCTTACTCTTTCAGTCGCATAGTTCACTATGCTCCTTCAAGAAGTAAGCAAAACCTGTTCAGCTAAAAGCTAAAAATACAGTAAAGGTAATTTCTAGAACCTGCCTCAAAAGGGGGAGATGTGTTTGATGTTGTTCAAACCATCTCCCCCTTTAATTTATTCTTCCCTTTCGCCCGCTTATCATCTGTTTGCAGCTAAGCTTTATGCAGCGCAAAAAGGGCATCAGGTAGGGCAAAGTTACAAAAGGTTAGCACCCTAGTGAAGCATATAGCCTTAAAAGTAGGAGCACGAAGTTGATAATGCGTTTTTCTTTCGTGCGTTAAATGCCCATGATGAACAGTGAAAAAACATCATTGTTGCCAATTATTTTCGTAACTTTGCAGCATGCAAACAAAAGACAAAGAGCTGATATTGCTAAGTTTCGACACCGAAGAGTTTGATGTGCCACGCGAACATGGCGTAAACATCAGCTTGGAAGAGGGTATGCGCGTGTCGGTAGAGGGTACAACGCGCATCCTTGATTGCCTGAAACGCAATGGCGTGTGTGCCACTTTTTTCTGCACGGGTAACTTTGCCGAGCAGGCACCGCGCCTTATTCGCCGCATCATGGACGAGGGACACGAGGTGGCTTGCCATGGTGTGGACCATTGGAAGCCTGTTCCCGAAGACGTGTGGCGCTCAAAAAACATTCTCGAACGTGTGGCGGGCGTCCCCATGCATGGCTATCGGCAGCCCCGAATGTTCCCCGTGAGCGACGATGCACTGGCTGAGGCTGGCTATTTGTATAATTCGTCGCTCAATCCCGCCTTCATTCCTGGTCGTTATATGCACCTCACCACGCCCCGCCGATGGTTTATGAAAGGCTCAGTGATGCAAATCCCCGCATCGGTTACGCCCCTTTTGCGGTTCCCTTTGTTTTGGCTGTCGCTGCACAATCTGCCTCAATGGCTTTATCATGCCATGGTTAGGCGTGTGTTGCGACACGATGGTTATTTGGTAACCTATTTTCATCCGTGGGAGTTCTACGACCTTAACGACCATCCCGAATATCGTATGCCCTTCATCATTCGCAACCATAGCGGCATGGATATGGTTAACCGATTAGACCGTTTGGTGAAGATGATGAAACGGCGCGATGCCGAATTTATTACCTACACCGACTTTGTGAAACGTAAAAAGGGAAAAGAAAGATGACGCGACTGGCTATTGTTTCGCCTTGTTATAACGAAGAGGCAGTGCTTAACTCGTCGGTAGTCCGACTAACCGACTTACTTGACACGCTTGTTAAAAGTGGCGAGGTGTCGGCCAAAAGCATGATAGTGTTTGTAAACGATGGTAGCAGCGATGCCACTTGGCAGCTTATTTGCCAACATCAGCGCCAAAACAATTACGTGCGAGGCATCAATCTAGCCCGAAACGTAGGCCATCAAAATGCCATTATGGCCGGAATGCTCACTGCTAGACATTGCTGATGTGGTGATAACCATCGATGCCGACCTGCAAGACGACCTGCAAGCCATACCGCGTATGCTGCAACATCATCGTGAAGGAAGCGATATTGTTTATGGGGTGAAGGTGTCGCGCAAGGCCGACCCTGTTTTTAAACGTCTTTCTGCTGTGGCGTTCTATAAGCTGCAATCTAAAATGGGCGTTAAAAGCGTGTTTAATCATGCCGACTTTAGATTGATGAGCCGCCGAGCACTCGACATTCTCGCTGGATATGGCGAACGCAACCTCTATCTACGCGGACTAATCCCGATGATAGGACTTGAAAGCAGCACCGTAGACGATGTTATTAGCGAACGCACGGCAGGCACTTCCAAGTACACTTTAAAAAAAATGCTGTCGCTTGCCCTGGATGGCATCACCTCGTTTTCGGTTCGCCCCATATACCTTATATTATATATAGGCTTCTTTTTCATCTTCCTTAGTTTGGTGGCGGGCGTGTATGTGGTGCATGCGCTTGTGGTGCATACAGCCTATCCCGGTTGGGCTTCCATCATGTTAAGCTTGTGGCTCATAGGCGGAGTGATACTCTTATCTATTGGAATTGTAGGTGTTTATGTAGGAAAGATATACACCGAGGTGAAAAATAGACCATTGTTTAACATATGCGAGATAGTGGGTGATGACGATGACGCAGCTGTTTAAGCGTTGGTGGCAGGGCAATCCGGCCTTTCGTGCGCATTTTTGGCGCGTGTTTCGCTTTGGCATTGTGGGCGTGTTGTGCACGGCTTTGCACTATGGGGTGTATTGTTTGTGTTTGCTTGTTGTCAATGCCAACGTGTCTTACACCGTAGGTTACGTGGTTGGTTTGTTGTGCAACTATGTGCTAACCACCTATTTCACCTTTCAAAGTAAGGCCACTCGCGGCAATGTTGTGGGTTTTGTAGCGAGTCATGCGGTGAACTATCTCATGGAAATGGGTTTGCTCAACCTCTTTCTTTGGTGGGGACTTAGCAAACTGTTGGCGCCAATCGTGGTAATGGCCGTTGCCGTTCCGACAAACTTTTTGTTGCTGAATGTGGTGTATAAAAAGCGAGGTTAAGGGACGGCCTCACCCCCAACCCCTCTCCAACGGGCGAGGGGAGTAATATGTTTTGCCGATTACGGGTGGAAGCTTCCCACCTTTATATTATGAAGTCGCTTTGACTTTTAAAATATCTATACAAGGATGCAAGAAGAGGAAGACGACCAATGCCATATATGTCACCGACAGACAGGGAATGCCGCCGAATTACATGGCTTGCCCAGTTTGTGCGAACTACGGCAGATTGCTTAAAAAATTCTTCTATCTGATTTATGTCGTGTTGGTAGATGGTAGATAGTGTTTCAGAAACCTCTCCTAATTGTGCAAGAGACTCTTGCGTATTTATATTTCCTTGATTACCTGTAGCTTGAATTTGCGCAAGAGCCTCTTGCGCAAATTGATTGATTTCGCTTGTTAGTTGTAATACATTAACAACCGAAGGACTACTAAGCTGTTTTTCAACCTTACTCATTTCTAATAGAATCTCCATAGGATAGGTTTTGGCGAATTGGCACATATAGATAAGGTTACGAGTGGAATAAAGACGCTTTTCAAGAAAAGAATCTGGCATTTGACAGTCTCCAGAGATTCCTAAGAGGGAATTAACTGAATTACCCTACTTAATAAGTATATCGCAATACAAATGCGTATCAAGGATGAGGATGCCAAATCCATTGATAAGTTGGTGGCGAGCATATTGACTATGTTACACGAATGGCAGGAGCAGAAAGGGCAACCACAACCGCAGGAACATATCCATAAGCATAGCTTTGACATCAAATCGTCTAAAGTTTTTACCTATGAGGTCATAACAGCAGTTGTGTGTCTTGTTTCTCTGGTCGGCAACTTCCTGTTGTGGCAAAGCAAACAGCAATATAAAGATGATGCCTTGAAGTTCCGAATTATCAGAGTGTGGCGAGGTTGTAGCCCAAAGGAAATCCTATGGCTCAACGATGTGTTTGATATTCATCGAAACGAAACTGCAATCAAAAATATCAAGAAGAAAGCTGATAGCTACGATTTGGAATTAAAGCAGAAAGCAGATAGTCTGATGCAAAGGAAACTGAAGTAGCCTCATATGGAACAAGCCCAACCAAACAGAATACTTGGTTGGGCTTGTTATATCACTTTTTCCATCGTCTTTGACACTGTGATCTTCATAACTACTTCTACTTGTCAAGAAATTAGGCATAAAAAGCTATTATGGTAGATATAGTAAAAGAAGACATCCGGAAAGTCTATTCTTTAATATTCCATGACATACAATTAAAGGCTCCTCCATATTTACTAATTAGATAAGGAGCAGGTATTTGTATTATCTTTTGGCTATGAAATAAAGACTGTAAATACTCTAAGGCTATACTATCAGTTTTTAAATTGAGTCCAGGCACCAAAATTACCTTAGATGTTTGCAGAAAATTAATATAAGCCCACGAATCATTGATAGTATAAGGTAATGGAAGTTCATGCACAATATAGCCATTCTCCTCTAATATCTTTCTTATTCGCTTTCCATTTCTTGGAGCAAAATTGGTATAGTCTGCCATTAATAATTCTTTGTCTTTTACAAATCTTACCATACCATCTGTATGGCCACACTTATCTTGCGACCTGTTACACCAAGGAAGTATTATTATCTCTGTTTGGAAAGCTTTTTCTAAGCGATAGATTAATTTTAATTTATTTTGATATTGTGGGTTCTCTATAAATATCTTTTCTGTCATTAGAACATGATACGGAGTCTTAACGACATTACCACCATCAATAGTAATATCTGAGAGATTAATAAACTTGTTATCATTGAGATTGAGAAAAGATAAAGGTTCGTCTACATTCGTAATAAACTCATGTTTTCCCCTCTTATTCAAATAGTCTGGCTTGTACTTATACTTTACAAAAGTATTATCCGTAACCTGTATTGGCATATAGTCACGACACCAATAATCTGCAGTCTTACACAAAACATCTACATGTATCTGATAGTCTTGTAAGACAGACTTCACCGCTTCGTACAATTGCCTATAATCATTGGCCAAATGAGCCGAGAAGTATACACTGTTGGTTTGACTTGATAATATCATACCCTTCTTGCTTTTAGTAAGTTTGTTAGCAGATGATAAGGTTCTTTTCGATAGTATCGCCATGGTCGGGTATCTTTCTCTGGTGACTTTATAGAGGTTTGATTTCCATTGTTATCAATGACGAATTTATTAATATTAATGCGTGAGGCTGCTACAGAACAAAATGATGGCAGTATTTGTAATTCTGGTAACCATTCCATTTGGATAGCCGACTTTAATGTATCATTGTCTGGCTCCATAAACTGGAGATAGTCATAAATATACGAGCTTGCCATCCTCTTATCTCTATTTAAATTTGCTTTATTACTTTGCTCATTTCTATCAACGACATTAAAGGTTTTGATTAGAATGGATGCGCGATATTCGCCTTCTTTCTCAAAAGTAATATCCAGACCAAATTTATGCAAATAGAAACTTCCTATTTTCAAATATGGTGTATTCACAGTTCTATAATCTGCATCATCTAATTTATTTCGATGAAACATAACAGGATCATGAACAAACTCTTGATTAGCCGACTTCTCTACATGAAAATAAAATTCTATAGAATGGGCATAAATCTCAAATCTCCTGTTTATTAACAGAAATCCACCAAATAATAAGGTGTCTGCTACCATGGAAAATTGTTCTTCTAATAGTTTCTCTCCTATTAAATTTCTTAAACAATCGGGATTTACTTCAACATTATGCTGAAACTGTTTTAATGCAAGCAATAAATTCGTTTCCATATTTCTATTCTATAATTTCCCAGAAGCCACTTTTATCCGAGCCGACTCTACGAAGATACTTGCCACGCATAAATTCAATATTACGCATGATTGTACTACCACTCAATCCTATAATAGAAGCCATTTCTTCCTTTGTAATATAAGGGTTTTCTACCATCAGTCGTAAAATAGAGATACGGTTCGCTGTAAGTTTATCCCCCTGTTTGACTGCTTTTGCTATTAATCTATCTATAGTATCATTGGAATTTACAGTTGCATTTTCGGCATTTACAGTCGTGTTTTGAGCATTTACAGTATCTTTTGGACTATTTGCAGTTGCATTTACAGTTGCATTCTTGGTATTTACAGTCGCATTGCCATTGGTTATAGGCCGATGTATAACTTTGGGAACTGTAATTTTAAGGATAAAATCATCCAAATGATATGTAGGGATTGGCGACCTATTAGCTTCCAACTCTCTACACACACGATCCACACCCTCACCAAATTCTTTCACAAAGTCGTACGCTTTGAGGAATTGGGCAATTTTTGGATTGCGAGAGAAATGTGTATGACGGATATTAGAGGGCTTGACCATTCCAGGTAATCTACCGGGCGACTCAAACACCAAACGATTGTCAAACATCTTTATTTGAATTTCCGTGCCCTTGATATTGTAAGCACGGTGGCAGCAAGCGTTGACAACCATCTCTTGAATCACAAACTTAGGGTAATCTCTATGGGTCACGAACCGACCATGCTGCCCAAGGAATGTATGTTCCTCTACTTGGGTTTCAAGATAAGCTATCGTGGCTTTTACTTGGTCAAGTATCGTTCCTTCAAAAGTTACGTCTTTAATGACATTCATCTCTGCGCCCACCCGCTCCTCTGTACCCTTGTATCGGATAAAGCGAGTACGCCCACGAGGAAAGAACTTCTGTGGATATTTACCAAACAACAGAATACAAGCCACACTAACTTGTTCTTCTCCCTTTGTATTGGTAGTCAAGAAACCATTATTCTCTTGTAGATATTGCTTGGGCGATTTGGTATAACCAATCAATTCTGTATATCTTTCGACAGCAGCCATATCAATATCATCTGCCGTAGCACCATACACAGCTGTATCTTCATAGTAGCGTTCTCCCTTATCGTACATCAACTGTATGCGTTCTTCAAAAGACAACTTCCTACTTTTGTCGCCAACACGCATAAAAGCTTCATCGGCTTGATTAGCATGCAATTCAGAGCTGGCAGGAATATGCATCAATAAAATATGATTTTCGTTCCCATCCTTGTCCGTGCATGGTAACAACTCGCTGGTAATAGATACAGTTGGGTTACAGAAATCCAAAGGAGCACGCAGCAGCTCATTCAACTTTTCCGTATGCTGGTCAACCCCCTCTATCTTTCTCGTCTTATCAGACACACCAACAGCAATATCACCACCATCAGCATTAGCAAATGCCACGATGGTAATAGCCAATGCTTTCGGATCAATTTGAATGCTTTTGCAGTCAAAGGTTTGGTCTTCCTTGCGAGAGATAATATTCTGTATAACCATTACTTGATCTTTTTACGCTAATATACAATATTTTCTATAATCTGACATCGAAGTTGTCTTGACTTTTAATCTTTCTATAAATTGAGAGGAGTTTATTATCTTTGTGCTACTAAACCAAGATAAACACTCCTCTCATGTAGGAAGTACTGGACAAAGATACAATAAAATCTGAGATCTTGCCATATTTGTCGGTGGCAAAACGCGGTTATGTTACAAAAAGTGACCTGGTGGAGGTCATTCAGTGCATTCTCTACAAGTTGAAAACGGGCTGTCAGTGGCACATACTTCCCGTTTCAGCCATCTTCACGGGGAGGGTTTTGAGCTACAAGAGCGTGTATGCCCATTTCCGCAAGTGGTCGAGGAACGGCGAATGGGAGAAGGTGTGGGGCATCATTTTGCACCTTTATAGGTCTTTCTTGGATATGTCCAGCGTGGAATTGGACGGCGGCCACACCACCGCCCTTCGTGGTGGGGAGTGCTGTGTCTATCAAGTACGCAAGAAAAGGAAGACAACCAATTTCTGGATTTATGGCCTGTGCGAGGTCTAAGTGCATCACGCTATAAGAACATTTCGGTAGACCAAATGGGCTAACCCAAGCCTGTCTCAACCCAAATTGGGCATTCGAGCCGGCAAGTTAAGGATGTGTTAAAATGGTAAACATGTTTTACAAAATGTGTTTTTTTGCCGAACCATTCTAGAAAAAAACACCTTGAAAAACCCATATAAATGCGCCCAAGTGAAAAAAACAGCAGCAAACATTGCGTGCTTTTCCCTCAACTTTTTGCCATTTACTATTATTA
>NZ_BAIZ01000071.1 GCF_000613445.1 Hoylesella shahii DSM 15611 = JCM 12083
AAGCGCACCAGCAGTTCGTTATAGTGGTTTCTGATGGTTCGGTTTTCGCCCCAAACAGGCGTCCAGGTCTCGTCGGCAGCGCCTCGTTCTTCACCCAAAAGGGTGAATCCATCGAGCAAATCGCCCCCTTTGGCCAAGGCAAGCCCCAGGCGCGAGGTTTAACAACCGCCTTACCGCGAAAAGCAACCGTGTAGGTGGGTGTGGAGTTGTCAAGATTGAACGTAACCTTTACATCGCCATTGGGCGAAGAAACCTGTTGGGCCATGGCAGAAGTTGTGGCCACGACGAAAACAAGGCATAAGAGATGAATTATTTTTTGCATTGTTGTTGCGGGTTTTTAAGAACGTTAATGGGGTTTGAATAAAGCGCGTTAAGGCAGAGTGCAGCATTATGGGCAGGCCTTAAAGCCTGCCCACGCGCAATGCATAACATGTGCTTCAAGGTAATAGTTACTTCTTAGTTAACTTGATGATTTTACATCCATGTGCAGGCACAATTACCTCCACCTTACCATTTATCACGCCTTCATCGGCGTGCTTCCATAGGTCGCGTGTATTCCAATTACCATTCAGACCTATTTTTTGCAGTTCCAAGCTTCTGGTTGCTGGAGTCTGCTCGCGATTGAACAAACCAATAATCCAGCTACCATCACTCATTTGTCCGTACCAAATTTCTCCGTTCGCATTCCAAAAGTTGCGTTCAAGTGGCTGTCCCACAAATCCGTCTTTTTGTAAAGCGATCAGTTCCTCGTTTTGAAAGAACTTTAAGTTGTTGCCAGTGGGCATATCAGTCACGGATATAGGACCACCAGCCATGAGTGGTAACGATACCGCCGACATTTTTTCATCGTCGTTGGCAAAGCTCTCAATGCGAATAAAGTCGCCATCAAGTCGCACTTTCTTGCGTCCTGAAATCTTCGACCAGTTGATAAATCCGTCGAAAGCATTTTCAGAGTTGGGCCAACCGCCACGCAACGAGCCTCTGTTGTTTTCGGAAAAACGATACCACGAACCTTCCAAAACATCAGCATCAATGCGCACCATATTACCAGCATATTGCTCAAGCAAGGCATTATTTTTTAGGTGTGGCATAACAAGCGATACGTAGATGCCATATTTTTGTGCGTATTTGTTAATCCATTGTAAACCTTTGACATAACGTTCGCGACCATAGCCTCGGTCAATTTGGTCGGTATAGTTCATTCCGTCTTCGTACCACGATAGGAAATCCATGCGAATAAACTTCACGCCTAAGTCAGAATAGTGTTTGAAGAAGCCTTCAAAATACTGTTCGGCCCCGGGGTGGTCGGTTAGCACCCATCCAAATTGGTCGTTCTTATTGGGGTGCAACACATCAGTATCTTTCTTGGGGTCGTATCTAAGACTGGCAACAGTGATGCCATCTGTACCCGGAATAATGGCGTTGGGGTTGGTGTAGTGTAGCCAAAAAGGACTATCGTACACGCCCAGTTTCAAACCTTTAGCCTTAAGTTTGGCCACAATGGTGGTTAGAGGCACCTCGGGCGAGTTTTCATCCTTCTGCGTTCTGCTATAACGCGTCATATAACCATCGTCGCCACTCATCGACGCAAAACCATCGGTAACGAGCATATCATATCCATAGGGTTTGAGATTAGTGGCCACATAGTCGATGGCTTTATCCCAATCGTCTTCGGTAAAGATGTTGGGGAACGAGCCTTCTTTCTCTTGTTGACGTAGTGCACCGTAGAGACTCCAGTATAAAGGTGCCTTATCCATGCCCGGCTGTTGAGCAAGTGGGGTGAGGCCAATGGTGGGATCGGTGGCATCGATGGAGAGATCGTTGGTTACATCCCAAGTATTACTGTTGCAGCTGGCTGTGAGAAGCAAGAAGGCCATGCTGGCAAAAAGATATTTTTTCATGTTCGATATTGTCTTGCTGTTAAGTGTTGGCGACGCCACCCTCTTCATATACATAAAGAGTAAGCAACTGTGGACATCGCCGTTAGAAATTAAATGAACAAAAACGTTATGCACCCAAGTAAGTAATGTTAATCACTCGCGCTGAAAAATTGATGGTAATCTTATAGGTTCCAGCAGTGGTGACCTTCCATTTCTTGTCGTCGCCACCTTTAACCACGCCTCCATTGGTAATGCCAGTGGTCCCAACAAGGGTGTTGGCAGCAGGAGCTTGAAGCCATTCGCCCGAGAAATCGTTGTTGGTAGAGGTGATGGCAACCTTAAACTCGCCCTCCTTTAGTTTTCCTTGCCATGAGAATTGTAGTGCATTTGTAGTCTCCTTAGTCATAGCTGTTCCTGCAATATCCCATCCTGTAGGTGTGGCATCGCCCACCAGTCGGGCTTCGGCAGTGGCTATGCTCGAAGACGTTTCGCCCACATACTCGGCCGAGATTTTATGCGTGTCCATGTCAATGGTAAGTACATAGTTGCCTGCTTGGGTAACTTTCCATTTGTTATCGTCGCTCTTGCCATTGCCAGCCACAATGCCGTTTGCAGCAACACCCGTAGTGCTGATAGTTGTTTCGTTGGCAGGTGCATAAAACCAGTCTTTATCTTCTGTGCCAAATGCGCCGGTGTTGTTGGTCATGAGTTTGAAGACACCCGCTTTTAGTTCGCCAGCATATACAAAAGTGTGTTCGGCCACCTTCTTGAAAGGTAGGGCATCGCCTATGTTCCACCCTGTTGCAGCATCGCCAATCATGAAGAGCGTAGAAGTGTTCCAAGGGTTAGAAGCGGGATCGGGCGCGAACGAAAGCACCGAAAGACTGTGGTTGGTGAGGTCGAACAGGAGCTTATAAGTACCAGCTTGCGTAACCTTCCACTTGTTGTCGGCACCGCCAACATTCATACCTTGTGCAGAAACACCATCGCCATTGATGGTAACGTCTGGTTCGGGAGCCTGAATGTAGGGCCCGGCAAAGTCTTTAAGTACAGTTCCATCGTAAGCCAACTTAAATTCGCCCACCTTGAGATGTCCTTCGTAAGTGAACTGCAACGGTGAGTCAGAAGTTTTGGTGAACATCGTTGCAGCCTCTGTGGTCCATCCTGCGGGGGTGGCATCGCCGATAAAGCCCAAGGTGTTAGAGTTGATGGGAACTAGCGGTTCGGCTCCTTCGTAGGTGGCGTTGATTTTAAATTCGCGCAAATTAAGTGTAAGGGTGTAGATGCCAGCTTGTGTAACCTTCCACTTGTTGTCGTTTCCACCTTTACGAACATCGATTGCAGATTGTGCCACACCCTTGTCGTTAATCTCTGTTTCAGCAGCAGGCGCATAAATAAAGGTAGCCCCCCAGTCGCCCTTAGACAAAGGGAACTTTAGTTCGCCCGTGTTTAGTTTGCCGTGATAGGTGAATACAAACTGGTCGTTGGCATCGCGAGTAAGTTCGGTGGGATTGTCTATCGACCAACCAGCAGGTGTGGCATCGCCCACCATATATAAGTGTGCCACCTTGAGAGGCAAATTTTCGTTAATCACAACGATGTCTTTATCGTCGTGGCAAGCCACCATTGCTAAAGTTGCCAGTAAGGGCAAGAAAGCGTGTGATGCATGTTTAATGATATTTTTCATTGCAAAGCAGTTTTATGATGATTATTTGTCGTAACCTGGATTTTGTTTTAAATGCTTGTTAGCACCCAAGATGTCGCGGTGAAGAGGGAAGATAAGCGTGTGGTTGTCTATGTCGGCATCTTTATCCCACCAAGCGTTGAGGAATTTGTCGAAGCGAATGAGGTCGATGCGTCGACGTCCTTCGGCAAAGAATTCGCGTCCCCACTCGTTAAGCATCTCTTTCATGTCTAGCACAGCAGTTCCTTCTGGAGCGTATAGCGCTGTGTTCCACGAAGTAGAGGGGTAATTGCGCTTTCTAACTTCGTTAAGTAAACGTGCAGCAGTGGTTGCATCTCCTTGCCGTAATTTACATTCTGCCAGACTATAAATAATTTCAGGAAGTCGAATTTCGCAGTAGTCGGACTCGAGTTGTCCGGTTTCGTCGTCAGCGTAGAGGGGATATTTCACAAACATCCAGCCCGAATTATCGTCGCCATTCTCAAGTCGGCTGTCGGCATTGGCAAGCCATTTATCGCCATCGGTGGCACCAAACTTACCTACTGCATCGCGCAAGTCGAGTGTATAACGCCCATTGTGGTCTTTTAAGTAGGTCGTGTTGCCATTATCATCGGTATAAGCAATCTTACCATATACAAATAGTCCTTCGCGCTTGTTATTACCAAGGTTGGTGTATTTTTTCAGTCTTACGTCCGAAGGATAATCCTTAAAACGTGCAATAGGCATACCCAATTCAAAGGTGTATTTTTCTCCTTTGGGATTATAGCTAGGCGAAGCGAGTATTTGATGTTGTGGCTTCCTTCTTTGTTTTTGGAGTCTTTGAGCCAATCGCTAGCTTTAGAAGGAACCGACCACCAATAAAGGTCGCCTTTGTAATGCCAATGCGAGTAGCCAGCAGAACCGGGGAAAGCAAAAATAACTTCGTCGCAGGTTTCATTGTTCCAATCGAAGGCTGCATCCCAGCGTGGTGCTACCTTGTAAGAGCCATATTCGCCATCGATGATTTTTTGTGCATAGTTGGCACAATCAGTAAAACGCTCTTCTCCAATATACACCTTGGCGTTGAGGTAGAGACGTACGAGTAAGGCAGCAGCGCCAGCTTGAGTCCATTGTCCTTGAATGTTTTGATTACCACCCATGGAGGTTTTCTTGGTAAGCATGGGCAGGGCTGTCTTTAGTTCGTTTTCAATAAAGGCGAACAGTGTTTTTGGGGAAACTTGCCCTTCACTATTCTTAGCTGTATCGTAGAAGCTCACTGCTAGCGGAACATTGCGGAATGCATCGAGCAAACGCAGATAAAGCCAAGCACGCAAAACGCGGTTTTGAGCCTTGAGATTGTTGAACTCGGAATCTGAAAAGCCAAATTGGGATGCCGAAAGTTTATCCAAATCTTCGATAACGAGGTTGGCTTGCATGATACCTTGATAACAACCATTGTACTCGCTTTGTGCCTCGCCGTTGGTGTTGAGCCATTTGTGGCGGTGCAGACGCGCCCATCTACCTCCATCATCCCACCAGTCTTCGCGTGTGGGTGTAATGAGTTGGTCGGCTGTTTCTTCGTTAAGCACTTGTCTGCTTTGTATGCTCCAGTATCCATGTTCAAAGGGGCGGAGCACAGAACGGATAACATCTTCTTTGGTGTTATAATAGTTTTGCGAAGCTACTTGGTCGTAGAGCGTCTCGTCAAGGTTGGTACATGCCACGACACTCGCTGCCAACACCAGTGAGCTTGCCAAGTATTGAATTGTTTTTCTCATATTGCGATGATAATAATAGGTGGGGTTAGGGTCAGAAATCTATTTGCATGCCCAGCATAAACTGGCGCGTGTTGGGATAATAAGAGCGTGAGCCTGTGGCCCCAGGAGTTAAGCCGTTAACTTCCCACGTTGAAGGATCGATACCCGAGAACTTGGTGATGGTGAAGAGATTGTTGGCCGTGGCAAAGATGCGCACACTGTCGATAAACCGCTTGTTGAGGTTAAGCGTGTAACCAATGTTCAGCGAAGAGAGTTTAAGATAGTCGCCTGGCTCTAAAAAGTAGTCGCTAACGACGGGGTTTTGGCTCACTAGCTTGTTTTTGCTATAGGCCTTGTCCATCACATTGCCTTGAAAATTCTTGGTGGAATAATAAAAGTCGTGAATGTTGAAAATATCGAAACCCAACGCTGTTTGGAAGAATACAGAGGCGTCGAATTGGCGATAACGAAAGGTATGTGTCATCGAACCAGTGAAGTGGGGCAGACCGTTGCCAACAAATTGGCGGTCTTCGTCGGTGGCATTGTCGGCCAGCACCATATTGTTGTCTTTATCGTAGACCACCCAACGCCCTTGCTTGTCTATGCCTGCATACTTCAACATGTAGAAACTTCCAATGCGTCGTCCTTTCTCGATGCGCTGAAGGGTGTGGAAGGGGTAGGGGCTTCGGGGCTAACTTCGTCGTAATAGTCTTGGCCTACAAACTGACTGTTGCTAAAATCAATGAACTTGTTGTTCATCGTGGCGCCAACAAGATTGAGCGTGTAACTAAAATCTCTGGTCTTTATGGCATTCCATGTTATATCAAACTCGAAGCCACTGTTACGCATAGAACCCACATTCACAAAGGTAGAGGTGAAAAGATAGGGTGGAACCGACACGTTGTAGTCGCCAAGAAGGTCTTGCTGGTGACGACTGAAATAGTTGAACGAGCCATAAAGTCGCCCATTAAGCAGTGTCCAATCAAGTCCGATGTTCCAGTTTTTGCCTTTTTCCCAACGTAAGTCGGGGTTAACATTTTTTCCTGGTCCCCACACTTGATAGTATTTGCCGTTATAGGTGTAGTATCCAAAGCCACTCATTGTGTTGAGCGACTTATAACTGTCGAAGTTTTGATTGCCCGTTATGCCATAGTCGGCACGCAACTTAAGGTCGGTAAGCCAGCTTTTAGTGTTTTCCATAAAAGGTTCGTCGGATATTCGCCAGCCGGCAGACACAGCAGGGAAACTTCCCCATTTGTGATTGGCCCCAAACTTAGACGAACCTTCGCGACGTAATGAGGCAGTAAGCATGTAACGTCCTTTCCAATCGTAGCTAAGGCGACCGAAGAAAGAAATTAGTTTAGTGTCGTTCTTAAACGACCCCATGCCCAATTCGCCCTTTTCTTTGGCAAATGTACCAGTTCCAAGGTTGTTATAGGTTAAGGCATCGTTTGGGAAATCTTTGTTGTCTGCATTGAAACCAGCGTAAACGTCGTATTCGAACGAGTATCCCAACATGGCCTTGAGATTGTGTTTGCCCCACGAGTTGGTGTAGTTGGTAACCCATTCTAGACTGCGGAGCGAAGACTTGGAGTAGTTTTGCGATGCCTCTCCATCACGCCCGGCATTAATGGCTAACGTGCTTGTTGAAGGACGAAACCATTGGTTGTAGTTGTCGTATTGATGATCGGCGAAAGTAAGTTGCGTGTTAAGAGTTTGCTTATCGTTGTCTTTCAAAAGTAAGGGGAAGAGGTTCAACTTCACGCTTGCATCCCAATCGATAAGCTTAGTGGTACCCGTGCTTTGGTCGAGCGTAAGTAATTCCACGGGGTTGTAAGCGGCAGGCTGACCTTTAAAGTTGTAGTAGCGAGCGGGATTTTGTTGGTCCATTATAGGTGTGGTGGGGTTGGCTTCTACTGCATTGCGGAAAACGTCCCACGAAGCGTTCTTACGATAGGCTACACGAGGAGATGTTAACGCCAAAGGTGAACAATCCGCTGCGTGTGGTGTGGCTTAAGGCAGCACGCGCACCGTATTCTTCGCGTCCTGAATAGCGATCGATACCTCTTGCGTTACGATAATCTGCCGACACTCGATAGTTAGAACGTAGGTCGCCACCGCTCAAAGTAAGTGTATGCTGAGTTTTGATGCCCACCTGACTAACCTCTTTGAGCCAATCGGTTGACCCTCCAAGGTCGTAACCTGTGCCCGAAGCGATGCGGTTGGCCCGATACTCGTCGGCATCAAGCATATCTAGTTCGTGTTTTATCACATTAAACGATACCATACCGTTATATGATGTGTGCATGTTTCCATCGCGACGCCCCTTTTTAGTGGTTACAAGCACCACGCCATTAGAACCACGCGTGCCGTAGATGGCACTTGCAGCACCATCCTTAAGAATGTCGAAACTTTCGATGTCGTTGGGGTTAATGTTGGTTAAGTTTCCACCAGGCACACCGTCAATCACAATAAGCGGTCCTAATCCCGCTCTACGCGATGATACGCCACGTATTTGTATGCTAGCCTCCTTGTTCGGGTCGGCCGCGCCTGTGTTGGTTACCGACACGCCAGCCACCTTACCTTGAATCATCATGGAAGGGTCTACAGAGGCAACTTGTGTGAAATTGGCCGACGATACATGTGAGATAGCGGATGTAAGTTCTTTTTTATCCATCGTGCCATAGCCCACAACAACCACCTCGTTTAAGTTGGCTGCGGCATCGTCTTGTAGCGTAATGTTAAGTGTAGACTTTCCGTTTACGTCCACTTCTTGAGGCTTAAATCCGATGTAGGAAATTCGTAAAATAGCCTTTTCGTCTGAAACGCGGATAGAGAAACGGCCATCGAGGTCGGTGGCGACGCCGTTCTTGGTTCGTTGCTCAAGCACAGTGGCGCCCACTATGGGTTCGCCATTCTTGTCGGTAACCACCCCTTTAACACTGAAATTTTGGGCAAACACTGTGGTGCAACATAGCAAGAGCCCCAACAGGGCCAAAGTTTTGTGCCACGAGATGCCTTTGATTTGCACGGGTATCATAATCATTGGTTTAATTAAAGGATTTTAGATAGTTTATTGATTGCATTGTTGCCAACGGGCGATTGGTATTACATCGCAGTCGTTGTGTTTGCAAAGATAGTATAAAATGTACCCGAAGAAAATACGAAGTATTAAAAATATAGTGTATTTAAATAGTTAACTTGTTGGTTGTAAACATGTTAATTTGTTTGATAGGGCAGCAAAAAGTAGTAAAAATAAGCACCTGAAACCTATTGAGAGTTAGTGATTTTGCCAATGTTCATCACCAAAATTTCGAGTTCCTCGCGATGTCCACGGGCTTTGTTACGAACGCGCGTGCGATAATTATAAATAGTGGTGGTGGAATATCTCAAGAATTGGGCAATCTTAACACTATCTGTAATGCCCAATCTGATTAAGGCGAAGATACGCAGTTCGGGGTTAAGTCGATGACCGTTTTTAGGTGTAATCTCTTCGCCTGCTTGCAAAAGGGCATTAAACTCTTCAACAAAGGTTGGGAAAAGTTGAATGAAAGTGTCGTCGAACCTATCGTAAAATTCAGCCAAAGCCACCTCTACTTCTTTGTTTGCAACCTTTACTGCTTCTGCCATGTCTTTAGTTCTACCCGTAGAAAGTAAATTACTGAGATGGGTTCGAAGGCGCCCCATTTTTTCAAGATATATTGAGCATTGATCCATATACCTTGCAATATAGGTTTCTTTGAGATAAGAGTTTTCGGCAATGAGCAAGTTTTGTTGTGTTATTTCCTTGTTATATTGAGTGAGTTGGGCGTTCATTTCGCTTAATTGTTCGTTTGCTTTGGCCAATTTGTCTTGGGCAGCCACCACCACCTTTTTTTGTTTAAGCACGTAGCGAATAGCAAACAGGAGCGATATAGCTAATAAACTGATGCCCACAAGCACTCCAAGCACTACCATTTGCTGTTGATGTTTTTTTGCAAGATAGGCTTGATTGATGATGGGGAAGGTGTCTAATATTTCTAAAATACGCATTCGGGCATTACACTCCTTAGCATCGTCCATGCAAATGGTGAGATATTTGTAAGCTCGGTCGATGTCGCCATCTTGAAAAAGCATGGTTGCCACTTTGCGAAGCGAAATGTATTCTCGCGTATCACTCTTCATGTCTTCGATGGCCGATATAATGTAGTAATGCTTGGCTATTGTGGACTGGCCAAGTTTGCTGTATGCTTCTGCAACTGTGTAGGCATAGGCTGCATTCAAACGGCCGTCGTTG
This sequence comes from Hoylesella shahii DSM 15611 = JCM 12083, assembly GCF_000613445.1. Taxonomy (GTDB): domain Bacteria; phylum Bacteroidota; class Bacteroidia; order Bacteroidales; family Bacteroidaceae; genus Prevotella; species Prevotella shahii. Next base: position 9,577 of record NZ_BAIZ01000071.1, read on the forward strand.
CTTAGATTAAAGGGCAACAAATGGTTTAAGGCTTGTTGGTATTGACCATGTGTAATTAGTTTGTCCGCCAGCACCATCTTGTAAATAGGAGTCGATGCTTTGTAAATAGCTAGGAGCGAATCGCGGTAAGTGTCGGTGAGATGATTATATGTGTCTTTTTCTTGCTGAGTAACAGCGAAGTCGGCCATCAGTCCATACAGCGTTCGGTAGAGGTGATAAAACTTCTCTCGTTTCTTATTCTTGTAAGGAAGTTGGTGTTGTGTGGTAAGCATTTCATAAGCTTCTTTAAACATGCCGATGGTGATGAGTGCTTCTACTTTGTGTAATACGGCATTAATAATTTGTTCATCGTCGTTTGCTTGTTCTGCTAAAAGATAGAGCTTACTGGCATAGTAAAGCGAAGAGTCGGTGTTGAAAGCTGCGTATTCTTGCCAAAGTTGATCGCAAAGGTTCATTTCCTTTTTTAAGTCTCGCCCCTTTATGTTCTCTAAGGAGGTGCGAAGTTGGTGTATTGTGCGTTCTTTGTTGGCGATGAAGGTGGGCCGAATTTCTATGATGTGATCCAGTTCATTGAGTAGGCTATCGCTGTTGGTCGCACCAATCTTCAAGATGGGTAATATCGCTATCAATATCAGGGTGAATATCTTGGTATACATAACTTCTTTTTTTTGTTGCATGAGTAGAACTTAATTGTCTATGTGGGCATGCGTGGGTCTGTTGTAGGTCAATTGTAGACGAACGTGTTTATAGCATGTTCCTTGACCGGTGCAAATTTACACCTTGTTTTTGAAGATATGCAATTTTAGGTTATAAAATACCTTTGATGTCTGTTAATTTGTTCCGCTATTCTGGTTATATGCAAAAGAATGAAGTGCTTTTTAAAACTAGCATAAGGTTCATGTAAAACACATAAAGGATGTTAGTCTATCTTTTTTTATCAGTGATGTGTTGGAGTAGAACGTCCCCAAAAAAAGTTTTTGCCGCCTTCAAAAACAATAATAGAGACATATATATATAAATAAGGTGTATTTGCTTATTTTGTTTTCTTTTTGTAAGAAAAGACAAAAAGTTGCTATTTTCGTTGATTTTTTTCTTAAAAAGGCTTGCGTGTTGTTGATTTTCTTTATACCTTTGCATCCGCTTTCAGGAACAAAGTTGTTC
>NZ_BAIZ01000070.1 GCF_000613445.1 Hoylesella shahii DSM 15611 = JCM 12083
TTTTCCTTGTTAGTATTAGCGCTGGCGCAATGGCCAACAACGCCATCCCCAACCAAGAAGGGGCAGCGATTGCCAAGCAACTAACAGAAAAAGCCGGGGCCTCTGCGGCCAACAATCTTCAACAAAACCGTAATGAAGTGAAGGTTACGGGAACAGTTTTCGACAGCTTAAAGGAGCCTATTATCGGTGCCACCGTTCGTGTTAAGGGCGGACAAGCTGCCACAGTTACCGATATTGATGGTAACTTCACCCTCACAACCAACACTGGAGCAACGCTCGTTATCAGCTACCTGGGACACAAAACCATGGAAGTGGCAGTACCTGCAAATGGTAACGTAAGCGTAACGCTTGAGTCGGAGTCTAAACAAATAGAGGAAGTTGTTGTTACGGCACTTGGTATCCGCCGTTCAGAAAAAGCACTTAGCTACAACGTTCAGAAGGTGGGAACCGACGATCTTACTACCGTTAAGAGCACCAACTTCATGAACTCGCTTAACGGAAAGGTAGCTGGTATCAACATTAATGCCTCTTCGGCTGGTATGGGTGGCGCTACTCGCGTGGTGATGCGTGGTCCTAAGAGTATTTCACAAAGCAACCAAGCCTTGTATGTAATCGACGGTGTGCCAATTACCAACACTTCGCACGGCGAAACGGGTGGTATGTATGCATCGCAACCCGGTTCGGAAGGCATTGCCGACATCAACCCCGAAGATATCGAAAGCATTTCGGTGCTTAGTGTCCGGCTGCCGCTGCACTTTATGGTTCGGCTGCTGCACAAGGTGTTGTGATGATTACCACAAAGAAAGGAAAAGAAGGCAAGGTTAGCGTTACGGTTAGCCACAGCACACAGTTTGCTAACCCCTTTATCATGCCCGAATTCCAAAACGAATATATCAACAAGCCCGGTAGTAACACCAGTTGGGGTGACAAACAAGCTTCGCCCTACGGAAACTACGAACCAAAGAACTTCTTCAATACGGGTACGAACATACAAAACAACGTAGCAATTACCGCAGGTAACGAGAAAAACCAAACCTATTTGTCGGTTGGTAGCACCAACGCTGCAGGTATCTTGCCCAACAACAAGTATAACCGCTACAACTTTACGTTCAGAAACACCACAAGTATGCTTAACGACAAGCTTACTTTGGACTTTGGATTGAACTATATCCTTGAGAACGACCGCAACCTTACAGCTCAAGGTCAATGGTTTAACCCCCTCACCTCGGTTTATCTCTTCCCTCGTGGAGAAAGCTTCGATGCTATTCGCACCTACGAACTATACGATTCTAATCGTGGCATCTATGTGCAGAACTGGAACTTTGGCGATGCGCTGAAGATGCAAAACCCCTATTGGGTGGCACATCGTATGGTTCGCGAAAACAATCGTAGCCGTTATATGCTTAGCGGAAGCCTAAAATACAAGGTAACCGACTGGTTGGACGTTACGGGAAGACTTCGTTGGGACGATGCAGCCGTTAAACAAGAAGACAAACGCTATGCATCAACCATCGACCTCTTTGCACATTCGAAGTATGGATATTACGGACATGCAAAGGTTAACGACCGTTCGCTCTACGGAGACCTAATGGCCAACATTAACAAATCGTTCGAAACCTTTTCTATTGGAGCCAACGTGGGTGGTTCGTTCTCAAGAACTAAATACGACAACGAAGGCCATCAAGGCGGTTTGAAAGCCCCCTCAAACATCTTCACCCCCAATGCCATCGACTACTCTGAGGTTACAAACGACAACCGTCCTATCTACGATTTGCACAAACACGCCGTTAATTCGCTGTTCGCGAACGTGGAATTGGGTTGGAAGAGCATTTTATACCTAACCCTTACAGGACGTAACGACTGGGATTCGGCGCTCGACGGAACCAGCAACGAATCCTTCTTCTACCCCTCAGTAGGTATGTCGGCCGTTATTTCACAAATGACCGAGATGCCCAAGTTTATTAATTACCTCAAGGTTCGCGCATCGTGGGCATCGGTAGGTAGCGCTATTTCGCCAAACATCACATCGCCTTGGCGCTACGAATACGTGCCCGCAACGGGAACTTACAGCACGGTGACTTATCTTTTCCCCAAAACTTTCTACCCCGAACGTACCGACTCGTGGGAAGCTGGTCTTACCGCACGCTTCTTTAACAACGCCCTTACACTCGACTTGACACTCTATCAGAGCAACACGCACAAGCAAACATTGGTGCGCAACATCTCTGTAGGTGGCTACGACAGGGAATATATCCAGCTGGGTAACATCCGCAACCGCGGTATTGAACTATCGTTGGGTTATAATCATCGCTTCGGCGACCTAGATTGGAACTCTTCGTTCACCTTTAGTTCTAACCAAAACAAAATTATTAAACTGTTCGACGATGATACAGAAGTGGCTAAGAAAGGCGGACTTTCTGGTGCAGAAATTATTTTGAAGAAAGGTGGAACAATGGGAGACATCTATATGTCTACCGATTTCCGTCGCGACAGCGAAGGCAATATTGCTACCGACAACACAGGTGGTATCATGCAAGAGAACCTAAGCAACGCCGTTTATCGCGGTTCGGTATTACCTAAGGCCAACATCGGCTTCTCAAACGAGTTTGCTTGGAAAGGCTTTAACTTCGGTTTCCTCATCACAGCCCGCTTCGGTGGCATCGTGTTGTCGCAAACACAGGCCATTCTCGACTCATGGGGTGTATCTAAACGCACGGCCGACGCTCGCAACAACGGTGGTATAGAAATCAACGGCGGTAAGATTAGTGCAGAAAACTACTACCGCATCGTGGGTGGCGACAACCCCATCTGGAGCGAATACATCTACAGCGCTACCAATGCACGCCTGCAAGAAGCACACATTGGCTACACCATTCCTAAGAAATGGATTAAAGGCATGGAACTCTCGCTTGGACTAACCGCCAACAACTTGTTCTTCATTTACAACAAAGCCCCATTCGATCCCGAATCTGTAGCTTCTACCGGAACATACTATCAAGGTTTCGACTATTTCATGCAACCTAGCTTGCGTTCGTTGGGCTTCAACGTAAAAGTGAAATTCTAACGCCACACGCGTATTTTATATGATATTCAAAATAAAGAATACAACAATGAGCAAAAACAATATATTCAAGTCGATGGCCTTTGCAGCTCTCTTCGTGGGAGGTGTCGCCATGCAAACGGCTTGCACGGCTGGCTTCGAAGAAGAAAACCGACCAGGACAAAAGATATCACAGGAGGAATTGGACCGCGATAACTACGCCACCAGTTCGTTTCTTACCCAATTGGTTAATGAGGCTTTCCCCGAACAAGAGAATACTTACCAAATGACCGAAGACCTCATTGGTAACTATCTGGGACGCTTCATGACCTATGCCAACAATGGCTTTAGCGACAAAAACTTTGCTCGCTTTAATGCTCCTAATGGCTGGGTGAGTTGGCCTTTCAACAATTCTCTACCCAAAGCCACTTCGGCTTTCAATAGCATTGTTGAAAAAACAAACCGTAAAGGCGTGTTCTACGCTCAAGCTTTGGTGCTGCGCGCACAGGTTTATCAACGCTATGTTGATATGTATGGCGCTCTTCCTGTTGGTCTTGAAGCTGATGCTGCCGCTTACTCGTCGCAAGAGAATGTTTATAAACTACTCATTGCTAACCTAGACACGGCTGCAACACTGCTCAAACCAAACCTCGAAACAACTCTAAATGAAGAGTTCGACAAGGTATATGCCGGACAACTTGGTAAGTGGTATAAACTTGCCAATTCTTTAAAGTTGAGATTGGCCATTCGTATGCGCTATGCCGACCCCGCTGCTGCTAAAAAAGCTGGAGAAGAAGCTGTGGCTGCTGGCGTTATTACAAGCAATGAAGACAACTGCGCGGTTACTTATGTACCCAACGGACAATACAAAACATCGGTTGAATGGGGTGATAGTCGTGCTTGCGCCGACCTAGAATGTTTCCTCACTGGTTATTCAGACCCGCGTCTCAGTGCCTATTTCAAACCTGCAAAACAGTTTACCACTCGCACAATCATCGGATGTTTGGCTGGTGCAAAGATTGAAAACAAAACCATTGCCGACAAGCTTTACTCTGAAGCCAAAGTAGATAAGAACACTCGTGGCGTATGGCTCACTGCTGCCGAAATAGCTTTCTGTCGTGCTGAGGGTGCTCTAGCAGGATGGAGTGGAATGGGTGGAACCGTTGAAGACTTGTACAACAGAGCTATATCACTCTCGTTCGAACAATGGGGCTTGGGTAGTGCTTCTAGCTATCTGTCAAATAACACCAACACACAAGCCAACTACACCGATGCAGACGGTGGTTACGGACAAAACGTTGCTGCTGTTAGCTCTATTACCATCAAATGGGACGACACCGCTACCGATGAGAAAAAGCTTGAACGTCTGATTACTCAAAAATGGATTGCTTTGTTCCCCGACGGACAAGAAGCCTGGAGCGAAATACGACGCACAGGCTATCCTAAGGTGTTCCCTGTGGCTCAAAGCACTTCGGGCTACAATCTCGATGTTCCCAACCGCATTCCTTTCGCAAACGACGAGCTAACCAAAAACCCTGTTAACTACCGCAAGGCCGTGCAGTTGATTGGTGGAACGGACGACTATGCAACTAAAATGTGGTGGCAAAAGAAATAACAAGGTAAGTTAGAGACGTAAGAAGTTAAAAACGATAAGAAGAGAAAAGGGTGAGGGTGTTAAGACCTGAAACCAAAGCTTGGCAGTCAACAACCTATACTCGAAAAGTATAGACTCAAACAACAAGCCCCTTTCACCGCCAACCCCTTCACCCTTTTTCGCTTCTGCTAGGCGCGCTTCTTACTTACACACATTCTCAACAACAATAAAATAAGAATTCGATGAATATTAAAAATAAAACCTTGCTGTGGCTTGCGGCTGCTTCGATGGCTCTAACGGCATGCAGCGATTGGACGGATACAGAAATTAAGGATCCAACAAACCTTACCGTTACCAACAAAAGCGAAGAATACTACGCTAAATTGCGCGAATACAAAAACAGTGATCACGAAAAATCTTTCGGCTGGTTTGGTAACTGGACTGGCGAAGCGGCTATGCTTAACAACTCGCTCAAGGGACTTCCCGACAGTGTCGACTTCGTTTCGCTTTGGGGAAACTGGAGCAACCTCAACGACAAACAAAAGAAAGACCTTGAGTTTGCACAAAAAGTGAAAGGCACTAAGGTGCTGATGTGTTTCATCGTGATGGACATTGGCGACCAACTTACACCGCCTATCCCAGCCGATAAAGCGGCTGCCGGAACCACTTGGAAGCAATGGAGAAAAGAATTTTGGGGCTGGGGCGACACCAACGCTTCGAGAATTGCTGCTACCGAGAAATATGCTAACGCCATTTGCGATAGCATTGACAAGTATGGTTATGATGGTTTCGACATCGATGCCGAACCCAACTTTGCTCAACCCTTTGCCACCGATAAAGAATTGTGGACCGAACAGGGTGTTATGCCTGCATTCGTTAAGGCCCTGAGTAAGCGCATCGGCCCAAAATCGGGCACCAACAAGATGCTCGTTGTAGACGGTGAGCCCTATGCTCTGCCCGACTCACTAGGCGACCACTTCGATTATTTCATCCTTCAGGCCTACACCACAACAAGCGACTATGAACTAAACAACCGTTTGGCTGTTCAAATCAACCACTTCCAAAACAAAATGTCGGCTGAAGAAGTAGCAAAGAAAATTATTGTTTGCGAAAACTTTGAAAACTATGCCGCAAAAGGTGGCGTTAATTTCACTACCAAATGGGGTACAACCATCCCCTCGCTCTTGGGTATGGCTTACTGGCAACCCACCTACGATGGTAAAACCTACAAGAAGGGTGGCGTAGGTTCGTACCACATGGAGTACGAATACGGACAGTCTTCGGCGCAAACCACTTACCCCTGGTTGCGCAAAGCTATCCAAATTATGAACCCTTCGATTAAGTAATAATATCTAACCATTAGCTAGAATGAAAAAATACAGCATAACAAAAAAGGTGGCTGCAATGGTTTTTGCTGCCCTCGCACTTACTGCTTGTAACAATGCAGAATACAGCGTACTTACAAATCAGGCCTTTTGGGATGATACAAAAACCAATGGCAACACTTCGATAAGACTCACCGTTGGCGAAGACGTTGTTGAACAGCCTATTATCGTAAGGCTTTCTTCTCCTGCTCAACAAACAAGCACTTTCGAAGCCGTTGTCGACGATGCTGCTTTGGCAGAATACAACCAACGTAATTCTACCAAATATGTGGCCTTGCCAAGTAGCTTGTACGAACTCTCTAACACCGAAGCTACGGTTGAAGCTGGTGAGATAACTTCTACTCCCGTGAAAATTACGGTGAAAACGTTCCCCGATTCTATCAAAGAATCTGGTAAAAAATATGCTCTTGCCCTTAAACTAAAAAGCAAGAATGGCGTTAACGAGGTGCTCGAGTCGGGCAGTAAGATACTTTTCGTCATGGCTCAAGTGGTTCGCCAAGACGTTCCTGTTATCAACTACGCTTCGCGCATCACCTTCAACATGCGTAAAGAATATGCCCTCACTTCGTGGACGGTTGAAATGAACGTGAATATCGACCAACTGGGTACCGAAATTGGTGAACTTAACAACCAAATGCTCTTCGGTGGCTGGGCACCATCGGGTAAGGAAGGCGAAATCTATACGCGCTTTGGTGACGCTGCCATCGAAGGTAACCGCCTACAGATTAAAACACAAGGTTCGCAGCTTAATAGCAAGCAACTCTTCAAAACCAACACTTGGTATCACCTGGCATTTGTTTGCGAAGGAACAAAACTTTCGATTTACGTAAATGGTAAACTCGATTCTTCGATGGACTTGCCTGGAAAAGTGGTTAATTTGAGCAATATTATGCGTTTTGCTAGCGCCACACACTTCGTATCTAACGTGAAAGTAAGTGAACTTCGTTTGTGGACTAAGGCTCGTACTCAAAACGAAATTATTAACGATATGTACGAATGCGACCCCTCTAGCGATGGCCTGGAAGCTTACTGGAAGATGAACGAGGGAAGCGGCGACACCTTTAAGGATGCCACCGGACACGGCAACGAAGGTAAGGCTACTACTGTTCCTACCTGGATTCATAACGTTCGCATCGACGGAAAATAATTTATAGCTTTCGGCAACTTGCCTCATGGCGCATTTATGCTTTAGGGGCAAGTTGCACGAACGCAAATTAATTAACATTCAGACGAAAGATTATCCATATGAAATCAATCTTAAAGATAACCCTGCCAGCCTTCATTGGGCTTGCTTCTATGCTTACTGCCTGCCAAAGCGAACCCGAAGTGGGTACTCCACTCTACACTGTGGCCGAAACAAGCAACCTTCCTAAACTTTACATTCACGACTTGGCTAACCAAGGCAACAAAGGTGAGCTAAACGTTGTAAACGCCAATGGCGAACTTATCGTAAAAAAAGATACAGTTGAGTTTTATGTACGCCTTTCTTCGGCACTCGACAAAGACCTCCAAGTGAGCGTTGCCGAAAATCCTTCGGCTACTAAAACTGATGGTGCTGTTGCTTTGGATAAAGGCGCTGTTAACATTCTCAACCCTACTGTTACCATTGCTAAGGGTGCATTGGTGTCTACCGAACCCATCAAAGTGGTTGCTCAGCAGGGCGCTGCACTCGATACACTGCTCACTTCGCGCTCTAACGGTGCCGTTACGCTAACACTTAACGCTGCACAAGGGGTCGACGTGGCTAGCAACTACGGCAATATGAACATCACCATCAACTATAAGGAAAGTAACCTGGTGGATGATGGCAACACCGATGGACTTACTGCTATGAGCACTTCAGACTACTGGGTGGTTGATGGCTACAACTCTGCCGTTAATCAGCTAACAGACGGTAGCACCGGCGCTTACAACATGTGGTGGAACTACGTTTCTAACGGACCTTTCACCTTTGTGGTTAGCTTTGACAACCCCACCTTGATTAGTGCTTTCGAAGTGTTGCCCGCTACTGGATATACCAACTGGACTGTTAAAACCTTAACGGTTGAAACCAGCAAAGACTGGATTACATGGACAAAACAAGGCGAGATTACCAACTCTTCGGCTAACATTGCCAATGCTAATCCCTTCGTTGTGCGCTTCACTAAGCCTGTTAATTGCCAATATATCAGACTCACCAACATAAAAGCTAACTTTTCGGAAATGCTTGTTATTGGCGAACTCAACGTTTATCAATAAGCGTCAACCAAGTATTTCTTAGCTGCATTGCTAATCCTTCGCCCTTCGCGGCACTTTGGTTTACACAACAAAGCTGCTAAGATATACCACCTTTCTCAATCCTAACTATTGCCCCCATTGGCCATAAAACGCCTGTGGGGGCTTTTTTTATCACCAATGCATGCCCAGCCATACATATTTGTAAGACGGCAGACAATAAATAAAAGGCCTTAACGTTGATTATAGGTACACGGATAACAACCATTTTATGCCCTGCAAGTCACTCCTTGCCTGCACCGAACAGTTCCTTGGCAAGCATTGCACGGCTAAAAAGCCTAACCCACACTTCACCCCAAACCCCCAAACTCCACATGCTAACAAACGACGAAACGCTACACTTCATTGCTCAACATAGAAACGACAGCGTGCCTCAACTGGCTTTGGCCAAACATAACACGCCAAACATTGACCTCCCTTTTGCCCTTGACCAAATTGCGGGTTGGCAAACGGCTTGTCAGAAACTGCCTTCGTGGGCCGAAAACCCCAATATCCTGTATCCGCCTCATCTCTCTATGGAGCAATGCTCGTCGCAAACCACTGCTCAATATAAGGCAGACGTGGTGTGGCAAATAACTAACAATTTGATACTGAAGGGCGAAACACATAAGGCTAAACGCAATACTACCAACGACGAACTGCTAACAAACAAGTGCGAACGCACCTCGTTCGTTGACCTCACTGGGGGCTTCGGGGTTGATTTTTCGTTTATTGCCCAACGTTTTGCCCATGCCACTTACGTGGAGCACCAACAACAGCTGTGCCAACTTGCCCTACACAACTTACAAGCACTTAATCTTAACCAGGCCGAGGTGGTGTGCTGCGAGGCCGAAAGCTATCTAGAGCGTATGCAATACACCAGTTGCATTTATCTCGACCCTGCTCGTAGGGATAAGAATGGGGCTAAAACGGTACTGATTGAACACTGTTCGCCTAACGTTTTAGAACTGTTACCCAAGCTTTTAGCCAAATGTAAGGTTCTGGCTGTGAAACTTTCGCCCATGCTGCATTGGCAATTGGCATTGGTTAAACTTCGAGAACTGGGCGCTTGGGTAAGACAATTGCACATCGTGGCTGTGAAAAACGAATGTAAAGAGTTGTTGTTCTTGATAACGAATGGTAGTTACGAAGATAATGGCAACAACCATTCGACAAACGAAAATTCCGCGGACGCTCCTCTTAACAAACTGAACTTCAAGGGGGAACAGAACGTTTACACAACTAAGGACACCGAGATTACTTGCTATAACGATGGTGCATGTTTTCGTTATATGCTTGCCGAAGCCGAAAACACACCTCAAACCACTCTTCAAACGAATCCCCAAGCAGAGATGTTTCTCTACGAACCGCATGCAGCCATAATGAAATCGGGGTGCTTTGGTTTGCTGTGCTGCAGGATGGGTGTGGAAGCCTTTGCCCCCAACTCACACCTTTTTGTCTCTAACAACGAAGTGCCTAACTTCCCTGGACGTGCCTTTAAACTGGTGTCGGTATCTTCGTTTAACAAGCACGAGCTTAAAACGGCGCTCCAAGGCATTGAAAAAGCCAACATTGCCACGCGCAACTTCCCCCTTAAGCCTGATGTGCTACGCAAAAAACTGAAGCTGAAAGACGGAGGTGAACATTATCTCTTCGCCACTACCGACGCTGAAGGCAAGCATTGGTTGCTAGTGGGAAAACAATGCCATACCCACAGCCTCGCTCCAAATGTAGAGTAGAGAGTAATGCCTTGTGTTGTGTTGCCTTGAATGGCTGTTAATGTCTGTACTGATTTTGTTTGATTGCCAATGGTTGTTTCTCATGGTATTTTGGTAAACATGGCCTACAACGATTAAGCGATACAACTCACAAAATGTCCACAAGTAAACCCAAAACGGGCAACACTCAATGATAGCAACTTATATTTTTTTGATAAACCACAAAATACCCGCAGCAATGTAAGTCGCCACTCTTCGATATGTAAAATATTCAGCATAGATTTTAACATTGTGAGTGCCTTTTTTGCTCACCAACCTCCACTCGCTCGCAAATAATCGATCTCGCGAAGGTTTGTTTTGGAAAAAAAGGCAATGGTTTGTGAATGCTGACAAACCGTGTTTTCGTTGAAATAATCCGCACTTTTTACTATAAAACGGGCTTTTTGCAGCTAAATGAAATGCTATTTGTAGCAAAACGCAGTGCTATCTCCTACAAAATGCAGTGCTATCTCCTACAAAATGCAGTGCTATCTCCTACAAAACGCAATGCTATCTCGTGCTAAACGCAAGACTAAAAGCTGCTTTTTACAGATTTTTCGAGCTCTTTTAGCCACACGAATGATAAAAAACAAGCAGCTTTTTCAGTAAAAACTAATATAAAAAAGGCCTTTTTAGCCAGTAAATACAGTTTTTGTGAAGATGAAAAATTGCCATTCAGCGACCATTTAGAAGGGCTAAATGGTGCAAAATGCAGATGCAACACTTAAAAACAATGTAAAAATAAATGCAGGACGACCAAAAAACATGCAAAAAAGCAGCTTTTGAACTGCTTTTATTTCTAGAATGGAGTGTTATGCAGAGCATGTTTTGTAAAGTTTCGATACCATATTTAACAAAACTACAACACTAGGTTAGGTAATGAAAGCTACATTTATTTTATCGTCTACCATGGAGTAAACCTATTCTACACAGAAAAACTTTACGAACTGCAATAATTCATAATAAAATATT
>NZ_BAIZ01000069.1 GCF_000613445.1 Hoylesella shahii DSM 15611 = JCM 12083
TTCCGCGGTGCGTTTTGCACCATCTTACCCTGCGTTTTGCACCATTTTACCCTGCGTTTTGCACCATTTTACCTTGCGTTTTGCTGCATTTAGCCTTGTGTTTTGCTGCATTTAGTCTTGCGTTTTGCAGCATTTAGCCTTGCGTTTTGCTGCAAAACGCCCACTAAACACTATCAGCTGCGTATTTATTCATTATATAATCAATTTCTATGCAATTACTTTACATTCCCTTTCCGGTGTAAATAAACCTTCGCGAGAATTGAATATTTGCGTCCAAGTGAGCTGCTGATGAATTTAAGGGCTGTTTTTGTGTTAAAACTTTATCGAAAATATTTACATTTTACACGTGTAGAAAGGCTATCCTTTTTAGTTTCCATCAGCTAAAAATATAATCGTGTAATAATCCTTAGAGCTTGTATTCTACCCTGCTCATCGGTGGCTAGAGTCTATGCAGAATTTGAGACCAGCCGTAAAACCCAGTTTAAGGGAGTTACAGATATTCCGTTCTTCCTTTATAGGCTTATGTAATCATGTGCACGAGAAGCGGATTGCTACTGGGTTTTACGACTGATCCCAAATCAGGCGTTAGGACCTGCACATTTTTTGTTTGATTGATGGTGAGATTGTTTTTTGTTGTATAAAAGGACTGCGCATAACGCTAAGATCGCAAGACTAACTAGATAATAACAAGAAACGAAGGACGAACAAGAGGAAACAAAAAGTTAACTTGATACAAGCGAAAGTTGAACGAGAGGAAACAAGAAGTTAACTAGATGCAAGCGAAAGTTGAACGAAAGGAAACAAAAAGTTAACTAGATACAAGCGAAAGTTGAACGAGAGGAAACAAAAAGTTAACTAGATGCAAGCGAAAGTTGAACGAGAAGAAAGCGAAAAGTTAACTAGATGCAAGCGAAAGTTGAACGAGAAGAAAGCGAAAAGCCAGAGGCATAATCAACGATTAGGGCATAAAGAAAGGTAGACACCTCACGGTGTCTACGCATTCAATGTCCGCCGGCATCAGTCGGCGTATCATGTTTTTCTTGTATTACCCTGGTCAGGGGTTCTCTTTAAACCTTGTGTATTTTGCTATCTCCTCTGTTACTTCATTTGTTTTCTTCATTTTATCTTTGTCAATCTTAAATTTAAACCTTTGCGTTAGTCGTTTTCCACCTGGGTATTCCAGTTCAACGGCCAGTTCATCATCGGTTACTTTATACTTGCCCTCTTCGGTTTTAACGCCGTTTCCGCTAGGTAAGTCCACTTTATGGTAAGAACCATCGGCCTTATAAACTTCGTAAACTTGTGCTGGCGAGTGGCCCATGTGGGTGTTTGTGGCATCTTCAGAAGCAAGTGTAGCATCCAGTTTCCAAATTCCAACGATGGAGTTTTCATGTTTTTCATCATGGTCGTTATCACTACCTTCGCCGTTGTTTGAGCAAGCCGAGAAGGTAGCAACCGTAAAAAGGACGGCTATAAGAGCCAAAAAGGCCATAAAGGCCCTGTTTTGTGTTGTTTTTTTCATGATCGGTGTATTTGATATTATTCAGTGTTGTAATGCAAAGTTACGATATTTTATGTAATTAAAAAAGAATTTTAACGGGTAAATTTTAACCCTTTGTGTTAAATCTTTGCATTGTGTTTCAGGCAATTAGAATATTAATCACAATACAACCAGTTGTGTTCTGTTTGGTGGTTGATTGTGATTGATTAACAAATAAAAGCGTAAAGGAAAAGTAGATGTTGGTGACACGTTAACATATTAAGGCACCAACAAAGCGTAGAAAGGCGTGCTGGGGTGGTATGTGAAAGCGTAATACTGGTCTGCATAACACGAATTAATCCTTTCGCCAATGGCATTGTTAACCTTATGCGATGGTCTTAACAAGGAGAGCCCAACCGTGTTATGGCACAATCAACAACAAAACAGCTCGAAAGTAGCGTTATCTCTTTGTTTTTTTAGCAAACTCCCACACCACAATACCAGCCGCAACTGAAACATTGAGCGAATGCTTAGTGCCAAACTGTGGTATTTCTAAACAGCCATCGCAGCGGTCTACCACGGTTTGCTGCACACCCTTCACCTCGTTTCCTAGCACAACGGCATAGCGTTCGTTCTCATTGGTATCGAGGTTTTGCAGCATAGTAGAGTTGGTCACCTGCTCAACGGCAAACACTTTCGTGCCTCGGGCATGCAATTCATCCACGGCCTCGGTTGCATCTGCAAAGTATTTCCACTCCACACTGTCTTCTGCACCAAGCGCCGTTTTATGAATTTCGACACTGGGAGGCGTGGCAGTGATGCCACAAAGATACACCGCCTCAACGCGAAAGGCATCGCATGAACGGAACACCGACCCCACATTGTGCAACGAACGCACATTATCTAGCACCACAACAAGGGGAGTCTTGCTGGCTGCTTTAAACTCATCCACCGTCAGACGGTGCATTTCTATGGTTTTAAGTTTACGCAAAGCTCAATTTTTTCGTTTCGTTATTGCTGTTTTGGCTGATTGGTTACTGCTAAAGCCCATAAACCACTGAGAGTTCTTTACAACATGCTCAACAAACTGAATGCCTTGGTGCTAACCACAGGCACAACAGTAAACATGCCAACCGCCGAATTGCATGCACAAAGATACTACAAATTCCCTATTCTTAGGCCCATTGACACAACATAAGGTGGCTTTTGTGCTGAAAGAGGGTGAGTTGTGGTAGCAAACAAACAGCATTGAACAAGGTGGTAGCCATCAAAACGAGCTAAATATGGCTAAGAAGCTAAAAAATCAACGGCCTACACCCCACCGAATGACCACCATCAACGTGGCCATCGGCGCGATGTAGGCGCAAATAGGTTAGTTGGGATAAAGAAATTAGCGCGAATCAGTTGTTCTGAACATGGCGAAACGCGCGTAAGGAGACATCACAAACGTATTGATTACTACCTAACAAGCACTTTCTTAACCGTACCGTCGTTGTATTTCACAACGTTTATGCCTGGTTCGGGTGCAGAAAGGCGTTGGCCTTTAAGGTTAAAGCGTGCCACTTCCACGCGTTCGGTTTGGGTATTAACAGCTTCTACACCAGTTGTGCCATGGGCACCGATGCTGCAACGAGCAGCATTAACAATGTAATTTGAACTTCTGTCGATAACCAACACCACAACGTGCAGATTGTTTTTGTTTTGAGGTTGCCAATAAGTACCAATGTTGCTGAAGGTAACTTTATGGCTGATGGCCTTGTCGGCAGTAACTCTGCTTGGGAGAGAGTTATCAATACCCGAGCCAATACCTTTAAAATCGCGAGCTACATGGTTGTATTTAAGGTTGTAAACGGGGTTACCACCGCGGGTAAACGTTCTTAATTCACTGTTTTCGTTCTCATATTCATAACGACCATAGAAATAATTGGCCTGAGCCAGCTGCGTCCTTGCATGCCGTCTTCAACGATTACATAGGCAAGAGCATATCTGGCGTTCGACAAACTACGCCGGAATGTAGTAAACGATTGCACGCTGATAGTGGTTTTACGCACATCCCACTCTGCTTGTACTTCGATATCCATTACTGCTCCACGATTTTTGGCATCATCATAAGCATCCTCTCCTGTGTAATCTTTTATCTGACTATAACGAGAAGCCCATATAGTGGGATAGCCTCTAACAGGACTTCCAGTGCCATAATAATTCTCAATGCCCATCTGGTCGCGACTATGAATGGCTATACCGATAAAGTCGTCGGGGTGTTTTTTGCTCATATACTCCATTATAGCAGTGGCACGAGGACAGTATTGGCACCAGGTGGCCGTGTAATCTTCAAACACCACGCGACATTTAGGCTTTTTACTAAGCACCACCATGTTGAGCGATGACTCCGAGAAGGTTGTGGTATTGGGCTGCCCGTTCACCTTAGTAATCTCGCAAGTAACCTTATAATCGCCCAGTTCTTTGAGTGTTGGCACATTCACCAGCAGTTCTTTTGTATCGGTTGGAGCGATGGGTTGAGCCAGTTTCACCTCTTTTTCTTCCAACACCTTACCATCAATAGAGAGTCTATAGTGGAAAGACTTGATGGCATTACCACCATAATTAACACAAGCAAACTTGCCTTGAGCATTGGTTTCGCCCTTTTCAACTATCAAAGAAGGCGATGCGATGGGTGCTAAATTGTTATCACCAAAGGCTGCGAACGCCTTATTGCAGATGTAAAGCACCAACATGAGCGCACAAAGGCGCATAAAAGAAGATTTTTTCATGTAATATTCATTTTAATCGATAAACAAATTGCCCTTCGCCACTCCTCTACAGCGGAACAAAAAGGCCGTAACTCTCCCTGTGCTTGCACGCAATGGGCGTGAAAGCATTCTTTTTATCTCCCAAATAAGGGTAATGAGGATATTATTTCTTAATTATTGGCCTACTACTACTTTGGTGGTCTTTCCGTTTTGCTTAACCACATACAGTCCTTTTGGCAAGCTATTTAGGTCGAGGATGTTGCGCCCAACAAACACGCCTTGAGCCGTCCACACCTCATTAACAGTGTTAGGCAGTGCGTTTTCAACATTTTCAACACCCATAACATCACCGCTGAACTTCAGTTTTACGGTAGTAATCAGTCGTAAGGGCACTGCTATTGCGTCCGTTGCAGGACTCTTAGTGGTATAAAATTTAAGCACAACAACACAACTTCCCTTCTTAGAGATAAAAAATTCGGTTTCAAGGGAGGCGTCTTTTTCCTTAGCAAGGAAATTACGCGACTGCGATTCGTACTTCATTTTTTTATCAAATACGTTGCAGGCGCTAGGGAAACACATCTGCAGATAAGCGTTTTCGCCTTTCATTTCTTGAATATCGGCCACCACCATGAAGTTAACATTCTTGCCCGAAGTGTTGCGAACAAAGAGTCCACTATTGATTTGCGGTCCAAATCCATTATCTGTCACTTTGTTTAGGTTTAGCGTAACATTGTCTTTAATCTCTTTTCCGTTAGCGTCTACCAATACCAAATCACGATTTGCAGCATGTATCGACAGAGCCGATACGAAACAAAAGAGCACGCTAAAAAGTAAAAATCTCTTCATATCAAATGGTTTTATTGTTATAAGTTTTGGGATTGTTAATGCTATTTGATGTAAACGAAGGCAGAACTTAATGTTAGTCCTCTCTCGCCAGGGGCTAATTTGCGCTGTTAGATGGATGGCAAAAGCAGTTCTGCACCACTTGTAAAGTTTTTAGTTGGCCACTTTATGCCTATCAACCTGCACTACTCCGTCGTCGTTATATACGAAAGCCACCACCCATGCCTTATCAGCATTCACACCAATGGGCAACGTTAAGGTGTGCGTAAATGTCTTTTCGTTGTTGGCGTCGATGCTCACGTCCTCACCCCAATCGCCATTAAGAGTGGCCCGCAACACATGATTGTGCACGTAATTAGGTTCTTTCACATTGCCTGGCAACTGTTGTAAGCTTACAATGCCATCCTCAACCAACCACAATTGCAGTTTACCTTGTACCCCATTGGCCAACGCCGCGACCGTGGTTGATACCTTCAGTTGGCGACTTGTGCCGTCGTAAGTGGTGACTAGCTTCAGGTTGAGGGCTGTTTCGGCTTCAAAAGCCTGTCTAATAATACCAGCCCAGGCATCTTTTTGTTGTCCAGCAGGCTTTCTATTTATCAAAGCATTGGGTACAGAGTTAGTAAATCCCCAGAATTTGGCGTAGCTATCGCCCAGTGCCGTGGACAACCCATTCACGCTAGCCGTGGGCTTTACGGCCAATCGACCGCCATGAATGGCTACCACAATCAGCGTGTCGCCCCCATATTGGGCTTGCAAACGCGCCAATTCGTTGGCTGCTTCGGGACAGTTAAGGCAGCGTTGACCCGTAAATTCCTCTACAAGTACTTTGCGTTTTACCGTAGCCGAGGCTACTTCGATAAATCTATCTTCGGGTGCGATGTTGTTGCAAGCACCCAAAACAAGGGCTGCAAGCAGTATGAGTGTTGGTTTTAAATGCATCGTTTTTAGTTTTATTCGGTCTATACTTTAGCTGTTTTATACAAAAAGGCCGTTCAAAGACTCCGTTTATTTCGTAAGAAGGACTGTGTTAAACCCCAATCGGTCATTAGACCACAATGTTTCCAGAATTCTTGTTTCTGTGTTGTATCCTTACATCTTTTATCATCTTGTCGGTATCTTGTCTGCCTTTGCAACTTGACGTAGCCCGTTACGCCTGCGTTACAAAGACAGGCAATCTGCTCGACAATAAAACAAAATCAGTTTTGGCTCTAATGATCGATTGGGGTTAAAGGCATGCGGCCGATGGATGGGCGGTGTTTTGCCCCGCCATTGCAGCCTGCAAAGCCTTAACAGGTTGTCCCCAATTCACTTTTATATCCTAGAAATTATAGCTGTAAGACAGCGTTGCGCCCTTGGTTGCAGGCACATATCGACACACGCCACCACTGCAATTATAGCCATCTTTCGTGCGTCCGTAGCCCACTTGCAAGCGATGAGCACCGTGATTAAAGGTTATCAGCGCTTGATAATAGTGTGTACGCGTGCTTCCAGAGTTATACATATCGCTCACGGTGAACATCCAAGAGGGTGCCAACGATAGTTCGAGCAGGCCAAAAAGCCAATCGCCATCATCGTCTTTTGTACGCATATACTGCGCTTCGGTGCGCAATGCGGTGCGTGGCGACATCATCCAGTTCACATCAGCCACAAAGATATTGGCGTTAATCATGCCGCCCTTACCCTCTACCACAGTTTTATTATACCGTTGATTCATATACATCAGCGTGGTTTTGAGAGCCGGGCACCAACGTTTTTCCATCTGCAGGTTTAGGTCTTGATAGTAAGTTTCGTCACCCCAGGCCCAAAAAGCCGATCCATAACCATCCGTTCCCTTACCTCCCTGTTCGTTTCTAGCGATGCCATGCACGTGCGAGAAGTTCAATTTCAAAGTTGTGCCATAGCGTCCACCCAGTGCAGTGCCTTTCTTTAGCTTATATCCCAGAGCCGCTTGATAGGCCCATTCGCCACCAGGTTGTGTGGCATAGGGGTAGACTGCAGGCAGAGCGTAAGTATGTTCGTAAGTAAAGGCAGGCAGATGGTTTACAAACGACGAAGTTCCCACCATGCTA
Source organism: Hoylesella shahii DSM 15611 = JCM 12083 (assembly GCF_000613445.1). Classification (GTDB taxonomy): domain Bacteria; phylum Bacteroidota; class Bacteroidia; order Bacteroidales; family Bacteroidaceae; genus Prevotella; species Prevotella shahii. The sequence goes on from NZ_BAIZ01000069.1 coordinate 7,146, forward strand.
CGACGTGTGCGGAAACCCATGTTTACGCTTCGTTTGGCTTGGAGTAGCATGCTCAATCCTCTCTTAGAGTACGAACCGACAGCATTGCCACATATCCATTACGATAGATATAGCCGTTATCAGCCTCTGGGTCTTGCGCTTTTTGTGCATATTCGGCCAGCACATTAAAAGCGCCATGTTGCCATCTAGCCCTCACATCGTAGGCCAACACATTACTTGGTAGTTTTAAACGATGGTTAGCGTCGACCATCACCACCTCATCGGGTTCGTTTTTGTTTACTACCGATACGCCCAACATCAAATATTGGTCGTGTGCTTGCATGGCAGGTAGCCATTGTTCGATGTTTAATTCGAGGTCGGCACCACCCAGCCATCCTGGGTTAAGCTCCCAATAACGGCGTTGTTTACCCGCCAATGCTTTCACGAAGACACCAGGAAGAGGGTTGGCCTTCACGCGTCCGCCGAGCAGAGAATTGTCAATGCCTAGGCTTCTTTCTTCGTAAGTGCGTAGCACAAAACCCGAACCAAACTGCTCATAGAATGTACCCGCCGTTAGTTCCACATGTTTTGTTTGCCACCTTAGATAATAATGTGGTACGCCCCATCCTTTAATATCGGCTTCAAATCCTGGCAAAGGGTGTTGCAGATACTCCAATCTCAACCCAGCATCAAACTGCTTGAACGAGGCGCCCAGTTCCACATAGGTATTATTAACAAAGTCGTCTGTTCCTTTAGTGATGCCAGCTTGATTGTCGTTTTGTGGCAATAGCATATCTGATTGTATCGAGCCACGCAGCGCAAAGCCCTGCTTTTGGCCTCCATCTTGTGCCAATGCCGAGCTAGGCGCGCAACAAAGAGCAAGGAGCAAGACCGTTGCCCAGGTGTTTTGGCAGCTATTCTTGCGATTACGCAGATTGTTAGCCATACGGTAGGCTGTGTTTTGTTCAGCCATTCGGTGCAGAGGCAGCCCCATGCAATATTTTTCTTGGGGTTGCGCCATTAGTTGTGGCCTTCGCATTTGCTTTTGCATGATGAGGTTTAGGTACATATATAATGTGTATGCTTGTGAATTGCTAGATTAGAGAAGGTGTGGCAACATCTATTATGCGCCCCAATGTCCCTTCTTTGTATTGTTCTTCGATGGCCTTATGTGTTAGAACATTGTTGCTCGCACATAATACACTTGGCCAATCGCCATATTTTAAGCGGGAAAGCAAGTTAAGCCCTAATTGAAGTGGGCCAAAAATTCCCAGAACCAAGTCTCTTAACCCATCTAAAAGACTTGCCTTATACAGGCCATCGGCAAGCATTGGCCCTATTATTGGCGCTATACCGCCCTGCTACATGCAGGCTTTCACCTTTTCGAGCAGTTCGTTTTCGGCCCCATCAGTATACCCATTGTGTTTAAACACAATGTTTCCTTTGCCGTCGAGTAGCAAAGTATAAGGTATCATTTGTATACCCAGAGCGCGTTTCAGTTCGCCGTTTGGGTCGAGCAGCACGTCGTAGGTCCATCCGTTTTCATCAACAAGGGGTTTCACCTTATTAATATTCTGCGCCTGGTCAATGCTTACGGCAACGATTTTCACTCCCGTTTCGCGCTTCCAGTCGTCGTAAACCTCGTCTATAGCTTTGAGTTCGCGGTTGCAAGGCTTACACCAAGTGGCGAAAAACGCCACCACAAGTGGTTTACCATTATTGCTCAGCGTGTCCACTCTCACGGTTTTTCCCGTGATGTCTTTCAGTGTTACGTTTGGCAATCGCTGTTGAGCGTGTGCGCATAGTGCCACGATGGTGGCAGCAAAAAGTAGAAAAAGCTTCCTCATTGTATGTTTTCTGAATTATGCTTACAAAGTTATGAAAAAATAATGGCATGTAAAGAAAAGTCGCGTCTCATTTAATATGAAATAGTAAAGTTTATCGAAACTTTTAACATTGTAAGTGTTTAACAATTTGATATTTACCCTTTCAGTGCTGCATTATTTATCGCTAACACACCAATAACACGCAATCTAGGCGCTATATTAGTAAAATACCGAACAAAGTAACAGCAATTTAAACGAATAGAAGAACACCATTCTGCACCTTCATCAGCACATAAATAGCTTATTTCTAGACACTAAAGAAAGAAATGACAAAGAAATAAGGCGAATGGAAAGGCAGTAAGCAACACGATTGTCTACATTACGCAACATAAAAACAGGCCTTCTTTTCACCTTTTCACCTTTAAGCGCACTTTTTCAGTGTTTTATTTGCATTCCTCTCCCACTTCGTTTCCACATTAAATACTGTATTTATCAGTGGTTCAGCACTGTTTAACTCCTCGAACCGCTGCCACACTTAACGAATTTTACAGACAAAAGTTTGCTGGTTATCACAAAAAGCACTACCTTTGCAACATCTATATCCAAACAAAGCAACACTGGAACTTTCTAGATAAGCCGCAAACGCATCGTTAATCAAAGACAAACGTTGACGTAGCGGCCAAAACTCGTTGTAATACGAACATAAAATTCCGGCATAGAAAGCATGCCGGAATTGCTCATTATTTGTCATAGGAAAAACTAACACCAATATAATTTAAGGTTAAAGAAATATGGCTTACATGTCACAAGAAGGCTACGAGAACCTCGTAGCAGAGCTTAGACGGCTCGAATCCATTGAACGCCCCAAAGCATCGGCTGCTATTGCCGAGGCCAGAGACAAGGGCGACTTAAGTGAAAACTCTGAATACGATGCGGCAAAAGAGGCTCAGGCTCATCTCGAAGACAAGATTAACAAACTAAAAATGGCCATTAACGAGGCTAAAATTGTTGACACTTCGAGACTTAGCAACGAAGCTGTGCAAATTCTTTCGAAGGTGCAGATGACCAATCTAACCACAAAAGCCAAAATGTCGTACACCATTGTGAGTGAAAGCGAGGCCAATTTAAAGGAAGGAAAAATCGCTATCACAACGCCTATCGCACAGGGTTTGCTCAACAAAAAAGAAGGCGATGAGGTGGAAATTACCATCCCCCGAGGCACCATCAAACTAAGAATTGACAAAATTACGATTTAAAGCAGAGGGTTTAACACCCCTTTAGCTGCAATGTCTACCTAAATATTACCACACAATGGACATATTCAGCAAAATTGCCGCTGGCGAAATTCCCAGCTATAAATGTGCAGAAAACGAACAGTTTTATGCATTTCTCGACATCAATCCACTGATGGAGGGGCACACTTTGGTTATTCCGCGTCGCGAAGTGGATTATATCTTCGATATGAACGACGACGAATTGGCAGCTTTTCAGCTATTTGCCAAACGTGTGGCACAGGCTGTTAAAACGGCTTGCCCATGCATCAAGGTGGCTCAAGTGGTACTAGGATTGGAGGTTCCGCATGCACACATCCATCTACTACCCCTCAATTCGGAGGACGACGCCGACTTTAAACGCGAGAAGCTCAAGCTCTCGGCCGAACAAATGCAAAGCATTGCCAACAAGATATACGCGGCGTTTAAGTCGCAACAATAGCATGGGCTGGTGCTAATTGGGCAGCTCATCTACTCGATTTCGGATTAAGTTAAAAGAGAGTGCCAGCTTTTTCGGCACTCTTTTTTTTAAATTTAAATGCCAAACAAGGCAAATCGCACCTACCAACAATGAGCTTAACTAATACAATGAACAAAACAAAACCATAACACTTATGATACGCAATATTTTAATGGTGGCTTTAGGCGGAGCAGTGGGCAGCATGCTGCGCTATTTGCTCGCATGCATATGGCCCGCAACAGGTTGTAACAGCATCCCCATTAGCACATTGGTGGCCAATGTGGTGGGTTGCCTTTCCATTGGCTTTGTGGGAACACTGCTTCAACGCACGCTTGGCGGCAACGAACAGCTTCGTCTGCTGCTATGTGTAGGATTTTGTGGCGGACTAACCACACTTAGCACGCTGGTTAACGAGTCGTCGTGCATGGCTCACAACAGTCAGTTGCTGATGGCAGCCATATATCTAGGCATCAGTGTGCCCTTGGTTTCTTAGCCTTGCATTGCGGAACGTGGTTGGCAAGTAGGTTTTAACCTCTTTTTCAGAGTGTGGGCAACGAATTCGTTGGCCACTAGGCAGGTTTCTCCGTGTAGGCATTCTCCTTCTATTTCCTTTGTGTATGTACATTCTGTGCATCATTTGGTTCTAAGCCAAAATGATATGAAACATTTGGGCATTCAAATGACACCAGCTCCCCCTTTTGTTTTTCCTTACTCACTCGCACTATAAACTTCTCATACGTATTCTTCCGCAGAAACTCAATGTGATCAGAATGCGTGAACTCTTGTTTTTGGTGCAGCATGCCCCGCAAACCCATATATACTATTCTTTTCTTTTGATAGGTTAATCATATCTACAAATAGGCGTGTTGCGTTACGTTGCCGTTGGCAAACTGTATGCGCTGGGGGTTGTTGTGCAGGTCGTAGTCAATGTGGGTAATGTCGCGCGTGCCGTCCATTGTGAGCGAGCCGTTGGCGTTATAGTGAATGTCGCTTGTACTGTGCTTCACATCTAACGAACCAGCATACTGCACGGTGGGCGCATTCTCCTCCACTTTGCTCAGTTGGTTGCCGTCGTATCCGAGCCGCAAGTCGTCTATCAGTCCGTAGCTGCCTTCTTGCGTCACCCCTTTGCGTTGCAGCGAAGTAACATTACTATTACCATCATACCCCAGGCCTTCGTTGTAACGCCCGATGCCCGTTGAGAAGTTGTCTTCGCCATACTCGGCATTCACCAGTCGGTTCAGGTCGTCGTAGGTGTAACGGTAGCCACGGTTTGTTTGCATATGTTTATTTA
>NZ_BAIZ01000068.1 GCF_000613445.1 Hoylesella shahii DSM 15611 = JCM 12083
CTCGAACCCAAGACCCCAACATTAAAAGTGTTGTGCTCTACCAACTGAGCTAGCGGATCTTCCAACAAAGACGTTTTTGTTTTGCGAGTGCAAAGGTACAAACTTTTAGCGGAACTCACAAACAATTTGCGTGTTTTTTATCCACAAATGCTCATTTTATTTGTTTTCTAGTGCTTTTTCGCTGGTTCTTGGGGTGTTTCGGGCACTTCTTCAATCGATTCTTTGGTAACATATCGTTGCCAATAGGCTATGATGAGGGTGGTGAGAGGCAGGGCGATGATAACTCCAATGAAGCCTAAAAGCGAACCCCAAACAGAGAGCGATAGGAGGATGATGGCAGGATTAAGGCCCATTGCCTTACCCATAACGCGTGGCGTTACCACCATGTCGGATATTATCTGAACCACTGCAAACACCAAAATGGCCATTCCAAAGATAATCCAAAAGTTCTGTCCCGTGTCTGCCGCTTTTAAAAGAGCTAAGAATGCCGTGGGAATAAGGGCGAACGTGTGAAGGTAGGGCACAAGGTTGAGCACGCCAATAAGGATGCCCATGCCGATGGCCATGGGGAAATCGATGATGGTGAAGCCGATGCAGAACATTATTCCCATGATGAGCGACACCAAACCCTGTCCGCGAATGTAATTGTTTAGCTCGCGCGAAGCATCCTCAGACAGGGTGTTCCAGAAGTTGCGATATTTCTTAGGGAATATTCTAACCCAGTTTTCTGTGAGGTATTCGTAATCGAGCAAAATGAAGAACATATATAATAAGGTGATAAACGATGCTACAACGCTTACCACCACGCTAGCCGTTTGTCCTAAAAAGTTGAACAATTTGGGCATGGCTGTGTGCACGGCATCGCTAAAGTCTTTGCTTTTCACAATGCGGTCGATGTCTTCTTGATGTTCGCGAAGCCAGTTTTGGATGTAAGATGAGAGGTCGCTCGAGCGTGTTGAACTGCCCAGATAGCGCGAAGCCAGTTCAGAAATCTTATCAAACTGTTCTATCATAGAGGGTACAATGAGTAGTCCAATGCCTGTAATCAAACCAACAAGCACCAATAACACCACTATAATAGATAGCGCGCGTACGCGTATGTGCAGGTATTTCTCGGTGAATTTCACCAACGGGTAAAGCAGATAAGCCAACAAGCAGGCTATAAAAAAAGGCAAAAGAACCTCGCTCATGCTGTTGGTTACAAAGTACACCGCTAATATTAGCAGTGCGCATAGTCCCCATCTCACCAGTTTGTCTAAGGTTATTATTTCTTCAAGCATTTTCTTTGTTTTATGTTAATATTATTGTGTGAACTCTTTTTATATCATTAATACGGCTATAAAGCCCACGAAGTGGCTCAAGAAGGGAAAGGGCATTGCATGTGGTGCACCCTTCTTGGTGCATTTAGCAGCCTCTTAAGTCCTTTTTAGTCCTCATTAGCTATCTTGTAGCTCCCGTTTAGGATTTCACCTCGTGCTTTGTTTTCTGGTAGCAATGCCTGCACAGCGGTTCGTATTCTTGCATTTCGCCAATCAGTACACGCCTTTCGCCTTCCACGATGCGATGACTAACGTAGGCCAGTGCTCCACATTTCACGCAGATGGCATGCACTTTGGTTACGTGGTCGGCAATGGCGCAGAGAGCAGGCATAGGACCGAAGGGCACACCCTTAAAGTCCATGTCCAGACCTGCTACGATAACACGCACCCCGCGGTAGGCCAATTGGTTGCAAACGCTCACAATACCCTCGTCCATAAATTGTGCTTCGTCTATTCCAACGACATCAATATCGGCCGAAAGCAACAATATTGCAGCCGAAGAGTCTACGGGTGTGCAATGAATTGCGTTACGGTCGTGGCTCACAACATCATCTTCCGAATAGCGTGTGTCAATGGCAGGCTTAAATATTTCAACTCGCTGTTTGGCAAATACAGCACGCTTCATGCGCCGTATTAGCTCCTCTGTTTTGCCCGAAAACATCGAGCCACAAATCACTTCCACTCTTCCTTGGCGGTGGTTCTCGCCACTTACAATATCAATCATGATGATGCAAAAGTACAAAAAGACGTTTTAAAAATTGCAAACAAACACCTCTATTTTTTGCTACTAGGAATTTATATTACTAAATTTGCGTACAATATGGGCATCTTATACATTGTACCCACCCCTGTGGGTAATATGGAGGACATCACACTGCGAGCCATTCGAACCCTAAAAGAGGTTGATTTGGTGCTAGCTGAAGACACTCGAACAACGGGCGTCTTGTTAAAGCAGTTGGGAATTGAGGTGGCTCACCTGCAATCGCATCATAAGTTTAACGAGCATGGCACATCGGCTGGCATCGTTGAAAGACTTAAAGCAGGCCAAAACATCGCTCTTGTAAGCGATGCTGGTACACCAGGCATCAGCGACCCTGGCTTTTTCTTGGCACGCGAAGCAGTTGCAGCAGGCATCACCGTTAACTGTTTGCCCGGGGCAACAGCATGTATCCCCGCCGTGGTTTCATCGGGCATGCCGTGCGATAGGTTTTGTTTCGAGGGCTTTATCCCTCAAAAAAAAGGACGAAAGACATATCTTGAGAGCCTGAAACACGAACAACGCACCATGATATTCTATGAATCGCCCTACAGATTGCTCAAAACACTAACACAATTGGCCGAGGTGCTTGAACCCGAAAGGCAAGTGTGCGTATGTAGAGAAATATCCAAAATACACGAAGAAAACGTGAGAGGAACATTGATAGAGGTGGCTAAACATTTCGAGCAAACACCTCCACGTGGAGAAATCGTTATTGTTTTGGCTGGAATTAGTAGTAAAAAAGATAAAAAATCGAAAGGAGAAAAATTATGAAGAAACTTGTTATTGCATGTTTAGCAGTACTGTCTTTGGCAGCCTGCAACCAAGGTAAAACTAATGGAGAACCACAACTCAACGACTCTTTGCAGCAGATTATCCAACAAAGAGATAATCAGTTGAACGACATGATGGCTACCATGAACGAAATCCAAGACGGATTCCGTCAGATTAATGAAGCCGAAAACCATGTGAATATCGCTAAAGACGGCGAAGGGGCTAATAAGTCGGAGCAGATTAAGGAGAACATCAAGTTTATCACTCAACGCATGGAAGAAAACCGTGCTTTGCTCAAAAAACTGCGCGCACAACTTGAAAAGAGCACATTTAAGGGTGCTGAACTCAAGAAAACTGTTGACAGACTGATGAAACAACTAGACGAAAAAGATCAGCAACTGCAACAACTACGTGCCGAACTTGATGCTAAGGACATTCACATCTCTGAACTTGATGAAAGAATTAACAACCTTAACACCAATGTTTCGAAACTGAGAACCGACAACACTGAGAAAGCTCAAACCATTAGCAACCAAGACAAACAACTGCACACTGCATGGTACGTCTTTGGTACGAAGAAGGAATTGAAGGAACAAGGTATCCTTGTTGATGGCAAAGTGTTGCAAAGCAACTTCAACAAAGCCTACTTCACACGTGTTGACATCCGCACTTTGAACGAAATTAAATTCCAATCTAAGTCGGTTAAACTGCTCACCACTCACCCCTCTTCTAGCTATACGCTCGAAAGAGACTTCAACAAAGAGTATGTGCTTACCATCACCAACCCAGAATTATTCTGGAGCACCAGCAAATACTTTGTTGCTGTTGTGAAGTAACAACATAAAGGTTGGTTCTTTAACTCTCTCTACCCAATGTGCAATTAGCTAGGTAGCTAGGCTTTTTACGCCTTTGGCGTGACAAAAGGGTAGGGCAGGGGTATCAACAATAAGACAATTAAACCCACACAAGGGGGAGGATGCAACAAGCATTTTGTTGCATCCTCCTTATTTTTTGTGGTTTTTCGTCTCAATTGACTCATTACACTGATTACGAAAGATTTGTATTGTTCTTTCCCGTTCCTCGAAAAGTACGTTTTGCCTTTCCACTTCGCCCAAAGCTTCGTGTTGGCGATTTCCAATTCTCGCCATGACAATGTCCGAGCAAGCTCGACATTGTTCATTTGGCTTAACGAAAACGTTGTCTTAATTACTAAACATTGCCAATACGGCGCTCCATACAAGCTAACAAACTACATAATGATAAATTTCTGTTCTTTACAAATTCAATCATTTTTATAACATTCAGAAAAAACTACACAGGCTTATTTCTTTCAATACGAAACAAATTTACACACCCTTCATGCCAATATGTAAAACAAAGCAACGCCCTCTTAGATAAATAAATTAAAAAAATAGGCACAAAGTGTTGCATATATTATCTAAAATAACTATTTTTGCGATTGCATAGCATTTGTGCATGCATAATTGGAAATTAGTAGGATTTATCCAAGGTGAATGTTATAAAATAGCGCAGACATACACCTCTGCCATTTAAAGATTAGCGAATACACCTTAACTAAAAACCAACAACTACCTATTTTGACAACGAGTGCTTATTTCCTGGGCACCGAGACGACAGATCACACGCGCCAATCAGCTTAAGAGAGCGCAACCTTCTTGACTACATTTCCTGCCAAGGCTTCCAGTTTTAACCTTAGGTAGAGTAAAAGAGAGTAATCATTTTAAAAGACGAACAACCTATGAACAGTTATCAATCACCTTGCAAAGCAAGCGCTTCGCCTTTACACGCATCTGGCGAAAGCCCTCTGCCTATTTTTTTTGCTAATATAAAAGCAGCCAAAAGCTCGCCAGCATCTACAACGGATGCAAAAGAATCTTCACACCCCTATAGCATTATCAGCCTTAACAGGACTTATTGCCATTGGTTGTGACGCTCCATTGTTTCCTTGTTGTTGTATCTGGCACTTTCCTAAACATTTTCGGCAAGCCCATAAAGCATCTTCACAAAACATACGTTGCTTTAGAGCATGCCAATTATAAACCCTTACAAACACAAACACCTATGAAGAGACAACTATTATTGTTGTTGGCCTTGCTGTTTTGCTCAATTGGCACAGCGTTGGCACAGAAAGTTATTCACGGAACAGTGATTTCTAAAGACGACAGCGAACCCATTATGGGTGCCACAGTACGCGTTGTGGGACACAATGTGGGGGCTGCAACCAACCTCGATGGTAAGTTTACAATCAACCTCCCGGCTGGGGCAACCAAGTTGTCGGTATCGTATGTGGGCATGCACACGCAAGAAGTGGAAGCTCGCGACGGTATGACCGTGCAAATGATTAGTTCGGCCAAGGCCATAGACGAGATTATAGTAGTGGCCTATGGCACTGCTAAAAAATCGTCGTTCACAGGTTCTGCCGTGTCCGTAGATGCCAGTAAGATAGATAAGATACAAGCTGCAGATGCTTCTAAAGCACTCGAAGGAACGGTGGCTGGTATCTCGGTTACTAGTTCTTCTGGTCGTGCCGGAACGTCTAACACCATCCGCATCCGCGGTATTGGCTCGCTTAATGCTTCTAGTGCACCGCTTATCATCCTAGATGGCGCACCCTACGACTACGAAATCAACTCCATTAACGCTAAGGATATCGAAAGCATCAACGTTCTTAAAGATGCTGCTTCGGCTGCGTTGTATGGCGCACGCGGTGCCAATGGTGTTATCCTTATCACCACTAAGAGCGGACAAAAGGGTAAATTGAGCATTTCTTTCGATGCACGTATTGGTACTAATCGTCGCGGTGTTCCTGAATACGACATTCTGCAAGACCCAGGCACATATTACCAACTGGCGTGGGAAGCTTTGAGAAACAGTGGCGCTTACAGACGAACACCTGTTTCCAACCCAGGAGAGTGGGCTTCAAAGAACCTCATTGATAAGCTTGGCTACAATATTTATAATGTAGCCGACAACCAAGTGGTTGATGCCAACGGAAACCTTACATCTGCTAAAATTAAATACGCTGATGCCGATTCGTTTAACGATTGGACGAGCCACTTGCTCGAACCACAAACCCGACAGGAGTACAACCTAAGCATGTCTAAAGGCACTGATAACTCTCGTGTGTACTTCTCTTTGGGCTATCTAGACGATAAGGCTTTAACCGCAACACGGGTTTCAAACGCCTTTCTAGTCGTTTGGCTTATGATTCTCAACTAACCAATTGGCTAAGAATATCTGCTTCTTCGCAATTGTCTAGAACCGAAACGCAAAACAGGTCAAATGAAGAAACCAACTTATCTAATCCTTTCCAATGGACTCGCATGATTGCGCCCATCTATCCCGTGTACATGCACAACAATGATGGCAGCATTGCAAAAGACAGACACGGCAACTTACTCTACGACGACTCGGTTGGCCGTATCTACGCTGGCGGTATGAACCTTATTAAGCAGCTAGAGCTGAACAAAGAGGAAGACAACCAGTTCTATTTAACGCAGAATTTCCGCGCCGATGTTAAGCTGCCCGCTGGATTTAGCTTTAACACCACTGCTACCTTTAGTGGCAACTGGTCACGTTGGACCGAATTTTTCAGTCCACTTGTAGGCGACGGACAAGCTTATGGCGGTATCCTGCGTAAGCAATCAAGCGAAACTTACACACTCAACTGGAACCAAATTCTTAACTGGGACAAAACGTTCAATCTCATCACGCTGCACGGTATGTTGGGTCACGAGTATTATATGATGAAGTCGCACTACCTATATGGCAAAGCACAAAGCCTCATCGACCCCGCTTCTATGGAGTTCTTTGCTGCAGCTAAGGTAACAGAACTAACTTCATACCCTAAAGACTATATGGTTGAAGGTTATTTCGGACAGTTTACTGCCGACTATGATAATCGTTATTATGCTTCACTATCATTGCGTTTCGATGGTTCATCGGTGTTCCATAAAGATCATCGCTGGGGTACATTCTGGAGCGTTGGTGCATCATGGCGCATAAACCAAGAAAACTTTATGAAAGAAATTAAGTGGATAGACAACTTGAAACTACGCGCTAGCTATGGCGTTCAAGGCAACGACTACTTGCTTTTACCAGGTTCTGTCTATCGCGCTTACACTCCTTACACCAACCTTTACAGCATTGGCACCGATGGTACATCGGGAAACTACGGGCCTAAATATAAAGGTAACAAAGAGATTACTTGGGAAAAGAACCATAACTTCGACGTGGGCGTTGAATTCTCACTTTGGAATGGAAAACTTGCGGGCGAACTCGACTTCTTCAATCGTCGCACCACCGACATGCTTTTCAATCTTCCCATCCCCTCAACAACAGGCTTTACCACAAACCCTGTTAACTTTGGAAAGATGGACAACACGGGCTTCGAGTTCTCACTCTCGTCTAACGTGTACACCAGCAAACATATAAATGTTACCCTCACTGCTAACGGCACACACTATAAAAATAAAATTAAGGAACTGCCCGAACAATTCAGACAAGATGGTATCGTATCTGGTTATCGTCTGATAAAGGAGGGTGGAAGCATCTACGACTATTATATGATTAAGTACGCAGGTGTTAATCCCGAAAACGGCGATGCCCTTTACTACCTGTGGGACGATGCATCTAAGTCGTTTGTTGCCAAAGGTAGCAAAGAATACAGCACAGCCAACATCAACAAACAATACATCGGCACAGCCATCCCCAAACTGGCTGGTGGATTTGGCCTAGTTGCCAGTGCTTATGGATTCGACTTCTCGATGCAATTCTCTTACCACATTGGTGGCAAATTCATTGATGGCGGCTACATGGACCTTATGTCGGCCGGTACACCTGGTACCAACTGGCACAAAGACATCCTCAACCGTTGGACAAAAGATAACCCCAACACCGATGTACCACGCGTGGAATTCGACAATCAGTCCATTGTTCAAGATTGTGACCGCTTTATTTCGGATGCAACTTACCTCTCGCTTAACAACCTTACGCTGGGTTACACCCTACCCTCACAATGGATTAAAAAAGCAGGTTTGCAGTCGGTACGCCTTTACTTTGCAGGCGAAAACCTTGGCTTGTTCTCTAAGAGAAAGGGACTAGACCCACGTACCTCTATATCAGGAACTCAGAACTACAGCGTAAATAGCGCCATCCGCACACTTTCGTTCGGACTTAGTGTATCGCTATAACCACGCATAAGTGTTTCTTCAAGTAAGTACATCAACATCTTAAAACGAAAAAACAATGAACAAATATATTAGTACACTTGCGCTTTGCTCTATTCTAGGGCTCGCAACAGGATGTAAACTGGAAGCGGGAAGCGGCCAGTACATTTCGCAAGAAAGACACAACGAGATGCTTGGCGACGAAGATGTGAAGCCAGGTATTGCCAAGGCGGCACTCGCAAAAACATATGTCATGTTCCAAGAGTACAACACCAGTCATGATGATGGCGGACTAAAGGCTTTCCATCTCTTCACCGACTTGATGTGCGAGGATGTGGCATACACCAACACTTCGTGGTTCAAGTTCGACTACCAGATAGGAAATAGCGAGGCTAACTATCGTCGCACACGCACGATGTGGCGCTTGTTCTATAAAATAGTGTCTAACATAAACCTTTACCTTGAGACCTATTACAAAGAGGTGTCCACCGATTCTGCCTACCTAAAGGGCTCGGCAGAACCACTTGCGATACGTGGTATTGTGTTCTTCCACCTTGTTAACATGTACCAACACACCTATAAGGGACACGAGTCTCTGCCGGGTATACCCCTGGTACTTACCACTTCGCCCACCGACAAGCCGGCACGTGCAACGGTAGAAGATACCTATAAGCAAATTATCAAAGACCTCACACCCATGGCAACCTACGGCCAAGAGACAGCCGACAAAACAGACGTCGACAAATTTGTGGCTGCTGCTTACCTAGCTAAGGTGTATGCACAAATGGAAGACTGGGCCAACTGCGAGAAATTTGCTGCCATTGCCAAAATGGGCGGTAACGATATGATTTCCGAACCTGGCAGGTCGTGGGCCATTAAGGCACAGCCGACATCCTCTGGGGTGCCGATGTAACCTCGGCCAACTCTGCATTATGGGCCTCTTATTGGAGTCACGTAGACCAATTCCTTAAAAGAGGCTACGCTGCTGGTGGACATAAGAAGTTTATTCACAATGCACTCTACGCAAAAATCCCTGCTACCGACAGCCGTCGCAAGCTGTGGGTGAACCTCACCGACTATCCTGACATTGCCCAAAAAATTAAACGTCAAGCTAGAAATAAAGAGGTTGAAATGGAAGATTTCGACCAAATGAAGTTCATTGCTGGCGAAGATGGTATGGAACAAGACTATTGTTTCATCCGTGTTCAAGACCCAATACTGCTTGAAATAGAAGCACAGATTGAGCAAAACAAGCTTACGCAAGCTGCTGCCAACCTCAATGCCTTTGCACAAAAGCGCGACCCGGCATTCGTTGCAGCCACCACACAAGCCGACCTACGTGAGCAAGTGCGCTTCCAAAGACGCATCGAGCTATGGTTCGAAGGAACAAACTGGTTTGACATGAAACGTTGGAAGCTCACCATCAACCGCGATGTGCCTAACACCAACCACCCCGTGGTGTTCACAATGGCAACCGACGACAATAAGTTCTACCACATGTTACCCATTTCTGAACTTGAGTCTAACCCCAACTTAAAGCAGAACCCAAGGTAACAATTGTCATTATGGTTGTGCTTACTGCTGTTGTGTGACTTACATTCAGCGCCTTAACGTGTCTTCCACACGCTATGGCACGCCCGCACTAAAGCCTCAGCCAGCACTAAGTTAATGCGATTAGGCGCTAGCCAAACACGCAAAACAGAATATGTGCATGCAATTAGGCTTAACATATAACAGCCAAGAGACAACCCGAGGCACATTTTAACGAAAACAGCAATGGTAGGCAGCTAGCTAACCATTGCTGTTTTTGCGTTTATCTGTTATTATCATGTTCACTGGTAAAAGTTTAGAAACTGCCAATATAGTGTTCTTGTTGTCATTATGTGCCCTCCTGCACGTCATAATTGCATTTTAGCAGGCTGTCTTTAAAGTTACCTATCCGGCTAAAATGCCCTACAGGTCTGAACAATGGGCTAAGGAGGGAGAGTTAATTCTTAGTAAAGAAAACAGTAACGCCTTTTAATCCAAATTGGTCATTAGAGCCTAAACAGATTTTGTTGTATTGTCGAGCAGATTGCCCATCTTTGTAACGCAGGCGTAGTGGGTTACATCAAGTTGCAAAGACATACAAGATGCCGACAAGAAAATAAAAGATGTTAGGGAACAACACAAAAACAAGAGTTCTGGAAGCATTGTGGTATAATGATCGATTTGGGTTAATAGGCATCATGGATAGAAAATCATACAGATTAAAAGTGTACCACACAGCAATAGCATCAAAACAACAAATGATAAGAGAGGGTGTCAACATAACTTGGCACACCCTCTTTTGTCTTTACTATTATCTTCCTTGTCAATAGGTGCAACACCCAACAAGAGATAAAGTGTGGATCATTAGCTCATCCCTTCAACACTAAGAGTTGTTACGCATCAGCCATTCTAGTTAATCGGAACCCTTATAATAAAGCTTCTCCATATAGGCGATTTGTCAAAAGAAGCTGATCCACAATTGAGCAGAATGAGTTCGGCGTGTGGCATGCCATCAAAAGAATAACGCCATGTCATGCATTCCACAAAAACTTCTTAAAGACATGGTGTACATGTACAATAGCTGTTTTTCTAGTGTATTATATGCTTCCATGCTTCACTTAGATAGGGTAAAATTGTTTTTGTACTGCAAATATACAAAAATAGTAGGAATAATATATCTTGACAAAAACAAAAATACAAATAAGCGGCAATTTATGGCTCGAAATCGAAATAATCGGGTATTTCTTTCTCACCATTCATGTCAAATTTGAGCTAAAACCAAATATTGCAAGACACAACACATACTCCTTGTGCTATATCTAGCAAAAGTATGGTGCTGAGATTATACTCAAATGGAGCGAATCTTTTTCTTCATTTTGTTATGAATTATTGACGTACTGCTTTTTAAAATGTAAAATATTTGGTGCTGATTTTAACACTATAGCACCCCTTTTTGCTCACCAACTGCTCACTCGCTCGCAAATAATCGATTCTCGTGGTGCTTTTTTAGCGTAAAAGCGGGTGGGGTTGTACATGCAAGAATAAAGCATTTGCATTGCATAGAAATGCGATAATGGCCGAACAAACGGCGTTTAGTAGCTAAAACTTGGGCGTTTTGCAGCAAATAGCTTTGCATTTAGCAGCAAAACGCAAGGCTAACTGCTGCAAAACGCAAGGTAAACTGCTACAAAACGCAAGGTGAAATGGTGCTAAATGCAGGTGAAAGCGGTACAAAACGCAGGTGGAAATGTATAATTTTTCATGTTGTATGGTGGGTTAATACGTTTTCAAATGATGAAAACGAGGCTTTTCCTGTGCAAAAATGTGTCTAAAAGTAGGTTTTTAAGTACTAAAAGTTGGTTTTGGGGCAATGAAAATTTGTGAGCTGGCAACAATCTAGAAAGGCTAAACGGTACAAAACGCCATTGTCGCGCCCAAAAATGAAGTAAAAATAAAATACTGAAGGCTGAAAATGTGCTCTAAAGCATGCTTTTGAGCACATTTTTCTCTAGAAGGAGCCGCGCCGAAGAATGTGTTTTGTAAAATATTAATACTTTATTTAACAATCAAATAAAACTGATTTCTCAAATAAACGCCAACGACTTAGCTTATACGCCCAATCTAATAGTAGGCCTTGCACTGCTTTGTGTGACTGCTTAGTGAGGTTAACGCCCTAGCTTTTTACCCCAATTGGTCATTAGATCCTAAACAGAATTTGTTTTATTGTCGAGCAGCTTGCCTGTCTTTGTAACGTAGGCGTAGAGGGCTACATCAAGTTGTAAAGACAGGCAAGCTGCTCGATAAGAAAATAAAAGATGTTAGGAAACAACAGAAAAACAAGAATTCTGGAAGCATAGTGGTCTAAAGACCGATTGGGATTAAAGAGGTTGCATACTACTTCAAAAGAATGAGGCAGCCAAGATGCCAACAAACGAATGAGAGAGAGCACAAAACCAACGAACGTTTTCGTTAAGCCAAATGAACAATGTCGAGCTTGCTCGTACATTGTCATGGCGAGAAAACGCACTTTTCAAAGAT
>NZ_BAIZ01000067.1 GCF_000613445.1 Hoylesella shahii DSM 15611 = JCM 12083
CATAACAAAACCATCGTAACTATTAAGTTCTGCAAATCCCATAACTTTTCTCACTGTAGGATCAGGGTGTTTTTCATTTGCTGTACTTGGATTGACTCCAATTACCACTAAGGGCTTTGTACATCTACTTGCTAATACATAACGATGGGTTTCCTCATCGCCAATCATTTGTTTAATCTGATTATCCATAATTTTAATTTATTATATATTCATTATTCGATTTAGTTCTTCCTCAACTTCCGCCACCGTAGGCAAAGCCGATTTCAGATTCTCGGGGATTGCCTTTGAGAGTTGATAGTCACTCACACCGATTGGCTGGTCGTAGCCAGAGAGTGCATATTGCGCCACCACCTTATCACCACCATTGCAGAGAAGCAAGCCGATGATTATTCCATCGTATTCATCATAGAGAGTTTTATCCATAACATTTGTTCATATTGCTAATTGTACCGTATCTTCGGGTTTGAATAGCGTGGCTTTGGACTCAATGATTACATATACATGGATTCGGAGTTTATAGAAGAAGTTATCCGTATAGAACTCAGAATTATATGGCTCACCCAGTTGACGCGAACTATAACTGACTGCTTGAAGAATTCCTCAATCTGACTGATATCATGACAATAGATAGCCAATACAATGTGCAAAATATGCTAATGGCTATGTTATAGGCAGGGTATAATGGTGCTATTTTGACTTTCAATCAGTTTTATTCATAATCATCTCTAACATCTTGTTCTGGTGTCTGACCATATCTTCTACGTCCCATTCTAAGCCAGAAGGACGTTCTTTTTCTTTGTCTTTAATACCGTTATTGTAATTGTCTTGGCATATCTGTAACATAATTCTGAACTTTAAAGAAGCAACACTCACCTGATTGGACTTTGTATCAAGATAGCGATTCTTTTTTTCAATTGGATTCCAGTTTGAGCCAGAACTGTTTGCATCGGAACCTATCATGGCAAAATTACCATAGCAGTTTATATCTTGCGTACTAATTGGCATATTGTCTCCAGCCTTAGCTTGTGGATAATAATGCTCCAGACTTTTTCTTGTTCGAGAGAAATAGAAGTTATTGAAAGAATCCAACTCAAAATCACTACAACCCAATGAATTGAAAAAATCTATTCGACTACGAGAATTCTTTTTTGCTTTGTTACCTCGCAATTCAACAACATATTTCTTCCAAAGCTTATAATCTGTATAATTAAATACATACAAAGGTATATTGCATGAGCCGATGGGGTAGATACGATTGAAATCCCGATTCACTTCTTCTAATTCAATATTCAATTCACCATTATTAAAAATAGTCTCATCAAAACTATTTGGCTTCGGCTGATTTATGTCGTTGAGTTTACTTGTATCGAGATATACATCAAAGAAATACTTATCAGCCAGTTTTCTTAAGAATTCCACATAACTATTAAGGTCACAATCCTCAAACAAGTGGTATAAACAATAGAACAGATAGTTTTTTCTTTGCTTAGGTGTGAAAGCGACTTCAAACATAGACAATAATTGAATAACCTCATTCTGTTGTGCCTTATTGTCCTCATACAAATCCTTTAGATAAGCGGCCCTACTACCTTTCTTATAAAAATATTGCAACTTCCATGGATTCTCAATGGCTCTATCTTCGCCATTTGTGTGATGTATTACAAAGTTATCAAGAAAGTATTTAGCCAAAAGGAGATTGTATGCAAAATCTTTAACAAACTCAGGAGTAAGATTTACTTTGTCAAACTCCTTAATTAGTTCTTTATCATCAAGAGTAAAATTCAAAGGAGTAAAATCATCTTCATTCAACAATCTCGTAATTTTCAGTACAATTAATAGAAAATTCGGAAAGTCTATTATGGGCTGAAAACGATCGTTTATATCATCTTCTTCCTTCTTTTCTATCTTTTTTATAGATGTATTTAAAAAATCTGAAATAGTTTTCATCCCCAATGATAAAGATGACTCCACATTAGAATCTGGGAAGTCGTCGAAAGATTCCATTTCAAAATCTTCCATTGTTTTACCAAAGACACTTGTCATCCCAGGGAGCTTCTGCTGAATATAGAAACTCATATCACTACAAGCCTCCCATATACGACTAAACTTCTCCATAGCATCATCATCGCCAATTAATTGTTCGCAGAGTTTAGCTTTTACTATTTCGTACTTTTCTAACTGCTCACCGCGAGAGTTCATAACCTCAAAATAGTGATTCAAATCTACATCTTTCGGCACACAATAATGGATGATATGCACCTTGTCCAAGAAAAAAGACTTAAAAGATTCGATATCAGTCTTCTTGTAACCTACAATCTCTTTGAGTGCTTCCTTTGCGTAATGGAAGCCATTAAGAATACCCATATCGTTTTCATCACCAAACACAGGCATTTTTTTTATTGTCGCTGCCGAAACTTTTCGTGCAGAATAAGTAAGAGTATTTGGAATATCCTTTATGTCCAATGCCTTTAGAATAATGTAGATTGTTGTCAATCGCTGTTGTCCATCAATAACTTCATAAATATTATCATCTCGCTTGTATGTGACAAGAGTACCAATATAGTAAACAGACTTTTCCAACGAATCATATACATCCTTTATTAAGGCATATATTTCTTCACGTCCCCAGGCATAATTACGCTGATAGATAGGTATCTTGTATAATATAGAAGCCCCTCTGTTTGAGAAATAGATGTCATGAATAGAGCACTCTTCAAGAATATTTTTCAAATCTTTCATTGTCTTCAATTTTTATAGTAACCATTTGTTTGGAAGAAATACAGATAGTTTTCATACACACCATCTTTCTCGTTCTTTAGACTCTTCAATGTTTCACCATCGCCACTATACTCGTAGCATTCCTGCGCCCAACCATCTTTAATGTCATCATTTGAAAGCGGGTTAAGCTTGTCTGCCAAAGCACTCAGTAATGAAGTCGGTGTATCTTGCTTAGCAATCAGTTTATACATATTAAATGTATTGGTCTTTTCACTCCACCCCATAATGTAGTTTTGTGCAGAAAGCCAACCAAGATTAGTATATTGTGCCCTCAAAGAATAAGCCCAAATGAACGCATATATGACAAATTGTTCAAACAAGTCAATATCTTCTTTTGTCGGATATGTCTCTGGGCAGAATCTGTCAACGTAAAGCAGAACAGAGGTGTCAAACATCAGACGTGTTATACCATTACCTATTCCTTTTTTGAAGTGCCGGTCTAATGTTTTAACTATTATATTGTCATTGATATAGAATCCCTCATACTTATTGTTATTCTGAATATCTTTTAGTATATTATAATAATGCTTTGTATATTCAAAGAACGGCTTACCGGCAATTATCGGTGTGTCTAATTGGAACGCATTTACATTCCGAGTACCTGAGACAAAAGGCATTGCAGAAGAATTGACCATATCTGCATAGCAATAGGCACTCTTGTAGAATTGGGCATAAGGCGTCCTTGCAGAACGAGTAACACCTTTGAACATATGGATGTTATGCTCATTCAAGATATTAGCTTTGTTGCCTGCTACCCATTCTTTGATACGATATAGGTAATTACAAAAAAAATCAGCTAAATCTCTTTGTGAAACTTGTTCCCAATCCTTTACTATTCTTTCTGTTTCATCCTCGCTGATGTTATTCATCTCGCGTAAATGGTATGCTTTCAACAAATCATGAGGATAAAGAGCCTTACCCCGTGCATTTTGAGAGTCAAAGAACTGAAAAGCTTCAGACACATCGGTGGTTATCACAACAATCAACTCACACCTGTTCTCTATATAATCCTTAAGATGATCCATCTCCCGTTGATGTTCAACTGCCGAATCATTGTCTTCCGACTTTAATCCAACCCTACGGAAAAGTGCATTATAGTTGTTGGCGATATTATGGTCATTGTACATATTGTCATATATCTTTTGTTTCAAAAACCCTATACTATTTTCTCCTAATGCCGTCAGAAGAAGAGAGAAAGTAATGATGCGTTGCTGTCCATCAACAATATCATATTGTCCCTTTTCCTTTGTTTTGTGAAGGATAAGCGTACCAACTGTATCTTTCCTTATTACTATTCTTGGCATCAATAATATCATCGAGCAATTGTATGGCATTCCGAGCTGTCCATTTGTACGGACGCTGATAGAGAGGCACACATAGATCTACATCCTTGATAGGCTCCTCGCAATTCGTTATGGTTTTGCGAAGTAGCAAATCGCCTATAGTAGTTATTGATAATGTTAAACTATTCATAATATGAGTATTAGTTATATGAGTTTACACATCGTAATCCAAACCATTTTAAAAGGTCAGTATAACAATTGAAATATCCTTTTATATGTTTTTATCTACAATCTTACTTAATTCTTCTTCAACTTCCTCCACCGTAGGCAGAGCTGATTTCAGATTCTCAGGAATAGCCTTTGAGAGTTGATAATCACTCACACCAATTGGTTGGTCGTAACCTGAAAGGGCATATTGCGCTACCACTTTATCACCACCATTACAGAGAAGCAAGCCGATAGTCTTATTGTCGTGCTCGCCACGTAGAGTATCGTCTACTACATTGATGTAGAAGTTCAGTTGTCCCATATATTCAGGCTTGAAAGGTGTGGCTTTGAGTTCGATAACAACGTATGCATGCAGTTGGATGTTATAGAGAATAAGGTCGGCATAGAAATCAGAATCACCCACTTCAAAATGCTTCTGCTGTGCGACAAAAGCAAAACCGCTGCCCATTTCCAAAAGATATTTGGTGATATGAGAAACCAATTGCTTTTCAAAGTCTCGTTCTGCCATTTTATCTGTTTGTCCCATCATATCAAAGATATAAGGGTCTTTCATCAGATAGTTAGCAAGGTCGCTTTGCGGTTTGGGTAATCGTGCCGAGAAGTTACTCACTTTCTTTGCCGTAATCTGCCGAGCAAAAAGGTTGGTTTCAATCTGCATTTGCAGAACATTGCGACTCCATCCATTAGCAACTGCTTGCGTAATGTACCAATAGCACTCGCCCAAAGGGAGTTTACTATTAAGCAGAATAACATGGCTCGCCCAGTTGGTGCGAACTATGGCAGAATGCTTGAATATTTCCTCTATCTGACTGATGTCGCAGTGATAGATTGTTGACAATGTTTCAGTAACTTCTTCTAATTGTGCAACAGGGTGTTGCGTAATTGTATTCGATTGATTTTCTGTGACTTGAATTAGTGCAACAGGTTGTTGCACAATTTGAGTAAGTTCGGTTGTCAGACTTAAAACCTTCTCTACAGTAGGAGTTGTGAGTAAGCTATCTATCCTGTCCATCTCTTTCAGCACTTCCAACGGATAAGCACTGGCAAACTGGCACATATAGAAGATATTTCTGCGAGAATAGCCTTTCTTATCAGGATATTTAGAACGTATCGCCTTGGAAAGATTATCTATGACTTTGCTGCCCCAACCCTCTTTCTTTTGGAGGTAGAGAATAAAATGCCCTACTTTCCAATAGTGGAAAAGCATATCTGCATTTGCAGAGGCCATCATGCGTACTTGTGTATGCTCAAAATCAGAACCGATGGCTCGAACAACAAGAGATAAATCTTGTTTCTCTGCTTTATTTATTTCCTGGCTCATATTGTTTCGGTATTATAATTGATTGAATTTACTCATGGCATTTGCCTTGATGTCGTCCGCAATATCTATGTTAGGTTTCATAGCCTTGTAATCGCTATGCCCTGTCCATTTCATCACAACTTGAGGTGGAATACCCAATGCAAGCGCATTAGATGAACGTTCTACGACCAGCGTGTGTTCCAAGTAGGGCATATTTAGGTGTAACTTCGTCAATGCGCTCATTACCTCTATAACCTTAATTCCGCAGCATAAATTCTTGTGAGAACTCCAAGTGTCTGAGAAACAAAGTTCTCAAAACACTTGGATATGTCAGAAATTTCACCTATCTTGGTGCTGCAAACATAACAAGTAAGCAAAAAACTGACATGACAAAGGTAGCAATTAAAAACTAGAATATCACTTCTTTCGGTGGAATTTATCATATTATGGACGTTTTCTCAAAGCTGGGCTTTGAAAAACTTACCGAATCCGTTTGGACAGACGTGGAAGTAGCGGCAAGGCATTCAGTTATGGAAGCATCCTGGGCTCTCTCTTCTTCAGCAACCTTTGTGGCGGAGAATGCCTTGAGGACATCAATGTACTTATAGGGCAGTTCAAGCAGAGACCTGATACGCTGTGACCTGGTGCCGACACCGTGGGGCGCGGCCTGAAGGAGCTTGCCGAGGAAAATATTGTCTACGCCAGTTCGGGATAAAAAAGTGCCCTAAAAAGTTGGTAATCTCGCTATTATTTTGTAATTTTATAGTTGAAAATCAATAACTTACAAAACAGATATAGCGATGATTACCACTGACAAAGTTACTGAAATATTCTGAGTATTGGATGAGTTCTGCAAGAATTTAGATGCCGAGTTAACTAAAAACCTACATATCGCCCCATAGACGAGGGATATAAGCGCATGCGAAACCGTAAAGGCAGATGTCCAAGAGCGAAATAATGACCATCCTGTTGTGTTATCATTTTGGCTCTTTCCGCAACTTCAAGCACTATTATCTCTTCTTCATCAAGGAGCATTTGGCAAGCTACTTCCCTAAGGCCGTGTCCTACACGCGTTTCGTGGAACTCATACCCCGCGTGTTCTTCGAGCTGACGGCCTTCATGGTCATTGTTTTTCGAGTATATAGCCAACCTACTCTATGTGTTGGCCATTCGCAAGTTGTCTACGCGTTGGCTCGCCATGTGGTATTCGCCACAGGTGGCGCGCTGTTTGGTTATGCCATAACCAACGAGTATGGCAATCTAGGTGCAGGGTGCACCTTCGGCAACTATGGTTTTTGGGGCGGATTGCTCCGCGTTATGTTTGCCTTCCCTGCGGGTTTGCTGCTTTCGCGCGTGTTTCGTAAGCAAGATGCGCGGTGCTTTTTGGTGGTGTGCGCTAATTATTGTGGCCGTTACTGTGCCTCCGCGCCTAGGCGGAGAAAGCCAGATGTGGGCAAACGGCATCTACGAAGCGCTTTGTGTGCTGTTGGTTTTCGCCCTTGTTAAACATCTGCCGATGCACACTCTTGGCGCATTTCTTTCGCCAGTAGTTTTGCAGCATCGCCCCTTAGTTTGCGTTCAGCCAAATAGTTGTTCAGCAGTTGGGTTTTCTCTTTGAAGGCGAAGGGTGTGGAAAGCTTGCCTATGGCGGCGCGTAAGGGCAGTTGTTGGTAGTGCGGGTCGGCATCGCCAAGTCCTATTCGGCTACCGTACATCAAGTACGACTTGTCGCGCGGGTCGCTAGCGGCATCTACTTCAAACAGCACCTGTTGCCCTTCAACACAATGAAAGAGGGGTGCAAGCACGAATGTGCCTGCGTGATGCGTGTCGAAGAAGTGGGCATCGAGGAGGTTGGCCGATGCGTTTACGCCACGCATGAAGTGCATCAGCACATTGTTTGGGCCGAAAACCATGCTGCCGTCGGCAAACACCGCACTGCGAATAAGGGCCGAATAATAATAGTTTGCGTTTACAGAGAGCGATATGCCCATGCAAACGCGATTGTCCATCTTGTAAGGCGAGCTGGCTTCTTTGCCTCGGCGGTGCACATACAGCTCGCCAAAATGGTTAGCTTGCAGTTCGTTGGTGTGCACGTATGGGTCTTCGAACACGCCTGCGCGATAGAAATAACTTTCTAGTTCGATGGGATAGAGTTCCACCTCGCGCGCGCGTATTTTATAATGGTGTAACAGTTGGGCTGTGGTTTGTTGCAGCACGTTTTCTATTTCACCCTTTTGTGTGGTGGTGGCCAGTTGTGCCAACATCTCTTTAATGTTCATTTCCATATCCTATTGGTTTTGTATTATCAAGGACTTTGCCGTATAAAGGCATCGACCAACAATGCAAAAGTAGGAAAAAACTAGGCAAGTTGTACGCGCTGTGGGCATAAATTCATAAAGAAGTCGTCTTGACTTTTAAGGGTTCTTTAAATTGAGAGATGTTTGTTATCTCCGAAATGCCTACACAAACGTATATGGCACGTAGTACATAACTTCCTCATGAATCTTTGTGCGGCATTAGCTGCATACTGTTTCTTCGAGAATAAGCAAGAGGCACTGCCCGTGCGCATTGAAAAGAGTAGGCAATTGGAACTATTCTAAGCAAATCCTTATCCCGAACTGGCGTACTACCTACTACCTACTACTTACTACCTACTACATACTACCTACTACATACTCCTTTACTACTTACTCCTTACTCCTGTACTCCCCCTTTCCATCACTTCCAAACACATCCTCGCATTATGATAGGGGCATTTCCAAAAGCCGGCCTTATCGTCTGTAAGGTTTGGACGTGCGTTTTCGTCGCATCCCCAGAACCATTCGCCTTGTTCGTGGTCTACAATATGCTGGCGTGTGTAATGCCAACAGCGACGCGCAATGTCGAGGGCAGCGATGTCGCCGAAGTATTGATACAGGTCGATATGACCAATAACACACTCGCACATCACCCACCATTGGCGTTGGGTGTCTACTTTACCCGTGTCGGTCCATCGTTCGTACACCATCGAACCATCCGCTTGCAAGCCCTCGTCGGCCGCTTTGGCAATGGCTTTGATGGCATGCTCAACCTTTGTAGCACTTTGGGGTCGTTCAATTCCAACGCAGCCTCGTGTAATAGCCACACAGCCTCGATGTCGTGGCCAAAGCTTTGTATGTTGCGACGCCCCTGCCAGCGGTCGTCGAAGAAGAGATCGAGGTGATTTGTTTGCGGATTTAGTAGGCGCGTTAGAAATATATCGATAAGGTTGGCGATGCGTTCGGCCAACTGGGGCGTGCGCCACACGCGGTAAAGATTGGTGTATGGTTCGAGAATGTGCAGGTGCGTGTTCATCGTTCGCGACCCGTTCTCGTCCTTATCGCTCAGTCGCATGTCGGCAATGGACTGCCAGTTGCGCGTGAGGGCCTCAACATAACCATTGTTCTTGTTGTCGAAGGCGTGCCGTTCTATGTCGCATAGAGGTCTTTGGCCTGCTGCAAGGCCACCTCATCGCCCGTGGCTCGCGCGTATTCGCTCAATCCGTAAATGGCAAAACCGAGGGCGTAGGTTTGCTTTTTGGTGTCGAGCGGACACCCTTGGGCATCCAAACTCCAAAAAATGCCACCCTCTTGCGGGTCGATAAAGTGGGCCACGAAATAATTTTTGGCCCTAGTTGCAGCCTCCAAATATTCGGGTTTACCCAAAACGCGATAGGCAGCGGCAAAGGCCCACAGTATGCGCGCATTGAGAACCGCCCCTTTTTCGGTATCGGGTACGGGGTTGCCGTGCCCATCTATGCGCCCCAGAAAGCCGCCATAACGATGGTCTACCATCTTATTAAGCCAAAAAGGCAAGATGTTTTGGGTGAGTTCGGCCTGCAATTCGTTTTTCAAAGTCTCCAACGTCATTTCCTTTTTTCTTCTAGTTCGGCGGTTATTTCTTTCATCTTCGTTTCAGAAAGGGGATAAAAATAAATGAACGCCAACGAGAGTAACGCTCCTGCGGCGGGCAATATCGAGAGAAACATCTTGATGCCTTGAATGGTTTCGGCCGACTGAACGGTGTTGGCTTGGAAACCAAATTGGGCGAGCATCCAACCAGTTACGGCCGTACCGAAGGCCCAACCGAACTTCTGACTCATTGAAGACGACGAGAAGATAAGTCCTGTTGCGCGATTGCCTGTCTTCAATTCGCTGTAATCGGCACAGTCGGCGTACATGCTCCACAGCAAAGGAAAGATGCTACCTGCGCAAACACTGATAAGCGCTTGCAAGATAAAGATGACCGCGAGCTCACCTTTGTCGAGCCAAAAGAAACCAATGCTAAGCACCGTTGCCACGGCCATAGCCGCCATAAAGGTGCGCCGCTTGCCAATGCGGTTGCTTATTGGAGCGGCAAGTATAACGCCAACGATGTTGGCAGCCTGCCCAACGGCGAGGTACAGACCGCTAAGCACGAAGGGCAGACCAAGGAACGAGATGTTGCCCACGGCGGTTTCGTCTACGTAATATTTAAAATAGTAAACCGTTGCACCGTCGCGAATGGAGTTGAACACAAGCGATGCCACACCTGCGCCCAGCAAAATCCACCACGGACGATTGTGCAACAGGTCGCGAAGGTCGGTCTTGAGCGAGTTCTTTTCTTGTTTTACGGGTTGCACACGCTCTTTTGTTAGGGCGAAACAACCCAGGAAAAGCACCACGCACACTACGGCAATAACCACCACGGCCATAAGCCAACCAAACTGCGGAGCAGAGAGCCAGCCACGCATGGGGCCGTTAGCATCGCCACCGCCAAAGGCGTTTACCAAGGGCATAAAGAGCAACAAGCACACAAACGAGCCAAGATAGGCAAAGGTCATGCGGTAAGTGGCCAGCGTGTTGCGGTGGGCTGGGTCGGGACTCATCACGCCTAGCAGAGAGGCGTAAGGCACATTGATGGCCGAATACACCATCATCATTAGTCCGTAAGTAATAAAGGCGTAGACGATTTTCCCAGTTTCGCCCAGGGGTGGCGTGAGAAAAGTTATCACACCAATAATTCCGAAGGGCACGGCCAGATAGAGAAGATAAGGACGAAAACGCCCCCAGCGCGACGAAGTGCGGTCGGCCACTGCCCCTACAATGGGTCGAAGAACGAATCCCATACGCGAGTGATGGCAAACATGGTGCCAACAATGGCGGCCGAGATGCCGAACACGTCGGTATAGAATATCATGAGATAGGCTCCGAAGAGTTTCCAAAACATCGACGACGACATATCGCCCAGTCCGTAACCTATCTTTTCGCTAAGCCCAATCTTCATAATGCGCGGTTTTTGGCAATCAGTTTCTTAATGGTTTCAACACTAGCGGCGGTGGTTAGTCCGTCTTGCGGCGTGTGTAGGCAATAGTCTACCAGTCGCTCAATGGTCGACGTGGCCACGTGCATGCGTGTGTCCGACGAGGCGTAATAGATAAACACGCGCCCATCTTCGTCGGCAATCCACCCGTTAGAGAAGGTCACATTCATCACGTCGCCCACATATTCGCCACCTTGTGGCACTAAAAGGTAGCCGCCAGGCTGAGCAATCAAGCGCGTGGGGGCGTCAAGTGCGGTCATGTACATATACAGAACATAGCGCAATCCACTGGCACAACCCCTCACGCCATGTGCCAAATGCAGCCAGCCTTGTGGTGTTTTGATGGGATGTGGGCCTTCGCCGTTCTTCATTTCCATGATGGTGTGATAGTGGCGAGGGTTGATAATGGTTTCTTCGTGCACCTCGGCACAGGTTATATCGTCTACCAACGCCCAGCCAATACCACCCCCTGAGCCCGTATCGATAAAGCCATCTTGCGGACGGGTGTAGAAAGCATACTTGCCATCTACGAACTCTGGGTGAAGAACAACGTTGCGTTGTTGGCTTCGTGCTTTAAGGTCGGGCAGTCGTTCCCACATCTTGAGGTCGCGCGTGCGAGCTATTGCAGCCGTGGCCGTGGCAGCCGAGAGGTCGGCGGGCATGCTATCGTCGTGCCGTTCGGCACAAAACACGCCATAGATGTAGCCATCCTCGTGCTGGGTAAGGCGCATATCGTAGATATTTGTTGCGGGGTCTTCGGTGTCGGGCATGGTTATTGGTTCGTCCCAAAAGCGAAAATTGTCTACGCCATTAGGACTTTCGGCCACGGCGAAGAAACTTTTGCGGTCGGCTCCTTCAACCCTAACCACCAACAGATACTTGTCGCCCCACTTCATTGCGCCCGCATTAAACGTGGCATTCATCATGATGCGTTGCATCAAATGGGGGTTAGAGCGTTCGTCCATGTCGTAACGCCACTCCAAAGGGGTGTGTTCGGCGGTGAGTATAGGGTTGGCATAACGGTCGTAAATGCCGTTGCCATGTTCTAACATTGGGTTTGGCATGGTGAGCAATGCCTCGTGACGTTGACGAAGTGCATTGAGTTTTGAATTGAATGTTGACATATTTGTGAGTTGATGAGTTGGGGAGTTAATGAGTTGGGGAGTTAATGAGTTCATGAGTTGGGGAGTTAATGAGTTGATGAGTTAGGGGGAGTTGATGAGTTGGGGAGTTAATGAGTTGATGAGTTAGGGGGAGTTAATGAGTTTGGGGTGTTCATGAGTTAATGAGTTTGAGGTATTTGTAGGCTTGCCATTTCTTCATTCTCTTTATCTCCTTTAAACGTAGAATAGCCTTCAACTTATAAACTTAA
>NZ_BAIZ01000066.1 GCF_000613445.1 Hoylesella shahii DSM 15611 = JCM 12083
TATTTCCTTTAACTACAACGATTGGTCGTGTAGCGCATGTTGCTTTTTAATAGACTTGAAGTAAATTACTTAACTTTATGCATACATATCATAAGATACCAATATTGTAATCCAAAAATGTAAAATATTTATATCGATATTTAACATTATGAGTGCCGCTGACGCAAAAATTCAAAGACTAGGGCGAAAAATCGCTCGTATTTTTAAAGTTTGCAAATCTTTGATATACAACTAATTATAAAAATAATAGTGCAAAACGCACCTTTTTAAATCAAAATATGAACGTTTAGCATTACAAAACTTACAAACCTGCTGTCATAATACAGCTTGGCAAGACTAAGGCACTAAACAGCTACTAAATTTCAATAAAGCACTGATAATAAACATATTACAGTAACATTCAAAATCTTTAGCTTTCAAACTTGTAGCTAGGGACTTTGCATTTTGGTGCTAAATGCACTGCGTTTTGGTGCTAAATGCACTGCGCTTTGATGCTAAATGCACTGCGTTTTGGTGCTAAATGCACTGCGTTTTGTTGGTAAACGCACTGCGTTTTGATACTAAATGCGTCGTAACGATAAATATTTAAACTGTATTTCTTTGTTTTTCCGAACTCAAATTTGGCAATATTTTCTCAAAATAGAAATGCTAAACCATAGTAAATAGCTAAAGTCTTAGCGAAATAGTGATTGAAGTATGTCAAGAAATTCACTCTAGAGTGGCTATTTATATACTATTTGGCTACCTCTTTCACCTAGAAGCGTCAGACAGAAAATTGCTATTTGTAAAATATTTTTATCGTATTAACAATTACATAAATTTACTTGGAGACCAAAATCCAACTGAAATCAGTCGGTTAGAGCCTTTTTTTATAAAGTCAGAAGCATCAAAAATGTTGCAAAATTAAGCTGCCCAGATGGTTTAACGAGGTATAAAAGTTGGGAGTAGACAACTATTATACGGTGATTGACACCTTTAAGTTCCATTATGATGCTATACTCAATTTCGTTATCAACACAGCAACCAATGCAAATGCCTAATTCTTGCACACAAAAATCAAAGCTTTCAGGGCACAGTTTAGGGGAGTGACGGATATTCCGTTCTTCATCTATAGGCTTATAAAATTATGTGCATGAGGGGGGAAGGACTTACAACTGGGTTTTACTACTGCCTCATAGTTTTCTCATCAGCAAGTCTATGCAAATATAAAGATTTCCGACTCCATTATCAAACAACACACCGCACATAGAGAACGACAAAACAATAAGAGAGGTTACACAGCTTGTGCACCTCTCTTATTATTATCCTTTAACTTACCGACTTAATCCATATAGAATTGAGCAGGGATTTTAGCAGTCAAAGGCGAATGAGATTTCTTAACAGGAAAGTTGGTACAAACCTGCGGAATAATGCCATTGGTAGGCAAGAAACCGTTTGGCAAGTCCTTGCGGTAAAGTACATCTTTACGGTAATGTGCCTCCGCTCCTTCTGCAATACTCATACCAAGCATTCCACTGCGCCAATCCCCATCGTTGTCTACCTCGTTCATCACATCCACAAGTTCTGCACAATCAGAGGGGATAGCAACTTTTCCCGCTTGCATATCTTGCAACTGTTTAATCACGCGTTGCATCCACGCTTCGTTGCATTGATGCTCTTTGTCTACTGCAACGATGGTAATAGCATAGAAAGCATCCTCCACATTGTTCCCTGGTCTGTAAAGTTCTGATTGTGCCGCAACAACTCCTCGATACACAATTGGACCCTCACTATACTTTCTTCTCCACTTATCTTTGCCAAACCAAGGTGCCTTACCTGCAACAGACTTAAAGAATTCGTTTTCGGTACTACGGGGTGTCTTCATATAAGGTTCAAGCTTAGAGAGATTGGTCCAATTCTCATGGCCATTGCGTATTTCTTCCTGCGCGGCATTCCTAGCAGTCCTTACATCCTGCTTAGCTTTGCGATACTCACTAACGTCATAACCCTGTGCTTCTAGTTCGTCTAATCGTTCATCTGGAATAGATTGTTTAAAATTTTCCAGTTGTTTGTTTAGTTGGTTTTTAAAAAATCCCATAAATAGTTTTTATTAATATTAATACTTGTTTTACCAATGCGGTTAACCTTATAGACTCATGCCTCCTCAACCCCGTATCATCTTTACCACACAACAACTAGCGCCTTACAGATAGAATTTGAGTTTAAATTTAAATATCACATTCTTTTGTTTATGCACATAAGGATGGCATTGCAATTGGAAGGCTGATGTATAGTAGAACTTTTTAGTTTTCCGTGCAAAGATAAGCATTTAAATTAAATTAACGTGAGTTCAATAAATTATAATTTAATGTTTTTTTATACTCACGCCATAAAGACAGCTGCGCATGTGCTGTATTGTTATTATCAAGCACCAAACATCTAGTACATCCGTAACAAAGCAAACGCTATTGATAACACACTTGCCTATAAGGACAACGCGGGCAACGTTCCCTATCTTTAGTTGGCATGAAAGCACGCTCCTTGTTAAATATCTCCGACAAAAGTGCTTTAAGATGCGCCCAAAAATCATTGTGATAAACAGCGATATCGCTAATGCGCTCTTTTCCTACTCGCAAAACAGGGTCGTTTTCTTCGGCCGACGCTTGCTGAATAAACAGCAGTGCAGGACTAACCGGCAGTTTTTGTTTGTTCCATTTCAACGAGTCGCGAACAATAGCAGCATATAGGAAAGTCTGAAGATAATAATCAGCATGATTTTTTGTAACCTTATCACCAGAGAAGATATCTTCAAAGGCAGCAACTGCCGTTTGCGGTTTTCTACCAGTTTTATAGTCTACCACACGTATTACTTTACCATTACCCTCCTCAACTTCGTCTAATCGGTCTACATAGCCTCCTATTGTCAAGTTATGCGCTTTACCATCAACGTCAAAAACCACCTCTTGTTCTACAGGTTTTTCCATTGCGAGTATTCTAAAAGGAGTAAGGCTGAGGTCCATTTGCAACAGCTTTTTAAGATAAGAGATAATCACTCCTCTATTAATCAACTGCAAACCATTATATTGAGGATGTTGATTAGCGTTTGCCACCTTAAATAACTCTTCATTAAACGTTCTATCCACAATACGCAGCAAAGCCGATTTGTCAGCCAGAAAATCTTTAATGGCGTTCTCACTAACCGTAAAATTAGCATCCATTAGTTGTTCATAAATAAGCTGTGAACCTTTGTGAAATATGTTTCCGAATGTTCTATTGTCAATATCATCCGTTTCTTCGTCGCTCTCTTTCAATCCGGCCACCGTGTTATAGAAAAACAAAAGCTGACAGCGCAAATAGCGATTAATAGCCGTTGGTGATAACTTATCAAGTTTCATCAACTGTTGCATTATACTATCAGTTTTCTCAACAGCATGTGGTTGCAGCACATTAGGCATTTGACCTGCCTGCAACGATAAGCGTTCAATCTTATGTCCACTCTCCACAAGCATCTGTAACATAAACCTACTCATCTCCCCCGTGTGGCCATCTTCGGTAGCGTTATTATATAAAATGGTAATATTTTGGGCTCGCTGTAACAGTCTATGGAAATAATAAGAATAGATAGCCACTTTGTGGTCTATCGTTGTAAGCGAATGAGCCTTGCGAATAGCGTATGGAATGAACGAAGCATCATTCACCCCTTTGGGCATGTTCCCTTCGTTGCACGATAGTAACAACACATTGTCAAAGTCAATATTACGCGTCTCAAGCACCCCCATCACTTGCAAGCCAATAGCAGGTTCACCATGAAAGGGAATACTAGTAGACTGCACCAACTGCGTTATCAAACGTAATAAGGTGATGAGGTCAACGGATAAGTCGCCCGACACAATGAGTTCGTGTAGCCGATTAAACAAGGTGTACATCCTATATATAGCCTCTTTCATCAAGTGGTCGTCAGTTTCTTGTGTGCTTTTGCCAACGGTCTTAAGCATACTTAGTATCCAATCCACCAATTTTGCATGATAGGTTTGCACATCAGCAACACCTTCCTCTAGGTTGGCGAAGATTAAGGTTAGACCTTCATCAACAGCCATTTCCTGGCGTGAGGGATAGTAGGTGTGATGCTCTTCGAGAGCGCGCAATTGCTCAGTACAATTGTCTGATAAGAAAAGACTGTAGGGATGTCTTAGAACTGCTCGTACATATTGCAAACGATATCTCTCTGCACTCTTTGTATAACCAATAGTTTGTAAGTTGATAAGCGCATTAACAAACGAGAAAACGGGCGATTGGGCCAAAGGAAATCCTGTGGTAATATTAACGTTCTCTACTTCCGACGGCAAGCTGTGCACTACCGTTTGGAGCAGATTTTCGTCACACAGCACCACAGCTGTCTTTCTACCAGCCCTCACAAAGTCTTCATTTTGTAACCAATGCCCCACGAACCTGCCTTGAATGGTTTCTGTTGAAGCCGAGATAAAACGCAATACTTTTTCTGTTCTGAAATTATTATATATCTCATCATCACGGTTGAATAGTTCGTTGGGAAAAGCTTCCAAATATTGGCGGATGTAATAACCAGCTTCATTGTTGGCTCCTTCCATATAATAGCGGTCGAAATCCCAATAAAATTTGGCCTTACCTGCCTTTGCTAATAGTGTAAACAGTTTTTGTTCCACCTTTTGTAGCATATTGAAGCCTACAAATATATAGGTATCGGCATCATAGGTAGCCAAATCATTGTTAACCACTTCGCGATAAAGAGCCCCTTCGTAGGCCAATCCTTCTTCTTGCAAATGGGCATTAAAGCTATTATATATATTGCCAAAGTTTTGCCATAGTTGTAGAAATCTATTTTTCAATTCCGTATTATAGTCGTCAGAGAAGTTACTGAAGAAGCGTTTTAACACCTCTCGTTGCTCTTCGCTAAGATACGAACGTCGTCTAGTTCGTGAATATTACTAAGATTTCTAAAAACATCTGTGGCATCAGCTAAGTTCTTATCAATGTCATCAAAGTCGCTTAGCATCAGCATTCCCCAACCATAAAAGTGGTCGAGGGTTTCGGTTGTACCTGTGCATTGCACATAAATGCGATAGAGGTCGCACACAAGTTTGATGTTATCAGCCACAACCCGTTCGCTCCTATCCCGAAAAAGCTGACTGATAGTGGTGTAAACAGGACTCCACAACGGGCCATCAGCCATGCGCGCTAGATGCTCGTTAAGGAATAGTGACGCGCGTTTGTTAGGAAAAACAAGGGTAATGCGCGATAAATCAGTGCCGTATTTCTTTAATAAGTCTTCGGCCACATATTCTAAAAAAGTCTTTCTCATTTCACTTCCTCAATCTTATTACTGTAAACATACCATAAGTATCCACTCACGCGCTTATATCCCATACGTTCTAACAAGGCTATATAGCTGGCCACTTGCGCGTGATGCTCTTCTTTGGGTTTACCAAATTTAAAGTCGATCACCCGCATTTCTTCTCCGTTTGTTATTACCCTATCGGGTCTATGGGTAACAACAGCGTTGGTAACAGGGTTAACCGAGAGTATAGAACATTCGTTAAACAGTTGCCATTCAGGCGAAAACCATTCTTTAACACGCTTATCGGCAAATCGTTTGTTAAGCAAATCCACCAGTTTATCTTTAGTTAAATCGCTATCATATAACACACCATCTTGTTCCAACTGCTTTAATACATTAGGAACATCGGCCAATGTACGAACTTCAGCAAACACTGCGTGCAGCACACTGCCCAGTTTGATATAGTTGTTTTGCTGCGACTCATCGTCTTCTCCACCAATAAACTCAGAGCTTTTATTACTTTGCAAGAACTGTGCTTGACTTTCATAAACCTTTACATCAAAGCTAAAGGGTTTAGGAATGGCATTAAACACATTGTCTGAAGTGTATTGCTCCAAGTTCTGTGCCGAGTCAATCGAAAGCGAACCATATTGAAACACCACATCATCATCTTCTGTTGTTTGCAGTTGGCTATTTTCCAGCACATTCGTTAACTGCTCAATGCATTGGCCAATAACTATTGCACGCCCACCCTTTTTATCTTTTTCACCCATCACAAAAAGATTTTTTCCGGCTCTTGTAAAAGCCACATACAGCAAATTCATGTTGTCTACCATGTTTTGCAAATACTCTTGTATATAATCTTTTTCAAAAACCGAACCCATTAGCAGTTTCGAAAACATATCAACAGGAACGAGAGGCAGCTCGTTAAAAGGGGCTTCATCGGGCTGACACCATAGAGTGCCATTACCATTTACCAATTTCCAATCGCAGAAAGGCACAATGGTGTGTGCAAATTCAAGCCCCTTACTCTTATGTATTGTTATCAGGCGCACGCCGTTAAGTTCATCGCTTTGTATGGTTTTGGTTTTCATTTCGTTCTCCCATTCGTCTATCACAGCGTTCAGGTCGGCCGAATTATCCACCAAAAAGTTTTGTAGTTTATCGTAAAAAGTGCAGATATAAGCACTTTGTTCAGGCAATCGTTCTAATTGGAAGGCTTGATACACTTCTTCCACAATGCTAAAGATGGGCATAGCATCAGATGTTGATGGCTATGCCAAAACCGCTCAGGAAGAAAAGTAGCCACATCCACATCTCGTTTAAGCATTTCACGGTTGCCAATGGGGTTGCCTAAGATGTGGGTTTGGTATGCAGTAGCCAGATTTGCTTGAAGCAAACGGTCGCTAGGTTTGGCCAAAACGCGTAGTGCTCCGATGATGATTTGCACGGCGACAGAGGCTTGCAGTTGGAAACCGTCATCAGAAACCAGTCGCACATCGGGCAAATGCACCATCATATAATCGGCAATCAGTGCGATGGTTATATTGTTGCGCACTAGAATGGCTATATCTTTTGCCCTTGCTCCTTGCTCAAGCAAACTTTTAACTGTGTCGCACACCTTAGCATCATACGCTCTTCGCATTCGGCTTTACTAAAAAGTGTCACCTCTACCCTTCCCTTAGGCTGCTTTTGTGTGGGTACAAGCTGTTTCACATCTTGGTAAGCCATTTGCATTTGCATTGCTCCGTCAGGCGAAAGTTCTTTTAATTCGCGTTGTTCGATATCGCAAGCCAATTCAAAGAAAGCATTATTAAAATCAACGATATTACGTTCAGAGCGATAGTTGGTTGTCATTCGCTCAACCTTAAACGCATGTGGCGAATTAGAGAATTGCTTTTCTATTTCGTTTAATAATCGCCAGTCGCCTGAGCGCCACCTATATATACTTTGTTTCACATCACCCACAATCAAACTTTGCGATTGGTTATGACTCATGCACTCTTGCAACAGCACTTTGAAGTTTGCCCATTGCACAGTACTTGTGTCTTGAAACTCGTCAATCATGATGTGTTCGAGCTGCGTGCCTATCTTCTCGAAGATAAAAGGCGAATCACTATCTTGTATCAATGCATTCAACAAACTTTGCGTATCGCTCAATAAAAAGCGATTAGATTGCTCGTTTATTTCGCGCACTTTAGTTTCAATCTTGTCAAGAAGACGCAATTGGTCTAGGTGGCGCAAGGCTAGACGAGCAGATTTCAACATTTTAACTTGTTCAACACGCACCTTTTCCGACTCGTTGAGATATCCGAAAAGCACATTTCTCACCACCGTGAGCGTGTGCCCATCGCCGTTTTGTTCTTTCTTTCCCACCCAAGCATTGGGGTCTTCCATAGCATCGAGCACCCGTTTGCCCAATATCTCGTCAGCATCTCCTTTGCCATTCTTTAGTTTGACGAAATAACCGCACACGCCTTTATCTTTATTCGAAAAATCGTTTACAGTCAATTGGTTTTCGTCCAGTAGTTCAAAAAAATGGTTTCCTAGTTGTTCAAGTCTTTGTTCAGCATCTTTACCTAAGGCTCTGACACGCTTTACATAGCTATCAAAAAGCTCTTCGTTTTCCATGAGAGCATTAAGTTGCTTTCGATTGTCTTTATACACATCTCTAAAGACATTCATACCAAACTGCTTTATCTGCCCAATTACATTCCAACTCTTATCCTCGTCTATATTTTGTTGGATATATTCCATTATCCACTTCAACACTTTGCTCGTTGGCGTAAGCTCTTCTATCAGCTTATCCACTGCCATTTGTTCAACCTGAGCATCGTTCAAGCCCACATGAAGATTAGCAGTGAGGTCGAGTTCGCGTGCTAAATTGCGCAAGACAGCTTGAAAAAAGGTGTCGATTGTCTCAACTCTAAAGTAGTTGTAATTGTGTAATAGGTTGCTTAAAGCTATGCCAGCCTGTTTCGAGGCGAACTCTGGAGTAATATCTAGCTCGCTTGTAACCTTGTCTAAATAGCCTTTCGAGCTGGGCAGAAGCTTCCAAATGCCATAAAGCTGACTCAAAATGCGAAGTTTCATCTCTTCGGTTGCCTTATTGGTAAAGGTCACAGCAAGGATGTTACGGTAGCTATAAGGATTGCTTATCAATATTTTGATATAGTTTACAGCCAAGGTGAAGGTCTTACCGCTTCCTGCACTGGCCTTATAAACAGTTAATGGGGTATGCATGGTGTTACTTGTTTTAATTTTAAAGTATAAGTTTGCATCGTCAGTGTTACCAATGTCTAAACAATTCGAAACCAAATTTTAATCCAAACCCATTGAATTTCCAATTGCGGTTTGAAACAAATGCACCTATAGTAAATAGTCTTGTGGTGAAGCCATAACCCAATTCAAAATAGGGATGTAGCTCTTTCACCGATAATGCACTTACATATATACGTTCCATCTCTATGTAATGCCCTACGTATGGCAACCAACTGGCCACTAGTAAGGGTGTTTCATAAGTAAAATTAGTACGCACATAATAGTTGGAGGCGTTATACCAACTAGCATCTAACAATTCGAACTCGCCCGACCAACCATCGTTCCAACCACCAGGAATGGTGTTTTCGCGAAAATTAGCGTAGTCTAGAAAGTAAGACGATTGGTCTTTTTGCGTGTAAAATCCTGTTCCTAAACGCATAGACAAACAGCGAAGGCGAGATAAACGATAGAGGTACTGACCATCAATTTCCCAACGCTCGTAGCCAATGTTCGACTTAAAGACGTGTTTAAGACTACGTTCATAGTCGATAGTGAATATCGGTCCACTCCATCCCCATGGTCTAATGCTTACTTCTATGTTAGGCGCAAATGAGCGATATTCCTTTGGAAAGTCGAGCAACTCAAAAGGAATGAGGTCTAATGGTTTGCGCTTATGAAAAACAAAGCCCGTCTTTAGACCCCATTTTGGAGAGAGGTCTATATTGGTTTCAAACCTTAAGTAGTTGTCGGTAAACTGATATAGGTCGTTTCCTACATCAATTAATCTGTGCAACAACGACTCCGACAAACGTTCGGCTATCGTTGAACTATATATTCTATTACCTGTGCTGAGTTCTATTCGCGAGTAGAAGTTGCGTTGTTGATTAAAAGTTAATATTAAAGGAGCATAAAATGTAACTCGCTTTTCACCAAAATAATAAGCCGCCTTTAGCTGTGCAAACAGCGACATGCGTGGATTGAACGTATAACCAAATCTAAAATCATTGCGATAAGTAAAACCACGACTGGGCGAATACTCCATATAAAAAGGGTCGAACGGTGCATTAAATCGGAAATAACCCTGATTAGACTTACCAAAATCACTCCCGATACGATCTACTAAATAGTCGCCTAGCTTACGCCAAAATCTTCCACGTGGCTTTTCTGCCTGCGTTCTCACTGTGTCTTGGCCAATATCAGCCATATACACAGGATTAAAAAGTTCTTTTTCGATGCGGGTAAGACTATCGTTGCGTAAGGCATTAAGCGTGAATGCAGGCTTATTAGACTTAATGTGGGTGCTGTCTATGGGTGGCATGTCGTAGTTTACGCGATAAGTTGCAGCCATACGATTGCCCATAAACTTAAAGGTGGTTCGCAAAATGCAGCGCCTCACCATCAGCTTGTCGTGTTGTTTATCTCCCGTATCAGTGTCTAGCTCAAACCGAAGCATGTTATATTCGCCCTCGGCGTGGCAAGTGATAACCCTACCCGTTCGCACATCAATCACGGCATTGCCCTTAACAAGTTGCGTATTGTCAACCTTGGGTTTAAAACTGAGTAAGGCCAAGCTGTCTGTTTGAGATACAACATGTAGGCGATAAAACATCTTGTTATGTCGACTAAATGGTGAAAGCAAAAACTTATCTACCAAAGTAACACGATAAAGCGTCGGCGACAAATACATCAGCGCAGGAGGAAGAATGTTCTCGCTGTGTGGAAGGGTGGTATAAGAAATTAAAGTTTTACTGTCACGAACTCCTTTTTTATTGAACACATGCTGCCTTATGCTTTCACCGATGAAGTGTCGCCTACCACTCCTAGCCATATCAAACAGGTTTGGGACAGCCATCAAAAAAATGTTTTTACGACGTATGTCAATGGTATAACGCGTATAAGAATAATAAGAAGTATCGGTTGGTTGCACATAACTGCTGTCTGCATAGCGATAGATTCGGTTCAACAACAGCGTGTCTGTTGTTGTAGTAGCCTTACCTGGTAAAGTTATCAACAGGCATAAAGCACAAAGCGTTGTTGTTAACCACTTCTTCATAAATGGCAAAGTTAGCGAAAATCATTGAGAAAATGTAAAACCAAGAGCGCAAAAGATAACAAAGAACCATAAAACCATTTTTTCATAGTACCCTGCAAGTTCATCAGTGCTGTGATTTAAGTTAAGCAGAGCAATTTTTAGTGTAATATGGAAAAAATATTATATTTAGTAGTTCATGTGAAGCTTTATGCTTAACTTTGTAAAATCATTTAACTTAACCTACTCATGAAAATACGTCTAGTGATAACGTTATTACTGATAGTATGTTTTCTCCCTTTGTTTGCACAAAATGAAAACAATTGAGGAATACTATCAACGCTGGTTGGAGAATAACGAACAAATGGAAGAAACCAATGAAGAAGTGTTTGAAACCTTAGCCGAAATGCAAGCGCACCCCATTAATCTAAATACTGCCACACGCGAGGATTTTGAAAGGCTACCATTTCTCACAGCTCAACAGGTGGAAAGCATCTGCGAATATCTTTATCATTATGCACCTATGCGTTCGGTGGCAGAACTTGCATTAATAGAGGCTATCGACTATGACACACGTCTGTTGTTACAATGTTTTGTATATATAGATGATAGTAGGCCTCAACAGTTTCCATCGCTACGCAACATTTTGAAATATGGTAAACACGAATTAGCCGGTGAGGTAAAATTTCCACTTACAAGCCCTTCGCTGGCTAGCAAAAAATATCTTGGATACGATGTTAGACATTGGTTAAAATACGATTTCCATCTAGGCGATTTTGTCAAAGCAGGACTACTTGCTGCACAAGATGCAGGCGAACCTTTTTTTAGCAAAAGGAATAGAGCTGGTTATGATTTTTATTCGTTCTACTTTATGGTACGCAAATTGGGAAGGATACAAGTAGCAACAGCAGGTCGTTACCGTCTTAGGTTTGGTATGGGACTGGTGGTAAACAACGATTACGGTTTTGGCAAACAGGCTTCGCTAGCTACACTGGGCCGAACAACGGGCCATATACGCTCGCATTCGTCGCGTTCAGAAGGTAACTATCTGCAGGGAATGGCTGCAACAGTGAATGTGGCAAAGGGGCTGGATGTGTCGGCTTTTGCCTCTTATCGGTATATAGATGTTACACCAACGAAAAATAAAAAGGCCATCAAAACATTGCTAAAGACGGGTTATCACCGCACAATAACTGAATTGCAACATAAGCATAACGCTCTGCAAGGGGTGGCAGGTGCCAACTTAAATTATGCACGTAATGGGTTTCATATAGGTATGACGGCCTTATACACAGGCTTTAACCACGAGCTACAACCCGATACTGCTCAACACTATAAACTTTTTTCTGCAAAAGGAAAGCAGTTTTATAACGTTGGATTAGATTATGGCTATCTTAGTAGACGAATAACTGTTGCAGGCGAAACGGCTATTGATAAAAATCAAGCAATAGCCACCACCAATATGATAACACTAAAACTGTGGTCGAGAATCGATTTTGTTGCCATTCAGCGATTTTACTCTTATCGTTATCAAGCACTATTAGGACGAAGTTTTAGCGAAGGTGGACATATAAATAATGAGAGTGGCCTGTATTTGGGCGCTAATTGGCAACCTGCACGCAACTGGTTGGTTGCAGCTTATACCGACTACGCCTATTTTGCACTACCCCGTTATCGCGTGTCTACTTCGTCCTTTTCATGGGATAACATGCTCACAGCCAATTATACCCACGGTGTATCTACTTGGATGGCGCGTTATCGGTTTAGACTAAAACAAGAAAACGCCACAGGTAGTCATAAAATAATAAACAAAAAGGAAAACAGAGTAAGACTGGCATATGGCCTAAACACAGACAATTGGCACGCTAAGATACAAGCAGATGGTATATTGTCTTGGGGAAATGCGATGCAAAGAGGATGGATGACTACGATTAATGGCGGATGGCAATCAGCTAAAACCAAAATAGATGCAGTAGTGGGATATTTCAATACCAATAGTTTTGATAGTCGTATATACACCTACGAGCGAGGATTACGCTACAATTTCTCGTTTCCTTCGTTTTTTGGACAAGGCTATCGCACTGCGCTAATAGGAAAACAAGCCTTAAACAGCCATATTCTGCTTTTGGTGAAGTTGGGCTATACGCATCACTTCAGTATACCCAAAAACAAAGACAACGCAAAAACAAATACTCAAAAACAGCAAGCAGATGCAGATTTACAACTAATTTGGAAATTCTAAAGAGCTGTGTAGACAAAGAAAGCAATGATAAGAAGTGGAATTTATCAACGAAAAAGGGAGTACCAAAATGTAGTTAGTGGAAAATGCTTATATTTCGCGTTGCGAAACAATAAACATTGTCTATCAACGAATGCACTTTATAGCACATTCCTACATGATGATCCCCCCCTTAAAAGAAGAAATTTGAAATTACTTT
>NZ_BAIZ01000065.1 GCF_000613445.1 Hoylesella shahii DSM 15611 = JCM 12083
AGTGGGTTGATTTGTCCGGCACTTCGTGTGTGAGAAGGGTGTTTGTCTTGTGTTGGCATCACAGAGAGAACAAACTCCTCCTCATTTATAGAAATACAAAAGGTAAAGACGGCTTCGAGGTGAACTTGCTAGTTATAAGGCAAAATTGTGGTGCTTAATGCTTGTGCAAAAAGACATTAGTATAACACTTGTTCAGCTAACACGCTTGCCGAACACACATTAGCCAAATACAAAACCGCCCCGAAGTGCATTGCATTTCGGGGCGGTTTTATGATGAGCGTTTTACGCCTCTTTCTTTTTTCTTCTCCAATCTAAATACAGCGTTGCGGCAATAAGCAGCAGCAATGCAACGTAAGCGAAGTAGGCCACGCTTTCGGTTCGGTCGAGACTCTTGGGGAAGAAGCTCAGCACCACTTCGTGTTTACCTGGCTTCAGGGCCAGCGCGCGAAGCAGATAGTTCACGCGTCCCAATTCAGTAGGCTGTCCGTCAACGGTGGCAGTCCATCCAGGATAATACACTTCAGAGAACACCAGCACACCGCCCTTGTCGCTTTCAACTGTGTAATGCAACTGGTTGGGGGCGTATTTTGTTAGTTCGGCCTTAGCCACAGTTCCCTGTTGGGTGCTTGTTCCGAGCACGCTTTCAAAACGTTTGTCGGCCACAGCCTCGTGTCTAAGGTTTAGTTTTGCCAGTGCGTCGAGCTCTTCATTGGCGTTATTGGCATACGTAACTTTATCCACCATCCACGCATTGCCCAGTGCATAGGGGTTGAGCAAAGGCACTTTCTGGTTGTTTTGCAATGGCATGATAAAGTATTTGGTGTTAAGCATGTTGATAACAGGATAGATAGAATCGCCCTTAACGCGCGTCATGTCGCCACCAGCTTGTGCCACGGCCTGCATCAGACCTTGCATTTCGGGGGCGATATAGGCCTCAATCAACTCTTGATAGCGACGCAATTTGGCTGCGTGGTATCCGCCGATGCTCTTGTGGTAATACGATGTTTCGTTTTCGTTAAAGGTGTTCGAGGCTAGGTTTAGCACACGATAGTCCAACCCTTTGTCTTGAAGTATCAGCTGGTCGGTGCTATCCATGGGCTGAGGTTGGTCGCGAACCGATGCTTCTACAAACATATC
Organism: Hoylesella shahii DSM 15611 = JCM 12083; assembly: GCF_000613445.1. Classification (GTDB taxonomy): domain Bacteria; phylum Bacteroidota; class Bacteroidia; order Bacteroidales; family Bacteroidaceae; genus Prevotella; species Prevotella shahii. The sequence goes on from NZ_BAIZ01000065.1 coordinate 1,138, forward strand.
GTCGTACAGATAGCGTTTGTTAACCTGCCACATGTCGATGAGACACAACAGTGTGAGTGCCCCAATCATATATTCGGCCTTTAACTTCTTGGCCTTATAGAGCAGCAAGAAGGCTGTGCCTATGAGGATAATCCAGAACGAACGCCAGCAGTCGGCCTTGAATATAGCTTGCCTAACTGCAGTGAGATCGGCCAATATGGGGTTGAGTTGTTGTGGTGGGAACTGCGATAGTGCGCGTATTTCGTCGCTCGATACAAACGAACCGAAGAACACACTGGGCATGAGCGCAAACAAAAGGGCAATTCCTGCCGTAAGCCCAAAGCTTGCATACACATATTTAATTTTCTGTGTAAGCACTTCAGGTTCGTCTATTATCTTCTTTAAGGCCAACATTGCCAGCAGCGGGATGGTAAATTCGGCCACCACAAGGATGGAGGCCACCGTGCGGAACTTGGCATATAGTGGCATGTAATCAATGAAGAGGTCGGTGAGCCACATCATATTTTTACCCCACGATAGGGCAACAGAGAGCACCGTTGCAGCCAATAAAGCCCACTTCATTGGGCCTTTCACGATGAAAAGACCCAGAATGAAGAGCATCAGCACAAACGCGCCAACGTACACTGGGCCGAAGTACCAGGCTGTTCGCCCCAGTATTGGCCAATTTGTTGGTATAAATAGCTTAGTTCGGGGTTGCCTTTCTCTTGCACAATGGGGTTGGCCGACATGGGAACGGATGCTCCGCCCTTGGTGTTAGGCACCAAGAGGGTCCATGTTTCGCCAATGCCATAACTCCATTGTGTGATATAGTCGCGTTCCAATCCGCTGTTTGATTGGTTGGCATTGTTTTTCTTTACCAGTTCGCTTTTACCTCTCATCGACTCTTGACCATACTGCCAAGTGTGGTAAAGGGTAGAAAGGTTGATGCAAACGGCCAATGCCGCGCCAGCTGCGCATGCGCCTGTTGCTTTTAAAAAGCGTGCCAACTGCTTCTCCTTTAAAGCTTGCACCAAGAAGGCAATAACCATAAAGAAGATTACAAAGAGGTAATAATACGTCATTTGCACGTGGTTGGCGTATATTTCGAAGGCTGTAAACAGCGCCGTAACAATTAGTCCGCGCATGTATTTGCCCCGATAAGCCCACACAATACCTGCTATCATTGGTGGCAGGTAGGCAAGAGCCATCACCTTCCAGATGTGTCCGGCGGCGATGATAATGAAAAAATAGCTGGAAAAAGCCCAAATCACTGCGCCCAAAGCAGCCAAATGCTGCCTAAAATCGAATGCACGAAGCAGAATGTAGAAACCTAGGAGGTAGGCAAATACATACCAAACATAATCGGGCATCCACAGATGATAGGCCTTAGCGGCTGCAGAAAGTACGCTGGTGCTGGGATAAGAGGGCGAGGTTTGATAGGTTGGCATTCCGCTAAACGTAGCATTGGTCCACCTAGAAGTCTCACCCGTTTTCTCTTTATACTTCAACACCTCTTCTCCGGCGCCGCGTCCGGCCGAGCTGTCGTGTTGATAAAGAATGCGGCCATCTAAGGTGGCTGGCATGAAATAGGCGTATGCCACCACGGCAAAGGCTATGACGGCCACCACATCTAACAGGTATTTTTTTAGTATTTCCATTATGGTATATATGAAATCTTTTATGCAAAGATATATATAATATGTGTATTTCAGGGCCATTAAACCATTAATTTTGACAGTGAAAGGTAAAAGTATGGCTGTTTACCTGCGAAAGCGCCAACCTTCGCTGCGACTTAACGCTAAATGACTGGCAGCTTTGGGTGTGTGCTATGATGGCTTTTGTGCTATGCCCTGATAGCTCTTGGTCTATACGCTGATGCTTTAGGGACTATAACAAGAGGCAATGTTTGGAGAGGAGAGGTCGTGGTAAACAATGGATTTGTAAAACAAATAAACTAAAAAATAATATCTTTCTACACAGCTTCGTGCACTTGTATCGTCTAGCTTCCCTGCCATTAATCATGTCGGGAGCCATGTCGCTCGTCTTCTTCCACACACTGTCTGCAGGGAAGGGACGCAGCTTTACCACGATCCATGTCATTGTTCCATCGGTCGATACCATTTTCTTCGCCAGATAGGGCTTGCTGTAAGCCTTTTGCTTGATTTCTTTCAGTCCAGTGGCATCCGATGGAATTTGCTCGGGTGCAATCTGCTCAATCGCCATACCTTCTTCCGTACCAGAGGCAAACTCAAGGTCGGTGAGCGATGTTACCTTGTCGGCATACGACAAACTATCTTTCAGTTCGTTGCTCAGCTCACGAATGAGCGTGAGACTGCATTTGGAGAAGATGTCCTTATTCTTTACCAGCACTGCCACATAGTAGTCGTTACCAAAGATAGACTTGAACTCGTTGGTCTTGAGTAGCATAGGGTCGTTGCTTAGGAAATAGTCGTCGAACGAAGTTCTTATCACGATGCGCTTGACTCCAACGAGCGAAAAGACGATGATCACCGCAAACAGCGCACCCACAATAAGCCGATGGCGCAAAATCCAGTTCGCCAACTGCCTGAAAAGGTTGTTGATTTTTTCGATTGTTACCTTTTATTTTGTTTCTGTTTTGGTTTCTGAAGAGATGTTTGCCGAAGAAGTATCTTGTTGCAGTCTTACCATTTGTGCAAAAGTTCCATTGTGCGCCAACAGCTCGTCGGGTGTACCTTGTTCAACGACTGTTCCGTCAGAGAGAACGACTATGTGGTCGGCACCTAATACGGTGCGCATGCGGTGCGCGATGATGATGACGGTTTTGTTGCGCACTAGTTCGGAGATACCAGCCTGAACTTTCGTCTCGTTCTCGGCATCAAGGCTGGCGGTTGCTTCGTCCAAGAGGATGACAGGAGCATCTTTTAAGAGCGCACGGGCTATGGAGATACGCTGTCGCTCTCCACCCGAAAGGGTTTCCCCATTTTCGCCAATCACTGTATCGTAGCCTTGTGGCATACGACTGATGAAGTCTTCGCACTGTGCCAATCGTGCCACATGCCTTATTTCTTCATCGGTGGCGTCGTGCTTTCCTATGCGTATGTTGTCGGCAATGGTGGCGTTGAAGAGCACCACGTCTTGAAAGACTACAGCGTAATTTTTGAGCAACGTCTCTGGTTCTATGCCCGAGATGTCTTGTCCGCCGAGTGTTATCTTACCACTATTGATGTCCCAAAAACGTGCAGCGAGCTTGGCAGCGGTACTCTTGCCCCCACCAGAGGGACCAACAAGTGCAGTTATCTCACCTTGCCGGGCAGTGAATGAAACATTGTTGAGCACCTGCTTATCTGTTTCGTAGGAAAAGCTGACGTTGCGAAACTCAATGTCATAGTTCGAAATTTCCACCTCTGTGTTGCCCGTCTGTATGGGCATTGCCTCCATCTCCTTCATTCGCTTAATGCGTACATCGAGAAAAGTAAGAATAGCAAGGTTGTTGCATACTTCAAGGATAGGATTATAAACCATTGCCGAAACAAGGAGGAACGCCAAGTAGACGAACACCGACACGTCGCCACGCTGTAGCATCCATGCGCCTACAACGATGACGGTGGGCATGCCCAATTTAAGCAGTACAGCGGAGATGTTGATAAAAACACCTGTTAATAGTTCACCTGCAACAAGTTCTTTTTCTAGTGTTTTTAATCGCTGGTCGAACCGCTGGTTATATTCATCCTCGCCATTGTACGATTTGATTTCCTGCACACACTCCAGTCCTTCCTGTATCTGTTCGCTCACGCCACGCTTGATGTGGTAGGGACGTGTAAAAGCCTTGTCCATTCGATTCCGAGAAATCAACAGCACCACCAAGGCAAATGGCACGACCCAAAACAGAGCAAGGGCGAGTCGCCAGTCGTAACAGAACATTCCCGCTGCGATAATGACAATGCTTACCATAGAAGCAAATAGTTGTGGAATGGCGTGCGAAAACGTCGTTTCCAATAGTGTGCAGTCTTCCATAATGGTGGCAGTGAGGTCGGAGAGATTGCGCTCACCAAAATAGGCGAGAGGCAAACGACGTAGTTTCTCGGCTAAGGAGATGCGGCGTTGCGCACTCTCATTATATATGGTGGTATAGGTGCTGTCGTATTGCCGACGAATCACGACGAGCATCACGACCATTAGCCCTGCTGCCATGAGGAGATAAAACCACAACCTATGAGGGGCATTCATTGGCCTATTATCGAGATACTCCATCAGGAAGAAGAACAAATAAGTAGGTGGCAGCATCAGCACAAGATTGAGCAGTGTCGAGAAGACGATGCCTTGTCGCAAGTCCTTTGCCCCTTTTTCCGTAAGAGCGAAACGGTTTTGAAAATATTTAATCATGACTTTATGACTTTTAATAGATTATAGTTTCCACGAAACGGATTGTTGATATTCATTCCACATACGGTAGTAATACTTTTCCTCACTCAATAGTTCCTCGTGCGTTCCCTGTTCGACAATCTCACCATCGTTCACAACTACGATGCTGTCGGCATCCTGCACTGTGGTAAGTCTATGGGCTATCATCAGCACGGTTTTTCCTTGGGTGAGATGTGCCAGTGCTTTACGGATAAGCTGTTCGTTTTCGGGGTCGGCAAAGGCGGTCGCCTCATCGAGTACGACGATAGGAGCGTCTTTCAGAATGGCACGGGCAAGAACAATTCGCTGTTGCTCACCTCCTGAAAGATAAGTACCTTCGGCACCGATAACGGTATCTAATCCCTGTGGCAAACGGTCGATAATCTCGCGGCTTTGTGAGAGGTCAATGGCTCGATTGAGCTGCTCGGTCGTTGCATCAGGATTGCCATAACGTAGGTTTTCGATGAGTGAAGTCTTGAACAGACGGGTGTTCTGGAAGACGAACGACACGTTGCGCATCAGCTCCTCCTTGCGCATGTCTCTCACATCTACACCTCCAATGGTAACACTGCCATGACGTACGTCCCAAAAGCGGGGTATCAATCTTGCTATGGTGGTCTTTCCGCTGCCCGACGCTCCTACGAGTGCAACCGTCTTTCCTTCAGGAATGGTCAGGTTGATATGACTCACTGCATCTTTCTCCGCTCCCTCATATCGAAACGATACGTTGTTAAAACGAATGTCGTACGCTTCTGCACGTTTCGGATCATCATGTTGCGAGAGCGGTGCAATATGAGTGAGCTGCTCCAGTCGTTCCACAGCTTCGTTTGCCATGAACAGGTCCTGACTGAGATACATGGCTTTCATCACGTTGGAAGCGATGAGCGGTGCAATCACCACATAAAGTATCACGTTGGCAACAATTGTGGTGGTATCTCCACCGTGGCCTATTAGGATAATAGCAGTAGGAACGAGGACGAAAGCAAAGGCATTGATAGCAAGTATGTAAAATGACATTGGCGTGTGCCACACAAGCGTACACTTGATAACAAGGTCGCGGTAGCTGATAATGCTATCGTAGAAGCGTTTGAACGAGAAGACCGTTTGTTGGAACACCTTGACCACAGGAATACCTCTGACATATTCCACTGCCTCTGCCCCCATCTTCTCCTGCGCGTCAAGGTAGAGCCTTTGAAATTGGTTGTTCTTTGGGTTCATCATATATCCATAATGCCTATAGCACCAATGAGAGGTATCATTGCAGCCGCACCCAACTGCCAATCCACAGAGAATAACAGTACGATAACACCTATCGGAGCGACGACGCAACTTGCCACATCGGGTAGTAGGTGCGCCACGAAAGTATGTGTCTGTCCCGAATCCTCATCAATGATTTTACGCATACGTCCTGTATTCTGTGTGTCGAAAAATCCTAATGGCACACGCATGAGTCGCTGCATAGCCTTTCGTCGCATATTGGTTTCTATGCGGAAAGCAGCAAGGTGCGAGAGTATAAGTGCGGCAAAGTAAAGTAGTACATTTGTCACCGACACGATGAATGCCGCAAGGGCGTAGTCCCACAAAGGTGTGTCGGCAAGGTCGTGCTCGGCTGTGAGTAGCATGCGCACTACGAGCCACAAAAGAATGAAGGGGACGAGCGAAAGCAGACCATTGACTGCCGACAGCCCGACGGAGCAGGGCAGCAACCACTTGCGTCTTCCCATGTAAGCTCCTAAACGTTTGAGTGTTTTGAACATATCATTATTATTTTTGAAAGTTTTCCTATGGTTTTATCAATTCTTTCCAACCTGCTGTACCAAAACTGACATACTGCATGAGTGCTTGTTTTACTTCCTCTTCGCTGTATTCCTCGTGTTCCACCAGTTCGCAGAAGAGGGTTGTCCACGCCGAACTGGTGAGATGAATCAGGAACGGTGAAATATCGATGTTTATATGTGGGTATCGTTCTTTCATCAGTCGGAGATACTCCACGCCTACCTGCATCTGGTGGTCGATGATTTTATTCTTATACCCCTCCAATGAAGTTCCTTCAGCATTGAAGAGTAACAATCGCAGTTCAGGGCGGAACTGCTTGACAAGTGTGAGCATCGTCATAACGTGATTGATTTGATGTCGCTGCAAATCGAACACTTCGAGCGAGAGAAACTCCTCATCGTTGTGCGAGAGAATATAGCGGTCGAGTGCGGTGAGCAATGGCTGTAATACTGCTCTAAACAATGTGTCCTTACTATCAAAATAATGATACAAGTTTCCCACTGTTACACCTGCTTCATGTGCCACGTTCCTAATACATGTACGTTGCACACCTTTGTTAATAAATTCACGATGGGCAACTTGCAATATGCGTTGCTTAATATCCGTCTTCAATGTCTGCATAGTTAAAGTTGAATAACGAACGACGTTTTAGATTGTTCACAAAAAAACACTATACCTTGTATGATAAGTGTGCTTTTTATTATATGGCTGCTCATCATTTTATCATCATAGTTTTTAAGAATAACCTATACTTTCTTATACCATTTCCAGGCTTCATAAACAAGAGTAATACTCAATATGACCAGCATTGGATGTATAAAGAGCTGCTGAAGTTCAAAGCTGAATATCAGTTCCGTGCTATGTACCGTACAGAATAGGGCAAGAAGTGCTGCAAGACAGAAATGTACCATCTTGTAGCAACGCTTAACGGCATAGAGCGAAAGAAGCAACCCAGTAATGGGAAGCGTGAATGACACAACAGCCATCATCACAAGCATCGATACTGGAGCTACACCATCTTTGGAAATGGCTATGTCCGCATTCCAAAAAAGCGGCATCACGTCCATCAGAGAATGCGAAGACATACCTGCTACTATTGCAACCCAAAGAAACGATAGTTTTATATTTTCTTTCATTGTTGAAGGAGTTTTAAAATGATCGAATATTTATAATCGTTTAATTGGGTAAGCATTGCAAGCTTTCTTTACTGTAGAGGCTTGCAATGTTCACCCGTTAGTTGTTTTAATCAAGTGAAATAACCTTGTAAGCACCATTCGGAGTCTTCACGCTTGGTTGCATGAAACCTTTCCCTGTTGCCATATCGTAGCGATAGAATCCTATTCCATTGTCGGTATGTTCACCGAAATAGATGGAGCTTCCAACTTTGATGATGGCATTGGCAGCCCAACCGCATGAGGCAGGAAGAGGAAGTATGCGACCAGTTTTCTTGTTCACGTCTATCTCGTAAGGAACGTAGCATTTATTGACAATATAGGTCTGGTCGCTTGGGTCTTTCACCAATGATGGTTTGTAGAGGAATGTGTAGATTTTTCCATTGCCACCATAAGCCATATACATGCCGTAAGAACCTATTTCAGATCCTTCTGTTGTTTGCAGACTCATATAGAAATCCTTGTCAAACTCTGTTTCACCTTTCTTGATGCGTAGCAGTCCGTCCTTGTATCCCTTACCCGGCATAAACTGGCACATCATTGCCGCACGAGGACCAGTATGGAAATAAATGTTACCAGCCTCATCTATAACAGGCGATGTATGCCCTACCATACCAAGACTTGTTGCACGGTCATCTTTTATGACTTTTTCCACCTTATCTGTCGCCACATCAATGACAGCCACCTGTGCTGGTGTTACAAGGATTTCTTTCATGGACTTCGCTTGGTTGAGTGGAAGGAACAACTTGCCATCACGCACGATACCATTGCCTCCGTCAGGGTCTTTGTCGCCCTCAGCATAAGGTGAAAGGTCTATTTCCTTCGTTACGCTCATTGTGGTGGGATTGAACACGATTAGCTGTCCACGGCTTGCGCATGTAATGGCATAGGCTTTGGTCTCGCTTGCGAATATGATTTCCACCACGTTGGGAGAACCTGGAAAAGAGAGTTTGCCCGTTGGCTGGGCAGAAAGTTGTCCGTTAGCATTCACTTCGTATTTGTAAAGGGTCTGCTCACCACCAAAACCATACATTGAGCCTGACTGAAGATAAACATTCTTTCCGTATTTCTCCATAAAGAGGTGTCCTGTGGGGAGTGTTATCGCCTTGTCGTAAGACACGGACGTACCCTCGTTGAAGTTTTCAAAACTCGTAATGAAGAAACTATTGTCGGCTTGTGCTGACATTAGGAAGTGATGTTTGTTTACAGGTTGGTCGTCGTCCTTTTCAGAACAAGAAGACAAGGTTGCCGCAAACAGCAACGTAAGACAGGGCAATGCCCATAAGAATTTGTTAGTTCTCATACTTTTTTCTGTTTAATGTTTATATCTTGTTGATTATATATTTCATTTTCAAGTGAAACGTACGCCTTTCCATCGGGTATCTAAATTCTGCCCAATTCTCACGATTAAGTATGTTGCGTATCTCAAAGCTAAGCTGGCAACGTTTGTTAAAAGAATGATGTACGGCAACGTCCCAGCAATATCTTGCAGGTATGAGCATCGTGTTGTGCTTGCTTGCCTCCCAATTATAGCTGAACGCTTTAGTGAATGCGAAAGTAGAGGCAAAGGCTGAAGAAGAAGATTTACTTAACAAGCCGTCTTTGTGCAGACGTACCCCAACGTTACCAAACAGATACGGCATATTGGGAATGCGATAGCGGTAGTGAAAGTTCTCTCCACCGCCTACGGCTTCCTTTCTCATATCGCGGGCATCCTGCCATGTGATGTTTCCCTGCAAATCGAGCCAGCGGTTCAGTTTGCTCTCCATTTCCATATCAATGCCCATCACTCTAACCTTTCCGATATTGTCATACGCCATATTCATGGAACTGTACATCAGCTTAATCATATCCTTTGCGCTCATGTAGAAGCTATTTATTCCTATCCGCACTTGCGGATAACGCATGGCATTGATGAGCCATATCGCTCCTGCATTGATATTGAAGCTACGTTCGGGACGTAGTTTTTCTGACGGCAGCAGCAGTACACCATCCCCAAACAACTCTTCGGCGATAGGCATTCTGACTGTCGATTGCACGGAGGCTTTCAGTGTCAGGGCATTGTTCGGAAGAAGATGCAATGCCATTGCCTCGCTCCAGCCTGCCATAGTGCAGCGGTTGGTCGATGCCTTGAGTTTGTCTTGCAACATGATTGCTTCTGCAAACGGAAGGACTTCGGAATGGTGATTAAAGAGTTTAATTCCCAACTCGTTAGTGAATTTTCCGCCATACAACTTTAGTTCGTGTGTCAATCCCGACACAATGCTATGCAATCGGCTTGGATAACCACTGGTAGGCAGTCGTGAATAGCTGTCGGCAAGTTCGTCCTTGGGCATCTTGCATCCATAGCGGTAGTTGGTAGTCCATGTAACAAGTTGATTGTTGCCAATCTTATAAGTAAGGTTGAGTAATTCACGGACAGTGGTGTGCCTATCGTGCGAGTCGTTTGGAACGGCACCTATTTCTCCGCGTCCAGAGCCACTTGGAAACCTGTTGCCGATGAAATCGTAACAGTAATGGGATGTATCCACTTGATTGACAAGACTGAATCCGATGATTGAATGGAACTGTGCGGTAAGTTTTCCTTTCAAGAAACTTTTTTCAAGACTCAACGAAGTGCTTGCAGAACGTGTTCGTGTGAAAGCATGCTGGATATTGTTCTGCACATTCATCAGTCCACCTTGTATCTCTTTGCGATAATAGTCGGCACTCAATGTTAGGTCAAACTGGTCGAACCACCATTGCTGACTACTTATACCCACATTGAAACCACCATGAGTATATGCGTCGTGGTCGCGGTGAATGATGCGTCCCAATTCAAAAGGAGAAGAAAAACTATAATTGTTTTTGGCATAGTTCATCGTTGCCCCAGCATGCAGAGCCGTTGAAGTCTTGCCCAAATAATGTTTCAGTTGCAAACTACCAATATATGTATTGTATGATGCAGCCTCAAATGCCATTTCCAAATGATTTTTCTTAAAGTCTTTCAGTCGGATATTCACCGCTCCTCCTAATCCATCACCTCCCAACCATGCAGGAATAATACCTTTGTATATCTCCACCTCATCTACCATATCAATGGGAATGCTGCTGAGCTGAAATTCATCAGAGTTGCCCATAGGCATGCCATTGATGAAAATACCGATGCGCTTGCCGTCCAATCCCTGTATGATAATACGCGAGGCATTACCTAATCCACCTTGTTGAGCCACCTTGATGCCAGCAGCATTGTCAAGAATCTCGTTCAAAGTTGCAGTTTTGTATTTAAGTTCTTGACTATCTATAATCGTTATTGCCGACGGTACTTCACGATGCCTCTGTGCCTTGCTCTTCCCAAGCACAATCACATCAGACAAGATGTTGTTTTTTGGTTGCAGTTCCACATTGCAGCAAATACTGTCATTGACGCATAATTTTTTATTGAGGATTATATTACGACTTTCGTACCCCATATATTGTACTTTAATCCTCCTACTGCTTTTTGATGGAAGTTTCATTCTAAACATACCTATGTGATTAGAAATTGTACCTATATTGGAATTTTCCAAAATTACAGAGACTCCGTCTAACGGCTGGAGGGTTTGTCCATCAGTAATTTGCCCAAAAACAATCATTTGAGCAAATATATTCTGCCATGTAAATGAGAGAATTAGCACCAATAGGAAGTTGTGAAGTATATTCTTATCGCTCATGATTATTGTTTAAATCCATATTCTTTTTGACCTTTAAGCACTTGGAATACTCCCATTTTATTAAAAATGAACATTGCTTGGTTTTGTTCATAAAAAAGCGCACCGTTTTTTCTTGAACGGTGCGCTTGGCTTAATGGGAACCCATATCCCTGTGGTATGTCGTGTTTATTTCTTATCATAAGAATGAAATTTATTCGGTGCAAAGATAGAAAAGGTAAGGAAATGATACAATACCTCAAAATAGGTATTTTATAATGAACTCTGATGATGATAGTTCCACCCTTTCAGTAAAAGTAATTTCCAATTCGCAGTTTGCATCATAGATGCGTAACTCTAAAAGTAGCAACAATACCACACGAAATGAATTGTGGTAGCATACGAGCCTACTGTGGTGATTGCCGTGCTTGGCTTGTCAGGCGAATACACTGAATGGGAGGAATAGAAAACAGATATTACGCCAGTTCGGGACAAAAAAGTTCTCTAAAAAGTTGGTAATCTCGCTATTATTTTGTAACTTTATAGTTGAAAATCAATAACTTACAAAACAGATATAGCGATGATTACCACAGACTAAGTTACAGAAATATTTTGTATATTGGATGAGTTCTGCAAGAATTTAGATGCCGAGTTAACTAAAAACCTACACATCGTCCCCATAGACGAGGGATATAAGCGCATGCGAAACCGTAAAGGCAGATGGCCAAAAGCGAAATCAGGACCATCCTGTTGTGCTACCATTTTGGCTCTTTCCGCAACTTCAAGCACTATTACCTCTTCTTCATCAAGGAGCATCTGGCAAGCTACTTCCCTAAGGCCGTGTCCTACACGCGTTTCGTGGAACTCATGCCTCGCGTGTTCTTCGAGCTGATGGCCTTCATGCGCATCCAAGGTTTTGGAAAGTGCACGGGCATTAGTTTCGTGGACAGTACGATA
>NZ_BAIZ01000064.1 GCF_000613445.1 Hoylesella shahii DSM 15611 = JCM 12083
TAATATAAGCGAATGAGAAACCGCAAAGGGCAAATGCCTAAGAGCGAAATAATGACCATCCTGTTGTGCTACCATTCTGGCTCTTTCCGCAACTTCAAGCACTATTATCTCTTCTTCATCAAGGAGCATTTGGCAAGCTACTTCCCTAAGGCCGTGTCCTACACGCGCTTCGTGTAACTCATGCCCCGCGTGTTCTTCGACCTGATGGCCTTCATGCGCATCCAAGGTTTTGGAAAGTGCACGGGCATTAGTTTCGTGGACAGCACGATGATTCCCGTATGCCACAACATGAGAAGGAATTTCAACAAGGTGTTTGATGGACTTGCCAAGAACGGAATGGGAACAATGGGGTGGTGTCATGGCTTCAAGCTTCATCTGCTGTGCAACGAGATGGGCGATGTACTCACGTTCTGCCTAACTCCCGCAAACGTAGACGACAGGGACCCTAGAGTGTAGCAGGTCTTCACCAAGGTTCTCTACGGCAAAGTATTTGCCGATAAGGGCTACATCAAGCAAGAGTTCTTTGAGAACCTCTTCAACCAAGCGTCCATCTCGTTCATGGGCTCAAATCAAACATGAAAAACAAGCTTATGCCCTTATGGGACAAGATGATGCTGCGCAAGCGATATATAATAGAATGCATCAACGAACTGCTCAAGAACAAGGCCAACCTTGTTCATTCACGCCATCGCTCCATACATCACCTCCTCATGAATCTCTGTGCGGCATTAGCTGCATACTGTTTCTTCGAGAATAAGCCCGAGGCACTGCCCGTGCGCATTGAAAAGGCTAGGTAATTGGAACCTTTCTAAGCAAATTCTTATCCCGAACTGGCGTATTGATTTAGATTTCAGTTAGCGTTGATTATTGGAATGTAAAATATTCAGCACGAATTTTAACATAAAAACAGCCATTTTTGTTCACCAACGGTCCATACACTCGCAAATATTCGATTCCTGCGAGGGTTTGTTTAGGCGAGAAAGGGCGCATGTTATGAATGCTTCAAAACTGCATTTACGTTGCATAAACATGTGGCGTTTGCAGAAAAAAGGGTGGTTTACGGCTAAAAACATCCCTTTTCATAGCAAATAGCGCGCTAATTAGCAGCAAAACGCAAGGCTAACTGCAGCAAAATGCAATGCTAACTGCAGCAAAACGCAATGCTAACTGCAGCTAAATGCAAGGTGAAATGATGCAAAGCGTAAGGCAAGATGCATAATCTTGCACATTGTATGTTGGATTTATTGAGCTATGGCCTATTAAAACAGATGTCTTTTCGGTGAAAAAAGAGGTGTAAAAGTGGAGCTTTAGCGAATAAAACGTGTTTTTGGGGCGATGAAAAATTGTGATTTGGGCATCAAATAGAAAGGCTAAATGGTGCAAAATGCACGTTACGTGCTCAAAAATGGCGTAAAAATAAAAATTGAAAGACTCAAAATTGGGCTAAAACTATGCTTTCAGGTCTCTATTTTAGCTAGAAAGGGTGGCTTTGGATGTTGTGTTTTGTAAAATAATATTACTACAAACAACGCGGCTATAGTGATAACCGCCACAGTTTATACATTACCCTCTTTTGAGCTGTTGATAAGCATTGCGCTAACTTCTGGATGAAGTGAGAAACAGGCTTGTATATCTTAGTGGGCATAGAACGGGGGGAATAAAACACGAAGTGTACTTAGTGGCAGTAAAGCAATAGTAAGCTACGCATTGTTTTAAAGCTATAAATAAGTCTGTAAAATGGAAATCAATAAACCTTATAGTTGTTTTTCTTAATATACATTAAAGCGTTAACTAGAAAATAATTACATTTGCAGACGTAAATAGTAGTTGTACAGAAAGATAAGAACGAAATTTAAAATAAGATAAAGTATAGAAGAAAAAAGGATAACAAAATGATTCAAAAATATAAAGACGCCAAAACCCAGCAGCTTATACTGGGAAAACAAATCGTTGCTTACCGTTGACTAGGCGAAAAGACCAATCCCACCTTATTGTTTCTCAATCATTTAGCATCGACACTCGATAGTTGTGACCCCGAAGCGATGGATGCACTGGCTCAATATGATGATGTTATTGCGCTAGATTATCAAGGAGTGGGCCCAATCCACGGGCCAAGCGCGCGAGACAATAGAAGCAATGGCCCACGATGTTCTAGCCTTTGTTAGCACGTTAGAGTTAACTGCAATTCGTGTTGTGGGTTTTTCGCTAGGTGGATTTGTGGCACAACAATTGTTATTGAAAGCACCAGAACGTTTTACGAAGTGTATTTTAGCAGGTACAGGAGGTGCAGGAGGCGAGGGTATAGACCGTGTTACGCGCATCACTATTTATGATATATTGCGTGGATGGGTAACCCTTCGCGACCCCAAGCATTATCTTTTCTTTCCGGTTACGCCAGCAGGTCAGTAAGCGGCGCGTGATTTTATAGCACGAATAAAGCGCACCGAAGATAAAGACAGCCCCATTAAGTTGTCTGCTTTTCTTGCGCAACTAAGGGCCATTTCGGTATGGGCAAACAGGGAGAAAGACGATTTGTCGAAGATAACAATCCCAGTATGGGTTGTTAATGGCGACAACGACCGCATGGTTCCTACGCAGAACTCGTACGATTTAGCCAATCGCATACCAGGAGCAAAGCTCACTATCTATCCCCATGCGGGGCATGGGGCTATATTTCAGTATCACGAGGACTTTGTAAATAAGGCATTAGAATTTTTAAAATAGAAAATAAAATGAGAGCAATACAAATAGATGGCTATAAAACAGGCGATGTAAAGGTTGCATTACGCCAAGTGGTTATGCCACAAGTGGGTGATAACGATGTGCTGGTGAAGGTGAAAACGGCAGCGGTTAATCCGCTCGACCTCCTTATTGCAGATGGTGATGTAAAGTTGGTGGTGCCCTATAACTTCCCGCTTACCATGGGAAACGAGATGGTTGAGGTTGTAGAACGAGTTGGAGCAAAAGTGAATAACTTTGAAGTAGGCACCCGAGTCTTTGCTCGCTTGCCGTTACAGCGTATTGGTGCATTTGCCGAATATGTGGCAGTAGATGCCGAAGCGTTGGCCATAGTGCCCGAATATCTAACCGATGAAGAAGCAGCTGCCATACCACTTACAGCCCTAACGGCCGAACAGGCTTTAGACCTTCTGCACTTGAAAACTAACAGCAGTTTGTTTATATCAGGAGGTTCGGGAAGCTTTGGGGCTATGGCTATACCATTGTCGGCTGCAAGAGGTCTGAAAGTTATTACCAGTGGAGGAGTAGAAGCTAAGGAGCGAACCTTGGCTTTGGGTGCAGATAGATTTTTTGATTATCGCACCGAAGATTATACTGAGCATCTTCGTGATGTGGATGGTGCCATAGATTCGCTTGGTGATAAGGAGTTGCCTCGCCTCTTCTCCATTCTGAGACAGGGTGCAACGGTGGTTTCTCTAAGGGGGATGCCCAATGGTAGCTTTGCAAAAACCTTTGGTTTACCGTTGTGGAAGCAATGGTTGTTTAAACTTGTTGGTCTTAAAAATGAGCGTATGGCTGCACGTAAGGGTCAGAAATATCATTTTATCTTTGTGACGTCTGATGGAAAGCAGCTGCAAAGGGCTGCGTCGATATTAGAAAAGTGCAATGTGCGTCCTGCCGTTGGTAATGTCTACTCGCTTAAACAGGCCGAAGAGGCTTTGCGCGACGTGGCTGCTGGTTCTAAGAAAGGCAAGGTGATTATTAAACTTTAATAGTTGATAAGCCCCTGTATAGAATTTGTTTGATGGGCGAAAAGGCTGTATATATATTGTGAAGGGCAAACCCACGCCCCAAAAAGAAATAGTACAAGCAAGAAGCCGACAAAAAATAAAAGATGTTAGGCAACAACGCAAAAACAAGAATTCTGGAAACATTGTGGTATAATGACCGTAAGAAAATAAATCCCAGAATAAAAGTTTACTTTTCTAAACAGATAAACTTATTATTTGATGCAATATTTTTATTTATTGCAATTCATATTGCAAACTTAGAGATTGCGGTTTAAGTACAGCAATGTAATTGATAAACAGCAGTGCATAAACCACAAGTAACATAAAGCCCTTATATGAAACCAATCATATAAGGGCTTTTTATGAAGTATCAAAGAGGTAAAATTAAGATGTTGTAACCCTTTCACCTTTTCACCACCTTTTCACTCTTTCACCTTTTACTCACCTTTTCGCCTTTCACTCACCTTTTCGCCTTTCACAAATTGATAGCCGCTCCCACCATAAAGTTAGCCCCATCGGTGAGAGGCGAGTTGAGATAATGGTATTCAGGTCGATAATTGAGAACGTTGTCAACCGTGAGTGTAAGGGTTAAAAAGCTACCGATTTGTTGCACAGCCGACACCTTCCACAGAGTGTAAGCGGGATAATGAATGGTGTTTGTGCCTTTAGAGAGGTCGTAATAGTCAACAAATTCCACGTTGTTTACCCCCGAAAGTGCACGGCCATCCACGTTAACAGCCAGCTGATAGTGTTTGTTAAAGCGGTGGATATAGTCCCAGTGCGCCGTGAACGAATGTTTGCGGGCCGGCAAGTATTGGTTGTTAATTTCTTTACCATTCTTATCTTTGGGCAGTTGTTCGTTAGTGTAGCAGTAAGAGAGTTGTGTTGACATGCCGTTTTGCAACTTAAATTTCAGCGTTGCTTCGCAGCCAAACACCGCATAGTGTTCCAAATTAACGTAGGGCAGTTGTGGCATGGGGTCGGCAATCGAAGACTTAGTGGGCGAGCCTGTCGCAATTTTGTTATTCACCAGGTTGTAATGTCCGCTTAGTGTGAATATATAGCGTAGGCGAGAGTATTCGGCCGAGAGGTTAAAGTTATGACTGGTCTCGGCTTTAAGGTTGGGATTGCCCACAACGAGCCAGATACCAGCCATATCGAAATTATAATATTTCTCTTTCAGCGTAGGCGAACGAAAGCCCATGCCATAGCCAAAGCGTAGGTTGAGGTGATTGATGGGAGTGTGTCGGATGCTAAATTTGGGGGTAAGACGCGTGATGCCATGGTCTGAAAAGTGGTCAAGACGCAAGGCCCCAACCATTTCCCAGGCCTTTCCTAGATTTAAGTCGTATTGTGCAAACACATCGCACGAGCTTTGTTTGCGTGTTCGCCCTTCTAGATTAGGATTTAAAAGCCAGTCGTGCAGATAGTCGGCCCCAGCCGAAAACACGTCGCCCTCTCGTAAGTTAAGCGTGTAGAGCATTCGGAAAGCGTTTTGCACATTAGAATAGTTTCGTATGTCAAGACCAAGCAGGCGCATATAGTTCGACTTATCATATTGGTCGAACGAGTAGCTCAGTTCCACTTGCTGTTTGTCTGAAGGTTGCCATTGCGCCCTAAGGCCACCAGTAAAGTCTCGATAGCGTTCGGGGATGTCGATCGTTCTTGCCGTTTCGCGGAAGAAATAGCCCGCTCTAGCTGATAGTTTCAGTTCTTTCCAGGGGTTGAAATACAGTTGATTGTTGGCGTTCCACGTTTTATCGCCATAGATAGTGGATATCACTTGAGCCTGAGGAGCAGGCCCGTTGTGCACGGTGTAATTGTTAATAGAGGTATGGCTAAGCGCCAGCACGTTGGCCCATTTCCCTGCTTTTAGTTGCAAGTTCATGCCATGCCGCCATTCGTTGTGTTTAGCCAGTCTAGCGTTAAGGTTGAGTTTAACGCCTTTTGTGGCTTTACGGGTGATGATATTGATAACACCTCCGGCGGCATTAGACCCATACAGAGCCGAGGCAGCACCGCGAACAATCTCAATTCGTTCAACATTATCCATGCTGAGGCGTGCAAAATCCACGTCGTCCAAGGTTTCTCCAGCCAGTCGTTCGCCGTCAACAAGAATCAACAAACTTTGTCCACCGAAGCCAGCAAAGTTTAAATGCAACTTCTGGTTCATGGCATAAGAGAACTCGATGCCAGGCATAGTGGTTTGTAGCAGGTCGCGCAGGTCGGTGGCATCGGCTTTTTCAATGTCGGTGCGCGATATAACGTTGGTTAATACAGGTGTGCTAGCCAGCAATTTGGGGCTACGAGTGCCAGTAACCACAACCTGGTTGAGGTCGATGGTGCGACTAATTGTGTCGGTGGGCAATGCAGCGCTCGCGGTTACACAGGCTAATAGAGATGCTGAAGCTAAAATTGAGCGGTGAAACATTTAGTGATATATTTGGGAGTATTGATGAGGCGACGAGGGGAGATGTTAACAAGCAGTAGCGTTTACTGGTTAATAGGTGGGTTTAGTTTCCCCCAAGAAAATATACTTGTATGGAAATATGTTTGAAAGACCACCTCGCTCGTCTTTCCGCATAAAAAATGCGGGTTGTTATTACAAAAGCCTTTGAGCAATTGAGAGGGTTAAACCTATTGTCTTAGCCCAGGGAGTGTGATGGAGGGGGCGGGGCTTAATAAGGATATTTATAATTAATGGTGAGCACACATTTGGTGCCATTGGTGGGGTTGATGTAGTTTTGCAGCTGCAAAGCCACGAACTTACCATTTTTAAGTTTCACCACAAACACATGATTGTTATGCTTGAATGCGGGAGGCATGGGGGGAATTTCAATCTTAAGCCACGAAGAGAGCGTTTTGTTAACATTGATACCTTGGCATCCGATGAGGAGGTTAGCCATCTGCGATTGGTCTTCCCAAACCACATTTGTGGTCCATTCGTCGGGTTTAAATGTAAGCCCAGCAAACTGTGCGCTGCTTGTTGGGAGTTGGCTCATTGATGTATAGTTGGTTTCGAGTACAGCACCGCCGTTTGTTCTCACGTTGTTGCGGTGTATAGCGATGCTCCATTGGCTGGGTTCGGGTTGTATAGCCGTAGGCATAAAGTCTCTTTTCTCATTTTTAACGATGCCTGCACCAAACACGTCAAACCAATAAGTGTAGATACCCGTTTGACTGCTGGCTATCGTTTCGTCTCTATCGGTGGGAATGGGGTAGGGTGTAAAGTGCGTTCGAGCATACAAGAGGGCCGCAGAGTCGCCCGTTTCGGCTAGCATTTGTAGCGAGTCGAAGTCGATATAATACCAGTTATGCCAGTCGCTGGCGTCGATAACCAATTGGTTATTACTAAGTTTTGGGGCTTTGTCGGGCGAATCGTACACGCCGTCGAAAAGTCCTGTGCAGGCCGTTAATGCAGTGGCAAGAAGGCCAAAAGTCAATAATAGCGTTGCTTTTGCGATGATGCGCATTTCTTATCTGGTGTGTGGGGTTAGGTTGTTTGTTGATAAAGGCCTAGGTAGAAATACTTTGAGGCCTTTTTAAAAGCGAGGGTGAGAGGAAAGCACAGGAGCAAGTGAGATAATGCTTGCCATTGCTTTCCCCTCTGTTATCACAATCACTTTGTTTTAGCTACGCAAAGAAACATTGTTTTATTTCTGTATTTTGCCAGTAAATGTACCTTTGAGGCCGAAAGGCATTTTGCCAGCCTTATAGTTGTTTTCAACTGTCAAGCTGCCATCCGTTCCAAATACAGCCTTGATGGTGGCATTGTGGTGCTCGTAGTCGCCGTTCATGGTTTCCTTTCCACCATTAACGGCTTTAAGATGCATCTTTACGCCATCTTTCGAATAATCTTTGCTGAAGGTGTTAGTTGCTTCATCAAAGGTAAGATCCTTAATGATGTATTCACCAACGGTTAGGTCGCCCATGATTGTACCAAGAATTTGCTGACTAGAAACCTTAACGTTATATTTCCCGTTTTCGTCCATCATGAGACTAACAGTGGTGTTGATATTATCGAAAGTGCCGAAAGCGCCGAGGCTGAACGAGTTTTTGCCAGGGTAAGAGCCAAGAAGGGTAGTGGCTTTAGGGGCAGCGCCATTCTTCCATTTGATGGTTGTGGTGCCCATCAGTCCATTGATGGTGATGTTGATGGCCGTCATAGGTCCCGACATGGTGGCGTTGTGTTCAGTGAATTTGCCCGGATTGTGTGCATCGGGAACTTTCATCTTGCCTTGTCCACTGATGTTACCTTTGTTGAGTGTTATTTCGAAAGTGCCTTCACCCCATTTCTCGTCGGTGAATTTGCAATAGGTTTTGCCATCTTTTGTAAACACATCCATCTTGGCTTTGTCGCCATAATAAGTGTCGCCAAAGAATTTAGAGTTTACAAGGAGATAGCCTGTGAAGCTTTTGTTGATGCCGGGCTGTTGCTCTTCGTTGGCAAACTGAATGCTTTTAACTTCGCTGGCTTGATATTTAACGGTGGTTCCGTCGGTCTTGACGATGGTTACCGTTTGTGCCTTTGTGGTGGCTACGCCCGCTAGAAGGGCGAAAACAAGTGTAAAGAGATATTTCATTTCTTGATGAATTTGAAAGTTCTTGATGTTGATTTAACGATGAACACGCCTGTTTGGCCATTCAAAGGAAGGCTAACAGCGCCGTCGGCATTAACTGTTGCCGACACAACGAGCTGTCCCGATACATTGAATATCGACACGCGCGAGCCAGGTTGTAGGCCTTCGCCACGAACATCTTCGCCGAAAGAGAATACGGCTTGATTTTCGTTTTGTGAAGGTACTGCACCGATGCCGTTGGTAGAAGGGTCGGCAAATTCGAACGAACGGAACTCGGTTAGAGGGTATTCAACTGTTTGAGAGCCTGCTTTGATTACCAACTTGTTGGTAGTGAACGTAACAGTAGGCTTATCCGAGAGCTTGAAGTACGTGCTTTCGCCAGTCTTTCCACTCACTTTAACGTGGTTGGCAGCCAAGACCCACGCACTGCCGAATGACAGAGCTATTGCGCAAACTAGCGCCCTGATGGTTGTTCTGATTTTCATTGTTCTTGTATTTTATGAAATCTGGTGTATTTTAACGTTACAAAGATACGGAGTTCTACTTTTTTGGGCAATACTCAATTATTATGATTTTTCACCCTTTTCTATGCCTGGTTTTCGATAATGATGACTATATTTGTGCGTTAATTTTAGCATGATGGTTTTTGCAATGAAGGGGGCTACGCTAGAGTTTCAGAGGGAAAAGTAAGCTGTACGCATTCTATCTTTTAGTGTTTATTCAAAAAAATATAGATAAATGTTTGCGCGTTTTGTGTTTTTTTGTAAATTTGTGGCGGATACTGCCGACCATAGGGGAGTTGCTATTCGCCTCAGAGGCAAATTGTCTTTGTTACTTTACTAACTATGGCGTGCACACCTTTTTGTGCATTCAACCCTTGGACCGCTTACCCACTCACTCCAATGAAGGGTTTATTAACCGAAAGTGGACGATGAAAGAATTATGAAAAAGGCTTTTCTTACTATTGTCGCCTTTGCGACATCGCTGTTGGTAGCCGCCCAACACAAGATTAAGTTCAGCTACGACGCTGCTGGGAACAGGGTGGCGCGCGAAGCCGTAGTACCCAAATCAAAAGTTGCACAAGCTATGCCATCAGGCCATATTCCCTTAAACGACCATTTTGGCCTTGCTTTCTCTCCTTCGTTTAGTTGGACGGAAGGCGGTCTGACGGCGGGCATGCTTGCCTCGCTTTCTTACACGGATGGAGATTTTAGTGCAAGTGTTAGCGGCGGTATAACCAACAATTATGTTGGCTGGAACGCAGAAGCTTCTTATGGCGGTTGGGGTGCAGGCTTTGGCAAAACCTATTATGGCGAACAAACTGTAAGAGGCAATGTGTTAGGCAAACAAACCGTAGGTGCAATAACTTTACTCGCGCCTGGCGACGTTTCTTTCCGACTGTATAACGACATGTTTGGACAGTCTGGCCATGATCGCTGGCGTACCAGTGCTGCAGAACTCACCATCGGAGATTTCAGTGTAGGCACGTATGTGACGACAAATGACGGTAAGAAAGAATCGGGTATCCATGGATATGATCCTAATATTGTCGACCCGTATCTTGGTGCTAATCCTGAAAGAGTCATCCATGTTAATGGTAGAGATCAAAAAGTTGGTGGTGGTTGGCCTAACGGGAAAGTCTATTCAGCACCTTTTTGGGTTGGAATCAAGTCGGGAAGCCAAATCTATCGATTTGGGGTAAGTGCGAGGATTGTACAGAGTCTCACACAAAATCTTGTTCATCGTTATCTTGTACCAACTCCTTACTTTATACCAGGTAAGGAGTTCTACAGAGGCTTGTATTCTTCTTTCGGGCATAATTCGCCATTAAGTCTTTGGTAGTGTGAAACCTGCCTTTTGGAGATTGTGTTGCAATCTCCAAAAGGCAATAAAATAATTTGTATGAAGATATTATTATTTTCCTTTGGATTTCTGGTGCTATGCTCATGTTGGTCGCCCTTTCCTAATGCCTATGAGCGTTCGATGCAGGTGGGTCGCTTTCGCCCTAACATTAACACTGGAATTGCTAAAAAAGTGAACATTAATGGATACTACGTCGTGACCCATAAGAGGGTGGGAACATTCGAGCCGTTTATTCTTTATTCTGATGGAACGTTTGGCAATATCGTTTTTAAAAATAGAGACTCACTTTACGAGCAGAAAAAACAAGATACAGATTTGATGCAAGAAATTATAAGTTCAGAAAAAGGATTTTGTGGGGGAGGTGGATATTATGAAATTAAAGGAGACACATTGGAAGTTGATAAAGTATATCGTTATCAACTCCGCAAAGTGTTGGCGAAGGATCGCTTTAAGATAATCGATAAAAATCACCTCCTTCTCTTTAGCGGAATGTGGGTTGTATCAAAGAAAGAAGACGTACCTGAACCTTATGATGTACTTTACGAATTTGTCCCTGCTAAGAATTTGCCACCCTCCACAAGCTTTGGCTGTAAGCTGAACAAGTATATGTGGGAGAACAAGGCCGACTGGAAAGCCTATAAGCAAAGAATGAAACAGCAAAGGAAGAACAAGGGAAAGCGGTAACTGGGTTTGAATATAATGATATACTTCAAATTTAATTGCACGGTATTTTACTGGAAACAATTGGCTTATAAAACGATGAAAGCAAGACTATTATCAATAGCTGCGGTGATACTACTCTTAGGTTGCGCATCGCTTCCAAAATACACAATACTTAATAGGCAGCATTCTATTTACTATACGCGGGAACAAACAAGCGAACTCAACAAACGGGTTTGCACGCTTATCCGCAAAAGCAAAGAATGGAGAGACTTTGACAGTATTTACGTGTACCATATCGCGATTTGTCAACTTACATCACAGCTTGGAGGAACTGCAAAGTCGCCATCCGAATTTATAAAAGAAGACTTTACAGACTCGGTATTCCTGAGTATGTCCCGCCTAGGAAGAATGAAAGTTAAGGCCTTAGATCAAGGCAAAACCTTTCTCAGCACAGAGTCAATCGTGTTGAAAAAAGATAAGAGTTTAGGTGGTGTCGGTTGGATTCAATTCTTTACCGCTGCTAGCTCTGGTGTGAAAACATTTCTTCCCGAAGATATCTCGGAGTTGGTTGACATATTGGATGACGATGACTTTATAGGTTTCTTTCAGGTTATAAATCTAGACAACAAGGTAGGAAACGCTCTTTTCGCCGTAACACGCCAACGTAATGTTGTCGTTTTCACGTACGGAGCTGGATCATCTACCACAATAACGAAATGGAAATTAAAAGATTTTGGCGACAAATACCTCGGTTTGAGGTTATTCTGAAATACGTTTTTAATTAAGTAACATGGGCTGGTTCGAAGATGTTCCGATAGGTAAACCACTTAGATGGTAACGAGTATGCGTCAGCCCTTATTCTTTGGAATATTACTTCTGCCCAATTGTAGTTGTATAACCTTTAATGTAAAGGTAAGGCATCCTATCGAGGCCTACATTCCTCTTTCGGACATAACTCACCATTAAGTTTGGTAGTATTAAACAAGCCTTCCCTAAGATTGCAAACCGCAACCTTAGGAGAGGCTATAAAAAGAAAAATAAAAGCAATGACAACTAAAGAATTAGCTGACCATTATGGAATTAAATATGTATCTTTGCAAGAATACGGAGTTTACTCTGTTGCATTTTTACCAGATGAGGCATTGAGAATGGTTAATATCCTGCGAGAAGAAGTTACTCCAATTTTGGGTGGCGATGTGTATATAAAGAAAAATAACCCTACAAGAGTCTATCCCACAGATGACGGGTGGTGTTACGAGCGGAAGAGCAATGAACTAATAAAAGAGTATACTGATAATAGTTGTGATGAAGCTGTTAAGTATATTCAGAACGTACTAGAGCGTTTGACTAAGGGATGTTATGAGTATGGCTCAGATGTGCTGTTTGATCTCGTGATACTTGATTTGGCCAATCCATCTTAAATGGAACATTTGTAACAAAACTAACAAGATAGGGAGGGGCTATTGTTAGGATTTAAAACCATCTTGACTTTTAGAGTATACGTTTAACGTTTCGTCTATATGATATACTTCAAATTTAATTGCAAGCCATTTTATCAAGATAATGTTAGTAAACAAGAGAAAAGATCATTCCTAGAAAGGTTCTTCTCAAAGCTATTTCATCGTCTCGAAGCCAATCCAGACTTTGAAGAAGCGCTTGATTTCGTGGCCGAATGGCTTATAGAATACGATGATGTAGAATTTCATCAAGCAGTTCGCGAAATGGGATTCGACACGAATAAGAATCTCATTGTTAAGCTGCCTGATGAGAGAAACTATGGTTATTGGTCGGATCTTGATTGCGATATAAATTTCTTTAAGAAATTTAATTATCAACTGATAACGAAAGAAACGTTTGATTTTTTGTGGAACTCCACACGCCATGATAGGGAACTAAAGAAGTTTGTGCCTATTAATGATGTAAATGGACAATAATTAAATGACTACACGCAAAAGCGAATGGCTTGTCAAAGGCTTCTGAAAACTCACGTGTTTGGTTAAACTAAAAAACAAACAGTAAATGGAAAATAAAGGATGCATCAGACGACCAACTCCCGAAGAGTTGCTCTTGGTTGGGAATTTAGCACAAAAGCTCAAGGATCTGTTTAAGTGGTGGGGCATACGCCGCGCCCCACTTCTTACCTTTCTTGCCGTCAGTTGATATAATCCAATGTCAACAACCTTTGGTGCTCTTATGGAAAAATAAAACATCGAAAGTTTGAAAAAGTGTGTTTTTACTTACAATGTTGTAGGTAACCTACGTGAGGGATTTTGTTCTGCAACAAGTGTTGCAAGCAATTTTGTACGTGAAGTTAAGGAACGTACCTTAACATAACAAATGTGTATCGACTAAACAAACTTAGAATGATGAGAAAGAACTTCGTCATATTCATGTTAGCAAGCATTTGCCTTCTTTCTGCACATGCTCAACGTTCTTGTAAGGATTGCATACAAGATCTTTACAAGGTGGTGGAGGGTTCACTGCTGGATAGTATTAGCATTGGGTACAGTTTTTATTCAGTGAAATCGCTCTATCAAGGCAAGGGTCATGGCCTTGTTGTTGCTGCAATCGCAAAAGCCCGAGTGTTCAGTTACGGCAACCCGCTAGATTCTGTGGTTATGCTTGATTTGGGAGACAAAGCACTGTATTTTATGGTGAATACCGAACCACCTCGCAACTTTAAATGCGCAGACATTAATTGTGTGTATGATGGCGAGGGACGTAATCTTCTAAACAAAGAAGACTATATGATGTTCCCCGCAGTGATTAACGATCCTGATGGGTTTACATTCGTTAGAGAAGGACCATCTACGAAGTTTAAGGTTAAGGCAAAGATAGAAAAGGATAAAATCTTTTTCTATACCCCAATCTTAAGCCGTGATTGGTATAGAGTTTATCTTAGGGATGGAGGGCAGTGCATAGGATATGTTCATTGCTCACGAATACTCCCATACGATAAGTGTCCTATAAGAATTAAAAGGAAAATGGAGAAGCTTATGCTTTGATAAGTAAACA
>NZ_BAIZ01000063.1 GCF_000613445.1 Hoylesella shahii DSM 15611 = JCM 12083
TCCAAATTTTTAATTGGATTGTTTTTTCTTAACTTAAACGTTTCCCACCCCCCCCCCTAAAACGCAGTCTTTTCCCATTCACTTTTGTTTGTCTTCTCCCATATCCATTGAGTTTTAACACATGGCTAATAGAAGTTATGCAGACTGCCCACATACTTTATCCCATTTTTCCAACGCTTCAGCCATTACAGGGACAGTCCTTAAACCCAGGTGTAAGCCCTTCCTCCTCATGTACATAATTTTATAAGCCTATACAGGAAGAATGGCATATCCGTACTTACAAGGTTGATTACCATCAGCATCATAGGACATAAAGTGCAGGGGCTTGCGAGTGCTTGTCCCTACACATACATCTGTTATTCACATGCTGCCATATGAATGAGGCATCAATTACACCTAATGCTGAAAATATAAACTACCAGCTACAATTCCCATAAAAGGCAAGTTTTTGTTGATTCTTGTTGTAATCTTCCACGATAAGGAGGCCTTTCACATTATAGAATTCACCATCACTTTTGTTCTGTGTGTGGCTAACTGTCACCTTTAAAGTGAATTTTTTGTTTTTATACCAAAATACGTTTTTCCTATTAGTGACAAGAGTAAACTCTTCAATGCGATGATTAATCATCATGTAGGCTGTGGTTGCAAGATCGTTCACCATAATGTGGCCTTTATTTCGCATTTTGCTTGGATACTTAAAAAATACGCAATATCCACCATCTATACCTGACGGTATAGAGTCAAAACTTTCTATTTCAATACTGGACTTGGGGTTTACCTCTGCTAAAGAGGTGAGGGAATATAGTATTGAAAAACAAATAATTATAGATAACTTTAAAGTATTCATTTCTAACTTTTTATAATTTCATTTTGGCATATTGCCGGAGTATCAATGTATTTACGACCTTGATATCGTAGCGAACAGCACGCTCCATCAGGAAAGCGTCCTGCATATAGTCCAAATAAGTCTTGACGGTGTCCCCTCGTATCTGTTACCCTCTGGCTAATGTAATCTAACAAGGGTAAAGGGCTCCTATAACGCTCATTATAAATGTTCTCCAAGTCCAACTTGATGACTTGGGTATCATCTATCCCTTGTTCTTTAAGATACTGGCAGAAAGGTGTAAAGAGCAGATACGATTAGCCACTCCGACGCAAACCTGTAATGATTTTTATCATTCCATTGTGGCGTCGGTCAATTAACCTTTGCAGATATATTGGTCGTTCTATATTCATTCCTATTAGTTATTTGTGCGTAAAGACGCACTCTTTTCGACTGTAAAGATATGGATGTTTTCTCACAATATCAAGATTCTATTAGTTTTTTTTGCGTAAATACGCGTTAAACAGGAAATAGGAAAAATGCATTATATGTAGTGTGGAAACTATCTGATTGACTTTCTGTTGCTCTGTTTCACAGTCTTGCCCACTATGTATCTTTTTCATAATGATTCTGACGAGCTGAACTATCTCCTCTAGCTGCTTGGAAGTCGCAATAGGGATAGGAAGATTACGTATATGCTCGGGGTAGATGTGATAATCTCCGTCTCGTTGGTTAGCCAACAATTTACCTGCCATTGAGGAATTGAGGACACCCAGTAAATAAAGCAAGTCTACTTCGCTTTACAACGCTTCCATCTCAGTACGAGTGCGCTTGCAGAATTTCTTGATACGTTTGTGTTATTCTTGAAGGTGTTGTGCACTAAGCCTTCAAGAATAACACAGGCAAGATGCCGGCAAGCAAACGAATGATGTACGGAAAGCAATGTAAACCTGATAAAACGTGTGATAACTATTGGTGGGGTTAAGCCCTTTTGTTGCAACCTGCGCAAAAACTTCGGTGGTGAGTATTCACCTTGAAGGGCATTTGCTATTTGTTAAAACGGTAAATATATTTTACAAAACATGTTTTCTTACCGAACCATTCTAGAGAAAACCACCTTGCAAAAGCGGTTTAAAACGCACCAAAATGATGCTAATTCGGAAATGGTTACACGTTTCAAACTTCCATTTTTCGCAAATTACTATGTTTTTGCCTTTCTATTTTACGAAAAATCTCGAATTTTGCGCATCGACAACATGCCCAAAATGCCAACCATAACCCATGTTTTCGCCACGCTATTTGCAGCAAAACACCTTGTAATCTCATACAAAATGCAATGCTAACTCGTTCTAAATGCAATACTAACTCGTGCAAAACGCGATGCTAACTCCTACAAAATGCAGCAAAAACCCATGAAAAGCCCCTTTTTAAGGGCGTTTTATAGGTAAATTGCCCCTAATTGGCGAAACGCCGTTTGTTGGTATTTGGCTAGGCGATAAATTGTGCCTCTTATGCCAAAAATGGGCTAAAAAGGTCACTTTTAAGCATTTGTTTCGTGTAAGTGCTAGTAAATCAGTGTGTTACAAACTTTAAGAATACGCGAGAATTTTCGCCCAAGTGCCCGAAATTTTATGGCGAGGGCACTCATGATGTTAAAAGTTGGTGCAAATATTTTACATTTTAGTAAACCTAATGGCTCAATATCGCGCCTTATAGGGTTAAAGCGCAAAGTTAGAAGCAGCACTTATTCGGCGGTATGCATTGTTTAAGGGCTTTTTTATTGGCTTGAGGCGCGTTTGTAAGCACTTATGGAACTATATCTTCGAAGTAGGCATGAAGCCTGCAAACAGAACGCAAACCGCCTTTTTAAGCAAGCCGGCAAAAGTGGAGAGGCGCGAGTGAAGCATTGCGAGGGAGCAGCCACGAAAAAAACCGCGAAATGCACCCCTCAACAGCTTAACAGCCGGGCCACCATCAATGCAAAGCCCCCATGCAGCCACAAAAGCGCACAAAAAAAGCTCGCCCCAAAATTGGAGCGAGCTTTTAAGATTATGTGATAACAACTTTGTTGTTATGCTTACAGCGAATTACAGCTGAGGACCAGCAGCTACGAGAGCCTTACCAGCTTCGTTGCCTTCGTACTTCTTGAAGTTCTTGATGAAGCGGCCAGCCAAGTCCTTAGCCTTCTCGTCCCACTGAGCTGCGTCAGCGTAAGTGTCGCGAGGATCGAGGATGTTGGTAGCAACGCCTTCGAGAACAGTAGGAATTTCGAAGTCGAAGATAGGCAACTTCTTGGTGGGAACGCTGTTGATAGCACCGCTAAGGATAGCATCGATAATGCCACGAGTATCCTTAATAGAGATGCGTTTGCCAGTACCGTTCCAGCCAGTGTTAACGAGGTAAGCCTTAGCACCGTTCTTCTCCATCTTCTTTACCAATTCTTCAGCATACTTGGTGGGGTGGAGTTCGAGGAACGCCTGGCCGAAGCAAGCCGAGAAGGTAGGTGTAGGCTCGGTGATACCGCGTTCGGTACCTGCAAGCTTAGCGGTGAAGCCCGAAAGGAAGTAGTACTTGGTTTGTTCGGGGCTGAGGATAGAAACGGGAGGAAGAACACCAAAGGCGTCTGCGCTGAGGAAAATAACTTGCTTAGCAGCGGGACCAGCCGAGATGGGGCGAACGATGTTCTTGATGTGGTCGATGGGGTAAGACACGCGCGTGTTCTCGGTTGTGCTGCCATCGGTGAAGTCGATTTTGCCGTTAGCGTCTACCGTTACGTTCTCGAGCAGAGCGTCGCGACGGATAGCGCCGTAGATATCGGGCTCGCTTTCTTTGTCGAGGTTGATAACCTTAGCGTAGCAACCACCTTCGAAGTTGAACACACCATTGTCGTCCCATCCGTGTTCGTCGTCGCCGATGAGCAAACGCTTAGGATCGGTAGAAAGAGTGGTTTTACCAGTACCAGAAAGACCGAAGAAGATGGCTGTGTTTTCGCCATTGAGGTCGGTGTTGGCCGAGCAGTGCATAGAAGCGATGCCTTTGAGGGGCAAGTAGTAGTTCATCATAGAGAACATACCTTTCTTCATTTCGCCACCATACCAGGTGTTAAGGATAACTTGCTCTTTGGTTGTTACGTTGAATACAACAGCTGTTTCTGAGTTAAGGCCCAGTTCTTTGTAGTTTTCAACCTTAGCTTTAGAAGCGTTGTAAACGATGAAGTCGGGCTCTTGGTCCAATTCTTCTTGGTTTACGGGTTTGATAAACATGTTGGTAACGAAGTGAGCTTGCCATGCAACTTCAACGATG
Organism: Hoylesella shahii DSM 15611 = JCM 12083; assembly: GCF_000613445.1. Lineage (GTDB taxonomy): Bacteria > Bacteroidota > Bacteroidia > Bacteroidales > Bacteroidaceae > Prevotella > Prevotella shahii. Next base: position 4,127 of record NZ_BAIZ01000063.1, read on the forward strand.
AAGCGGATTTTCATACGAGTGTCTTTGTTGGCACCGCAGAAACCGTCTACAACGAAGAGGCGTTTGTTAGAAAGTTCTTCCTTAGCCAGTTTGTTAACAGTTTCCCAAGCTTCTTTGCTAGCGGGGTGGTTGTCGTTCTTATATTCGTCGGTGGTCCACCATACAGTGTTGTGTGATGTTTCATCGTCAACGATAAACTTGTCTTTAGGCGAACGGCCAGTGTAAACACCAGTCATTACGTTAACAGCACCAAGTTCGGTAACTTGGCCTTTTTCAAAACCTACGAGGCCTTCTTTGGTCTCTTCTTCGAACAACACTTCATAAGAAGGGTTGTAAACAACTTCTGTTGTTCCTTTAATTCCGTACTTTTCTAGTACTGACTTGTCAAACTTTGCCATTTTTCTTAAATATGTTTAAGTGTGAATTTTATCCTTAGACTAAGCACACGCCTTCTCGGTGTACAGCGCAAAGTTAGCAAAATCGTTAAGAACCACCAAGCGCGCAAGGAGAAAAATACATTTGTGCTTTCCTTTTTAGGTTAAAGAATATAAAAAACAGGGTGTGTTGCGCCTTTTGCTATTTGCACATTACAAAAATAAGCGAGAATTTAATACTTTTGCATGGCATTAATTTTGAGTTCGTGAGCTTATGCATTCTTTAGTTCTTGTGTTATTGAACTTTTGCGTTCATGAGATGACGAGTTCATGAGTTGACACGTTTACGAGTTAACAAGATACCGCAGGCGGACAAACCAGGTGTTTGTCTGCCTTGCTGTGTGCAGACACCTAAGGCGTATGGGCCGTTAAACGCCTATCGCGATGCTGTGATTTTTAGAAACAGACCTATAACATATTCTTACGATGATGAAGATAGTAAATTTTAGTGAACACAATTCGATTGTAAATCAGTATCTTGCCGAAATCCGCGATGTGGATTATCAAAAAAATCGGCTGCTCTTTCGCAATAACATTCAACGTATTGGTGAATTGGAGGCTTACGAAATTAGCAAGACCTTAGACTATGAGGCGCGCGATATTACTACGCCTTTGGGGGTGGCCAGTGTGGAAGTGCCAACAGATAAAATTGTGCTGGCAACTATCTTCCGTGCGGGATTGCCTTTCCATAATGGTTTTTTGAATATCTTCGACCATGCGGGTAATGCTTTTGTGTCGGCTTATCGCGAATATGTTGACGAACAACATACGAAGGTGGGAATACATGTGGAGTATTTGGCTACACCTAGCATCGAGGGTAAAAATCTGATTATTGCCGACCCGATGCTGGCTACTGGTGGTTCGATGGAACTGGGATATAAGGCTTTTTTAACTAAGGGCACTCCTAAACGCATCCATGTGGCTTGCGTGATTGCTTCGCCCGAGGGTATTGAGCATATCCGTAAAACGTTCCCCGAAGACAAAACCACTATTTGGTGTGCTGCCATCGACCCTTGTTTGAACGAACATAAATATATCGTTCCTGGATTTGGAGATGCTGGCGACTTGTGCTACGGCGAAAAGGTGTAAGCCTTTTTAATGTTTAACCCCAATTGGTGCTTGGCTTGTGCTGGCGATTGAATAACCAATTGGGGTTAAACTCAACGATTGCCACAGCGTGAATAAAATGCTTTTAGCTTCATGAAGTATGCCTCTTACTTTGTGGAGCTTAGTTTATATTTTCTTTTTCTGGAGGTGTTACTTGCTTGTTTTTCAACGGTGCATAGCATAAATGCGCCAAAAAAGTTTGGCAGAAAGAATTTTTCTGTAACTTTGTTCGCGGTGGTTATAACATTGCGTTGGTGTCTTAGTATGGCAATAATTTGCGCTAAGTGTTTAATTAATAGATACCTATAAACCATCGAGTGAATATAAAATTAGAATAAGCGATGAAGAAAAATGTTGCATTGGTTTTGTCGAGCGGAGGTGCGCGCGGTTTGGCTCACATCGGTGCTATTGAAGAGCTGGAACGTAGAGGCTATTGTATAACCTCTATAGCTGGTTGCTCAATGGGGGCTTTGATTGGGGCTATGTATGCTGCTGGAAAATTGGCAGAGGTGAAGGAATGGATGGTGCAACTAGACAAAAAGAAAATTCTCTCTTTAGTGGATTTCTCTTTTAGCTTGAACCACCTGGTAAAGGGCGAAAAGGTGATGGATGCTCTAAAAGAAATTGTACCCGATGTGAATATTGAGGATTTGCCCATTCCTTATGCCGCTGTTGCTACTGATTGGAACAGTGGTAAGGAGGTGGTTTTTAAGAAAGGAAGCTTATACGAGGCTGTACGCTCTAGTATTTCGATACCGCTGTTTTTCAATCCTGTGCGAAAAGGTGAAATGCTTCTTGTGGATGGTGGACTGGTTAATGGTTTGCCACTTAATAGGGTGGCTAGAGTGAAAGGCGACTTGCTGGTTGGGGTTAATGTGAGCACACACGACTATAAGGAAGAAAAGCTTATGAGCGATATTATCGATAAGAAAACTCTGGCGAAGTCGTTGCCTGCTGCCATCGTTAAACGCATTATGGACTACCAAGAAGGATTGGGGCTGAACTATATGACGCTGCTCTCGCGTACGATTTCTATCATGCTTGAACAAAATACCCGACAACAAATCATTATCTCTAAACCTGATATCGCGGTGCAGGTGCAAATGAAGCGTTATGGAGGTAACGACTACGATAAGGCTGCAGAAATATCACTTATTGGTGAAAATAAGATGCGTAAGGCGCTGAATGAATATGAACAAGCGCATGCTTCTATTTGGGATCAACTCAAATCCTTTGGAAAATAAATGAAATAGGCGTACATGGTAGTGTGTATAGGCTACGAGGGGCTTTTCTTGACTCGTGACTTATCCCTAATGACAGATTTGGGTTAAAATATAATGCCCCAGTTATCCCTAATTGTAAAGGATAACTGGGGCATCTGCTTGTAAAAAATGGCTCTGGCGGTGGAGCTAAATGTTTGTCTTTGGGGCAAAGACGATGAGAAAGGGAGTTATCTGAGTTTGATTTCGCAGTTCTCAAGACTCTCTACCGTGGCCAAAGCCTTATAGCGAATGCCGTGTTGGCGCAGTAGCTCGCCTCCTTTTTGAAACGCTTTCTCGATGATAAAGCCCATGCCCTCGAGGTGTGCGCCAGCTGTTTGCAAAGGTCGATTACGCCCATCGAGGCATTGCCATTGGCCAAGAAATCGTCGATAAACAACACATGGTCGTTCAGGGTGAGGTAGTCGGCCGAGATACACACCGTGTAACTGCGGTCTTTGGTAAATGAGTGCACCACCGATGTGAGCATGTTCTCCATTGTTTTTGGCTCTTTTTTCTTGATAAACACCACGGGCAATTGCATGATGTAGCCCACCAAGATGGCGGGAGCGATACCACTGGCTTCGATGGTTACAATCTTATTGATGTGGGCATCACCAAAATGTTGGCTAAATTCTTTAGCCACTTCCATCATTAAATTGGGGTCCATCTGGTGATTGATAAAACTATCCACTTTTAAAATGCCGCCTTCATAGCATTTGCCGTCTTGAAGGATGCGTGTTTTTAACTTATCCATGTGTGAGTTGGTGAGTTTTTGAGTTTTTGAGTTGGTGAGTTTATGAGTTTATGAGTTTTTGAGTTTTTGAGTTTGTGAGTTTATGAGTTGGTAAGTTTATGAGTTGGTAAGTTTATGAGTTTATGAGTTTTTGAGTTGGTAAGTTTTTGAGTTTATGAGTTTTCGAGTTGGTAAGCAGATTGTATGCTCACCCTAAACTCATTAACTCAAAACTCCCAAACTCAAAAACTCCCTTTATGAGTTGGTAAGCAGATTGTATGCTCACCCTAAACTCACCAACTCATAAACTCATAAACTCAAAAACTCAAAAACTCAAAAACTCATAAACTCCCCAACTAAAATCACTTTCTATTAAGCAGCGCGTTGGCCACAATGGCAGTTAAACCGCCAGTGGTGATACCCGAAGAGAAGATGGTTTGCACGCTTTGGGGCAATTGCTGGAGGATGGTGGGCATCAATTCAACGCTCATACCCAATGCTAAACTGGCTGCAATGACCAACACCGCCTTGCGGTCGAGCTTCTGACTTGCCACGATGCGAACACCCGCAGCGGCTACAGTACCGAACATGAGAAGCGTGGCGCCACCTAATACAGGCGATGGCATCAGCGAGAACACAATGCCCACGATGGGGAAGAGGCCCAACACCACCAACATGGCTGCAATGAAGTAGCCCACATAGCGACTAGCAACGCCCGTTAGCTGAATGATACCATTATTTTGAGCAAAGATGGAGTTGGGGAACGATGAGAAGATGCCAGCCAAAAGTGAGTTGAGACCATCGGCGAACACACCGCCCGAAACGCGTTTTACATACACTTCGCCATCAACAGGCTCGCCCGAAACCATCGAGTTGGCCGTTACGTCGCCTGTGGCTTCGATGGCTGTAACGAGGTAAACCAATGCCACGGCAATGATAGACGACACGTTGAAATCTACACCCATCTTAAAAGGTATGGGCACATAGAATGCTTCCACGTTGCTGGCGTTGAAACTTCCAAAGTCGACCATGCCCATGCAAAGGGCCAAGATGTAACCCACAACCACGCCTAGCACGATAGAGCTCATGCGGATATATTTGTTGTTGCTGCAGTTGAGTGCGATGACGCTGGCCAAAACCGTGGCTGCAACGATGAGGTTGCGTGGCGTACCAAAATCTTCGGCCGCGGGGTCGCCACCTCCACAAGCCATAACGCCAGCCTTAACAAGACTCAAACCAATGAGCATCACGACAATGCCACTTACCAAGGGGGTGATGATGCGACGCAGGTATTTAAACGAATAGCTAACAGCCATCTCTACTGGCGCTGCAGCTATGCAGGCTCCAAAGATGAGCGACAAACCACCAGCCTGACCGATGGCGATGATTGGACCGATGAACGAGAAGCTTGTGCCTTGTACACAAAGCAATCCGCAGCCCACAGGTCCGAACTTACGGCATTGTATAAAGGTGGAAACGCCCGACACGAAGAGGGCCATCGACACCAGAAAACCCGTGGTGGCTAGGTCCATGTGTAGGGCCTTGGAAATGATTAACGGTGGGGTGATGATGGCCACAAAGATGGCTAATAGGTGCTGAATGGCCGCAAAAAGAGTTTCTTGCAACGGTGGGCGGTCGTTAACACCATAAATAATGGCGGCTTTGGTTGTTTGTTGTTCCATTGTTTGTTATTTAATAAAATGTCTAACCCAATAGCTTTTAAAGGTGAAAGGGCGTTTAAGGGTGAAAGGACGTTTAAGGGTGAAAGGACGTTTAAAGGTGAAAGGATGTTTAAAGGTGAAAGGATGAAAGGGCGTTTAAGGGTTTAAGGGTGAAAAGGTGAAAGAATGGATAACGCCACGTATTCATTCGGCTTTACTACTTACTCCTTCTTACTTACTCCTTACTACTCATCTCCTTACTCCTTCTTCCTTACTCCTTACTACTCATCTCCTTACTCCTCCTTACTTACTCCTTACTACTCATTTCCTTACTCCTTACTACCTACTACTTCTTACCTACTCCTTCTTCCTCCTTCTTCCTCCTCAACTCCTTACTACTTACTCCTTACTTTATTACTTTACTCCTAACCTCAGACTCCTTTCTTGTACACTCTGGGCATAATCCCTTTAGTACATAATTAACGCTATTGAGGAGAAAGCCATCGGGTAGAGGCACCACAGGCACCGACAATTGTTTGAGGCAGAAAGTGCGGTGGCAATGTTCGCAGTAAAAGTGCGTGTGCTCATCTTGCACAGTGCAATCGCAATCGTCGGCACATACGGCGTATTTGAGTGCGCCCGACCCATCGTCGATGGCGTGAATGAGTCTGTGGAGCAAGAAAAGCGAAAGTGTTCGCGAGATGGTGCTTTTGTCTATAGTGGGCAGAAGACGTTCCAAATCGGGGAGCGAAACGGTTTCGTCGCCTCGCATCATCTCGCGAACAATAAGCAGGCGAGTGGCCGTGGGTTTGATGTGGCGCAGTGTTAGTTTGGCTACAAAAAAGGCTTCGTCGTGCATTTATTCTTTGTAGGCGTCTATTTTCTTGAGGTAGAAATCGCGGAAGTCGCTCCAGCGATAATACGGACCGCTAACGGCTTTGAGGGGCAATGTGGCCTCGTTCTCGTTAAGCATCACCTTAAAGAGCACATCTTTATCGGCAGCGTTCTTGCGATAGAACACAAATTGGAGGTTTGAGGCCATGGGGAAAATCTTATAATCTAGCCAGTTCTGGGGTGCTAGTTGTTCCAAGTCGGCAATCTGTCGGCCATTTTGGTTGAGGTTGAGTAAGCAAACAAGGGGCATTACCATTGTGTCGTGGCCATAGCGCAGTGTGGCACCAGGACTAGCAAGCTTAATACAGCTATCGGCTTGCGTGATGATGTTGCGCAGTAAGTTGCGCTGACTGTAGGGCTGAGTGCCACCATTGAGGGGCGAAGGACCATACATAATGTACCAACGAGCATTGCCAACGAGCCAGTTTTCGTAAAGTTCGTCAACCGTAAAGAGGTCGAGCAGCTGCAACTTATGGCGCAATTCGGTGCTTTGCACATTGTTGGCCACCTTAATAAGCATGCGGTTAAATTCGTTAGCGTTTATATTGTTCTTCCAGTATTCGGCATCGTTGAAGAGCGAATTCATCACTCTGTCGTGCATTTCGTGTTTCTTCGCAAAAGCAAGGTAAGCATCTTTTGCAGCGCCACGCATTTTTCTTGCACGCAAACTATCGTCTGTTTGATTCATATAATACATGTCGTGCATGCTAGCATCGTGCTTAACAATCAATTGTGGGTTAAGCAACAGCAGCTGTTGCAATGCATTTTCCATGGAAAGGATGCAGCGAATAACGGTTGTGCTTTTGGCATCGATGGTTGTTCGTCCGGCAAAAACTTCGGGAAAGTTTTGATACATGCGGCGTGCAATGCCCTTGTGTTGTTCGGCTCCGCGTTGTGTTAGCTCGCCATCGCGCAGCATTGCTTCTTCGCGTATCAGCTTCAGTTTGCCCATGGTGGCCTTACCTAGCGGTGTGAGTTTGCCCAAACTGTCGGCCTTGGCGAGTGTGAAGTAAGTGGTGTCGTAGTCTTTTGTACCGATGAGATAGCGCGACCCGTGTCTGCCATAGTGACTAATATAAAACGGTTTGTAACCTTTTGGCGCAGGCGTCTGTGCCTTTTGCGGACCGGGATAGGCCCAATAATTACCGGCAGACATGAGTCTGTCTTTCTTAAAATCGTCCTTGGCCTGTTGGGCAAAAGCACCAACACTGAGGGTCAAAGCGCAAAACACAATTGAAGCTTTTCTCATAAGGTAAAAATGATTGAATGTGCAAAGATAATTATTTTTTTTGAACTTGGGCAAGATAATGAGAGAAGTTAAGGATTGCGAGAGAAGAAGAGGCAAAAAAGAGGATGAGAAGGGCGTGATGTGTATATAATTGGAAAGGGTAAGGAAGAGGAAGGCATGGGAAGAGTATATAATGGAGAGGGGTAAGGATGATGAGGCTTGTCTTCTTTTTTGGCGTGAGAATATATCTCAGCGTTTAGTTGCTTTAGTGTCTTTGTATGATTCATGTTTTAACCAAAATCGGCGGGTTGACCGCTTATCATCTGTTTGATGTTGTTTTCATGGCTCCAGTCCATCTTTTATTTGCTTGTAGGTATCTTAGTTTTGTTCTTTTGGTGTAGTACACTACGCCAAAAGAATACGACAAACAAAGTGTCTACAAGAAAATAATAGATGTTAGGAAACAACACAAAAACAAAAGTACTGGAAACGTTGTGGTCTAATGACCCATTTGGGTTAAAAAAAAGGCGCACATGGATGGGTTAATAAATAGATGGTAAAAGCCTATGCTACGCCATCCAAAATAGGATAACATTTGTTTTCTTCAATACTTTTATGTAATTTCGCCGTAGTTTATGGCGCGATGGAGCCATTTTTTGCATCAGATAATCATTAAATAAAAGACAATGAGCAAATTAGTTGTTAACTCTTACGAAGAGTTTGCCGCCCATCTGGGCGAAGAGCTAGGCGTTTCGCCATGGCTGGAGATAGACCAAGAGCGCATCAACCTCTTTGCAGATGCCACGTTAGACCATCAATGGATACACGTTGACGTGGAGCGTGCCAAACAAGAAAGTCAGTTTAAGAGCACTATTGCACACGGATATCTCACCCTCTCGCTGCTGCCTCACCTATGGGAACAGATTATCGAGGTGAACAACATCAAGATGTTGGTGAACTATGGCATGGACAAAATGCGCTTTGGACAGGCCGTGGTGACAGGAAGTAAAGTGCGACTGGTTACCAAACTGCACGCCATCAGCAATATTCGCGGCATTTGCAAAACTGAGATAGAATTTAAAATAGAAATCGAAGGACAACGTAAACCCGCCCTCGAAGGCATCGCCACCTTCTTGTATTATTTTGAGTAAGAGGGGGTAGGACGGTTCCCTCATCAAAGTTTAATCGTAGGTTCTGTGTGCTGTGCTTCATCGTTTTGAAGCAGGCCTAAGAACCTACTTTGTTGTTAGTTAATGATATTTTTTAGCACTCTTATTTCATTGATATATTTTTGTGAATTCCCCTTTATTTTATTATTTTTGCAGTGTTTTTAATATAATTGCTAACAAAACAATTGACAACAAGATTATCAAGTAGAAGTCAGATGCATCTAGGCATATTGTATGTATACATTGATTATCCCTTTATTAATTACAAATTTAGTAGAAAAGCATTTTGTAAAGCTTAAAATTAAAGATTATGCAGAATAATATTTCGCGCACAGAAACAGACATTCTGAAAGGAGTGGCCATAATCATGATGTTGTGGTTGCACTTGTTTTTAAAAGAAAGTGATATAGGAAACTATTCCGATTTGCATTTTTCAAATGGGTTGTCTCTGTCTTATTATCTAACTCGACTATGCACACCTGTGTCTTTCTTTCTAATACTAAGTGGGTATGGGCTAGCCTACTTGTATAATGAAAACAGGCTTTCGCCTCGCACACAACTTCCGCGCTTATTAAAACTTTACATACATTATTGGTGGGTGTTGCTTGTGTTTGTCCCCATTGGAGTATTTGTAAAGCCCGAACACTATCCAGGCTCGCTAACCGATTTTTTGCTCAATGTGTTATCTTGGAAGCATAACTACAATTATGAAACTTGGTTTTTGTTACCCTATGCCTTGATAAGCATTTCTGCCTTATACATCTTAAAGATAATAGAGAAGGTGGGAATGAAGTGGGCTTTAGTAGGTACATTTTTGTTGTATCTAGCATCGTCTTATTTGTTTAGTCGTTATGGAGATTTTGTTTATTCGCATTTGGCGGTAGCATTAGTTGTAGAATACGTACAATTCCTTTTCTCGGTAACTTTAGGTGTTGTGCTCTTTCGTAGCAAATACGTTAAAGCACCATTCATTAAAGGCGCTTATGTTTATGTGGCCTTGCTGTTGCTATTTGCAGTAAAAATAGTATTAAGCACAGCAGCGTTCGACCCCATTTACTCATTTTTAGTAATTCTCCTTGTGCTAAAACTGCCTATACCTGTAACCATGAAGCGCGTGCTTGCATATCTTGGAGGTTATAGTATGATTATATGGCTGTCTCACACTTTCTTTTGCTATTACTTGTTCCATGATGTTATTTATGGTTTTAAGTATCCACTAGCAATCTTCTGTGTCTTGATGATAGTAAGCCTACTGGTTGGAGTAGTAATCTGTTATTTGGCTAAAAAGACAGTAATTTGTATTGGAAATGAAAGATAGTTTGTTTAACTTCATTGATTTATTTTGAAAATTTTTCTACATTATGCTGTGCTTCTGGCGGACTTATATAGTTAGCTTCGAGCTATTTAGGGTAATTCA
>NZ_BAIZ01000062.1 GCF_000613445.1 Hoylesella shahii DSM 15611 = JCM 12083
GTAACCAGTTGGTAAGTTGGTAGGAGTAGATTTGTTCTGTATCACACGCAATGTCCACCAGTTTAGCGTTTACCTCTTCTATTTGTAAGCAATGTCGCTTGTTACCAATGCGCACATTAAAGTTGTTCGAGGCAAAAAACACGCCGATATTTTCCACGCCTTCGCCAATACAAAACAAGGCAGCTTTGTTGTTGAGCCGTTTATATTGTATTAAGGGGTAAGCATAACGGTATCCGTCATTGATGTGATTATGAAACAGCACTTCTTTTTGGGGCAACAATTTAATAATCGCTCCTCTAAATCTCTGTATTTCGTTTTCAACAAGTTGGGTGTCAAACTGTATTGTTAGGGTTTTTAGTCTTGTCATAGACTGTTGGTTTATAGGGTGTAGTTTGCATGCCCTTTGTGTTAATGGCTTGTTGGACATGGCATGCACATTTTAGGCGCAAAGAGAGGCTCGTCTTTCGTGGCCGTTTGCATCCAGTTTAGTGCAGCGTTGCAAACTTACACATTTTTCTTATCATTTAAAAATTTTATCCATGTTTTTTTTACTGGCATTTGCTTATTATGCATGTTTATTTAGGCGTTAGCTGTTAGGTTGTTGTGGGTTATGTAGTGTTCCTGTTGTGTAGTCTTGTAGTTAAGATTTTAGTGTGAGGTGATAGGTTTTCGGGTGTTTAAATGCGTGTTATTTTGCGTTACAGATGGTTATTTATATGGTGCGCGCCATTACATTTATACAATTGCGCGAGGCTTAGTCACGATATGCGGTGTTATTGGTGTTACTTGTTTTACGATTATTATAAGTTGAGTCTGTGTTTTCTTATATTTTTAACAATAATGGTTTGTTGTTTTTGTATATTCTTAGTAATTTTGCACTCGCTAAAAAGGTACATAAAATTTGTTAAAACCAAGCCTTTCGATGCACAATTTAGTCTTACAATGCGCTTAAACTAAGCATTACCGTAGTTTTGCTGTACTAGTGCATCTTCCATTAAAACAAGGATTAAGACTTAGTATCAGAACTACTAAAAGGATTAGTATATTCCTGTACTAGTGCATCTTCCATTAAAACAAGGATTAAGACTCCAACTCAATTTCCTATTATTTATTCTCTACAAAAGTACTAGTGCATCTTCCATTAAAACAAGGATTAAGACCATAACCGCAAGGTGGTACATTTTAATTGTACGGGTGTACTAGTGCATCTTCCATTAAAACAAGGATTAAGACCCTGACACATAATTCAAAATAAAGTACTTATTATAGTACTAGTGCATCTTCCATTAAAACAAGGATTAAGACTCATCATCACGCAACTGCGCAACGATGCTGAAAAGCGACGTACTAGTGCATCTTCCATTAAAACAAGGATTAAGACTACGTGGGCAGCAATACGTCCGTTAGGAAATATCGCTGTACTAGTGCATCTTCCATTAAAATAAGGATTAAGACAGTTCACTAGGATTTCTTTAACCTCTTTTACAAACTCGTACTAGTGCATCTTCCATTAAAACAAGGATTAAGACAGAGAAATAAATATAACTTTGCTTTCACCCTCTTTGGTACTAGTGCATCTTCCATTAAAACAAGGATTAAGACAATTTTAGATACTCCTAAAGAATTCAAGATCTTCGTACTAGTGCATCTTCCATTAAAACAAGGATTAAGACTCACCAGTGTTAGTGGCTGCGGATTGGTCACCAGTGTGCTAGTGCATATTCCATTGAAACAAGGATTAAGGCACGGCTTATTTTCTCCATAAACAGCCTTACATCCGTGCGAGTGCACCTTCTATTACAACAAAGGCATAGGTTTGTAGCGTCAATAACTCAACCCTTTTGTGCTTTAGAGTGTACCAGCATTGTTCTTTCTTTTAATTTAAGAATAGCTAAAGAGCAGACTTTAGCTGTTTTTATTTCTGTCAATACTGCAATTATAATTTGTTAGGGTGGTAAACATATTTTACAAATTGTGTTTTCGTGCTTGCCACTTTTAGACAAACAATCCTCTCAAAACGTATGTAAAATGTGGCTAATAGGCGAAAGGGGCGGTGGGTTTTGCGCACTTGTTCTCCCCGTTTTTTGCAATTTACTATGCTTTTGCCTTTCTTTTTGAAGAAAAACTGTCCCAATTTTGGGCTCGAAACGTTATGAATATTCGGTTTAAAGCTTTGCAGATGTACTGCATTTAGCATCAAAACGCATTGCAATATGCAGCAAAACGCAATGCTAACTCCTGCAAAACGCAATGCTAACTCCTACTAAACGCAATGCTAAGTGGTGCTAAACGCGGGGTGAAATGTAGCAAAACGCATGTTTTTATGCTGTAAGTAGTACACAAGAAATGTGTACGAAACTTATAAATGGTTGCTAATAAGCGTTTTAGTAATTAGGAAAGGAAAACCGTTTAGTGACTTTTAGCGGCGTGTTTAATTATGCAGCAATCCTCTATTCAACGCCAAGAAATGGTATATTTTTGCGCTTTTATTGGTAAATATCAGTAAACCAGTGTGTTATAAACTTTAGAAATACGCACGAAAATACGCCCAATACCAGGAATTTTCACAGCGAAGGCACTCATAATGTTAAAAGGTGGTGTAAATATTTTACAAATAATGAGAGCGACTATTATGCGTCATCGGGCGGTTTGGGTGTCAAAACCGTTGTTTTTGCTCAGTGTTATCACGCGTCAAGTAACAATGGGTTTTAAAAAAGTGCATAAGATGAAGAGGAGAAAAATGCATTTAGCCATTGTAAAAGTGGGGGAGGAGGGTAAGGCATCAACTTAGGTGCTTGTGCAGAAGGAAAAATAAGTTCTACGTTTGGGCAAAATGTACTTAAAGGTGGTGCTGTTGAGTGAAACTGGTGTGTGTGTTGTCCATCTAACGATTGGTAAGGCTTGACGTTTACCGCAGAAATAGGAGATAATAGCAATGCAAAAAAGGATTTGGTTTTACGGCGTGCAAGCGCAAGCAAGGTGCAAGCCATAAGGGCATAGGCAAAAACAAAAAGCGGGAACACCACAGATGAGTGTTCCGCTTTTATAGCTTATGCCTAAAGGGGCGTGCAAGGGGGAGATAAACGGCTTATTCTTGTTTATCTTTGATGGCTTGCATAATTTTTGCTTCCAACTCTTCGCAGAGTTCGGGGTTGTCTTTAAGCAAAGTCTTTGTGGCGTCGCGACCCTGACCTAGTTTCGAATCATTGTACGAGAACCATGAGCCACTTTTCTTAATGATGTCGTATTCAACACCGAGGTCGAGAATTTCGCCCACCTTAGAGATGCCCTCGCCGAAGGTAATTTCGAACTCTGTTTTGCGGAAAGGCGGTGCAACCTTGTTTTTTACCACCTTCACGCGTACTTGGTTGCCCACGATGTTGTCGCCATCTTTAATGCCTGTAACCTTGCGAATATCTAAGCGCACGCTGGCATAGAATTTCAAGGCGTTTCCACCAGTAGTTGTTTCGGGGTTGCCAAACATCACGCCGATTTTCTCGCGCAGCTGATTGATGAAGATACAGGTGGTGTTGGTTTTGCTGATGGTGGAAGTAAGCTTGCGCAGTGCCTGACTCATTAGTCGTGCTTGCAAGCCCACGTTGTTGTCGCCCATGTCGCCTTCAATCTCTTTTTGGGTGTGAGGGCAGCCACCGAGTCGATAACAAGGATGTCGATGGCCGACGAGCGGATGAGTTGGTCGGCAATTTCGAGTGCCTGTTCGCCGTTGTCGGGTTGCGAAATCCAGAGATTGGCCACGTCAACCCCTAGTTTAGCAGCATAAAAGCGGTCGAATGCGTGTTCGGCATCAATAAAGGCAGCAATGCCACCAGCCTTTTGCGCTTCGGCAATGGCGTGAATAGCCAGTGTGGTTTTTCCAGACGATTCGGGTCCATAAATCTCGATGATGCGACCGCGAGGGTATCCGCCCACGCCCAGAGCCACGTCAAGGCCTATGCTACCCGTGGGTATAACCTCAACGTTTTCTATTTGTTCGTCGCCCATTTTCATAATAGAGCCCTTACCAAAGTCTTTTTCTATCTTGCTCATCGCCGCTTGAAGAGCCTTAAGCTTTGCTTCTTCGGGCGATAGTTGTTTTGCTTCTTCTTTTGCCATTTGTGGTTGTTTTAGGTATGCTGTGTTGGGTTTAAGGATTACAATTCAAGGTCGCCTCCAAACTCTTCGTTCCAAGGTAGGCCCTGAATGTTGAGTTGTTCCATGAATGGGTCTGGGTCGAACTCTTCCACGTTCCACACTCCGGGTTTGCGCCACAATCCTTTAAAGAACATCATTGCGCCAATCATAGCAGGTACGCCAGTGGTGTAGCTCACGCCTTGCATACCTGTTTCTTTGTAGGCCTCTTGGTGTTTGCAATTGTTGTAAACGTAGTAAGTAAGTTCCTTACCATCTTTTATGCCACGAATACGGCAGCCAATAGAAGTTTCGCCGTCGTAGTTAGCGCCCAGGTCTTGTGGGTTGGGGAGCACGGCTTTAAGGAATTGCAGGGGTACGATGTTCACTTTTACCTGTTTTCCTGAACCATCGGCCAGCGGAGCTTCGTATTCAATCTCGTCGATACGCGACATACCTAGGTTTTGAATCACATCGAGGTAGGTGAGATATTGTTGTCCGAAGGTCATCCAGAAGCGTGCTTGGCGTATGGTGGGATAGTTTTTCACCAAGCTTTCAAGCTCTTCGTGGTGCATGAGATAGCTTTCTCGCGGACCGATATTGGGGTAAGTGATGGGCTGATGCACTGCAAGTGGTTCGGTTTCGAGCCATTCGCCATCTTTGTAGTACAAGCCTTTTTGGGTAATTTCGCGTATATTGATTTCGGGATTAAAGTTGGTTGCGAAGGCTTTATGGTGGTTGCCAGCGTTGCAATCAACGATGTCGAGGTAATGAATTTCGTCGAAATAGTGTTTAGCAGCGTATGCCGTGTAGATGCCACTAACGCCCGGGTCGAATCCGCAGCCAAGAATAGCGGTGAGTCCAGCCTCTTCAAAGCGTTGTTTGTAGGCCCATTGCCATGAGTATTCAAAGTGTGCCTCGTCTTTAGGTTCGTAGTTGGCTGTGTCGAGATAGTTGCAACCGCAGGCCAAGCAAGCCTCCATGATGGTGAGGTCTTGATAGGGTAGGGCCAGGTTGATAACCAGTTCGGGTTTAAAGTCGTTGAACAAGGCTTTGAGTTGTTCAACGTCGTCGGCGTCTACTTGAGCCGTTTTGATGTTCATGTCGTAGCCTTTGGCATGTATGGCATTCACAATTTCGTCGCATTTTTCTTTTCGGCGGCTAGCAATCATAAATTCGCCGAATTGCGTTTTGTTTTGTGCGATTTTAAATGCGGCCACAGTAGCAACGCCACCTGCGCCAATCATAAGAACTTTTCCCATGTTGTTATATTTGTTTTTGTTTATTTTTTTAGTGTTTCCGCATGTTGTTGCGGTTTATTGTTTTGGTGTGGAGCGATTGTTTATTGTGTTTTTATTTCTTCGCTTTTAATGCCTAGAGCGTTCATGAGCGAGTAGCCCAATATTTCTTGTCGGAAGTTACCGCCAGGAAGTGGCTGCATGGCAAAGATGGTTATGCGCTTATTGTCGTCGTCGAGATGATGCATTTGTCGGCGCAGCGTTTCGTAAAGTTCGGCATTTTCGGCATTTGGCACAATCATTACGCGTTTAACCTCGGGCTGTGCGCAAACCGTTTGCACCACGTCGAGGTAAAAGTCGGTGGCGTTGACGAGGTTTTCCACGGCATATGTGCCAATGACAAACTCGCCCAAGTTGTCTTTAAAGGCTTTGCCATTGAGTTCGTTGTCGAAGTTTGCAGGTGCAAAATTCTCCATTTTTGTTTTGTTCTTGCCGTGAATAATCACCACTTGCACGTTGTTGTCGTTATTGCGCAGACCTCCATCGAGTGCAATGCACACTAGCCATCGTGCTAGGTCGCTTGCGGGATGCGCCTTCCGATGATGCGTTCGAAGTTAACGATGAGGTTAAACGCCACATTGTCTACATAGTCGGCATCAACTATGATGACGTTTTCGCTCCAATTGTTATTTACAACTTGTTTCTCCATTGTTGCAAAGATAGCAAGAACTTGCGTAATAAAGGCATGGCGAGGCGATTATTTTTATGTTTGAGGAGGTGAAGTTGTTTTAGAGGAGTTAAGGGGTTAGGGAGTTAAGAGTTTTGGGAGTTAAGGAGTTGTGGAGTTAAGTTCTTAAGTTTTGAAAAATAACTTAGTCCTTAATAGCATTTTATGCGATACATTAGGCCCAGTTCTAACTTATTGCTGTGATAATCAGACAGGCCACATGCGCGGTTATAGTTAACTTTCTGGCCCATGTAGGCGAGAAAGAGTCGAAGGTTTTGTCCCTTGATAGGGAAATATTCTAGGCTAGCCACGTAGCTGTAGTAATGGCGATAGTTTTTTAAAGCCTCGTATTGTGGGATGCTTGTGGTTTCGTAGCTGCCTCGAAGTTTGAGGTTGCATCGAGGTGCAAACTGCCAATTGGCTCGGTAACAAACGAGTTGTAGTGTACATTGCCAAAGAAAACGCCATGCTCGTTGTTGGTGAGCGGAGCCAGTTCGGCCGAAGCAATACGCAGTCGGTCTAGCTCGTCAACAGCTCCATAATAGTCGATATACCATTGCAGTTTGGGTAAGTTGAGTCGTTGTCCAAGGCTAATCATACGCGAGTATTTGCCTTTAGCCTGAGTTTGCCATCCCCATGCCCATCGGGTTTGTAAGTGTTCGTTGAAGAAATTTCCGTTCCAGTTAAAGATATAAGTGAGTGGCAGGTTGCTAGCCGAAAGCAGTTGTCGGTCGACAGCTGGGTTTGCGCCAGCCATTTTGGCATTTTTGGCATATTCTTGTTCGAAACTCCCGGTGTGCGAGTCGGTGATTTGCAAACCAAATTCTTGCGAAGCAACAGGCTTAAATACACTTGTGCGCCAGCAACGAAGCACTCCATGTGGCCCACGAAGTCGCAATATTGGTACATGAAGAGTGGATTTTCGTCGTATTCGTAGCCTCCCCAAATCTGTCCGATCTTACCTGCTTGCACCTCCCATTTAGGGTTAAAGGTGTAGCCCACCATCATTATGTCGGTGGCTCGTGCAAAATTGTCTTCGCCTTGCGGTTCGTATCCCGTGTTGAGATGTTGCCTTAGCCGATAGAAAAGTTTATCCGTTACATGGCCTTTAATTTCTAGACGCAACTGGCGGTTTACAAAAGCGCCCCTCCAGGTGGTGTTGTTTTCGGTGGCGCGTGCAGCAGCAGCGAAGTTTAGATAGAGGTTAAAAGCGTCGGTTTTCTTTTCCAGTTTCAGCACCCTTTCGGCAATCGAGGGCGTGTCGTCGTCTTCGCCACCCATACCCGTGTTGTTACCTTGAGCCAAAGCTGTAAAAGGAAGGCAGAGAAACAAGGCTATAGTGCAAGTAATTGGTTAGTTTTCATAAAGAGTTATGCATATTTGGGGACAAGGGATAGCGCAAGCAAAGGCCATGCAGGCCACACAGCCCAAGCCCATTAGTAAGTTATGGTGCGATTAGTATTCATTAAAATATTGTTGTATCTTCTTCCAGTCGTGTGTTTGGGTTAAGGCCAGCATCAGCAATACGCGCGCCTTTTGCGGGCTAAGGCAGAGGGCAGCCACAAAATGGTGTTTCTCATCGTCAACTTCTCCGTTAAGACACGTAGGTCCGAACGCCACTCTTGAGGCTCTAACGATGTTGATGCCCTTGGCGCGAGCCTTCAAAGCCACCTCGAACACATCTTTATAGAAATTACCATCGCCCACCCCAGCTAGCACAATACCATCAAATGCAGCATCCATAAAGGCCTGCATGGGCAGAGTGGAGCAGTTGGCATAACCGTAAACAATGCCTACGCGGGGTAAGGATTGCATGTTGTCAACATGGAAAGGGCTGCGCGTGGTGTGCAGATTGGTGGTTTGGCGTTGAAAAAATGGTTGCGCATTGTAGACATAACCCACCTCGCCAGCGTTGGCAGCACGAAAAGCAGCAACGTCGGTGGTATGCATTTTCATTACATCTTTGGCGTCGAACAGTTTGTTGTTCATGCAAACAAGCACGCCCCTACCCACAGATTTACTGCTGGCAGCAGTGGCCACGCCAGCAAAGATGTTGGCCGGACCATCAGCACTGATGGCCGTAGAGGGTCGCATTGCACCCACAAGTACCACGGGCTTGTCGCTGTGCACGGTGAGATTAAGAAAATAGGCCGTTTCTTCCATTGTGTCGGTGCCGTGAGTTACCACCACGCCATCGTAGTTTTCTTGATTGAGCAACTGGTTGATGCGTTTAGCCAGAAGCAGCCAAACAGCATCGTTCATGTCTTGCGAAGGAATATTAACCAGCTGTTCGCCACTAACATCAGCCAGTTGATTAACCTGTGGCACAGCCATTAATAAAGATTCTACGCCCACTTGGCCCGCATTATAAGCCGACGACGTGGCCGATGCGCTTACGCCTGCTATCGTTCCGCCTGTGGCGATGATGCGAATGCGAGGTTTTGCCGTGGCAGATAGGACGACAACGAGGGTTAGAAGTAGGGTTAGGGAAATGTTGCGTATGGTCATATCTATATGGTTTTTAGTTATTTACAATGTGCTTGGTTATAAGAAAAAGACGTTGAAGCGAAGGTAATTAATAAGCAAAGGCAATGATGACATAGCCCACGCCGATGGAAACAAAGGTGGTGATGAAGCCCGCAAGCTGGAAAGAGTGGTTAAGAACGTACTTGCCGATGCGTGTGGAACCTGTTCGGTCGAAGTTGATGGCAGCCACTTCGGTGGGATAGTTGGGGATGAAAAAGTAGCCGTTAACAGCCGGGAACATCGCCAATAAAGCCAACGGACTGATGCCAAGGCCAATGCCAAGAGGATAAAGCGTGGTGACGGTGGCCGCTTGAGAGAAGAGCATGATGGACATGAAGAATAAAGCCACAGCAAAGAGAAATGGAAATTGTGTAACCACTGTGGCAATGTGCGTTTGGAAGAAAGGCAGATTGCCACTGAAAAAGGTGTCGCCCATCCAAGCAATACCAAAGATGGCTACCATGGCATTCATGCCAGCACCAAACACACTGCCCTTAACAGCATGCTCCACATTTGCCTTGCCCACTAAAAGAATGAGAGCAGCACTGGCCATCATGATAATTTCGATGGTCTCGGGCATGCTTAAAGTTCGTGTTTGGTTGGCAATGGTGAACTGGGGGCGTAATTGTGGGAATAGTCCAAACGTGACAACGAGCGCCACTCCTAACAGAAAAGCCCACACAGCGCGCTTGGCATGAGGGTTGGGAGCAGACTCGGCCACCTGCATTTTCATGGCATCTTCATTGGGATTGATAATGCCTTCGCGCACACGACGTTGATATTCGGGGTCGTCTTCAAGGTTCTTACCCACGAAGTTTTGCACAAAAGCAGCTACCAAGATGGCCACAAACGAGGCTGGAATGCACACCAGCATCACATCTTTGAGACCAATGCTCTGCGCACCAAGTAGGTTGTTGCTGATGATGGCGGCCGTGGCAGCCGATACGGGACTGCCCGTTATGCCCAGCGATGCGGCAATGGTGGCAACGCTAAGCGGACGTTCGGGTCGTATTTTAGAACTAGTGGCAATCTCCGAAATGATTGGAAGCAGTGAATAGGCTGTGTGAGCCGTACCTGCAACGAGGCAAAAGAGCCACGTAACAAGCGGTCCGTAGAAAGTGATGTGGTGAGGATGTCGGCGCAAAAACTTAGCAGCCTGTCCCACAAGATAGTCAAGTCCGCCTGCTGCTTGCAGCGATGCGGCGGCTGTTATCACCGACACGATGATGAGCATCACGTCGATGGGTAGCTTCCCTGGTGGTAGAGAGAAGCCAAAAACAAGAATAAATACCCCCACCATGCCATAAATGCCCAAGCCAATGCCACCCACGCGGGCGCCAATGAAGATGAGCGAGAGCACAATGGCCAGTTGAAAAAGGATGATTGCCGTAACCATAGTCTGATTGTTTGATGGTTGTGTCGCACCCGTCCATCAGTCGTTAGTATATGATGATTGTGCGTACCAATATGCAAATATAGGAAAGTTTGCGCTAGTATGGTGCAACTATGGGGTGTTTTTTGAGGATGAGGGGAGAAAAGTGGGTGTTGTTGCTATTGAGGAGTGTTTGTGTTTTTGATTATGCAACGTGGTTTTTGGGGAATATAAAGGGGCTTTTCAGTAATAGGTGATGGGTGTAAGGATAGGCAAGCATGTAACGCTCAATAGCTTTTGTGGGCTATTGAGGCGTTATATGCTTGTTTGTTGCTTCACTTCCTCAAATATATCCAACACTGATTATCAATTAGTTATATATGTATGGTACAAATAAGAGGCACAATAAGTATCTTAAATGATAGGAAACTATATTTATCAAAGAGCAACTGTGCATATTTTCTAAACTTACACAATGTATTATGCTAAATGGGGGTTAATACGTGTATTTTAAAAACTCAAACAGAAACCATGCACTTGAATATGAGCACATCTTATGATATGTATCTCCCTTGTCACTATCTGCAAAATCAGATATGCTTTTGATCATCATGCACTTTTTCCCTAAGATATGAGCTGTCATATATAGACCATAACCCTCCATGTCTAAGCCACGAAGTTTCTGGTTTTCTTTTAATAAATCCCTCATAAATCCTTTGTCTGCTACGACGTACGATCCACAGGCACCGGGTTTGAAGTGTATGGAAGGATTTTTTTTCATTAGATTAAGATTCTTGACATCAAGTGCACGCAAGATAAGATTTTCTGGATGTTTCTCTTCCATGAAGGTATTCATCTTACCTTTCAGATCAAAATCACACTCCAACATTTTAGGGTTTTTCTTGAAAAATGTACCATCTCCAGATTCACAGAGTTTCCCGCTCCCATAATCGTATTCAGATTCTGCTATGAATATATCACCAAAATCGATGGAGTCAATTTCTCCTTTTTTAAATCCTGCACAGATCCCCGTCATGAATAGTGATTCTATATTAAATAAGGAGAACATACATGATGCCATTACTGAAGCAGCCTGCATTCCTGGCATATTATTACGTCCTGCAATAATTTTTAAAGTATGACCTAGTTCTGTACGAAGATCTGCCTCAAAGAAATCATTGGAAATTCCTTCAACAGTCACCTTTTTCCATTCTAATCCTGAAGCAATCTTCATCTGCTCGAACTCTTCTGACAATGCACATATGACACCTATGTCATATTTATTCTTATTTTGGAGAATTGCTAATAGTTGTTCTTTCGTCGAAACTATTGATTCTACTGCATTTTGGAGAATTTGTTCCCAATCATCCTTTTGCAAATCATAATGGATGAGTTTCCACAATTTATTTTCATATTTTTCAGTATTTGCAACAACTTTATCTTCATACTGCGACAACCCAATAACGTATATAGGCTTTTTAAAGCGCCCTATACGATACAATTCATTAATAAAATCTTCGCTTTTCCCTGGTTCAATAGGATCGTCATCGCTTACAGGAAGGACTAAATCCAAAAGAAGTAAATCATATAAATTCTTTGATAGCTTATGCCTACCTGAATTCAGAGAACGCGCAATTTCTATATTGTCGGCATTGACCATGCACATACCTGTAAGTACCGACTTAACACGGTTTGTTTTATCCGTATCATCATCCATTATTAAAATCCTAATCATCGTAATATTTCATTTAATTTTGACAACAATTCTTCTTTCCAATCTTCGTTTTTCAAATTGAAGTAAACGAATCCCTTGTAAATATCTCCATATTGAGCTTCAAAACGTTCATCCAATGCATTAATACGTACTCCATCCACAAAACTCTCATACATGGTAACAATGATGACTGGAGTTTTTATATGACGAAGCTTCATAAATCTTAATATGTTAGCCCCTGCTAATGGTTCTTGCTCACCATTGTCATCTCTTTTTGTATCATAGGTATTCATACTGACATCTAATAAAATAATATCATATTCACTACCATGAAAGATAACCTCTTGTTGGGCTGTATTATAAGACTGCCTATCTGTTAAGCAACTTTGCTTGACATTGTTGATACAAAAATCCCTGATATGCTGGAGTTTGGTAGAATTATCTTCTATTATCAATATTTTTCTCATTTTGCTTTGAAATTGCATAATTTAATAATAACATTTGTCATGCATATTCCTTCAACTGCATTCATTGTGATGGAATTCTCTTTGCAAGCAAGATCTTGTTTAAGAATTTTATTAATTTTGGCTATACCACTTCCTCCCTCTCCTATTGCGGAAGATGTATTGTGAAGTTTTTCTTCAAATATCATGTTTAATTTATTGGAATCTTCAGAAGTATCGTTTACGAATTCGCATCTGACTTCATCAGGTGTTATTTCTATATTCAGTGTAAAGTGGCGCTTTCCATCTGTTGCATCAACACTATGCTTAAACATATTATAAAAAAGATTTCTCATAATATCTGCATAGTGCATAACATAATTAGACTTTATCATAAAGGATTCTCCCTTAATTGATAGTTGATCATCTGTTTCACAATTTGTATTTGATAACTTGATAGTATTATAAACTTGATGAGATATCGCCTTGAAATCGACGTCTTCAAGTTTTGGCTGGGATACATTGAACCACCTAGATACTTTTCGTATTTTTAGGTTTATAGCCTCGGTAGCTGAGCGTATTCGAGAGAGCATCTCAGTACGTGCATAACCATCTGGCATATTATCTTTTATAGTACTTTCAAAAATATCTATAGACGAACGAATCGAATTCATGAAATCATTGTCTATATAATTTCTAATGTTTTCCAGACTCTTTTCCGTTTTCTCCCAAAGCCATTTAAACGTTTGCTGGCAGAAAAAATATTTGTCTCCATTGTTTAATTTAAGAGATAAACCAAACTCCATAGCTTTAAAAGCACACTCCTCGGTAGTTGCATCATAGACAAATAATCCATTGGGTTTTTCTTTCTTGTCGTATATTTGAAGCTTTTGCTTAATCAAATATGTAACAGCGCTATCAAAGCTCTTAGAGAACTCTTTAAGTGCGTTATTAACAATTTGATATTCTGTGTGGTTTAAGTTATAGATGTCTGTCCAATACACATCATTTTGGTATTCTTCATCCTTAATTTGAAGTATAAGATTCCTCTGCCCCATCTCTGGTCTTAGCATGCTCTCCAACTCTCCATGGCGGACACGCGTACTTAAATATGCAACAAGCCATAGTCGCTATTAAGGAACTGTTCCTTTATCTCACAATAAAGGTTATTGAACACTTCATACAATCCATTGCTGTTAATCGAAATCTTCGTATTATTCTTTTCTTCATACCCTTTTGAATTGTCAAAAAAAGACGAGCCACTGAAATTAACAACATAGATATTCTTCCTTTGAGAAACTACGGTATCTACCAACAACTTATATCTATTAAATAGACCATCAATCTCAGCAAGTTTATAGTTTATGATAGCATCCTCATTTGCATATATTTTATTTTCATCCATATTTCTTGAAAGATTATAAACGAGTAAGGCATCGTCAATTTTCTTTAATTGTTCCTGATATATCTCTTTCTTTTGTGAATTTAATGAGATGTTATATTGAAGTAGTTTTTTTCTTTCGGATAGTCTCTCTTTAAAACTATCGATAATTGAATAATGTTTCAATATTTCATCATTATTTAATAGAAAAAATAGAAGTTCAACTTTCTCTTTACCAATAGAATTCACATCTATCACCTCTGTTAATTCTGATGGCTTGTTTATATGATTTAGTTCACATAATTCTAACAAAATAAAACTCTTATCTACAGATTCCTTACATGTAAGTATAACAAATATTAACAAGTCTATATTTCTTCTTATTCCTTCATAGAGTTTATTTTGTAACATTTGTATAATAGATGATGTGTCTACCTTGCAACAGATGCCACATCTTTTACATAATAGTCAACATATAGATTTATCGCTTTTTGGACATTCCCATCTCTAAAAAGACAATCTACCATCTTTGCGACGGCAGTTTGCCTAATTGGAACATATTCCTTTGCACCATTATAAAGGTTTTCTGCGTGTTTAAAGGCGTCAGAGAACAGATTTTTTTTTATTA
>NZ_BAIZ01000061.1 GCF_000613445.1 Hoylesella shahii DSM 15611 = JCM 12083
ATAATTACCCACAATTGAAAGAAGCACAAAGGGCCTCGCACCCACATATATAATAAGAATGGCATATAGCTCAATGTGCTTTATTAAAAACTACTTGGGTAATTTATTAAATTTCTTTTGCCATTTCTTTGTTTTATACTATCTTTGTACATCAAAATAACATCACAATGGAATACATAGCAACAGAACTACAAGGCGCGTTCATTATCGAACCGAAAGTTATTAACGACGATCGTGGATATTTCTTCGAAGCATGGAAGAAAGAAGAGTTTGAGAAACATGTGGGCAAAGTAGACTTTATTCAAGACAACGAATCAAAGTCTTCTTATGGTGTGCTCCGTGGCCTACACTATCAAAAAGGCGACTCTTCGCAAGCCAAGTTGGTGCGCGTTGTTAAAGGAAAAGTATTAGATGTAGCAGTAGATATGCGCAGAAGCTCGCCAACATTCGGCAAATATGTGGCAGTTGAACTGAGCGAAGAAAACAAAAGGCAACTCTTTGTTCCACGCGGTTTTGCCCACGGCTTTTTAGTGTTAAGTCCTGAAGCTATATTCAACTATAAGGTGGACAACGGATATAGCCCCCAAGACGAAGTTTGTATTAGATGGAACGACGAAACATTAGGCATTAAATGGCCCATTGAATACGACAAGATAATTACCAGCCCGAAGGACCTAAAAGGTAAAAGCCTGAATGAAGTAGAAGGCTTCTGATAGGCCAATGCCCCAAAATATAACAAGAGGAGGAAAGTTAACCGATGAACATCGCTATTGTAGGAACAGGATACGTAGGACTTGTTTCGGGAGCATGCTTTGCTGATACCGGAGCTAGCGTAACCTGCGTGGACGTAGACACCGAAAAGATAGAACGAATAAAGCGCGGAGAAATACCCATTTACGAACCCGGACTAGACGAACTGGTGCTTAAAAACGTCAAAGCAGGTCGCCTACGCTTCACCACCTCTTTGGAAAGCGTGCTCAACGACCAACAAATCGTGTTCTCGGCAGTGGGAACTCCACCCGACGAAGATGGTAGTGCCGACCTTAAATACGTGTTGCAGGTGGCCAAAACCATTGGTCAACACCTCAATAAGTATATGGTGGTGGTTACCAAGAGTACCGTACCTGTGGGCACAGCAAAGCTTGTTAGACAAACCATTCAGACCGAACTCGACAAAAGACAGACCGACATTAAGTTTGATGTGGCAAGCAATCCCGAATTCCTTAAAGAAGGTAACGCCATTAAAGACTTCATGAGTCCCGACCGCGTGGTAGTTGGCGTAGAGAGCGAAATGGCTAAAGAAATGCTCACGCGCTTGTACAAGCCTTTCCTCATCAACAATTTTAGGGTGATATTCATGGACATACCAAGTGCCGAAATGACCAAATACGCTGCAAACTCCATGCTCGCCACCCGAATATCGTTCATGAACGACATTGCCAACCTATGCGAACGCGTTGGTGCAGACGTCAATATGGTGCGCGCTGGCATAGGTAGCGACACACGAATAGGACGAAAATTTCTCTATGCTGGCTGCGGATATGGCGGAAGTTGCTTCCCAAAAGACGTAAAAGCACTTATCAAAACAGCCGACGGCATGGGCTATTCGATGGAAGTGCTCAAAGCTGTTGAACGCGTTAACGATGCCCAAAAGCACGTTGTATTCAACAAACTAGCTATCGCCTTTGCTAAAGAAGGACTTGAGAACAAAACCGTGGCCCTATGGGGACTATCGTTTAAGCCCGAAACAGACGACATGCGAGAGTCTACAGCCTTAGTAACCATCGAT
Organism: Hoylesella shahii DSM 15611 = JCM 12083; assembly: GCF_000613445.1. Classification (GTDB taxonomy): domain Bacteria; phylum Bacteroidota; class Bacteroidia; order Bacteroidales; family Bacteroidaceae; genus Prevotella; species Prevotella shahii. Next base: position 1,790 of record NZ_BAIZ01000061.1, read on the forward strand.
CTGCTTAAGCAAGCCGGCTGTAAGATTAAGGTATACGACCCCGTTGCTATGACCGAATGTAAACGACGAATTGGCGACACTGTTATCTATGCTCGCGACTTATACGATGCTGTGAATGATGCTGATGCATTGCTATTGCTTACCGAATGGAACGAGTTTAGACTCCCCAACTGGGAGATTGTAAGCAAAGTGATGAACAAAAAACTGCTTATTGACGGCAGAAACATATTTGAGAAGAAAGAGTTAGAGAGCTACGGCTTTGAATATCACAGCATAGGCCGATAGCATCACACAATGTAAACAAAGATGACTTTACGCGTAAACTACATCCTTGCCTTGATTTGTGCCACTATAACCTTCGTGGCATGCGGACCTAAAACGTCTAAAAGCGACACAAAGCTCGAAGAAGACAAAGTGGCTAAACAAATGTTGCAAGGCATATGGATTAATTCTGATGACGAAAGTGTTGCCTTTAAAGTCAAAGGCGACACCATCTTCTACCCCGACTCCACCAGCTATCCTGCTTATTTCCAAATATTCAGAGACACGCTAGTGATTTATGGGGCCGATGAACCTGTGAAATATCCCATCGAAAAGCAAGCACCGCATCTCTTCATGTTTAAGAATTCTAATGGCGAAACGGTGCGACTCACGCTTAGCGAAGATGCGCTTGACAAATTCCAATTCGACAACAACAAAGCGCAAGTACTTAACCAAAACCAACTGGTAAAGAAAGATACGGTTGTTGCTTATGAGGATATGCGATATCATTGCTATGTGCAGGTAAACCCAACAACGTATAAAGTTATCAAATCCACCTACAACGACGAAGGGGTTGAAGTAGACAACGTGTATCACGACAATATTGTAAACCTTACAGTGTACTCGGGAGCAACCCGTTTGTTCTCTCGCGACTTCAAAAAAAGCGACTTCAAGAAGTTTGTTCCCGAAGATTTCCTCATGCAAGCCATTCTTAGCGACCTTACACTTAATCGTGCCGACAAGGATGGTGTGCACTTCAACGCCTTGCTAGCCATGCCCGATTCGCCTAGCTACTACGTGGTTGAAGTGAACATTTCGCCTACGGGAAAACTCAAGATGCAACTTGGCAACTAAGTATTGACACTTGTTTTAAAGTATAACCTTTACCCAACCAGACACAAATGGAAGATATTAAACGAATTGAGGAACTAAGAAATCTGCTTCATCATCATAATTATCTGTACTATGTACTGAACTCACCCACGCTCTCCGACCAAGAGTTCGACAGCTTGATGCGCGAACTTCAAGACCTCGAAGCTAAACATCCTGAAGTGTACGACCCCAATTCGCCCACTCAACGTGTGGGTAGCGACCTCAGCACAGGCTTCACTCAGGTGCGCCACAGATATCCCATGCTATCGTTGGCCAATACTTATAACGAGCAAGAAGTGGCCAGCTGGTATGCAGCCGTTAGCAAAGACTTAGGCGGACAACCTTTCGAAGTTTGCTGCGAATTAAAATATGACGGACTTAGCATCTCGCTAACCTACGAGCAAGGACGCCTCGTTAGAGCCGTAACTCGTGGTGATGGCGAACAAGGCGACGACGTAACGGCTAACGTTCGCACAATTCGCGCCATTCCGCTTGTTCTTCCTGGCACTGGTTATCCCAACGAATTTGAGATTCGAGGCGAAATATTGATGCCTTGGAAAGTATTCGAACAGCTAAATGCTGAAAGGGAAAAAGCCGAAGAACCTTTGTTTGCTAACCCAAGAAATGCAGCAAGTGGTACGCTGAAAAGCCTTGATCCCAAACTTGTTGCTAAACGAAAACTAGATGCATACCTGTATTATCTCCTTGGCGACAATGTGCCAAACGATGGCCACTACGAAAACCTTGTAGCAGCAGAATCATGGGGATTTAAGGTGAGTGAAGGCATGCACAAAGCCAATTCGCTCGAAGAAATTTACAATTTTATCAACCATTGGGACTCAGCACGCCACGATTTACCTGTTGCAACAGATGGAATTGTGCTAAAAGTTAATAGCATACGCCAACAACAACAACTAGGCTTCACTGCAAAGAGTCCGCGTTGGGCCATTGCCTATAAGTTTAAGGCCGAGCGTGTTTGCACAAGGCTTAATGACGTTACGTTCCAAGTGGGACGTACAGGCGCCGTTACGCCTGTTGCTAACATGGAACCAGTGTTGCTTGCAGGCACAACCGTAAAGCGTGCAACGCTTAACAACGAAGATTTTATAAAGAGCCTCGATCTACATATTGGCGATAATGTATTCGTTGAGAAGGGTGGCGAAATCATTCCAAAGATTGTTGGTGTTGACGTCAGTCAGCGTTCTCCAGATCTACAACCTGTACAATTCATCACCACTTGTCCCGAATGTGGGTCAACACTGGTGAGATACGCTGGCGAAGCAGCCTATTATTGTCCTAACGACACTGGATGCCCACCACAAATAAAGGGACGTATCGAACACTTCATTGCTCGAAAAGCCATGAATATCGACTCCATTGGCCCCGAAACTGTTGACGATTATTTCCGCCGAGGTATTGTTCGCAACGTGGCCGACCTTTATGAGATACGCACCGAGCAAATTAATGGCGACGGAACAAGACAGAAGTCGGCCCTAAAAATAATAAAAGGCATACAAGACTCGGTGGCAACGCCGTTTGAACGAGTGCTTTTCGCCCTTGGAATAAGGTTTGTTGGCGAAACAACAGCCAAACTCTTAGCCAAGCATTTTAAATCGATAGACGCACTCATCGTTGCCACACCCGAACAGCTTGTTGAGGTTGAAGGCGTTGGAACGGTGATTGCCGAAAGTGTGGTGCGCTTTTTCCAAGACAAAGTAAACCTCAATATCATTGCCCGACTACGTCAATACGGACTGCAAATGGAGCTAAGCGCCGACCAACAACAGCCTGCAAGCAACAAACTGGCTGGTAAGAATATCGTTATTAGTGGTGTTTTCGAACACCATAGTCGCGACGAATATAAGACAATGATAGAGCGCAACGGGGGCAAAAACGTAAGTTCGATAAGCAGTAAAACGTCTTTCATCCTAGCTGGAGCCAACATGGGTCCATCAAAGATGGAGAAAGCCCAACAGCTTGGCATAGAAATGATAGACGAAAACACCTTCCTTAACATGCTTGAGCAATGATAAACGTAGAGGTTACACCCCACATCGCTACAGTCTGTCCACATTTTGTAGGCGCATGCCTTGTGGCCAATGTGGTTAACACGCCCTTCGATGCCTTGTTGTGGGAGAAAATCGAAACAGCTCAAGCCCAACTCCGCCAAACACTCACCACCGAAACGCTGAAACAACAACCCAGCATTGCTGCCACAAGACAGGTGTATAAGGCATTGGGTAAAGACCCTTCGCGATACCGACCAGCGTCTGAGGCACTCATCAGACGTTTGTTGCAGGGCAAAAGCCTTTATCAAGCTAATACGCTGGTAGACCTTATCAACTTGGCCAGTATTGTGCATGGCTATAGCATCGGCGGTTTCGATGCTACTAAAATAGCAGGCAACACTTTAAGACTTGGCGTGGGTGAAGCTGGCGAACCTTATGAAGCATTGGCCGAGGCTTGCTCAATATTGAGGGCTTGCCTGTATACCGCGACCAACTAGGAGGTATTGGCACCCCCACCAGCGACAACGAACGCACAAAACTAACCTTAGACACCACCCAACTACTGGTGCTCATCAATGGTTATGACGGCAATGAGGCTCGCGTTTGCGATAACGCCAACCTTATTTCTAACCTTCTTCGCGACCATTGTCAAAGCATGGCGCACAATTCTTTATTTTCAAACCAGACACTGCAAATAAAACATGGGAATAGTTATCGGCATTGATGTGGGCATTAGCACCACAAAAATTGTGGGGATAAACAAAGATGGTATCGTTATTTCGCCATTGCGCATTAAAGCCACCGACCCTGTAACATCGCTTTATGGTGCCTTTGGCAAATATCTGCACGACAATAAAATTTCTTTGGAAGATGTAGAACACGTGATGCTCACTGGCGTTGGCGCTGCCTACATCAACGACCCCATCTACGGATTGCCCACCAACAAGGCCGAAGAGTTTTTGGCCGATGGCCTTGGAGCACGCTACGAAATGGAGATAGACCGCATGATTGTGGTAAGCATGGGCACAGGAACATCGCTTGTGCAATGTGATGGCGACAGTATCGAGCATATCGGTGGTATCGGTATAGGTGGTGGAACACTGCAAGGACTATCGCGCATCTTGCTTAAGACGGATGATATCAAGCAAGTTTCGGCGCTTGCCGAACAGGGCGACATCACCAACATCAACCTCCTTATCGGCGATATTAGCGCCCTACCCCTGCCTGGTCTTCCCATGGATGCCACTGCAAGCCTTTTTGGCAATGCCAAAAGTAATGCTTCGCGCGAAGACATTGCCCTTGGACTTATCTGCATGGTACTGCAATCTATTGGTAGTGGCACCATCCTTTCATCGCTTAACACAGGCATAAAAGAGTTTGTACTTATTGGCAACCTCACCCTTCTGCCCCAATGTAAAGATGTATTCCCAGCAATGGAGAGACTTTATCACGTGCATTTCCGCATCCCTAAGCATAGCGAATTTTGCACGGCCATTGGCGCAGCGCTTTATTATTATCAAGGTATACTCCACAAAAAAACAAAGGCACAACATCCCTAAAGCACCCAATGACCACAAACAACACCGTAAAAACCAATTCGGCCAAGGCTTGGCTATTGGCTGCACGCCCAAAAACACTCACAGGAGCAGCCGTTCCTGTGCTACTTGGAGCTATGGCCGCCTATCTTGATGCCAACAACGAGATACGCCCTTTGCCCATCGTGTTTTGCTTTCTGTTTGCTTTTGTGATGCAGATTGATGCCAATTTTGTTAACGACTATTTCGACTTTATTAAAGGCAACGATAACGAAAAACGACTCGGTCCAGAACGTGCTTGTGCTCAAGGATGGATTACACCTGCCAAGATGAAGCGCGCTTTATACCTAACCACGCTTATTGCCTGCATCATTGGCTTGCCACTTATCTATTTTGGCGGTTGGCCCACCATCTTTGTGGGATTAATTTGCGTGCTCTTTTGCTTCTTATATACCACGCATCTCTCATATAAAGGCATGGGCGATGTGCTTGTCCTTGTCTTCTTCGGACTTGTACCTGTATATGGCACATACCTCCTTGCCATCCCCTCGCCATCGTTTAGTATTTCTGTTGAAGCGCTAGTCTTATCCCTATCGTGCGGACTGGTGATAGACACCTTATTAATTGTAAACAATTTTCGCGACATCGACAACGACATCGAAGCAGGCAAACGCACACTTGCCGTCAGGTTAGGTTTAGACCGTACCCTGCAACTCTACCTCCTCTCTGGATTACTTGCCATCAGCTTATCGGGCTTTGTTTTCATTCTTAAAGGTCATTACTTTTCTTTCGTATTATCATTGCTTTATCTGCCTCTGCACTTCAAAACCTTTGGCTTGATGAAAAGCATACGTAGGGGTAAGGCACTCAACGCAGTTCTAGGCAAAACGGCTGCCAACATCACCGTTTATGCGTGGCCACTGCCATAGGGATGTGTATTGATACCTTAATAGGTTAGTCGAACAACGCACATTTCAAATAAAAACAACGAAATTATTTCAAACATTGAAAGCCCAAACAACATCTGCCAACAATGCCTGCCTTAACTCCCCACTCCAAGCTGAACTCTAAAATTCACCACATCCCCACTCGCTAACCCCATCAACCCTGCATTAGGCTGTAGCCCAGAATATTTCTCTAACCCGCAGTTTATACGATGGATAAAGCTATCGTTAGGTCGTTGAGTTTCCATCTACAAGCATCAGTTCTATTTTAAGTAGTTAATCCTTTGCCTATTATAACCTAAATGCAACGGATAAATGCTAATGTTAATTCAAGAATATTCGTAACAACTAAAAAATTCATTGCACCAATGCAATTGCTTTTGCCTCCAATCAAACCCTTTGCTATGCAGCGAGTTTCAATATATGCAACAAAAATGAGCTTATATTTAGGCTAAGTGGGAGCTGTGATACTTGTTTTGAATTACTACTTACCTGTTTCACCCTGTTAAAGGAGGTATTATTATTTTACAAAACGCACTCGCAAGACCAAACCATTCTAGCGAAAACTTATACCCAAAAACATGTTTTTTGCCCCAAAATCCAGTGTTACGCTTTGTATTTAACACCATTTATCAAGCTTAAAACGGCAATTAGTACCATTTCGCCCTTCTATTTCGTAATTTTCATGAAGTTTTTAGCACCACAAAAACAGCTTTAAATTGGTAAAAAACTTATTTTTACGCATCTTTTTCACACAAAAAAGATGCAACCCCTTTATCATTTGTAAAAATTTAAGCATTTATAGAAAAACTATTTAGCACCATTTCACCTTGCATTTAGCACCATTTCACCTTGCGTTTAGCACCAAAATGCACTGCATTTAGCACGAGTTTACACTGCGTTTAGCTGCATATTGCAAGGCGTTTTGATGCATTTAGCATGAAATATTGCTGCAAACATCCTATTTTTTGCTGTAAATCACGGTTTTTATAACAAATACATTAATCCAACAACTATTGCTTGTCAAGTCTTTTTACCTCAAAATAAACTCACGCGAGAATCGAATATTGGCGAAAGAATGGCGGATGATGAACAAAAACGCCACTCACAATATTAAAATTCATACTTAATATTTTACATTCCACTCTCACTTAAAATACTTATACCCCAAATAAAGCAAAACAAACAAGAAAGTAACGATACAAAAGAGATGTGGATGTAATGCACGGAAAGCCTTGTCGTTGGGTGCAAGCTAGAAATCTAAAAGATACAGCAGTAAAAATAGCGCACACGAACTAAAATACCCAGACAGAAAAATAATATAAAACAGAATAACCAGTAAAACACAAGAAACCCACACCCAATAATGCCAACATCGAACCATGTTTACACACCCCCTACGCCAACAGAAACACACATCAAACACAACTTACATAAAAACACACATTCAACAATGAAGATTTTTTAAGAAAGCCAATCGTTGTTCCCCATTTTTGATTAACTTTGCACCATAATAATAATAACAACCAACACATGGACGATTATCATTCGGATAGATTTATCATCGTGGTAGGAGGTTAAGCTGCAATAAGCTAATCTTCTACACCATTTTATTTGAAGATTGGCATTATGAGGACATATTGGAATTTCAACTCTGCACTAAAGGTTATTGACGAGTGGCAACCCAACTGCTGGATACAAGTAACGTGTCCAACGGAAGAAGACCAAACCCTTCTTGAAGAAAGGTTTAATATTCCCGACTATTTTCTTTCAGACATTAGCGATACCGATGAGCGTGCCCGTTACGAATACGACGACGGCTGGATGCTCATCATTCTCCGTATACCCTATGTAAAGGAAATACGCTCGCGAACACCTTACACCACAGTTCCCTTGGGTATTATTCACAAACGCGATGTAACAATCACCGTATGTTATTACGAAACAAACATGATGATAGACTTTGTTAGCTATCAACAAAAGCGTGGTGAAGGCTTTACCGACCATGTAGACATGATTTTTCGCCTCTTTCTCTCATCGGCCGTGTGGTATCTTAAACGTCTAAAACAAATAAGCACACTCATAGAGAAAGCCAAGCACAACCTAGACCAAGGAGTAAACAACGAGTCGCTTATTGGATTAAGTCGTTTGCAAGACTCGCTCACTTATTTCATCACCTCCATACGTGGCAACGAAAACCTGCTCTCGAAGCTAAAATTCAAGCTGCAAGTAGACGAATTGGACGCCGACCTCATCGAAGACGTAAATATCGAGATGACGCAGGCACGAGAAACAACGAGTATTTACTCAGACATTCTCGAGTCTACCATGGATACTTATTCGAGCATCATCAACAACAATATGAACACTGTGATGCGTACGCTAACATCGGTGAGCATCATCATGATGTTTCCCACACTCATATCTTCGCTGTTCGGAATGAACCTAGTTAATGGAATGGAAGAAAGTAAATGGGGCTTTGCTGTAGCCATCATCATTTCATTCCTCGTTTCAGGTATATCATGGTGGATTTTAAAGGTAAAACGCCTACTTTAGGCACACAATAGTAAAAAAAGATGTACTAAAATTAGGCTCTTTCGACTTTTTTATCTAAGTTTGCACCACAATCACCAACGTGTAATCGTTATAATCAACTAAATCATAATAAATGATGGACTCTCAAGAGAAAGCCCTGCTAGAAAGCGCAACAGACGACACTAGCAAAAAGACCTATAAGTCTAAAGAAGAAATTCTCAAACGTGCAACAGACATTGTAGCAGAGAACGAAACACCCGACAAAGAGGAAATAGATAACCTGAAAACCACATTCTACAAGCTGCACATCGCTGAGCGCGATGCCGAACAAAAAGCATATTTGGAGAATGGCGGTGATCCTAACACGTACCAAGTGCTACCCGACCCTGTTGAAGAAGCTTTTAAAGCACAAATGGGCGTAATTAAGGAAAGAAGGGCTAAACTCTTTCTTGAACAAGAACAAGAAAAACAAGAGAACCTCCAAAAGAAAATAGACATCATAGAGAAAATTAAAGCCATGGCTACATCTCCCGATGAAGCCAACAAATCGTATCAAACCTTTAAGGAACTGCAACAACAATGGAAAGAAATTAAGTCGGTTCCTGCAGAAAAGGCTAACGAATTGTGGCGTAACTACCAACTCTATGTTGAACAATTCTACGACTTACTAAAACTCAATAGCGAAGCTAGGGAATACGATTTCAAGAAAAATCTGGAACTCAAAGAGAAACTTTGCGAGAACGCTGAACGTTTGGCCGAAGAAAAAGACACGATTAGCGCTTTCCATCAATTGCAAGAACTACATCAGGAATACAGAGAAATCGGTCCGGTTTCGAAAGAGTTGCGCGAACAAATTTGGGCACGCTTCAAAGCAGCTTCTTCGGTAATTAACAAGCGCCATCAACAACATTTCGAGGAAATGCGTGCTAACGAAGAAGAGAATCTGGCCAAAAAAACTGCGCTCTGCGAAAAAGTAGAGTCGCTAGTAGCAGCAGAAAACAAAGGTGCTGCCGACTGGGAAAAGCGCACAAAAGAAATCATCGATATACAAGCAGAGTGGAAAACCATTGGGTTTGCTCCACAAAAGATGAACGTTAAGATTTTTGAACGATTTAGAACTGCTTGCGACATATTCTTCTCGCGTAAAGCCGAATTCTTTAAAGGCATGAAAGAGAAGTATGCCCAAAACACAGAAAAAAAGAAAGCATTGGTAGAAAAAGCTCAACAACTCTCTGAAAGCACCGACTGGAAGTCGACTGCCGACAAGCTTATCGCCTTGCAAAAAGAATGGAAGACCATTGGAATGGTGCCTAGAAAATTGGGCGATAAACTATGGAATGATTTTATTGCTGCCTGCAACCACTTCTTTGAAGCTCGTAGCGCTGCACATGCCGACACAAGAGGCGAGGAGCGCGAGAACCTAAGCAAGAAAAAAGCAGTAATTGCAAAACTTAAAGAGATGTTAGGTAAGGCACAAGACAATGCTGCTGAAACCATCAAACAGCTAATTGAAGAGTATAATGCCATTGGACATGTACCCTTTAACGAGAAAGATAAGCTTTACACACAATTCCGTGAAACAGTAGATAAGCTCTATAAAGAACTGAACATATCTGCAGCCAGTCAAAAGCTAGACGACTTTAAGAGCAACCTGAGGAACCTTGCAAAGAAAGGTGTAGACGTGGTTGACAACGAGCGAGGAAAACTGATGCGCCGTTACGAGGCATTGAAATCGGAAATTCAAACCTACGAGAACAACCTTGGCTTCCTCACAGCTAAGAGTAAGAAAGGTAATAGCCTTGTTGACGAGATGAATAGAAAAGTGGAAAAGCTGAAAGACGATATGCAGCTTGTACGCCAAAAGATAAAAGCTATCGACCAACAAGAGCAAGACTGAAAAGGATAACAAACAACATGTATAACAAATAAAAACAACCCTATCCTCGTAACACAATGGAATGGTTAACAAACCTCTTTAACAACAACGACTCAGTAGCGCACATTGTACTGCTTTACTCCATCGTCATTGCTGGCGGTGTGCTGCTCGGTAAAGTAAAAATAGCGGGTATCTCGCTAGGAGTAACTTTCGTTCTGTTCGTTGGTATCTTAGCAGGGCACATCAAATTCACTGCGCCCACCAACATTCTTACATTCATGCAAGACTTTGGACTGATACTCTTTGTCTTCTGCATTGGTTTGCAAGTTGGTCCTGGTTTTTTTGAAAGCTTCAAGAAAGGTGGCATCAAGCTCAACTTACTATCAGTGAGCCTCATCTTATTGAACGTGCTTGTGATGTTTGCCTGCTACTTTATCTTCTTCGACACAAAGGATCCAAACACACTCCCCATGATGGTTGGAACACTGTCGGGTGCAGTAACCAACACTCCTGGTCTTGGTGCTGCCAACGAAGCACTAACTAGTTTGGATGCTTCGTTCCCAAATGGCTTGCCACAGATTGCTTCAGGTTATGCTTGCGCCTATCCTTTAGGTGTACTAGGCATCATTGGTGCGACCATCGCCGTTAGGTATATTTGCCGTGTAGACTTGCAAGAAGAAGAAGAAAAACTTGCAGCACAAGAGGGTGAAGACCCACACGCAAAGCCTTATATCATGCACTTGAAAGTGAACAACTCGTATCTAGACGGCAGAACTCTTGGAGAAATTTCTGACTTCTTGAACCGTGACATGGTGTGTACTAGGCTCTTACACGAGGGAAAAATTGTTATTCCCAAGTCGGATACCATTTTCTCGCTAGGCGACGAAACACTTGTAGTGTGCGCCGAAAGCGATGCGGAAGCAATACAAGCCTTTATCGGCGAAAAACTCGATGAAGAATGGGAATACGAAGATAAAGAGCAACCCATGGTGTCTAAACGCATTGTGGTAACTCGCCCCGCTATTAATGGTAAGTTGCTGCGCGAAATGCACTTCTCAAGTGTATATGGTGTAAACATCACACGCATCACTCGTCAGGGAATGAACCTCTTTGCTAGTCGCAATCACCGCTTTCAAATTGGTGACCGCGTAGTGGCAGTTGGTCCAGAAGACCACGTTAACCGCGTTGCAGAAGTTCTTGGTAACTCAATGCGCCGTCTTGATGCACCTAATATTGCTACCATCTTCATTGGTATTATCGTGGGTATCCTCTTCGGAAGCATCCCCGTAAACATCCATGGCATCCCTGCTGCCCTCAAATTGGGTATCGCTGGTGGTCCATTGGTTATAGCCATTCTCATTGGTCGATTTGGTTATAAGTTCAAATTGGTTACTTACACCACCACTTCGGCCAACCTAATGCTGCGCGAAATAGGTTTGGCATTGTTCTTGGCGAGTGTAGGAATTAAGGCTGGCGCACACTTCTGGGACACCGTTATACAAGGCGATGGTATCAAATATGTGTACACAGGCTTCCTTATCACCGTGATACCAATCCTAATTGTAGGCACAATCACCCGAATAGTGTATAAATTCAACTACTTTACCATTATGGGTATGCTTGCTGGTACATGCACCGATCCACCCGCTTTGGCTTATGCCAACCAGATTTGTTCGAGCGAAGCGCCTGGTATCGGCTACTCCACCGTTTATCCACTAAGTATGTTCTTGCGTATTTTCACGGCGCAGCTCATTGTACTCTTCTTCTGCGGATAAAGTTAAAGTAGTATATCATCAGTTGGGCGAAAGAGTCCCACATTTATAGTTAATTAAAGCCTGCAACCAACTTCTCTGGTTGCAGGCTTTTTATTACTGGACCGTATCAGCCTTACACTGTTTTCACCAATTCGGTAAAAGTTCATTAACCTTCGTTTCTACTATGGTCTTGGTAATCTTTTGATATATTCAGAAATTCAATGCTGATGACGGCATGTGTCCATTAGCAACTAATTTGTAGAGTTTACCCTGTTACGCAAATTGGAAAGAGCCGACATGAACGACAAAATATAAGGTGAAAACCTATCTAGTTTTCACCTTATTACAATATATCGTCGAGCTAAAACATCAGGCCAAACGACAAAGTTCTGAACTTAGGTCCGTAGCCATCGCGCAACAAGTTGCAAGGACTATACTTGAAATAAAAGTCAGGAACACCACGAATAGAGAATGTACCCATGAAATCAACTGTAACTGGATTGATACGTACATCTTTGTCTACATCTTTCAACTGGTGACCATCCTTTTCGTAGCATGTTTTCAAGCTACCATAAGTGTTGAAATTGATAACAGGACCAAGGCTGAAACCAAACCATTTGCCTTCATATCCATAGCGAATTATTA
>NZ_BAIZ01000060.1 GCF_000613445.1 Hoylesella shahii DSM 15611 = JCM 12083
TGAATTACCCTATTTAATGAACGATAGGATTTTCTTCAATAACTCTATCGTTTAGCGCATGTCTTTCGTCGCGTAAAACGATGTCAGTGGCAGTGTTGTCTTTTAAATACAAGCGATGCATGCTTAGAAAGGATGAGACTAAGCATGCTTCGTTAGATTTTATCCACGTAGGGATATAATCTATCTAGTGTGGAACTCTTTGCTTTTTATAGTTGGAAGTGGCAATTACACAAAGCCATCGCCTTTTTTTAGGCGTACTTCGTTGACGTATTTTCTTACCTTAGCCGATGAGTCTTCTTTTTTACAGATAAGCAAGACATTGTCTTTTTCTACCACGATAAAGCCGTCGAGACCATTTATTACGCCCAGTTTGCCTTTGGCAAGCTTGATAATATTGTTGCTACTATCTTCAAGAATAACGTCGCTATCTATCACCACATTGTCTTTTTCGCCTTTTCTCATGGTCTCGTACATGCCGTGCCATGTGCCCAAGTCGGCCCAACCGAAGTGGCATTGCATTACATACACATCGTTGGTCGATTCCAATATGCCGTGTTCGATAGACAAGTTGGGATAGAGTGGGAAGTTTTTGCGGATGAAAGCTGCTTCTTTGTGTATGTCGAATTGCGGATTTTCGGCGTCGTATTGTCTAAGAACAGGAGGCAGAAGTTCGCTGAAACGTTTGAAGGCGAACCGTGCGTTAAGGAGAAACAGGCCCGTGTTCCAGTAAAATTCGCCACTTTTCATAAACATTTGTGCAAATTCACGGTCGGGTTTTTCAGTGAACGACTGCACGGCGAAAACATCGTTTTCCACCTCTTTGCCCATTTGTATGTAGCCATATCCGGGCTCGGGTCTCGTGGGTTTCACGCCAAGTGTGAGCATTCCGTCGGTTCTCGACACGAATTCCAAGCCTCTAATGATATCTCTTTGAAACGCGTCTTCTTTTTGAATAGCTTGGTCGGATGGTGTTACAACGATATTTGCGTCTGCACAAAGTCTAAGAATACGGTGCGAAGCCCACGCCACACTTGGAGCCGTGCTTCGGTATATTGGTTCCACCAATATGTTTTCGCTGGGCAATTCGGGCAGTTGGTTGCGCACGATGTCGGCATAAGACTCGTTGGTGCTAACAAAAATATGCGATGTGTCTATTAGTTGTGCAAATCTATCGAAGGTTTGTTGCAGTTGACTTCGTCCCACTCCAAAGAAGTCGACGAATTGTTTAGGGAAGGACATTCGACTATAAGGCCAAAGGCGAAGCCTCGACCGCCTGCCAATATCAGGCAATAGTTGTTGTTGGTGTTCATTTTATCAGATGTGTAGTTTACGCAGACGAAAGTATAAAAAAACTTCAAGTCTGCCAAACAAACAGGGTTATTTCTTCTCAAATAATAAGAAATGGAGTAGAAAAGGGTTAGTAAGTACCAATATTTGCCACATTCTGTCCCACCCCTCTCTGTTTGGAGAAGGGTGGGGGATGTGGTTATGTAGTGTGTTAGTGTTTCGTTACCAAGTTTTTGTTTAGCCCACTTGGCTGCCTGGTTTCACTTCTTTCAACAGCGACAGCACACTAAGGTCGCCATCAAAGTTCTCTGCCGATAGAATCATGCCTTGGCTTTCGATGCCCATCAATTGTCTGGGAGCAAGGTTGGCGATAAACACCACGTCTTTTCCCACCAGTTCTTCGGGTTCGTAGAACTTAGCGATACCACTAACGATGGTTCTTGGTTTTCCGCTACCGTCGTCGATGGTGAATTTAAGCAGTTTATTAGCCTTTTTAACTTTCTCGCAAGCTAGGATATGGCCCACGCGTAGGTCAAGCTTTTCAAAGTCGGCAAAGTCTATTACGGGTTTAATTTCTTTAGCTTTATAGGCTTCTGCCTCGTTAGCTTTTTTTGTGTCGGACAGTTTTTTCAACTGATATTCGATGGCTTCGTCTTCAATTTTCTCGAACAGCAGTTCGGGTTCGCCCAGCTGATGGCCAGGTTTTAAAATTTCGGTGTTGCCCAATTCGTTCCAGTTTACTTGTGGCATGTTCAGCATATTGCGCAGTTTGGCGCTACTAAAGGGCAAAAAAGGTTCGAAGGCGATGGCCAGGTTGGCCACCAGTTGCAGCGAGATGTAGAGAATAGTTTCCACCCTTTTAGGGTCGGTTTTCCACACTTTCCAGGGTTCGCATTCGGCGATATATTTGTTACCGATGCGAGCCAGCATCATGGCTTCTTTCTGTGCGTCGCGGAATTTATAAGTGTCGAGCAAGCTTTCCACCTTCTCTTTCACATCTTTAAGTTCATCTAGTGCCAGCTTATCCACGTCGTTGAGTTCGCCGCAAGTTGGTACTTTCCCGTCGAAATATTTCTTTGTCAGCTGCAGTGCTCTGTTAACAAAGTTGCCATACACGGCCACCAGTTCGTTATTATTTCGCTCTTGGAAGTCTTTCCACGTAAAGTTGTTGTCTTTTGTTTCGGGAGCATTGGCCGTTAGCACATATCTCAGCACGTCTTGCTTACCGGGAAAGTCCACTAGGTATTCGTGTAGCCACACCGCCCAGTTTTTCGAGGTCGATATTTTGTCGTCTTCCAGGTTCAGAAATTCGTTAGAAGGCACGTTTTCGGGCATCACATAGCCACCGTGCGCTTTAAGCATCACGGGGAAAACGATGCAATGGAACACGATATTATCTTTTCCGATGAAGTGCACCAAGCGTGTTTCTGGGTCTTTCCACCACTTTTCCCACGAGTCGGGCAGCAGTTCTTTGGTGTTTGAAATGTATCCAATAGGTGCATCAAACCACACGTAAAGCACTTTTCCCTCTGCTTCTTTCACGGGCACAGGTATACCCCAATCCAAGTCGCGCGTCATTGCTCTTGGTTGCAAGTCTAGGTCAAGCCAACTCTTGCATTGTCCGTATACATTGGGTCTCCATTCCTTATGTCCTTCCAAAATCCACTCTTTCAGCCAGTCTTGGTATTTATCTAGTGGCAGGTACCAGTTTTTTGTTTTCTTCATCACAGGTTGCGACCCACTGATGGTTGAGCGTGGGTGTAGCAGTTCGGTAGGCGACAGGTCGCGTCCGCACTTTTCGCATTGGTCACCGTAAGCTCCTTCGTTGTGGCAGTGAGGACATTCGCCAGTGATATATCTATCGGCCAGAAACTGGTGTGCTTCTTCGTCGTAGTATTGTTCGGTTTCTTTTTCCAGCAGTTTTCCATCATCGTAAAGCTTTTTAAAGAAGTTGCTGGCCATATCATGGTGTGTGGGCGAAGTCGTTCTGCTATAGATGTCGAACGAAATGCCGAAGTCTTCGAAGCTTTTTTTAATCATGGAGTGGAACCTATCCACCACGTCTTGTGGTGTAACGCCCTCTTTTCTTGCTCTGATGGTGATGGGTACGCCATGTTCGTCGCTACCTCCAATAAACACCACATCTTCCTTTTTCAATCGCAGATATCTAGCGAAGATGTCGGCGGGCACATACACGCCGGCCAAGTGTCCGATGTGCACGCCGCCGTTAGCGTAGGGCAGGGCAGCCGTAACGGTGGTTCGTTTGTATTGTTTTTGTTCCATTGTGCTGTATATAATTTTATGTACTTGCTAGTTGTCTTTTGTTCTTGAGTCGTTGCGTGGGGCAATACAGATGCAAAAGTACAAAAAAAAAGCGGCATGTGCTTGTTTTGTATGCCGAAACTTGGGTTTATTATGCCAATAGGTATTTGTTAAGTTTATACGATGATTGTTTTGTATTTTGTTGGTTGTTGGTGAAAGTTGATTGATGTGCATCAATTGTGTGTTAGTTTTGTTTACAATTGTTAGGTTAAACAAGATATATAAGTATGAAGTGGGGTAAAAAAGAGGGCAGTTTTGCGGTTAAATCGTAATTTTTTTGTAACTTTGCAAGAGAGTAAAAAGGTACAACGTTAATATTTATTTAAATTAATCTTTGAAATTATGAGGATAATTAAGCAGATGTATATACGTCCAAAAGTAAGCTGCGTCAATATGGATGTTTTAGGAATGCTTTGCGGTAGCACCACGGTAACAAGCATAAGCAAAGAATCAGATAACTCTGCAGGAGCAGATACTGGTTACGGCCCATCGATTGAGCACGATGCTGGTGGCGAAGATAACGACTTGTAAAGTATAAACGCTATAAGCAATTTACTAATAAGTCTTCTAAAATCTAGTTATAAGAGAGCGTTTATACATAAACAAAAAAGTCAAGTTGCCCAATCGTTAGTATTCAGTTGGTATAATCACTAACAGCAAAAACAAAAACGTGGCAATATTCTATTTGTTATAGATAATATTTTTGCCCAACTCAAAAACTCTTTTCAAGGCAATGCGAATAAGTTTCGCTCCATGCCTTTAAGTTATTGCCGAATAGTTCGGTTTAATTATTGCCAGTAGGCTAATAAAGTCGCGCCAACAACAGTATAACAGTTGTTGGCGCGATGTTTTTTATGTGCGTGTTGTTGTTTGTGCCGGTTTTAGTAGTAGCCGAGTTGAAACGCAAAACATGCGTGGAGAGAAAGATTTGCGCGTTGTTGTATTGGGGTTTGTTTACTTTTTTGCGTTCAAGGTAAAGGTTAGCTTTCTGTTTGTTGTTTGGTTTTGGGCTTATGGTTTGCTGTTATTGTGGTATTAATATTTTTCGATAGAAGTTTGCATGTTGTTTTTATTGTGATGCTAGCGTTGTTTGATGATTTTTGCATTGCGCTCTTTTGAGCTTACCTATTTGTTAAGCTAAAGTTTCTTTGTGGGATAAAACAATAAGGGAGAGATTGTTTAGCAATCTCTCCCTTATATTTAGGTGTTATTTGAAACGGATGAAAGCGCGAGTTAAACCATCGTTTCTTCTGTTGGCATTTTTAACGGCAACTTCCTTTTTGACTTTTGTCGGATCTATTACAATCGTATGCGCTAAGCCTGAGCAGTCAGCTGTCCAGAAATAACCTACCAGAGGGTTACCTTCTGCTTGTTCAAAAAGGATTGTTATTCGTTTATATCCTAGAGGGTCTGTGTAATTTAAGAATGTCTTGTCTCCAGAGCCATCAAGTGTGCTTACTCCAAATGTCTGAAGAGCTAGTTCCCATTCTCCTAAACCACCCAAGAACCATTTTGCTCCTGCAAGTTTTCCCGTTACATTAGGGCCAGGGTTGTATTCTGCTGCGTCCTTGAAGGCTGGGAAATTGCTGCTTGTAGCCTTGACAATATTGCCCCTAGTGTAGGCTGCGGTGTAAGTGTTGTCCCATCCATTATATTCGCGTATCGCAGTCTTTATTCCTCGAGCGCCGAATACTTTATTCGTGTTATCACCATTGTTTGTCGACCAGCAATTACCTCCACTAGCATCTTTCAACGCTATTGCATACGTATAAGGATGTCCTGCTGGTTTTCCCACAACCAATGCGATAGGTGTGCGTGTACCTTTTTTACCCATAGTGCCAGTGGTTCCATCGCTAAACAGGTAGGTGGCAGTGTAATAAACGGTTACGGCTACGATATAACTTTGTCCTTCTTTCAGGTTACCATCTATCTTATTGGTGATAGTCAGTGTTTTGTCTTTAATGGCTTTGTTGTAAATAGTACCAGAAGATCTATTGTTAAACTTAAATTTCATGTTAGTTACATCGGTGCCAGGCAACATGTATTGTGCCGTTTGGCTTTGGATGTACGATTTTACGGGTGTACCTTCTGTTTGGTTACCCGTGAAGTTGCCAAAGGCAAGCTCGCCTGCTGCGGTGTTGTTTTCTACCGTTTTGGCGCCAGTGGTGGGGTCGATGGTGCAAGTGGTGGGAATGGCGTTTGCTCCAAAGGTGAAACTTCCAGTCATAGCGCCATTAAATGCAGCCCCAGAGAAAGCCTTAATTTTGAAGAATACTTGTGCAAAGAATGGTTTAAGCACAAATTGAACTTTCGATTTGCCCTTAGCTTCATTGATTGTAGATGTGCCAGAGAAGTAAAGCGCCTTTTGTTTGTCGCTGCCATTTCTTGCAACAATCTTGCCATTCTCAAGTGTAAGTTGTTCGCTAAATACATAGAATGTGTATTCGCCTTTAGCCAAAAATTGTTCGGCCTTAGTTCCTTCTGTAGCTTGGTAGCTCGAGCCATTGTAATTAAGCACCCATTTGGCTTTTTGTTCGCCGTTTTGATAAGCCAGTACGGTGTACTTACCAGCAGGAGCTTTGATGATAGCGCGAGTAGTAGCTTTTGTTTGGGGTGTTTCAACCACCTCCACCAGTGCTTCCAGTCCATTGCCTAGGTCTTCTGCACCCG
The DNA here is from genome assembly GCF_000613445.1 of Hoylesella shahii DSM 15611 = JCM 12083. Classification (GTDB taxonomy): domain Bacteria; phylum Bacteroidota; class Bacteroidia; order Bacteroidales; family Bacteroidaceae; genus Prevotella; species Prevotella shahii. The sequence continues at coordinate 6,280 of NZ_BAIZ01000060.1, forward strand.
ATGCTATTACGTTACCCTGGTTGTTGGTATTAGCTGCACGCGTTGCATTTTCTGATGTGGGATTGCCAGCAATGTAGTTGGCGTGTTCGCTTGAGGTAACAAAATCGAATGTAACGTTTCCTCCATCACCAGTGTTACTTACTGTCTCGTTGTCTTCAGTTGCGGGAATAGTGTTGTTGACGCATCCTGAGAATAGTGCCACTGTCAGCATAAAAAGAAGCGACAGCGCTCCAAATGATGTCTTTTTTGTGTTCATTTTCTTGATTTTTTTGGGCAACTTGTTCACGCAAGAATACGCCCTTTACTTTTAACTCGTTTTATTTTGTGTGCAAAGTTACGATATTTTTTGTGAAAAATGCTGTAATTTGATAATAAATATAATGTTATTGATGCAGAATAAGTAGGTTTCTCGTGCAAAACCTTCCAAAATGTAAGATAAAAAGATATAGTATTTTCTTTAGTTTGCTATGTAAAAACATATCCTGTCTTGCGGGGTGTAATAAAAAGAGGCGTTGTTTAAGTTGTTTTATATTTCGAAATTATTTGTCGTTTTAGGTGAATTTTATGTTAGATTGTTGGTTGAAGTATGCAGTTGCTGTATTTTTTCTACACCTTATAATATAAAGCCACATATAGAGTTAGGTGTTTTAGGGCGTAAAATGTACGCGATATCTTTTCTCAAGTTTGATATTTAAAATTATTAAATTCTCGCGTCAGTGGCATTAACCCAAATCTCGGTCATTAGCGCCTTAACAGATTTTGTTTTATTGTTGAGCAGAGTGGCTGTCTTTGTAGTGCAGGTGTAGCAGGCTATGTCAAGTTGCAAAGACAAACAAGACACCGACAAGAAAATACAAGATGTTAGGAAACAACACAAAAACATAAGTTCTAGAAACATTGTTGTCTAATAATCGATTGGGGTTTAAGTTGCTCGTTATTTCGGGTAGCGTTGTTTTTTGCCTGTTGTTTAACAAGTTCTGCCCAAATATTTTGGGTGTTCGGTGCTATTGTCTTAATTTTGTAACACTGCAAAAGGTTCGCCCCTCGCCAGTAAAAACAAACCCCAATATACACCTAAACCCAAACCCTTGCTACATGGATAACAAGATACCCCAAGAGTGGAACGACATCCTGCTTAAGGATGTAACCTTCATCGACTTGATGAAGCACCGCATTTACAACGTGCTTATCGTGGCCAATCCCTACGATGCTTTTATGCTCGAAGACGATGGCCGCATTGATGAAAAGATTTATAACGAATATGTGGAGCTGGGGTTGCGCTATCCGCCCACCTTTCGCCAGGTTAGCACCATCGAAGAGGCCGAAGAGGTGATGCAGAGCGTTAGTGTCGACCTTGTTATCTGTATGCCAGGCAATGCCGATAACGATGCCTTTGCGGTGGCTCATGCCGTGAAAGAGCGCTTCCCGCTAGTGCCTTGTGTGGTGCTCACACCCTTTTCGCACGGCATTACGCACCGTATGCAAAACGAAGACCTCAGTATCTTCGATTATGTTTTTTGCTGGTTGGGCAACACCAACCTTATTCTCTCCATCATCAAGCTAATCGAAGATAAGATGAATGTAGAGCACGACATCGAGGAAGCCGGTGTGCAGATGATTTTGCTGGTTGAAGATAGCATCCGTTTTTATTCGTCTATCCTGCCCAATCTTTACAGTTATATCTTGATTCAGAGCAAACGTATATCCACCGAAGCACTCAACCGCCATGCTGCTGCATTGCGAATGAGGGGCCGACCCAAGGTGGTGCTCGCCCGAACCTACGAAGAGGCTTTGGCTTATTACGAAAAATACCCCAACAATATACTGGGTGTTATCAGTGATGTGCGATTTCCCAAAGATGGTGTTAAAGACCCCGAGGCCGGGCTTAAGCTGCTGCGCGAGATAAGAAAACGCGACGAGTACGTGCCGCTGATAATGGAAAGCTCTGAGTCGCACAATCGAGAGAAAGCCGAAAAAGAAGGCTTTCGCTTTGTTGATAAGAACTCTAAGAAGATGAGTCTCGACCTTCGTCACCTCATGGAAGAGCACATGGGCTTCGGTGATTTTATTTTTCGCGACCCCAAAACGCGGCAAGAGGTGGCCCGTATTAGTTCGCTTAAAGAGCTACAAGATAATATTTTCAATATTCCCTACGATTCGATGCTGTTTCACATCAGTCGAAATCACGTTAGTCGTTGGCTTTCTGCTCGTGGCATCTTCCCCGTTTCGGCTTTCCTTAAGGGTGTTACGTGGCACAAATTAAAGGATGTTGATGCTCACCGACAAATTATTTTCGAAGCCATTGTGCGCTATCGCAACATGAAAAACTTGGGCGTTGTGGCCGTGTTCGACCGTATGAAGTTCGACCGTTATGCTCACTTTGCGCGCATTGGCGATGGTTCGCTGGGTGGAAAAGGGCGCGGACTGGCTTTTCTCGACAATGTTATCAAGCGCCATCCCGAATTTAATAGCTTTGCTGGCGTAAAGGTTCATATCCCCAAAACTGTAGTGCTTTGCACCGACTTCTTCGACCAGTTTATGGAACAAAACAACCTTTATCAGGTGGCTTTAAGCGATGCCAGCGATGCCGAAATACTTCAGCACTTCCTTGCAGCGCAATTGCCCGACAGTTTGAAAGCCGACTTTACCACTTTTTTCCAGGCCACACGTTGCCCCATTGCCGTTCGTTCTAGTTCGTTGCTCGAGGATGCCCACTATCAACCCTTTGCTGGAATATACAGCACCTACATGATTCCCTATATAGACGATGGCGAAACCATGTTGCAAATGCTCGAAGCGGCCATCAAAGGAGTGTATGCCTCGGTGTTTTATAAAGACTCTAAGGCCTATATGTCGGCCACGAGTAATGTTATCGACCAAGAGAAAATGGCCGTTATCTTGCAAGCTGTGGTGGGCAACGACCATGGCGGGCACTATTATCCCAATGTGAGCGGTGTGCTTCGCTCAATAAATTATTATCCCGTGGGCAACGAAAAGGCCGAAGAGGGTATTGCCAATTTGGCCTTAGGCTTAGGAAAATATATTGTTGATGGTGGACAAACTCTTCGCGTTAGTCCGTATCACCCCAACCAAGTGCTTCAAACCAGCGAACTAAAAACGGCCTTGCGCGACACTCAAACCCAGTTTTATGCCCTCGACACCGCCCATCCTGCCACCGACTTTGCCGTCGACGATGGGTTTAATATTTTGAAATTGGGATTGAAAGAGGCCGAGCAAGACAATGCTTTGCACTATATTGCTGCCACCTACGATGCCAACGATGGCATTATTCGCGAAGCTATTTATCCCGAAGGGCGCAAGGTTATCACCTTTGGGGGCGTGCTCAAACACGATGCTTTCCCGCTTCCGCAAATTATGCAGATGGCCATGCGCTATGGCGAAGAGGCCATGAAGCGACCCGTGGAGATAGAATTTGCGTGCAACATCAATGCCGACCGCACTGGCGAATTTAATCTCTTGCAAATTCGCCCCATCGTAGACTCGAAGCAAATGCTCGACGAGGATGTGGCTGCCATTGCCGATGAACAATGCTTGTTGCGTTCGCACAACTCGTTGGGCCATGGTGTTAGCGACGATGTCACTGATGTGGTGTATGTAAAATACGATGATCATTTCTCGGCTGCCCATAATTATAGTGTGGCACAAGAGGTAGAAAGCATCAATAACAAGTTTCTTGGCACCGACCGCAATTACATTCTTATCGGTCCTGGGCGCTGGGGCTCCAGCGATTTCTGGTTGGGTGTGCCCGTTAAGTGGCCACATATCAGTGCTGCGCGCATCATTGTAGAGGTGGCATTGAAGAATTATCGCGTAGACCCCAGTCAGGGAACGCACTTTTTTCAAAACCTAACAAGCTTTGGAGTGGGTTATTTCACCATCGACACCAATGTGCCCGATGGCCTGCTTCGCAAAGAGGTGCTAGATGCCTTGCCCGCAGTAGAAGAAACCGAACATGTGCGCCACGTGCGTTTTCCCCGTGCGCTGCGCATCTTGATGGATGGTATGAAGGGCGAAGGTGTTGTGCTTATGAATTAGTGGCAAATCACCACTTGGGTATCGTTAGGGCGTTGCAGAGCGTGCAACGCCATGACGCTTGCTCGTGGCTTTTGTTTTCACAATTCAAAAAATAATCTTACCTTTGCATGGTTTCAAAGATAAAGGCGAGTTCTAAAAAACGGTTCTTGTAGCTGTTTTGCTTTCGTTAAAGTGGGCGAAAGGGGCGCATTGTTCTTGCGCAGCGCACAAAAAACAATGCCCATACGTGGCGCAATGCTTTTTGGGGAAACCGCCAAAGCCAACACAGAAGTTGGCGCCCAGTAGCGAACAATTCACATCAACGTTAAACGTAAACTCCTATTTTAAAGGGTTTTTAATGGCTAAACAGTTTTTTGTAATCTTCGGTTGCCTTGCACTTGGCGAGGTTATTGTTTGGGCCACAGGCATCAAACTACCATCGAGCATCATTGGCATGTTGTTGCTCACATTTTTTCTTAAAACCAAGATTGTTAAGCTTGAGTGGGTAGAAAAGCTTTCCCAATTCTTGCTGGCAAACCTCGGTTTCTTCTTCGTGCCACCAGGCGTTGCCATTATGCTTTATCTCGACGTTATTCAAAAAGAATTGTTGCCTATAGTCATGGCCACCGTGCTAAGCACCATTCTTGTGTTAGTGGTTACGGGCCATATGCACCAGTTTGTGGTTAAAGCCGAACGTAAAATCATGGCGATGAACCTGCGCAAAAAGAATAAGGCAAAAGAAAACAGTAACGCCGAATGTGTTTCAGAAGAAAACGAAATACAGGTTTAACAAATGATAAAATGGCCTGATATAGATGATCTTTAGGTTTTCCCCTCGCTATTTTATTGGTGTTAAGGCATATTGATGCAGCGCGCTATACTTTAAGTTATCACTTTAACCCCTCTCCCTTGTAAACAATGCAACAGCTTTTTTCCAACCAATATATTATTTTGGCACTCACTTTTGCCGTGTTTTATTATTTCCGCCGACTGCAATATCGCACAGGCTGGATATTGCTCAACCCCATTCTCATAGCCATCGTGCTGTTGATAGCCTATTTAAAAATAACGGGTGTGTCGTTCGAAAAGTTTGAAGAGAGCGGCAGCCTAATCGACTTTTGGCTCAAACCCGCCGTAGTGGCCCTGGGTGTACCGCTTTATTTGCAGTTCGAAGCCATCAAAAAGCTATGGCTTCCCATTGTGCTTTCGCAATTGGTGGGCTGCTTGGTGGGTATTGTTAGCGTGGTGTTGATAGCCAAATTGTTTAATGCATCAGATGTGGTTATCATCTCTATGGCGTCCAAGTCGGTAACAACGCCCATTGCCATGGAGGTTACACAGGCCCTAGGGGGTATTCCTTCGCTCACGGCTGCAGTGGTGGTGATAACCGGAATACTTGGAGCAATACTAGGATTTAAAACCTTAGCCATGGGGCATGTAAACAGTCCTATCGCTCGCGGCTTATCAATGGGCACGGCTTCGCATGCCGTTGGTGCTTCCACGGCCATGGGTATTAGCAACAAATACGGCGCTTTTGCCAGTTTGGGTATCACCCTCAACGGCATTTTCACGGCCTTACTCACGCCCACCATCTTGCGTTTGCTGGGTTTTATCTAAATGTTTAGCTCCAGGGTAAAGGCTGGGGACTGTTGCTTGGCGCGTTTTATGTTCATACTCATCTAATAACCCCGGCATCAGTATCTGTGTTGTTTATTTGTTTTTGCAGATTACGAGTCTTTTCAATTCTGAAATTGTAGCTGAATTCAATCGTTACCAAGTTGTTATTGTATTTTTGGTATTTATATGTTTGTCCTTGTATAGCTTTACTGTTGATTTCAATGGTGTTAACAGTATTCATAAAAGGATTGTTGTAATATTACGCTAGGGACTGCATTTTGTTTCTTGTATAGATCTGATGACACTAAAGTTGAATTCGTTCAGTAGATCTATAGTAATAGATTCACTAGTGTATTAATGAAATACTCTTTTGAAGTGCTAATTTCTGTAACAACTCTAAAGTTTTATTTCTTAATTAATGATTTGATTTTTTCATCGAAGGGTATCTTTTATTTTTTTCTTATAAATACAAAAAATGAGATAACGACAAAGAATAGCACATAGCTATGTTTACGTATTCGCCTTTCGAAAAGTTTATTATTCCGCTATAAATACAATAGTTTAATCTCCACACTGTACTATAGGGTATAAGGTAGATATAATCTTTATTTTGAGCAATAATACCAAAAATCGTCATGAGGCTAGCAAAGCTAATAGGTAAAACAAAACTCTTAAAAATCAAACTAAGAGAATATTGTATAAATGAAACAGCAGAAAGTGCTATAAACAAATACAAGAAATATGAAACCATTAGGATATTATCATTATAACTGGAGAATTTATATCCAGGTAATAACTTATCCAGAGCAAAACCAGACAGGAGGAAAGTAAGATAACCTATAAGGGAAGAAATAAAGATAATCTCTAAAAGGAAGACAATTTTGCTCGAATAAACTGTCCCCTTGCTCATAGGTCTTGTAAAAAGAAGTCTAAATCCATAATTCTTATATTCTACATCGCATAAAGAATAACTCAAAACGGCAGCAAGAATTGGATAAAGCAGAGCATAGAATTCAAAGATGTATCTACCCAATAACCATACCCAAGGATTATAATCAAAAGTTATTGCCGGATTATTGACAGCATCAGCATGTTTAAACAGGATATATACATCAATACATAAAGTAATGATAAAAGGAAATAACAAGAAGAGCCAAATGGCAATGTTAAATCTTAATTTATAGTGTTCGCTTTTAAGAATGGTAAAGAATGATACTGGTTTCATAAGTCGGATTTTATTAGATGAAGGAATACAGACTCCAATTTTTCTTGGCATTTATCTGCAAATATAATTTGAATGTTGTTTTGTTGCATTAAATTTCTAAAACTGTCAAAAGATCCATCTTGTTCTATTTCTATTATAAACGTTCTGTCAGAAATTCTATTTACGGGTATCAAGTGCTCTTTGCATATCTCCATGCCTCGTTCCGGCTGGTCTGTATATATTAAATATGAAAGCTTTTTCTGATTGAGTAGACTGTTAATTTCTCCTTGAAACAATAATCTTTTGTTATTTAATACTCCGATATGTGTGCATATTTTCTCCTGTTCAGCTAAGATATGTCCTGATATGAAAATCGTTTTTCCTTCGCTTTGAAGTTTGAGCATTAGCTCCCTCATTTCATAAACACCTTGCGGATCTAGTCCATTGAGTGGTTCGTCAAGAATGAGTAACTTCGGATTATGAAACATTGCCATCGCAATTCCCAAGCGTTGTTTCATTCCTGTAGAATATTTTCTAACTTTTTTGTCTTTATCTTTAGTCAAATTCACAAGTTCTAAAACCTCTTTAATGCGCTTTTGTCCACAATGATATAGCATATCCAGATAGTTTAGATTCTCATAGGCACTCAAATCTGCATAGAAAAATGGTTGTTCTACCAGGCATCCTATATTTTGAAGGATATACGATCTGTTAGAATGAAATTCTTTTTGATTGAAGAATACCGTGTTTTTTGGGGTTTGCTCCAATCCTAAAAGTATCTTTATCGTAGTAGATTTACCCTCCCCATTCTTGCCTAAGTATCCATAAATGGAACCCTCTGGAATCTTCAAGTTAATGTCTTCTAATACAGAATGATTTCTGTAGTTAAAAGTGAGATGGTTGGTTTCTAGTATATTCATAATCAACACTATCTTTTAAAAATATCGTATTTAAATGATTTTATGTAATTCAGTAGCTCTTATTTGAGCTATTTGATATTCTAAATAATTCATTGGAAAATATATGGTGAAATGTTTTTGGGCGGAAAGAACTATTCTCTTTTCTCGGATGACATAGATGGAATAAAGGAGCATCAAACCTATATACATTATTTCCAAGGTTTGTGAATCTATTATAGCAGTCATAATATTCATTCCCCCATCCATAATGTCTTTCATTTTTCATGTTCATATCAATATATTTTTCCTATTTACAAATACGTCACCTCCATATATTGGCTGATTGCAAAGAAAATAAAG
>NZ_BAIZ01000059.1 GCF_000613445.1 Hoylesella shahii DSM 15611 = JCM 12083
TAATAAAAAAAAATAAGACTTAGCTGAGTTACAAATTGTAAGTTCTCCTTTGCTTTCTCTAGCACCAGCAAATCTCTAAGTGGCATCCGCTCGAGAAGAGATATGGACATAATTCTTGACATTTTATAAATCTCTATGTCCAATTTCATCCAACGATCGCTGATGACAAAAAGGCAGTAAGTAATAATGGCACAGTATAGCTGTATCTTTACGGCGTTCTCCGTTGTTCCATAAAACTCCTTTACATGCAGGTGCTGCTTAATCCACTTGAAGAACAGCTCAACACGCCGTCTGTATTTATATGTGAGAGCAATTTCTTCAGTAGAGAGCCATGTTGTTCGTATAGAACACGAAAGTTCCGTTGTCTTCTGTATCATAGAAGACTATACGTCTTAAGGCATCTGGATACCTCTTCTTGGTTCCGACCCCAGTGAACTTTATTGTTTGGTCTGCCATGACACCTGTGCTAGGGGTGTTATGATGCTGGTTTTAGGACTGGCCCGTTTTAGGACTGACCCTGATAAACTGAACCTTTTAAAAGTTTGCTACATATTAGATACAAAAAAAGAAGTGTTTTGTTGAACACTTCTTGACTGAGCCTCTTGTCGGATTCGAACCAACGACCTCAAGATTACAAATCATGCGCTCTGACCAGCTGAGCTAAAGAGGCGGGGTGGGCAAGCTACTTACATCGCGCCGCTACAACCAACTACCTTTGCTACGTTCCCGTCCTGGAGGGTTCGAAGGGAGCTGGCCGTGCAAGACTTACCCGTTTTGCGGTTGCAAAGATAGTGCTTTTATCTAGATTGTGCAAATAAATCTCATAATTTATACAATATTTAACATGTAATAAGTGACTGCATGTTTTTAATAGTGCATTAATACAGTTCTTAAATTCTTGATATATAGAGACTTGTTTACTAATTGGCTACTGTGATTTGATAACATTTTGCAATGTTCTAGCTATATAATGAGGCAAAGAAAATAGCAGTTTATATCCTTTTAGTTTGGTTTTAATCTTAATTGTGGTAATCTTCGTTAGTCGATTGTTTGTCGTTTTATTCAAAAAGTAGACATAAAGGTCGGTGTAATACTTTTTTTATTGTAACTTTGCGTACACAATAGCATAAATTAATAGCTAAACCCCTAGACAGTTTTGAAAATATTGGTGTGGGGTAGGCAAAGCACAAAGACTGAATAAAGTATGAAAACAACATTTATCGCTGGACCTTGTGTAATCGAGAGTCAAGAACTGCTATATATGGTTGCCGAGAAACTGGTGAACATCAATGAGAAGTTAAATGTTGATGTTATTTTTAAGGCTTCTTTCGATAAAGCCAATAGGACGTCAATTAACTCTTTTCGCGGTCCTGGACTTGAGCGAGGATTAGAAATGTTGGCCAATGTCAAATCTAAATATGGGCTGAAGCTTCTCACTGATATACATGAAAGTTTTCAGGCCGAAGCTGTAGGACAGATTGTAGACGTGCTGCAGATACCTGCCTTTTTATGTAGACAAACCGATTTGTTAGTGGCTGCGGCTAGAACTGGAAAGATTGTGAATATCAAAAAGGCACAATTCCTTAGTGGTCTCGATATGAAATATCCAGTAGAAAAAGCAAAGGAAGCAGGTGCAACTGAGGTTTGGTTAACCGAACGTGGAAATGCTTTTGGCTATAACAATCTTGTTGTAGACTTTAGGAATATCTCTGACATGAAAGAAATTGTGCCTATGGTAATCATGGATTGTACTCACAGCGTGCAACGTCCAGGAGGCATGGGAGGAAAGACTGGTGGAGATCGCCGTTTTGTACCTTCAATGGCACACGCGGCAAAGGCTTTTGGGGCAACAGGTTATTTCTTTGAAGTACATCCTGAGCCAGATAAGGGACTAAGTGATGGTCCCAATATGTTAGAATTAGACAAGCTTGAAACTTTGATTGAGAGCTTGTTATAATCTATATGTATATTTAAAACATACGAAGAATAAACACTTATATCTATAATGGCAACAGACAAGATAGCAAGCGGACTTAGAGAAGTGAGAGACTACGCCTCTCAGTGTCTTAAAGACGAGGCGCAAGCCTTGCTCGACCTTATTCCGCAACTTGACCAGCACTTTGATAAGGCAGTTGAAATGATGTACAATTGCAAAGGAAAGGTTATCGTAACGGGTGTAGGTAAAAGTGGAAATATCGGTGCAAAGATTGCTGCAACGCTTTCTAGCACGGGAACACCTTCTTTTTTTATAAACCCATTGGATGTATACCATGGCGATTTGGGTGTAATGACGCCAGATGATGTTGTGCTGGCGCTAAGCAATTCTGGTCAAACCGATGAGCTATTACGGTTTATTCCTGCAATTCAACATCGTGGAGTGCCACTCATTGGCATGAGTAGAAATCCCAACTCGTTGTTGGCTAAATATAGTGTAGCACACATCACCGTAAAAGTAGAGAAAGAGGCATGCCCTCTTAATCTAGCCCCCACAAGCAGCACCACTGCAGCATTGGCTATGGGAGATGCTTTATCGGTGGCATTGATGCAATTACGCAATTTTAAACCAACCGATTTTGCGCGCTTTCATCCTGGAGGAGAATTAGGAAAAAGGTTGCTTACTACGGCGGCCGACGTGATGCGGGTTGACGATTTGCCTGTGATACCGAGAGAAATGCATCTTGGCGATGCTATCATTCAGGTGAGTAAAGGTAAATTGGGGCTGGGTGTGTCGCTAGAAAATGGTAAAATCGTAGGACTAATTACCGATGGCGACATTCGTAGAGCTATGGAGAAATGGCAAGCAGAGTTTTTTAATAAAACAGTTAACGATATCATGACCACCACTCCAAAAATGGTGTTGCCAACCACAAAAATTGCTGATATTCAGCAAATCATGCAAAAATACAAAATCCACACAGTTCTTGTGGCGGATGAAGAAACAAAGCTCATAGGCATCGTAGATCACTATAGTTGCATGATTTAATGCCTAAGCAACAATTAACACATTATGATTGAACCATCGAGAATACGCTCGCTCATTTTCTTCTGTTTATTATCGTTGGCTGCCTTTTCACAAGGTAGCGACTCGCTTATCGTGCAGCAGATGCGCGAAGAAGGGGTTAAGTTCTCACACAACAACTCAGTGGTGTTGCTTACTACTGGTCAAGAGAAGTTCGACGACATGTTTGCTGCCATTGATAGGGCAAGAAGTAGCGTTCATTTAGAGTACTTTAATTTTAGGAACGATTCCATTGCTGATTGTCTTTTCGACCTTCTTGCAAAGAAAGCAAGCGAAGGAGTGAAGGTGCGTGCATTGTTTGATGGCTTTGGAAATGATTCTAATAATCGGCCTTTGAAGAAAAAGCATCTTCGTGCATTGCGCGAAAGAGGGATAGAGATATACGAATTCGACCCTGTTCAATTCCCGTGGGTAAATCATGTTTTTCATCGCGACCACCGTAAAATTGTTGTTATAGACGGCAATGTGGCGTATACAGGGGGCATGAATGTGGCCGACTATTATATCAAAGGCACCGAAGTTGTGGGAAGTTGGCGAGATATGCATTGTCGAATAGAAGGGCAAGAGGTGAACACTTTGCAGGCTATCTTTATTAAGATATGGAACAAAGTTACCCGTCAGAATGTGAATGGAGCGGAATATTATCGCGGTAATGACAGCTTGGATTACTTTGATAACCTCAAACCCGATACCTGTAAATCGGCAGGAAATAAAATGGTGGGTATTATAAATCGCGAACCACGCACTTCAAATAAAATCATTCGCAGTTTCTATACCAAAGCCATCAATGCTAGTAAAGATAGTATCAAGCTTATTAATCCTTATCTCACCCTAAATAGAACTTTGAAAAAAGCTTTGCGTAATGCGGTTAAGCGTGGTGTGAAAGTCGAGGTAATGGTGTCTACTCATAGTGATATCCCACTAACACCAGATTGTGTTTTCTATAATGTTCATAAGTTAATGAAGCAAGGCGTAATAGTGTGGATGTACCAACCAGGCTTTCATCATACGAAGGTTATCATGGTTGATGGTAAGTTTTGTACTGTAGGCAGCGCCAATCTCAATGCACGCAGTTTGCGATTTGATTATGAAGAGAATGCGATTATTGTGGATAAAGAAACGACACTTCAATTGTCAAACTTGTTTGATAAGGATAAAGCCGATAGTTTTAGGCTCACTTCGGAAACATGGAATAAATTTAGAACGCCTTGTCAGAAGTTTGTTGGTTGGTTTGCTCATCTTCTAGCACCTTGGTTATAACTAGGGTTTAAATAGTTGTTGATGGAAGTTATAAAGCGCATTTCGATCAACCCACGGTTGATTGATGTAATTTGTAACTTCAATATCTTGCGGAACTGCATGTTTTTTAGTAATTTTGCGCATTATTTGGGTATACAAAATAACTTTACATAAATGAACATTTCATACAAATGGCTGAAAGAGTATGTTGATTTCAACCTCACTCCGCAAAAGACGGCAGAGGTTCTTACCTCTTGTGGCCTTGAAGTAGACTCTCTTGAAGAGGTTCAAACCATCAAAGGTGGTTTGAAAGGACTGTATGTGGGCGAAGTACTCACATGCGAAGCTCATCCAAACTCCGATCACTTACACATCACAACGGTTGACCTCGGAAAGGGTGAACCTTCGCAAATCGTGTGTGGCGCCCCTAATGTGGCTGCCGGACAAAAGGTTATTGTGGCCGATGTGGGTGCTGTGCTTTACGATGGTGATAACGAATTTGTTATTAAGAAATCGAAATTGCGTGGCGTAGAGAGCTTCGGTATGATATGTGCAGAAGACGAAATTGGAGTTGGAAGTGCTCACGATGGTATCATTGTGTTGCCTGCCGATGCAAAAGTGGGACAGCCTGCTGCTGAATATTATAACCTTGAGAGTGACTGGCTCATCGAAATTGATATTACTGCTAATCATGCCGATGCATTAAGTCATTATGGTGTAGCACGTGATTTATATGCTTGGCTGGTGCAGAATGGTTACGAAACAACCTTGAAACGCCCATCATGCGATGCTTTCAAAGTTGATAATAACAACCTTCCTATAGCTGTTACTATCGAGAATACTGATGCTTGCAAGCGTTATGCTTGTGTTTCAATCACAGATTGCGAGGTAAAAGAAAGTCCTGAATGGCTGCAGAACAAATTGCGTACCATTGGCTTGCGTCCTATAAACAACATTGTAGACATTACTAATTATGTTATGATGGCTTATGGTCAGCCCATGCATTGCTTTGATGCAGATATGGTTAAGGGCCATCATATAATTGTAAAGACACAACCTGAGGGTACTAAGTTTGTTACACTTGATGGTGAAGAACATACCTTGGGTGCTACCGACCTTAGCATTTGCAATGCCGAAGAACCAATGTGTATTGCAGGAGTGTTTGGTGGTAAGGGTAGTGGAACGTACGAAACAACTCGCAATGTAGTTTTAGAAAGTGCCTATTTCCATCCCACATGGATTAGAAAAAGTGCACGTCGCCATGGGCTTAGCACAGATTCTAGCTATCGTTTTGAACGAGGTATCGACCCCAATGGTACTGTTTATGCGCTTAAGCAAGCTGCCATTTTGTGCAAAGAGTTGGCTGGCGGTAAAATTTCAATGGATATTAAGGACGTTTATCCTGAACCTATTGCAGACTTCCATGTTGATTTGAGGTATGACTATGTGTCGCAACTCATAGGCAAAGAAATAGGAAATGATGTTATCAAAAGCATTGTTACGAGCTTGGGTATGCAGATTCAGCAAGAATCTAGCGAGGGTTTAATGTTGAAAGTTCCTTCGTATCGCGTTGACGTTCAACGTCCATGTGATGTGGTAGAAGATATTCTTCGCATCTATGGATACAACAATGTTGAAATTCCTACACAGCTTAAGAGTTCGTTAACAGTGCTGGGTAACGAAGATAAAGAACACAAATTGGAAACGCTTATTGGCGAACAACTCGTTGGCGCAGGATTTAATGAAATCCTTAACAACTCGTTAACCAAGGTGAATTATTACGAAGGACTTAACTGTTATACAGAAGAAACTTGTGTCAAGTTGATGAACCCGCTAAGTACCGACTTGGGTATGATGCGTCAAACACTGCTCTTTGGCGGATTAGAGAGTGTATCTCGTAATGCTAACAGGCAGAATCAGAACTTGCGCTTCTTCGAATTTGGCAATTGTTATCATTATTGTCCTGAGAAGGCCAACGAAGAATGTCCTGTTAAGGCTTACACAGAAGAGATGCATTTGGGACTTTGGGTTACTGGAAAACGTGTAGAAGGCTCATGGCTTCATCCCGATGAACAATCTTCTTTCTATGAGTTGAACGGTTATGTACAAAATATTTTCGCTCGACTCGGTGTACCTGCTGGTCTTCTAGTTTACGAAACTAGTGAAAACAACATCTTCTCTTATGCAATGAAGGTTATGAATAGGGGAGAAAAAGTTGTTGCCGAACTGGGTTATGTTGCAGATGGCATCCTTAAAAATTTTGGCTTGAATAACCAAGTTTTCTTTGCAGACCTGAATTGGACTTCTATCATGAAGATGGTGAGCAAAAAAGATGTTGAATTTAAGGAGATAAGTAAGTTCCCCGCTGTAAGTCGAGATCTCGCTTTGCTGCTTGATAAGTCTGTGTTGTTTAAGGATGTTGTTTCCGTAGCCACACAAACAGAGAAGAAATTACTCAAGAAGGTTGAGCTGTTTGACGTGTACGAGGGCAAAAACTTGCCTGAAGGAAAGAAGAGTTATGCCGTAAACTTCATATTGCAAGATGAGAATGCCACGCTAAAAGACAAGCAGATTGAAGCGATTATGCAGAAACTAATTGCCAACCTTAAAGGCAAACTCGCTGCTGAATTGCGTTAATGGCTTTGTGTCAATATTGTAACGCATTATAGTTAAATACAAAAATAACGAATAAAAGATAACATAATGGGTGGGAAAGGGAGTTTCCCTTGCTTAGTTTTAGCGTTTAATCGCGCCATTGCATTCTAAGTTATGTCTCACTCTTAAACGCACAATCCTATGGGAAGAGCATTTGAATATCGCAAAGCTGCGAAAATGAAAAGATGGGGTCACATGGCCCGTACGTTTACAAAAATAGGTAAACAAATCGCCATTGCCGTAAAAGCTGGTGGTCCTGAGCCTGAAAATAACCCTACATTAAGGGCTATTATTGCTAATGCTAAGCGCGAAAATATGCCTAAAGATAATATCGAAAGGGCTATTAAAAACGCCATGGGCAAGGACCAAAGTGAATACAAAGTGGTTACATACGAGGGATATGTCCTCATGGTGTTGCCATTTTTGTTGATACTCTCACCGATAACACCACGCGTACTGTTGGCGATGTTCGTTCGGTGTTCAACAAGTTTAATGGCAACTTGGGCACCTCTGGTTCACTTTCATTCCTTTTTGATCATAAGTCTGTGTTCACTTTCAAGAAAAAAGATGGACTTGAGATGGATGAATTGATACTCGATCTTATTGATTATGGTGTTGAAGACGAATTTGATGAAGATGAAGAAACAAACGAAATCACCATCTATGGCGCTCCAACAAGCTTTGGTGAAATTCAAAAACACCTTGAAGCTGAAGGGTTTGAAGTAACTGGAGCCGAGTTTACTTACATCCCTAACGACCTAAAAGAGGTAAGCGATGAAGAGCGTGAGACAATCGACAAAATGGTTGAACGCCTTGAAGACTTCGACGACGTGCAAACGGTTTACACTAATATGAAGTAACGTAGGCTTGTATTGTCTTAGTTGTGCTTCGGCTTTTGGCTAACTAATTTAGCTTCGTAGCAAAGAAGTAAAACATTAAAGGTTATGCGAGTTTGGATTATTCCCTGCTCGCATAACCTTTTTTTGTGCATTTTCTTAGCTTAGAATGGTTCTTTATTACATTTTGTCCTGTTTTTTGCTATAAAGTGTTTGCCTTTTGTTTTATTTCAAAAGGGTTTTTCTTCCATTAATGATGTATACACCTTTTGACAGTGCATTCCTTTTCAAGACCATTCTTTGTCCATTGAGGTTATAGATAATTTCAGGTTGAGGGCTATAGTTATTTTGTATTATTGTTTTTTCAATTCCATTTGTGGTCTTATTAATCACAATTGTTTTGCCTTCTGCATTACCAATATTACAGAAATATCCCTTAAAAGCTTTTAATTGTTGATTTCCATAAAATGGTTGTAGTTTATATTGCTTGTTGATATAATAGCTTGCAGTGGGAGGAGTGGTAACATTAAGTGTTCCCACGAATGGCTTGTTGCCATTTTCCGGCTGTGTTTTCACTCGTGTTTGAGGTATAAATATAGTCTCCATGTCGGTCTGAGGTTTCACTAAATAGCTTCACCGGCCAGCATTCCATTGTAAGTATGTTGAAAAATCACTTCTTCTCCCTTTACCTCAACAAATGTAGCAACAATAGTTGTTTTTCCAAACACAGCTTTTACCTCGGCGTCTGTTAGTGTAACTGGGAGTGAAAGCGTGTTATACACTTCTTGTTTAAGGGAGTGTTTAATATTAATATTTACGTTTTGCGCATCCCCGTATATGTTTGTCTTATCGTCATAAAAGTTAATTGTCACGTCTTGAGAAGTGATGGGATAGAGCAAGAGGGTAGAACCTTGCTTTGCAACAATGGCTTCGCATTCCACTTCAGCACCATCATATACTTGGCACTTAGCGCCAGTACTCAAGTTGGCAAGTTGAACGTTCTTGTTTGGTACGAATGTTGTGCGCACCCATTTGTTAATATGTGTCGACAGCTGCTCGCTGGCTACGTATATGGCTTCAATCTTTTTTCTCGATATCTTTTTAATAGACATCTTCTCTATCCTTTTGATAGTGGGCAGTCCTGCGTTATCTTCGTAAGCCCCGCGCACTTCGCAAGAAACAACGTCGCCTCTTTGCCACGAGCCACTTTCTGTAAGAAGCATTCTTATTAGTGCTGTATTATCTTCAACAAACAATTCCATGCCATTACATCCCAAAACAGTGGCATTATTCAGGCTCAACGTCGCCACCTTATTATCTTCCATTTTCTTAAAACTGACAATGTCGGTAATGATTTCTTCTGTTTTAGGCTTGTTTTCATCAGGCTTCGTGTCAGGTTGTCCACCTTCTTCCTCATAATCCACTTCAACGCTTTCTAATGCAAAGGTTTTACCTTTAGGCGGATAGAAGTAGAAACTCATTTCTTTTGCAGAGCCTTTCCACACATTGTCTTTGTCTAATGTGCCATTAGTTATATTTACTTCATCTTTTTCAGGTATCGGCTCTTTACTCGATTTAAGAAAATGGCAAGTAATTTTCTTAATCGTTTTCTCGGCTTTGAGCGTCATGGCATTGCCATTATACAGGCGTACATAACCATAGTTTGAAGGTGTGGTTTTACCTTCGCCTTTACTGAACACCAACAAAACATGCTCTCCGTTGATAGAAGTAACAGACCTACCCATGTTGCTTTTTCCTTTCGGAAGAAGTTTAGTCAAGTCTATGTTCTCAGCATGAAGCGTAAGGGTGCAGCAAATGCAGGTTAGCAATAGCGCGATTGCTTTTCCATATAGTTTCCTCATGGTAGTTTATTTATTTGTATTAGTTTGTATTGCAAATATAGTTTGTTTGAAAAATATTTACAAACTATTTTGCGATTTAAATTCCAAAAAATAAACAAATTTAACAATCCTGAGTCCTATTGGGACAATATTAAGGTATTAACGAATACAACTTTGAGCTGCGTTTATTGGTAAATGGGATGAAATCAGTTTCTTTTTACGCCTTCTTAAGTCTTAATCTCACAAAAAGAGACAACAAGTTGGGGGAGAAAAGAAAACCTCTTTGTGTTGATATTTTTAAAACTCAACGCTTTTTGCATTTTTTGTATAGTTCGCCCAATTCAGTTCGTGGCACCCCCATTCGTGTAAGCTGGTTTAGTTCACGCATCGCCTCATCATATCGTTTTAAGTCAATCAGAGCTTCCACCTTAAATATATAATATTCGGTGTTTTTATTGTCTCTCTTTATGGCTTCTTCATAATCATAAAGTGCTAATTCAAGCAAACCTCGTTCGTGTTCTATACCAGCCCTTGCTGCGTAAGCCAGTGCTTTGTTGGGGTGCAAGCTGATAAGTCTATTGGCCTGGTCTAGCGCTTCAGTGTGTCGTTTCATCTTTTGGTTAACCAAAGCAAGCGCCAAAAGAGCCTCAAAATTACCTGGTATGCGGTTAAGAATATGCTCGTAATCGTTCTTAGCGAGATCGTAACGGCGCATTCTTTCGTACGCAAATGCTCTGAAATATAAGGCGGTGGCATTGTTAGGGAATAGTGTTAAGATGTTGTCATATTCTTCTTTGGCATATTGCCATTGTTCCAACTGAAGGTTCAAGGCTGCTTTTCTTAATCGCAACTCTATCGAGTCTGGGTGCAAGTCGGCCTCTCTAGCCAGCACAACAATGCTGTCGCGCAGTTCTTTTTTTGTCTGTGCAACAGTATTCACGACTACATTGGTGGTCAATAAGGCCAATAATATTATTCTTTTCATGTAAGAAATTGTTGTGTGGAGTATGTGTTTGTTTGCCAATTTTCTTGTATCGGCATAATATTATGCCGTAGTGCTTTATATGCACATCATTAGAAAGGCATCGGTTCGTCGTTCATTCTCGAGACGATAAGTCCACCGCCATCGTCGGGTAGTGCAGGTTGCGTTGACGAATTATCTGGGTTATCAAACCTCGTATATTGTCCTTTAAAGGTAAGCAGCACATCTCCTGTAGCACCTTTACGGTGTTTGGCAATAATAATTTGTGCCATGCCGTGCAAGTCGTTTCCCTTTTCGTCTTCAAAGATATGGTAATATTCGGGGCGATGCACAAACAACACCATATCGGCGTCCTGCTCAATGGCACCCGATTCGCGCAAGTCGCTCAATTGTGGGCGTTTTCCTTCAAGTCCTTCTCGGCTTTCTACATTACGACTAAGCTGCGAAAGGGCTATAACGGGAATGTTGAGCTCTTTAGCCAAACCCTTCAACGAACGACTGATGGTAGACACTTCTTCTTGTCTACTGCCAAATTTCATGCCGTTAGCGTTCATCAGCTGCAAATAGTCAATCATGATAACACCCACCCCTTTTTCTCTAACAAGTCGGCGTGCCTTTGTTCTCAATTCAAAAACAGATAGTCCTGGCGTATCATCTACATATACAGGTGCGCCTTGCAGATTACGTAGTCGTTTGTCCAGTCGGTCCCATTCGTCGGGAGTTAGTTGTCCGTTAAGAATTTTACTACCCACAATCTCGCACACGTTAGAAATAAGGCGGTTAACCAATTGCACGTTGTTCATTTCAAGCGAGAAGAAGCCGATGGGTACTTGAGCGTCAACTGCGATATTTTTTGCCAAGCTAAGTGCAAACGATGTTTTACCCATCGCAGGGCGACCAGCAATAATAATAAGGTCTGAGGGTTGCCATCCCGAAGTAATTTCGTCTAGTTTGGTATAGCCAGTAGGCACACCAGTCATGCCACCGCTATTTGCCGAAGCCTTTTGCAATATGTCTATGGCCTGCTTTATCACAGGGTCAATCTGTGTAAAGTCTTGTCGCATATTTTTTTGCGATAGTTCAAATAATGCCCCTTCGGCTTCTTGCATCAGGTTTTCCACGTCAATACTCTCGTCAAAAGCCTTAGTTTCGATGTTGCTAGCAAAAGAAATTAGTTGTCTTGCTAAAAATTTGTGTGCAAGGATGGCAGCATGGTATTCGATATGGGCCGAAGAAGCCACCTGCGAGCTAAGTTCCACCACATAGGGAGCACCGCCAACGTCGTCTATTGTTCCGTCGCGTTTCAACTGTTCGGTAACAGTCATAATGTCAACAGGTTTCTCATCCATGTTGAGCGACCTGATGGCTGTGTATATCTTTTGGTGTCGGGGTTCGTAAAAGGTTTCGGGGTGAAGCAGTTCGCTCACCACAGCAAAGGCATCTTTGTCTATCATCAAAGCTCCCAGAACCACTTTTTCCAAGTCGGTGGCTTGCGGCGGAAGGTGTCCGTAGGTGTTGTCAACTGGGGCAGGCTTCCTTGTTTTCCTGTTTGTATTGCTAGCTTCGGCCATGTTTTCTATTTATTTTGTGCGTCCTTCCCCATGTTGTGGGGGCGATTGTCATTTAATATAAACTTGTTTCTGTGCAATTTCTCTCTATTTTGGTGGGTTCTACATCGTCCACGTGCTGTTTTGCTGTTGTGATATCAAGTTTGTATGCGCTGTATTGGGTTTATTTGCTTACGCTATTTAGGGGCCAAGTGCGCTGTTCAATGTAGAACACGGCTACAAATGTAGTAAAAAATATGCGATTATCATGCCTCGTTCAGCAAAACCTGTAGTCAATAGCTGCATTGTTTGGTTTGGTTTTGGGATATAAGGATTGATCTTGGCAATTATTCCTTTCAATATGTGTTGTTTGAATTGTAAAATAAATGCACTAAAATTTAACATTGTGAGCGCTTTCTTTTTCACCAATTGTCTACTCGCTTGCATATAAACGATTCTCGCGAAGGTATAATTGAAAAAAAATACGATTACTGCTTGAATGTTGTAATTGGAGTTTTTTGTACAATAAACCGAAAGTTATGCTTAAATATCGGCAATTAGTACCAAAACACTGTGCAATATGGTGCAAAACGCAACGCGTTTTGCTGCTAAACGCAGTGTAATATGCTGCTAAATGCAGTATAAACTCGTGCTAAATGCAATGTATTTTGGTGCAAAACGCATATGTTTAGCTACAAAGGTTCATAAAAGTGGGATGTTGCGACGATTGAAAGAAGAGTAAACTCTGGTATTTTTATGTAAAACAGACTAGAAAAAGTGGTGTTTTAGTGGTAAAATGCTGTTTCTGTTCTGGTGAAAAATTTAAGATTAAGCACCAAATAGAATTGCTAAAAGGTAAAAAACGCAGATATTGTGCTCAAAATTGGCTTAAGAAATTAATGCGGAAGGGGAAAAAGGGGTGAAATATATGTTATATAACATCTGTTTTCTCTAAACGGAGTGGAAATTAAATGTATGTTTTGTAAAGAAAGATTACTTAATTAATAAATATAAGTTAAGCTGTTTACAGTATTCACACAAAAGTCTTACTAACCATTTTAGACACATAAAAGTAAGGGCACGACTTGGTAGGGTGGAATATGGCTACCTTAAGATAATTGTTTGCCTTATCATGCAACTTCGTAAAAATCGGTTATGTTGTCTAAATTTGATTTATTTCATCCTTAAATATGCTGTTTGTTTCTATCGATGATAACTAGAAGTATTGAACAAGTGTTGTGGCTAGACTTGAGCTATTATAAGCACGCTCACAAGTTGGACTGTTTCAATGTGTTTTAATCCCTCTAATGTGTATTATTGTACGTAGGAGCTTATCCATTTGATGCTCTTTGTTTGCCTTTGGGGGAAGATTGTGTATTGATTGGCTTTTCAAATCAATTGCAATACAATCAATTTCACTTGTAGTCCTTTCTTACAAGTGCTAAAATGTAGAATTGTTGTTGCAATCTATCGAATTGTTCGAAAATGTATTATCTTTGCAAGGTAAACAATTAAGACAACTTATGATTACATTTCCTTGCGCAAAAATAAACTTAGGATTGAATATCGTGGCCAAACGAGAAGATGGTTTTCACGATTTAGAAACTGTTTTCTATCCCGTACCGTTAACCGATGCCCTTGAGGTGAAGCTGATGGACGAACATTTCCCCTCTGAAGTGGCTTGCGACTTGAAGATTACGGGTAATACCATTGATGGCGACGAACAACAGAACCTTGTGTGTAAGGCTTATAACCTATTGGCTCGCGATTTTTCAATTCCGCGCATTCATGCACATCTTTATAAGCGCATACCCTCCCAAGCAGGACTTGGAGGTGGATCTAGTGATGCTGCGTTTATGATAAGATTGCTCGACGAACGTTTTAGGTTAAACATTGGCAATGCCGAAATGGAACGTTATGCTGCGCAGTTGGGTGCTGATTGTGCTTTTTTTATCACAGCCGAACCCTCGTTTGCTACTGGTAAAGGTGAAATTCTTGCGCCGGTTGATACTCCTCAACACAATCTCAATGGGTATTACCTAGCAATTGTTAAGCCTCCAGTGGCTGTTTCAACTGCAGACGCTTTTAAAAACATTGCACCCAAACGACCTCTTAAATGTTGTCGAGATATTGTAAGGCAGCCAATAGGCACATGGAAAGAGCAGCTAACCAATGATTTTGAGCAAACTGTTTTTGCTGTTTATCCTCAATTAGCTGATATTAAGCGTTCGCTATATGCGCAAGGAGCGTTGTATGCACAGATGTCGGGAAGTGGCAGTTCTATCTTTGGGTTGTTTAATCAAGCGCCCAACGAGATAGAAAAGCTTTTTTCGGATGCATTTGTGTTTGTTACGAAGCTTTAGTCCTTATCTTAGTTTTTGTTTCTTAAGGCACTTCAGATAAACCTCAGTAGGGGGTTGAGAAATAAATCAACTTCGTTTTAAGCGCAAGTCGAGTTCGGTAGGTCGCCAATTCTTGGTGGCCTACTTTTTGTTTAGGTATGTTAGTAAGGGCTTATGTATTACCAGTGCGTGCTTGTTGGTTTCTGTGTTTTTAAGCCATTAGGTACTGCCCTAAAAAGTGTGTAAGCTTCATTTGATTATTACTTTTTTATAGGGAATACAAAGATAAGACAAACAATGGGCTTACACACTTTTTAGGGTAGTACCAAATGGTGTAAGCTCCCCTGCAAAGGGTTTTGCC
>NZ_BAIZ01000058.1 GCF_000613445.1 Hoylesella shahii DSM 15611 = JCM 12083
TAATAAAAAGCATATGTTTTTGTGTTAAAAACAGGCCTAATAAGGGTCTTTTTGCGCCTAAAATCAGAGTCTTGGGGAATGAAAATTTGTGAGTCGGCGACAAAATAGAAGGGCTAAATGGTACAAAAAGGCGTTTTTGTGCTAAAAACTGATGTAAAAATAAAAGAATGGAGGCTTTGAAAAGAACAAAAAATCGGGGTTTTTAACGTTTATTTTTGCTAGAATGAGTAGTCTTTACAATGATATTTTGTAAATTATTATTACCGTATTTAACAAAAGTGTGTAGCAACACTAGATTATAATATTGAAAGGGTTTGCGTTTGATTTCAGTCTACGTTCTTCTTAAATCATTTAAACGCTATTGTATGCAGTGTCTAAAGCGACTTGAGTTCACACGAAACTGGATTTTACGCAATACAATAGAAACAGTTCTTGCGCTTTAAGTTATCAACTGAACAGCCATTTATTATGTTTAACCCACATGGGTCATTAGAGCCTAAACAGATTTTGTTTTCTTGTCGAGCAGATTGCTTGTCTTTGTAACGCAGGCATAGCGGTTACGTCAACTTGCAAAGACAGACGAGATGCCGAAAAAAAAGTAATATATGTTAGGTAACAATACAAAAACAAGAACTCAGGAAACATTGTGACCTAATGAGACCGGTTGGGGTTCAATAGCAAATTCCATATAGTATCTATATACTAAAACGGTCAAGACCATTAGCCTTGACGTTTTAGTACATTGCATGTGATTTGCTTAAAACTTGTAAGTTTACCGTAGCTAATAAACAATTACAAGCTGATTATAACTTTCTAGTTCAAGTTAGCTGCCCATAGTGGCGATATCAACAAACTTACCACGCTGTTTTCTTTCTTCAATCATTCGTTTCAATTTGCGTTGTCTGTTAGGAGCAATCCATTTTCGTGCAAAGATATTGGGGATGGCTACACCTATCGCAACACATAAAACGATGAGCGATGCAGTCATGCCATTAGTCATTGCCTTAGTAAGTTCGCCCACTACGCCGTGCATATCTAGTAAGGCGAAAAGACAACGATACATCAAAACACCAGGAACCATGGGTATAACGGTGGGAATTGAAAGGCATTGATGAGGCAAATGCACCCAGTGCACCACTTTGATATAGATGATACTAACGAGCGAAGCGCCAACCAAGGAGCCAATAACTGGACCTAAATCCAATCCAATATTGTTTGTGCTCTCACCAAGATTAACATAGTTTCTGGTGCAAACAGCCACAATACCTCCCAATGCCAATATCCATAAATGCTTTGGAGGGAAGTTGTATATCGTGGCAAAACCCATAGCCGAGATGGCGGCAGCCACAGCGTATTCCCAATAATCGTGATGGGGCGTCATGCTAAGCGTCTTAACAAAGTTGTCAATGCCACAAACACGAATAGCCAAGACAATACCAAAGGCCATGGCCGTAACAATAAGTATTGTGTTGATACCGCGTATAATACCCACCTCGATGTTGTTATCTAACACATCATTAACAAAGTTGATGATGGGTACACCTGGAACGAGAAACAGTGTACAGGCCATTAGCGGATGCCAAGGAGTATTAGTGTGTAGAACATTTGAAAGCAATGGAGGAAGGCTTGCCACGAAATTAGAAGAAGCAAAGGTGCCAAGCAGCCAAGCAAGGATGGTTGCCACAAAGGCTGCCACTGCGATGTTGGCGTACATATTAGAGCCAATCTCATTAAGTTTGACACGGAGTCGGAAACCTAGTGCTGCCGCAATAGAAGCATAAAAGAAGGCAGACCAGTCGCAACCAAATTGGATGCAGAAGCCCCCACAAGCAAAACCTGCTGCAATGGCAACTTGCCAGTGGGTGTAACTGCGTTTGCGAGTGGCAATTTTATTTAATTCTTCTTCGTAGCGATCGAGCGAATAGTCTTCTTTAATTGCACTCCACGACAGTTTACTGATGTCTGAAATGGCGTGCATCTCTATGCCGTGCTTGTCGCAACGTTGAAATTTGGAAAACGAATGTGTGCCGTCGCTTAGGTTTACCATCAACATGTTGTAGGTGATGTGTATGTGCAGCTGTTCTTCGTTGAGACCTAAATAGCTGCCGTTCTTTTCATGTTGCGCATAATACGACTGGTATCGGCCGAACTTTCAACGAGAATTTTACCTGTACGAAGTAGCAAATCAAGTTTTCTTCGCAATAGTTTTCTAGACTCAACTTGTTGATTTCCTTCTTTTTTCATTGTTTTACTAAACTAAATGTTTATGATTTGGTTTCCTGAGAATACATGCAAAGTTAATAAAACATAAGGAGACTAAGGTGGTTTTTAACTTCTTTATCATTAGCAAACTATGTGTACAATCTCTATTTTATAGGCTAATTCAATAGGATAAATCAGCTATCTGCAAATATATTCAAAGTTTGTTTAGGTCTATGGGATGGAAGCGCCTCAAGTTTCATATCATTTCTTTAGTTGATATATGGCTGCTTTTCAAAAAAGATAGTGCCAACAACCATAAGACGTTGTTGGCGCTAAGCTATATTTTAGAAGTTATTTCGGTTAAATGTGTTGTGGGTGGAAAATAATTAGGGAATATCGACACGCAAGTTGCTGCATATAAGCTGCGTATTAAACACCTTATGCCTTCTGCAGTTTAAATCTTCGCCACAGCCAATTGGGTAGCATTCGCCAAACTAGTATCAATAACCGATAGCGCCAATCTATAATTCGCACACGTTTTTTGTATTTTAGCGCACGCATAATGCTGTCGGCGACTCGATCTACCTGCATCAACATAGGATAATTGCCCCCCGTTAACAAGGCAGTATCCACAAATCCAGGTCTTATATCCGTGAAGTTGATATGCAAATTGCGCATCATTGCTAATTGGTCAAGGGCTTGTATGTAAGTGTTTTGAAAGGCCTTTGAAGCGCTATAAGAAGCAGCACTACCCATTCCTTTTGTGCCTGCCACAGAAGAAACCACAGCAATATGTCCACCATCATGTTGTGCCATATAGTTAAACACAAAGTCTATCATACGCGCAAAACCCATTACATTTGTTTCAAGAGTTGCTAGTTCGATGGTTTCGTCGAGTAAGCGATTTTGTTTGCCAATGCCCGAAGCGTGGAAATATAGGTTCACTCCCTCTAAACGGTCAATGAGTTGGGATAGGGGGGCAGTGGCATTGAAGTCGTTTACATCTACTTGTTGGGTAAACACCCTATTGGGAGCAAGCTGTTTCAAAGGTTCTAACAATTCTAAACGGCGAGCAGAAAGCCCCACCGTCCAACCATCTTCTATTAGTCGTTTGGCAACAGCATAGCCTATACCAGAAGATGCACCCATAACAATAGCCTTTTTCATTGTATTGCGAATTTAGATAATTATCGTTTAATTATATTTGAGATGCAAATAACACACATCTAGTGTATTAGCTAATCAAACATTCCAATTGAAGCACTTCATTTGTGTTTTCGTTTACTCTAAACCTGTTGTCTGTTCGTTCGCCAACAAGCCAAATTAGTGCGCCACTTTTATCAAAAAGGGCCAGTTGTCGTTGTTTGTCAAAGTACGAACGCTTTCTGTCGGTGAGAAAATCACTTACCAATTTAGAACTTTTCATACCAAAAGGTACAAAGCGGTCGGCTGTTTTAATGTGCCGTAAAACTAAGGGGAAAACAATATTGCTAGCATCAAGATGCACACAATGAGCAAGTTTACTGGGGCGGAATGTTTCTGTTTTTGTGCATTTGGTTATTCGCAAGCGAACATTCTGTGAGAAAACATAAGTTCCAACCTCAGGAAGTAGCATTGTTCTAGTCAATTCGGCAGGTGTAACGCTTTGTTCTATCAACAATATTTGCCTGTCAACAACGAGCGTATGATTAGCCGAATGCCACATTTTACCCGTTTGTTGGTTATCATTTTGAGCTATTTGTTCAATCTGAGCAGGTGTAAAACCTAGTTTGTGAATGAGCTGGAAGAGCACATATTGAGGCGAAGGCGTTTGCATCAACTTATCAATCGCAATGCCCAGTCGCCATCTTGGCTCCTCGTCTTTTAATATCGTCACTTCCTTTGCATAAGTCTCGATGGCAGGATTGAACACTTTTTCGGCTTCCACTAGTCGTTCAATTGTCTTGGTTATGTTTTTTGTAGACGCCTCGTTTATTTCTGTGAGTAGCGGAATGAGCTGAAGCCTGATTTTGTTACGTGTGTAATCGGTGGTGAAATTGGTGCTATCGGTAACATACGTCTGACCCATGCCTTGCAGATAATCTTGCAAATCAGCGTGGGCAACCTGAAGTAAGGGGCGAATCACCCACCCATTGCGAGGCATCATACCCGTGAGCCCATTCAGTCCTGTGCCCCTAAGAAGATTAATGAGCATTGTTTCCACATTGTCGTCTTTATGGTGACCCACACAGATGCCATCCATATCAAGGTCGTGCCGAAGTTTTTCAAAATGGTTATATCGCAATTCGCGTGCAGCCATTTCGATGCTAAGTTTGTGGAAGGCAGCATATTCAGCAGTATCAAAATGCACAGTGTGAAACGCAACTCCATGTTCTTTACATAGATTTGCACAAAAAATCTCGTCGCGTAATGACTCCTCACCTCGCAACTTGAAGTTGCAATGTACCGCCTCTATCTGTAAACCCAATCGCAAGAGTATGCGAAAGAGTGCCACACTATCTGCACCACCCGACAAAGCAACGAGATAGCGCCCTTGAGGCGACAGCAAACGATGTTTGGCAATAAACTTAGTTACCTCTCTTTCAATATACATCATGCGTTTGTAATGGTGAAAACGACTTGGAAACGTTATTCAACGTAGAGTACAAGTCCCTTTAAATATTCACCTTCTGGATGAAAAATATTGATGGGATGGTCGGCTGGTTGGTGCAATTGGTGCATGATGCGCACCTTTCTACCAGCTTGAGCTGCTGCTGTGAATACGGCATTGCGGAATTGGTCTTTGGTGACAACTTGACTACAGCTGAAAGTAAAGAGCAAACCACCGGGCTTAATACACTCAAAGCCCTTGGCATTAAGACGGGTATAACCCTTCAATGCGTTGTGGAGGGCTGCACGATGCTTAGCAAAAGCAGGCGGGTCGAGTACAATAAGATCGTATTTATTCTCGTTAGCATTTAAGAATTTGAATGCATCTTCGCAAAAAGCCTCGTGTCGGTTGTCGACGGGAAAGTTTAGTTCCATATTCTTATTGGTCAGTTCGATAGCCTTAGCACTACTATCAACCGAGTGAACAAGTTTAGCATTGCCACGCATTGCATAAACAGAGAAGCCACCTGTGTAACAAAACATGTTGAGAACACTCTTGCCCTTGGCATACTTTTCGAGTAGCAAACGATTATCGCGTTGGTCGATAAAGAACCCAGTTTTTTGCCCTTTCAGCCAATCCACATGAAAGAGCAAACCATTTTCTTTGCCCGTATTATTCTCGCTTCCGCCGAAGATAAATTCATTTTCTTGTCCCAGTTCAGCTTTGAAGGGTAGGGTAGTGTCACTTTTGTAGTACACATTCTCAATTCTTGCGCCCAACACCGCAACCAGTGCATTACAAATAGCGTGTCGAGCCATGTGCATGCCAACGCTATGAGCTTGCATCACGGCCGTTTTACCATAACAATCTACAATAAGTCCTGGTAGGTTGTCGCCTTCGCCGTGCACCAATCGATAGGTGTCGTTATCATCTTTATCAGCAATACCAATGGCCAATCTAGCATTAAGCGCTGAAGCGAGTCGGGCTTTCCAAAACCCATCGTTGATTTCAACATCGTTAAACGAGAGTACGCGCACAGCAATAGATCCAATTTGATAATGGCCTACAGCAATAAAATCGCCCTCATTGGTAAGCACTCTCACTACCTCGCCTTCTTCAATCTCGTCTTTTTCGGCAAAACCAGCGATGGCACCAGAGAACACCCATGGGTGAAAACGCTTTAAACTTTCTTCTTTTCCCTTCTTTAAATATATTGATTTGTACATAAATCTTATAATTGTCAAATAATCAAAAAACCGCGATTAACGGCAAGAGCGTATGTGTTATTCTTGCTCGTTAATCACCAATTCGTAGTCGCCACTGTTTTTAAGTCGCACAATCTCTTTATATAAATTGATACATGCCCAAGCATCGAGAGCCGCATAAGCTTTTTGTTTGTCGTTAAGCACATCCGAGTCCCAGTTTGTTAGTCTTTGTCTTTTGCTTATTTTTTGATGAAAGAGGTTGGCATATAGCTTTTGAAGACTAAGGTCTTCGATACCCAAATCGCCCACAAGGTCTTGCAGGTCGATAAAGTTTCCAGGTCTAAAAGCCTCCCTCTTATGCAGCGACAGCATATCGTCGTGCAGCGACAAGCCCACCATAGGCACTGTCTTATTCTCTAGAAGGCGCAAGATGGCAGGAGTAATGCCAATATGATTGAGCCTGAAGAGGAAACAAATATCGCATGTAGACACTTGCAGGAGCGACACCATGTGAGATTCACCCTTCTTAAACGAGGGTCTAGTCTCGGTGTCAACGCCCAAGATGTCTTGACTAAGAAGGAACTCAACGGCCTTCTCAGCCTCGCTCTCGCTCATTACCACAACCGTTTTTCCAGGGAAAGCAACTGTGGGAAGTTGAGCAATGCTTTTCTTATCGAATTTGTTATATATAATCTTTTTCATTTCCACTTCGCATTATAACGTGTTGCAAAATTAGAAAAAAGTTGTGACTTTATGGGCCTTTCTTGGTTTTTTACGCTAATTTTGCAGTTGATTTTCAGTTAAAAAAGTAACGATGGTAAAAAGAAAGACAGAGAGTAAGCCAAAAAGGAAAAGCTCAACGTTCTCACTTAGCAGCATATTTAAGATAAGCAACGAACGAACCGATTTTATTTTTGGGGTTGTACTCATCCTGATCGCGGTTTATGTGACTATGGCAATGGTCTCTTTCTTCTCAACAGGAAAGGCCGATCAGAGCATATTGGAAGACCTAAAACCGGGTGAATGGTTGAATACGAATAGAGAATTTTCAAACTATTGCGGTTCGATAGGAGCCATAATAGCCTACACACTCATATCGCTCAATTTTGGTTTTGCTGCTTTTGCTGTGCCCATCTTTATTCTTTTGGTTGGGGCAAAGCTTACTCGTGCTTATAAGGTTAACCTTTGGAAAACCTTCTTTTACTTAGCCATCATTATGGTTTGGAGCTCAGTGGCAATCGCTAAGTTCCTTACTCCGTTTACAGGAAGTCTCATATTTAACCCTGGTGGCAATCATGGTTTATTCTGTGTGCAAAATATTGAGAACATGATTGGCCCTCCAGGACTTACCGCATTGTTGTTTATTGTGGCCTTAGCTTTTCTTACTTACTTGAGTGCAGAGACTGTTTCGCTAGTAAGAAAGGCGATTAATCCTGTTAATTACATCACTAATAAGGTAAAATTTACTATTGCCAACAATGGAAATCGTACCGTTCCAACCGACAGCGACGAGGATGTGCTTGTTGAAACACCACAAGAAGAACCCATTATAGAAACAGAAGAGGAAGTCGACGAGGAAGAAACAAGGCCAACAGTTGTTGACCTTACGGCTGCTACAGACCAGTTACAGGACAAGGGAAAGTCTGTTACTGAATTGAAAGTGAATGATGAGCCTGAAGTGATAGACGATGCTGCAACACAATTAAAAGTGGAAATTCCTCAAGAAGAAGAGGAAGCTAGTGGGCGCGAATTAACAGCTGCTGAGGTGTTAAGCACACCCATCAACCCCTTAGAGCCATTCTTATCGTACAGATATCCCACGTTAGACTTGCTTAAGGCTTACGATAATGACAATAAGCCTTATGTGGATATGAACGAATTGAAGGCTAACAACGACCGCATTATAAAGGTGTTGCGGGACTTCGGTGTTGAAATTAGGGAAATTAAGGCAACAGTTGGTCCTACCATTACGCTCTACGAGATTACACCTGCTGAGGGAGTTCGTATTAATAAGATACGAAATCTAGAAGACGATATCGCTTTAAGTCTTGCAGCTCTGGGCATTCGTATCATTGCACCTATACCAGGCAAAGGAACAATCGGTATTGAGGTGCCCAACAATAAGCCAAATATCGTGTCGATGGAGAGTATTCTCAACTCGAAAAAGTTCCAAGAAACGAAGATGGAACTGCCTTTGGCTTTAGGAAAAACCATTACCAACGAGGTCTTTATGGTGGATTTGGCCAAAATACCTCATCTACTCGTAGCAGGTGCCACGGGTCAAGGAAAGTCGGTAGGTCTTAATGCTGTTATTACTTCTTTGCTCTATAAAAAACATCCCAATGAGTTGAAGCTAGTTTTGATAGACCCAAAGAAAGTAGAATTCAGTATCTATTCGCCTATTGCCAACCACTTCCTGGCCAAAGTGCCAGAAGACGATAGCGAACCCATCATCACCGATGTTACAAAAGTGGTGCGCACGCTCAACAGTCTTTGTAAACTGATGGACACACGTTACGACTTGCTTAAGGCAGCAGGGGCTCGTAATATCAAAGAATATAATGAGAAATTTGTTAATCACAGACTAAATCTTAACAAAGGCCACGATTACATGCCTTATATCGTGGTAATTATCGACGAGTTTGGCGACCTAATCATGACTGCTGGTAAAGAAATAGAATTGCCAATAGCCCGTATTGCTCAGCTAGCTCGTGCGGTAGGTATTCACATGGTGATTGCAACACAACGCCCAACAACGAGTATTATCACGGGTAATATCAAGGCAAACTTCCCCGGTCGTATGGCTTTCAAAGTGAGTGCAATGATTGACTCGCGCACCATTCTCGACCGTCCAGGTGCCAATCAACTAATTGGACGAGGTGACATGCTTTTCCTCAACGGCAATGAACCTGTTCGCGTGCAGTGTGCATTTGTTGATACACCTGAAGTTGAAAACATTAACCTGTTTATTGCAGATCAACCAGGACCTGTTGAGCCAATGGAGTTGCCCGAACCAAACACCGAGGAAGGCGGAATGGGCGGCGGTGGAACAGCCGATATGAACAGTCTTGACCCCTATTTTGAAGAAGCAGCTCGTGCAATTGTTATCTCGCAACAAGGCTCAACCAGCATGGTTCAACGACGTTTCTCTATTGGATATAACCGTGCAGGAAGGCTAATGGACCAGTTGGAGGCCGCAGGAATTGTAGGAGTAGCCCAAGGTAGCAAACCCCGCGAAGTGCTTATTAGCGACGAAAATACACTTAATACCCTCTTAGCTAAACTACGGGGCATAGGATAAGTTGCGTGAACGGGGTATGGATGGCTAAAAATAGCCTCATAAACAAATAAATTAAGAATAAGCTATAATAATAAGGAGTAATAGTTATGTTAAAAAAAGTATTATTGTTGATGTGTCTTTCAATATTTGCTTTTAGTGCAAGCAAGGCGCAAACAGATAAAGAAGCTCGCCAAGTATTAGATAAAACAGCAGCCATCGTGGGCAACAAGGGTGGGGCACAGGCCAGCTTTAAACTCTCCAATGGTAAGCTAGGAGCAATCAATGGCACGATCTCGATAAAGGGAAATAAGTTTTATGCACGCACAGCTAAGGCTACAGTGTGGTTTAATGGTAAAACTCAATGGAGCTATATGCCTTCAACCAACGAGGTAAACGTAAGTACTCCAAATGAAATTCAGCAAGCAGCCATGAACCCTTACACCTTTATTAATATGTATAAGAGCGGTTATAAACTCTCTATGAATAAGGTGGGAAGCGACTATCAAGTGCATCTTGAGGCTGAAAAGGGCAATAAAGGTATTCCCGAAATTTATGTTTTGGTAGACGCTTCGTATAAACCTAAGCAGGTTAAGATGAAACGCGGAGGAGAATGGACTACTATTACGATCAGTAATTTCCAGCATAAAAAACTCTCAGACAACCTCTTTAGCTTTAATTCAAAGGATTTTCCAACTGCCGAAGTAATTGATTTGCGATAAATAAAATATTGCAACACTAACTATTTTAAACTATCATACCTATGAATCGTGTACAGTTATATCGTATCTTGTATAGGCATCGTTCATTATCCGCACGTCGTGCACTGGATTATGAACAAAATCGCTCATACAAGTATATGTTTTATATCCTTTATACGTTTATGATTTCGTATCTGCTATTTGCAGCAGTGATGATGTCTCTAGCAGTAAACAACATGAAGGGTGTAAACTCGATGGGTATGATGACGCTGTTTTTACCCTTTATCTTGTTGTTAGATCTCTTCATTAGGTTTTTCTATCAACAAACGCCTGCACAAATAGTTAAGCCATATATGCTTTTGCCTATACCGAGAAAGGTGTGTATTGAGAGTTTTATTGGTATTTCGCTATTCAATTTAGGCAATGCTTTTTGGCTAGTACTATTTGTTCCATATTGTATTATGTCGGTGATTTTCAGCTATGGCTTGTTGGCCACATTGATGCTATTGGTGTTTCTTAGCTTAGCCATACTGCTCAATAGTCAGCTATATCTAATTTTTCAAACACTTAGTAGTCAATCGTTGCTTTGGCTATTAGGACTTTTGCCAACCTATTCTCTGCTGGCTTTGCCAGCTATATGGGGTGGAACGCTCTCGACAAACAGCTTCTACGTTTTCTATACAGGTATAGGAATATCTTTGTCTAAGGCAAATGTCTGGCCATTAATCATCCTTTTGCTTGTTCTTTTAGGTGTTGTCTGGCTTAATAGAGAAATTCAATTTAGAAACGTTTGGAATGCGTTAACCAAAGTAAATGGTACAACTAAGATTAGCGGAAAAGACCGAATGGCGTTTCTTAAACATTATGGTGAGGTGGGAGAATATGCTTATTTGGAGTGTAAATTGATTTCTCGAAACAAATTTCCTCGAAATGCTATCTTAACCAGTATGTTAGTTATAGCCTTGTTAAGTGTCGTTATGAGCTTTACAGCAGCATACGATAGTCAATCGATGATGGCTTTCTGGTGCACATACAATTTTGTTTTACTAGGGATAACCTTCTTTACTAGACTATTATGCATGGAAGGGAATTATATTGATGGGCTAATGGTTCACCCCAACAGCATCTACTCATTGATGCGAGCAAAATATTATCTGCACTGCATCTTGCTGATCGTGCCTTTTGTATTGATGATTCCCATTGTTATAGTGGGTAAAATTAGTTTGTACATGTTAATTGGATATATGCTGTTTACTGCAGGATTTCAGTTCTTTATTTTATTCCAATCAGCAGTTTACAACAAGCATAGCCAAAAACTAGATGGTAAATTCTTTAGCAATCGCAATGTCGATCGCAATTATTTGCAAATGTTCATTGGAATTATGACATTCTTTTTCCCTTTAATATTAACCACAGTGCTTAACGTTCTCGTTTCCAAAACTGTATGTTACACCATCCTTGCAATAGCAGGTATTATCGGAATACTCACCCACAAACTTTGGATAAGAAACGTTTATGGACGGATGATGTCGCGGCGATACGAGAACATGGAAGGATTTAGAGCCACTAGATAGCACAAACATCCGCTGAGAATATATATCAACCAAAGGTTTTCTACCTTTACGCGTGATAATGTCGTAGATATTTTGTAACTTTACACCCTATATGCGGTTTGCTTATTAACCGCCATTATGGATAAGAAACAATAAACCAACACGATAATGCACTTTAAATGGATATACGATCCGCTTTCGCCTCAAATGCAATCTGCGGCAAAAGAACTGGGTGAGAAGCTCAACATGAGCACCATTCTCGCCCAATTGCTCATACGTAGAGGCATTACAACCGAAAGTGCGGCCAAGCGTTTCTTTCGTCCGCAGCTCAACGATATTATCAATCCCTTCTTGATGAAAGACATGGACGTGGCCGTAGATAGGCTTAACGATGCCATGGGACGTAAAGAGCGCATCATGGTGTATGGCGATTACGATGTGGATGGATGCACTTCGGTTGCTCTTGTATACAAATTTCTACAACAATTCTACTCAAACATCGAGTATTACATACCCGACCGTTATGAAGAAGGCTACGGCGTGAGTCGAAAAGGTATCGACTATGCCCATCAATCCGGTGTTAAATTAGTTATCATCCTCGACTGTGGCATTAAGGCTATCGAAGAAATAGGCTACGCCAAGTCGCTTGGTATCGACTTCATTATTTGCGACCACCATGTTCCTGATGAAGAGATGCCACCTGCTGTGGCCATTCTTAACCCTAAACGCCCCGATGACCATTATCCCTTTAAACACCTTTCAGGGTGTGGAGTGGGCTTTAAGTTCATGCAAGCATTTGCTAAAAACAATGGTATTCCTTTCTCAAGGCTCATCCCGATGCTCGACTTATGTGCTGTTAGCATTGCTGCCGACTTGGTTGAGGTGGAAGAAGAAAACCGTATCTTGGCTTTCCATGGTCTCAAACAGCTTAATCAAAACCCCAGTTTGGGTTTAAAAGCTATTATTGACATCTGTGGACTCGCAGGTAAGGAAATTTCAATGAGCGACATTGTATTTAAGATTGGCCCGCGTATCAATGCTTCTGGACGTATGGAGAGTGGTAAAGAAAGCGTGTCGCTATTGGTTGAGAAAGATTATAACGTGGCTTTGCAAAGCGCTAAGCACATTAATGAATACAACGAACAACGAAAAGATATCGACAAACAAATGACTGAAGAGGCTAACCAAATTGTTGCGCGCCTTGAAAGTCAGAAAAAGCAGTCGAGTATTGTGCTATACGATGAGAATTGGAAGAAAGGAGTGATTGGCATTGTGGCTTCACGGCTCACAGAAATCTATTTCCGACCCACCGTTGTCATTACTCGTGATGGCGATTTTGCCACAGGATCGGCTCGCAGTGTGATGGGGTTCGACATCTATTCGGCCATTAAGAGCTGTCGCGACTTGCTCATTAACTTTGGCGGACATACTTATGCAGCTGGGCTTACGATGCGGTGGGATGATGTGCCCCTTTTTGTTGATCGGTTTCATAAATATGTAGACCAACATATTCTGCCTGAACAAACTGAAGCCATCCTGCATATAGACGAATTAATCGACTTTAAGGATATTACAAAGAAGATGCATCACGACTTGAAAAAGTTTTCTCCCTTTGGTCCGGGCAACCTTAAACCGCGCTTTTGCACCAATAGTGTTTACGATTATGGCACTAGTAAAGTAGTAGGTCGTGAGCAAGAACACATCAAACTTGAACTTATCGATTCTAAATCAAGTAATGTGGTGAACGGAATTGCTTTCGGACAAAGTGCGTCGGCTCGTTATATCAAGTCGAAGAGAAGTTTCGATATAGCTTATACCATCGAAGATAATGTGTTTAGACACAATACAATACAATTGCAAATAGAAGATATCCGACTTACCGAGAACGACGATCAAGACGATCACAACGCTCTTTAATCACCCATGGAAGAATCTAACGGCGCGCTCAATGCCAACGATGCATTTAGACAAACATTACGCGAGTATTGGGGTTATCCCGATTTTCGTGGCATCCAACGCGACATCATTGAGAGTATCTCACAAGGAAAAGATACTCTTGGATTGATGCCTACCGGTGGTGGAAAGTCTATTACCTTTCAAGTGCCTGCTTTAGTGATGCCTGGGGTTTGTGTTGTGATAACGCCTTTGATTGCTCTGATGAAAGACCAGGTAGACCATTTACGTCAAAAAGGCATTCAAGCAGCCGCCATTTATTCAGGCATGAGTAGGCGCGAAATAATCACAACACTTGAAAATTGTATCTTCGGAGGTATAAAATTGCTTTATGTTTCGCCCGAACGCTTGTTCTCAGATATCTTTAAAGTAAAGTTTAAGCACATGGATGTTAGCTTTGTCACCGTTGACGAAGCACATTGCATTAGTCAATGGGGGTACGATTTCCGCCCATCTTACCTCTCTATTGCTGAAATTAGACGGCTTAAACCCGATACTGCCATTCTCGCTTTAACCGCAACAGCCACTCCTAAAGTTATAGACGACATCCAAGAGCGTCTGGGTTTTAAGCAGAAGAACGTTTTTAGGATGAGCTTTGAACGTTCAAACCTAGCTTATATCGTTCGTGAAACGATGGATAAGTACACCGAATTAATTCATATTCTCAATGCTGTTTCTGGTTCGGCCATTGTTTATGTACGAATCGCAAGCATGCAAGCGACATGGCACAATTCCTTACTTCAGAAAATATCTCAGCAACCTTCTATCATGCAGGACTCGAACCTTCTATAAAAAACCAGCGTCAAAACAGTTGGCAGCAAAACGAAGTGCGCGTAATCGTTGCTACAAATGCCTTTGGTATGGGTATCGATAAGCCTGATGTTCGCCTTGTGCTTCATATTGATTGTCCCGACTCGATTGAAGCCTATTTTCAAGAGGCTGGTAGGGCAGGTCGAGATGGGAAAAAGGCTTATGCTGTGTTGCTTTGGAACAAAGGCGATCGAAAGAAACTGAACAAAAGGGTGGTCGAAAATTTCCCTGAAAAGGATTATATTAAAGAAGTGTACGAAGACTTAGCCTACTATTACCAAATTGGAGTGGGTAGTGGGGCTGGCTATTCGTTTGTATTTGAGATAGATAAATTTAGCCGAACTTTTAAGCATTTCCCCGTGCAAACCCATTCTGCACTTCAAATTTTAGAGCGAGCGGGCTATATACATTACGAGATGGAGCCTGAGGCTAGAGCTAGAGTGATGTTTAAACTGGGCCGTAACGACCTCTATCGACTTGATGAAAGCAGTAAGTTTGAAGATGCCGTGATAACGGCTTTATTGAGAACCTATGGTGGTTTGTTTAGCAACTATGTTTATATTGACGAGGGTTTGGTGGCGCAAGAAGCCGGACTTACTACTCAACAGGTTTATGTGATACTGAAAAATCTAGCACAACGCAATATCATCTATTTTATTCCGCAACGCAAAACTCCGTTTATCACTTATCTCCAAGATAGGATTGACGGTGAGAAAGTTGTGTTAAGTAAGGAGATATACGAAGAACGTAAGGAACAATATGTTAAACGCATCAACGCCATGCAGGCTTATGCAAGCAACAATGAAGTGTGCCGAAGCAGACAACTCCTTATTTATTTTGGCGAAAAACGCCATAAGGATTGCGAACAGTGCGATGTTTGTCTAGACCATGAGTCGCCCGAACCTAGCAATGAACAGACGAAAAATGCACGAGAAGCTATCCTTAATCTATTAAAAGATGGCGAACGTCACCATATAACCGAGCTTCACAAATTGAATTTGCCAAATAAGGGATTGGATGTGGCACTAGAATATCTTATACACGAAGAAGAAATTAATATTGATGGTAGTTTCATTTTCTTGTAGCGATATTTCAATCTCTTACATAAGATGGTACTGACAACCATTTAAGCGATATGAATAAGGCTGTCCCAGTCTCGTAATAAGCCGAAGTGGCAAAAAATGTTTTGCATACACCGCTGTCTTCTTAACTCTTTACAACCACTTTATCAGATTGGTCGAATATTATATAACTTTTAAA
>NZ_BAIZ01000057.1 GCF_000613445.1 Hoylesella shahii DSM 15611 = JCM 12083
GGTTTTTAAGTTGGTGAGTTTTTAAGTTGATAAGTTTTTGAGTTGATGGGTTTTTGAGTTGATGGGTTTTTGAGTTGATGAGTTTTTGAGTTGATGAGTTTTTGAGTTGATGGGTTTTTAAGTTGATGAGTTCGTGGGTTTGTGAGTTGATGATTGTTTGAGCTGACGAGTTTGTTGTGTACTGATGTTATAGTCAAACGGAATTGGTTTTTGGAAAACCATAGTTGCATGGTAAGCAAACCAAAGTGTTCCTTCTCTCTGTGTAAGGGTTTGTTGATGGCGAGGCTACGCACGTATGTCATTCTTATAAAACAATTACCCCAAGGCAATTCGGTTTGATTATTCTGTGCAGGTAAATGTTGATTGCTGGTCTAAACAAGCGTAGGTTATGCGTTTTGTCGCAACGTGGTTGAGAGTGGCATTTTTTGTTTGGGAAAAACAAATCGGCGCTCGCACCTATATGATAAGATGCGAACGCCGATGTGGTGTTATATATAATAAGGTGTGGCCTTATTAGAGCACTTTGTTTGTGCTTAGCTTAGTTTGCCTTCGTGTGCAATGGCTTGCACAACGATTTCGCGTTTCACGGCGTTGTTGAGTAGCTTTGTGGCAACGGCCATCACGTCGGCTGGCGTTAGGGTGCTAAACACTGGTTCAACGGCTGCGCTTTCTTCGGGTGTTATGGTTTCGCCTGTTTGTGCATACACGCCTAAAGTGGCCATCCAAAGTGAGGGATTGGTGGCGAGTTCGGGCGAAGCGGGCGACTGTTCGTCTACGGCTAAGGGCACAACAGCCTGCTTAAACTGGTCGGCTGTGAATTTACCTTGGCTTACTTCTTCGAGCAAGGCATATACTTTGGCCACGGCTTTGTCTACGTTTTGGCGTGCGGTGGATAGGTGTATGCTCAGTGTTTCGCTTGTTTCGGGCTGCGAAGTGTAGTTGGCGCTTACGCCGATGGTGTAACTGAGTTGCTCTTTCTCGCGAATTTCATCGAAAGCTTTGGTTTCTAATATCGAGCGCATCACTTCAAGGGCTGCTTGTTCTTTATCGCTGAGACGCTGTTTGTTGGCAAAAGATATTTCTATCTCGGCCATATCGCCTTGCATATCCACGTTGAACCTACGTTTGATAACTGGTTCTTTAGAAGCGAAATTCATCGCTGTGGGAACTGGAAGCGTCTGATTGGGGTCGCCTTTAAGCATGCTAGGTAGCGCGTGGCGATGTTTTTAGCTTGCGCCTCGGGCATATCGCCCACGATGAAATAGGTGAAACGTGCTGCATTACCAAAGTGGGCGAAGAACTGCGAGGGTAATTCATCGAACTGCATGCGGTCGAAGAAGGCCTCGTTTTCTACGGGATTGGCCTCAGATGGCGGGAAAAGCAGTTGTCGAATTGAGTCTTGTGCAGCTCCATTCCTTCGGTTGCACGGTTGGCATAGAGGTATTTGCTACGCTGAACATACTTAGAGAACACGCTTGGAGAGAAGTTGTGGCGCGACAAAATGAGGTTTAAATAACCAAAGAAGTTGTCTGCTTGGCTCACATCCATGCTTCCAGAGAGGTCGTCTGAGTAGTCGCCGGGCGACATGGTTAGGTCTAATTCCTTGCCTTGTAGCCACGAAGCCAGTTGGTTTCGGTTATATCCGCCCACGCCCGTTTGCATTAATTGGTTGCGCATGGCCGTGTAATTGGGCAGTTGTTGTGGCGAAACGGCGGCTTTTCCGCCAGGAGCAGTTGCCGAGAAAAATACTTTTCCCTTGGCTTGTGGCAAGTATTTATAGATAACGCGTGCGCCATTAGAGAGTTTCCACTCTTTAGCTGCGAGCTTAGCGATGGGTTTTTCGCTCACAATTTTGCCTGCAACGATGTGGCTAAGGTCGAGTTTTGCGGGTGTGCTGTTGTCTTGAGCCATTGCCACTTGTGGCTTTTCGCTGTTTGCAAGCGCTGTAAGGAAGTTGGTTTGCGTGATGTTTAATTCGCCTGGAGTGCGTTCGTAGGTGATGAAAGCCAAGTTGTTTGGTGCGAATAGTTTGGCAATCCAAGTGTTAAAGTCTTCCACTTCTTGTTCAACAAGCACCTCGATGTTGCGTTGAATTTGCTGACGGAAGTCGGTGATGGGTGTGCCATACACAAAGTTTTGCTTCATCAATCCAAACACATTGTCGGGTGTTCCCAGTCCGCTTGCTTCCAAAGCCTCTTTCATGCCCTGATACATTTTGCCCTTTTCTGCCTCGAACTCTTGTTTAGAGAAGCCGCCATTCGCCATTGCTGCCCTAACATTGAGCAGTTGTTCCATAGCTTGTTGGGCTTTGTTGGCATAGGGAACAACGTCCCAAGCCACCTGCGCGAAGCCACGTACAAGGGGCGAAAGGTTCACCGAAGCGGCGATAAAGGTTTCTTCGTCGGCGTTTTTAAGTCGAGCAAAGCGTCGTGGAGCCAGTGTGTTGAACATGCTTGTGAAGAGGAAATTCTTCACAGCCTCGTCGTCGTTGCGGTTGTTTGCTAGTCGGATGCGTTGATATAGTCCGAAGGAAGCACTCTTATTCTCCTTGTCTACAAACTGCATGAAGAGCGGTTCGCTATTATCTCCAATTAATCTACACTCCAAGTCGTATGGAGTGGGCTTAGCAGGCAGGGCCGAAAGCGTGGCTTTGATGGTGCGTTCGGTTTGGTCTAGGTCAACATCTCCAATGATAGCCACGAATTGATGGCGCGGTCTGTACCACGTATCGTAGAATTTTCGCAGGTCTTTTGCCGAGAAAGCGCGTATGCGAGCTTCGTTTCCAATAACGTTGCGGTAGGCATATTTCGAGTAGTTGTACATCACTCGAGCCGTGCTGTCTGTGATGCGTCGGTCTATTCCCTCGCGTCGGCGCCATTCTTCCATAATAATTCCGCGTTCTTTCTCAACGTCGGCAGGTAGCAGTTTAATGCCGTGGCACCAGTCTTTGAGTAGCAAGAACATCTTGCCCATCAGCTGTTGGTTGTTGGTGGGCACGTTGTGTACGGCATATTTGGTATCGTCAACGCCCGTAAAGGCCTCAAATTCGGTTAGTGCGTTGGCCTTAAGAAAAGCCATAACGCCCCCAGGGAAGTTGTCGGTGGCATTAAAAGCCAAGTGCTCCAGTGCGTGAGCCAACCCTGTTTGGTTGTCGTCTTCGTTCACAGCTCCCACGTTTTGGTAGAGATAGAACTGAGCCACGCCTGGTGTAGAGCCGTCGTTATATATATAATAGGTAAGCCCGTTGGGCAGCTTACCTTTTCTTAGCGCTTCGTTTTGTGCTTGCACCTGCTGGGCCAAGGCCAAAGAGGCCAGGCCTAGCAGAGCAAAGCGCATGCTTCGCGCCATTTTTCTTAGCGTTGTGTTCATGCTTTGGTTACTTTTCTAGTAGTTCCAGAGTAGCCAATTTTTGCTTAATGGCGTTTTGTACCATGGCTTGTGGCATCTCCATGTTTTGCATTCTTAGCGACTCGGCGTAGCCTTGGTTATAGCATTCGCGTGCTTTAGTGTAGTTCTTCAGCTCACGATACGAGTCGCCAATCATTACGAGATAGTTTACGCGTTCCATCACAGCCTCTTCTGCTTTCAATGCTTGTTCCACCCATTCTATAGCTTGTTTGTGGTCGTCGGCTGTTAGTTTTTTGCCAGCAGCGATGTAAAGGTCTTGTGCAGCCTTACCATAATCGGCTGGAGCCACCTT
The DNA here is from genome assembly GCF_000613445.1 of Hoylesella shahii DSM 15611 = JCM 12083. GTDB lineage: Bacteria > Bacteroidota > Bacteroidia > Bacteroidales > Bacteroidaceae > Prevotella > Prevotella shahii. Next base: position 3,701 of record NZ_BAIZ01000057.1, read on the forward strand.
GTCTCCCATCTTTTGCAAGAGGGATTTTGTATCGCGGATGTAGCCTTTCACGTCTTTGTTTTTATAAAGATTGTACAGTGCATCGTAGTAAAGCTTAGCCCTATCGTAAGGTTTGATGGTGGGCAGAGCAGCTACTTCGTAGGCTTTAGCATATTCGTTTTTGATTTTTTCAACGTATTGCTTGTACTTATCGCTACCTTCTTTCACCAAATCTTCGGCCCAAGCGTCGTTAGCCATAATCACATAGTAGGCTGCGGGGTTGCCAATGGCAGCTTTCCATGCGTCAAGGTTCTGGTTAATAAAGTCAACCATCTCTTGCTTATGCGCTTTATCGTCGTTTCCTTCAAGGTTGTAGATAATGGCGTAGTCGTCTTTGTTGATGAGTTTCGGACCTTTTTTAGCGGCGATATAGCCTTTATAGAGTTTCTGAATGCGCACAACCCACTTGTCGGCATCCATTCCTTCTTGCGCAGCAAGGAAGTTTGGGGCTTCATCAGCATCTGTTGTTGCACTTCCAGGTCGTTGGGGTTCTTCTTATATTCGTCGTATAGTTGTTCGAAACTAACGCCCTCGCCAGCCACAATCTTGGCCGCTTCAAGTAAATCTTCTTTTCCCAGAGCACCAACGTTCACGCCAATGGTTCGTCCATCGGGCGCAATGAAGGCCACAGTGGGGTAAGCTTCCACCTTATATTGCTTGGCAATCTCTTTGTTTTCGGGCTTTTCGGCGTCTATTTGTAGGCTGATGAAGCGCGGATTGAAGTATTCGCCCACTTCGGGAAGTGTGAAAACCTCTTTGGCCATGCGTTTGCAGGGCACGCACCACGTGGCATAGAAGTCAACGAAGAGCGGTTTGTTTTGCTTTTTAGCTTCGGCCAAGGCTTCGTTAAACGAGCCTTTGAAAAACGTTATACCTTGTTCGCCCTGCGCTTTGCACACCAGTGCCAGCAACATAAGGGGCAATAATATCAGTCGTTTCATATTTATTATGGGTTTATTTGTTCGGGTTCGGGTTCGTCGTCGCCAACGATGATGGTGTAAACATCGTCGATGGTTTGCGAATGCCCATCGTTATATACTCTAAGCGATAGCGTGTAGCGTCCATTTGGCAGTTCGGCCACGCCTTCTTGCATCAATACAATCATGCCACCGTCTACTTTTAGCAGTCCCTTTTGCGCTAAGGCTTTAAACTTTTCGGCATCGCCGCCTTCGGTGGCCTTAACGTCGGCCAGTTCGTAGTTAATGGGATTGGTGCCAGCCACGCCCTGAATGCGATACGACACCCAAGGGAGGTTGTCTGTAAAGCGCAGTGTGCTGGCGTGCGGGTTGTGGTAAACGTTGAGCGTATCGGGGCTAAACGATGCGCCCTCTGTTCGTAGAAATCCTACGGGCATTGTGTTGCAAGCTGCCACTGCCATAGCGATAAGCGCAACAACAAAGAGCGTGCTGCCCAAATTATATATCTTCTTCATGTGTTAAAAGTCGCTTAATCTAAAATCGTAATCCATTGAATGCACCACGCCTGTGAGCGTTTGAATGTTGCTTGAGGCCACAGCGCTTTCTTTACTAGCGTCTAACGAAGTGACGTAAATACGTTTAGGACCTGCTCCTGGCACGCCACCAAAGGTGTCGTTGAAGGTGTAAATCCAAAATTGTTTACCCGATGCCATATCGAACGTTTCGCCTCCAGTGCCCACAAGCACGTTGGCGTCGCTGCTTTTTCGTCCTGGTTTAAAGTCGTCGAGCAGCATTCGTTTGTTTAATAGGCCGTTAAGCACAAATGCTTTGCAGTCGTCTATGGGCATTTCTTCAACACTTGTCATACCGTTTTCAAAGAGATAGGCTCGTATGGAGTTGCTGGTAGCACCAAAATAGGTGATATCTTTGCCGTAAGAGCTGGTTCCTTTGAACACATCTTCTAGTTGGGCGCGTGTAATCATCTCTTGTAACAGTTGCCAATTGTAGGGGTCTTTGCTAAAATATTCCCACATGGTGCAGTCGTGTATGCCATTTGCTTCGCCTGTATCATCGAAATTATATTGCGTGCAGCTCACCGATATTAGTGCCAGTAAGCATGCCGCAGCTAAAAATTTAATGCGTTTCATATTCTTTCTTTCTGTTTGGGCCACGGTTCAACGTGTTGTTGTGCGGTGGCCACGGTTAGGAAATATTGCTTATTCGTATCGTTGCCAATATGTTTTTTGGCGGATAACCTTGTTAATGGGGTTTCCGTCCTTATCTGTTTTGGCATCGGTGGGCAATGGTAAGCCCAAAGCTCCGCCGCGCATGTCGCTCAATGTGAGGGTGGTGAACTTGCCAGTCAACTCTTCCTTGATGTAATTGTTGCGGATGATGTCGGCGTAACGCGCATCGTTCTCGGCGATAAATTCGCGTTCGCGTTCGCGGAAGATGGATTTGCGCAGTCCCTTGGTGTCGTTGGCCGAGGGATAAGCGGTGGCTCCTGCACGATTACGAATAACGTTGAGGTCGGCAATGGCCTGCGCATCATTACCCAATTTGGCTGCACATTCAGCGCGAAGCAGATAGAAATCGGCCAAACGCCAGTACACATAGTCGGCATTTATCGAACGATATAGCTTACCCGACTGCGATATCTGGTCGGGATCCAGAACCGCCGTGCGGAACTTGTAGGGTATGGCGTAGTTGTGGCCTCCATATGTGTGGTTCGTATCAAACTTGTAGAAGAAAGCCGTGCGGCGCAAGTCGCCTGCATCGGGGTACAGCTTGCTGATGGTTTCCTTGTAAAGTTTAAACCTTGGACGGCTGGCAATGTCGGCCAGCGTTTGTGTCTCGTCTACCGGCCAACTTACAAAGCCTTCGGCCACCCTGTTGGGCGAGAACGTTTGTCCCGAACGTGCTTTGTCGTAGAAAAAGCTGAATATCGCCTCGGGATTGGTCTTCTCTGGTGCCGAGAAACATTGGCAAAGCTCTTCGGGTGTGCTGCAAAGGCTGTAATCGCCCACCTGTTTGTTTATCAGCATAGTGCTATATTCCATCGATTTGGTGTAGGCTTCTTGTGCATTGCCCTCCAATTTCAGCAGTTCGATGATGCTTCCTTTCCAGGCATAGAGGTGTGCCAGCAGTGCAGCGCATGTTCCTTTCGATGCCGTTTGCCTGTTGGTAATGGGCGTTCCGTCCATCTTACGCAGTTTGTCGTAGGTGGGCAGCATGTTGAAAGCCTTTGTGGCGTGGTCGATGGCCGTGTTTATCACGTCCATTCGCGACGAAGTGGCGTATTCCTTAATCACGTAAGAGTTCTCGGTGATAACCGCGTCGTCGAAACGTTGCGCCAAAAGGAAGTAACAAAAGCCCAAACCAAACTCTGCTTGCCCCAAGTAGTGGTTGCGGCGGTCGTCGGTAAGGTCCTTTGTTCGGTGTATATTGTCCACAATGACGTTAGAGGAAAATATGATGTCGTAGAGTTCTTTCCACGATTCGTTTTGCCCAATAATCCGTCTTGGGTTCCAGCGGCGTACCTCCATGTCATCTTGCAGCGTGTCGGCAAATATACCGACTGTGGTAAACGTGTTGTTGTTGGGTGCGTAGATATTGATAAAGTATTCTATTGTGGCGGTAGCAGCGTTCACTCCTGCCTCCTTGTCGAACGAGTTGTTATATGTTTGCGCATTCTCTGGCAGTATGTCTAAGCTGCAAGACGATAGTGTGGCGGCCAAGAGAAGCGTTGCGATGCTTATTCTTTTCATCTTTCTAGAATTTAACATTGATACCAAATGTAAGCTTGCGGTTTAGTGGATATTGCGAACCATCGTCTTTGCCTGTATAGGGGTCGATAACTTCGGGATCTAAACCGGTGTAGTTGGAGAGCATAAAGAGATTTTCGCCCGAGAGATACACGTTGACACTCTTAACAAACTTAGATTTAAACCAAGCTGCGGGAAGTGTGTAGCCCAACACCAGTTGTTTCAATCTAAGGAAGCTGATGTTCTCAATATTTGAATCGACATTACCGTCGAAATGTCCCAAATAACCAGGATCGGCAAATTCTAATGCGGGTTTAGTGGCATTGGGATTGTCTTTGCTCCAGTAATCGCTGGCTTTGAAATAGGCCATCAGGGGGTTAACGCTCTTGTTAAAAGTGAAGGCACTGTTTTGCACCATGTTCATCACTTTGCGTCCAAGTACGTAGCTAAACAGCAGGTCTACGTTAAAGCCCTTCCAGTCTAGGTGGGCATTAACACCGCCGTAGGCTGTTGGTAGGGTGCTACCTGCATAATACAAGTCGCTGTTGTCAATCCTTCCATCCATGTTTTGGTCCTTAATCTTTCTTCCGCCAACGCGCAAGGGATAGTTGGGATTAACAAAGTAGAGGGGCATGCGTACGCCTGTTTGACTATAATGGTAGGGTATTTGGCTTTCGTCTTTTACTATTCCTTCGTCTTGATAGGTGTAGATGCCGTAAACGGGGCGGCCTAGCACTTTGTCGTTGAGGTCTTCGCCGTTATCTGTCTTGCGGAAAAGGTTTCGGTTGTGCGACACGTTGAGCCCTACGCTCAGGTTAAGGTCTTGCTGCGGATGAGGTCGGCTTGTACGTCAAACTCTATGCCCTCGTTAGAGATGGCCGAGATGTTGTCCCAAACCTTACCTGTATAGAAGAAGTTGCCTGGCAAGTATTTTTGCATAAGCAAGTTGCTTGAATACTTGTAATAGTAGTCGAGCTTGAATTTCAGTCTATAATCCAACACTTGCAGGTCGAGGCCCACATCGTACTGGTCGCTCTTTTCCCAAGTAAGGTCTTTATTGGCCAATGCGGCGGGAACCAATCCGGCGGTGCCGTTAAACACATCGGTTTCTGACAGTGTGCCCAATGCCAGGTAAGGCTCTTGGAACTTCTGGCCCGAACGTCCCCACGAAGCGCGCAGCTTGGCAAAACTAAGCCACCACAGCTTTTTCATGAAACGCTCTTCGCTGAACGCCCAACCCAAGCCCACTGAGGGGAATGTGCCCCAACGAACATTGCTGCCAAAGACCGAAGAACCGTCGCGGCGAACAGAGAACTCGCCCAGATACTTCTTCTTGTAGCCATAGGCGGCACGTCCAAGGAAACTGAGCATGGCCTGATCTTCCTTGTTCGAGTCGAAATTTCTCGCAGGCTTGCTCGTTCCGCTGATGTCGTTAATCTGTGTGGGCCACCCCTCGCCAACGTATTTTACCTGGTTGGTGGGGCCACCCTTTGCCCATCCGCCGATGCTTTGCATCAAATCGTAGTTGTAAGTAACACCGGCCATCAGCTCCAACTTGTGGTCTTGGGGCAGGGGCACATTGTATGTGGCAATGTTTTCGGTTTGAAGGTTGGTCATTGCCGCATTCGAACCGCGCGCCTCCGACAGGTTGTCGTACATCAAATAGCTGGGGCGGAAGATGTATATGCGTGTAAAATAGTGGTCTATCGATGCAGTGGAGGTAAATTTCAAACCCTTTATGGGCGAATAGTTAAAGCCTCCGTTGAGTCGTAAGTTATAGTTCGAGTTGGTTTGGTCTATATCGCGCAGTTGTTTCACGGCTTCGCGTTCGGCCGTGCTGCCCTTACCAGGCAATACACTGGGTGTTTGCTTGGGGTCAAAGGTAAGTCCCTGCACACGTCCGCCCGAACCAGCGCTTTGGTCGGTGTAAGCCATGTTTATACGGATAAACATATCGAGCTTGGTAGAAAGCTTGAAGTCGAGGTTTGTGAGCAAGCTGTAACGGCGGAAGTTGGAGTTAATCATAATACCCGTTTCGTCGTACACGCCTGCATTGGCATATAGCGCATGTTTTCGGTGCCGCCAGACAGTTGCACATCGGCTTTGGTAACACGTCCTAGTCTAAATCCATATTTCCACCAATTGGTGCGGTTGTTATAGAAGGTGTTGAGCGAATCTTGCATGATGGGGCTAATCTTTCCGTCGCCCGTCATCACGTTTCCGTTTCGCCACAGATAGTCCATGCCACCATCGAGATCGTTTCCCCAACCCCATGTGTCGGCATAGTTGTTGGGCAGCACAATACCGTCGGTTGCCCCGTCGTAGTGTGCCGAGCGGTATTTTTGGGCCAGTAAGAGTGCGATGTCGCGTTCGGCCTTTCCAATGGTTTGTTTGGGTGTTGCTGGCAGCCACGAGAGCGATTGCGACACGTTTACCTGTATTTCGTTGTGCCCAGCCTTACCCTTTTTGGTGGTGATGAGGATAACGCCATTGCCTGCACGCGAGCCATAGAGCGATGCCGAGGCAGCATCTTTAAGCACTTGCACGCTCTCGATGCTCGAAGGGTCTAGTCCGGCAAGGGCGTTAATGCCTCCCATGTTTTGGGGGTCGTTGGCCACGGGCACACCGTCTACCACATAGAGTGGTGTGCCATCGTTTGCGCCTTGCTGATTGAGCGAACTAAATCCACGTATGGTTACCTTCGAACCGCCACCACCTGGCGAACCCGAAAGGTTGGTTACGTCTACACCGGCAATACGGCCTTGTAGCAAGTTTTCAAGACTAGGCGAGGGCACTTTCTGCAAATCTTCGGCCTTTACCGAACCAATGGCTCCCACTTGTTCGCGTGTGTTGCGCTTACCGTAGGCAATAACGGCCACTTCGCCCAGCATTTTTTCCGACGAAGGCAGCAACACGCTTAGTTCGTGACGAGCATCATACTTCATGGTTTTGGTTTCGAAGCCCACGCTCGATATGGTTACGTTGCCCTCTTGGCGGTCTACCTTCATGGTAAAGTGCCCGTCTAGGTCGGTGGTTGTGCCTTGTGTTGTGCCTTTAATCTGCACGGTGGCAAAAGATACGGGCTGTCCGTCTTTGTCTTTCACAAGTCCCTTGAGTGTGAAAGCTGTTTCTTTATGCTGCTCCATGCGGTAAACGTTGATTTTCTTTCCGTCTACGTTGTAGGCGAAAGCGGTTTTGGCCAGCAAGCTTTGCACAGCTTGCAAGGCATCAACGTTTTCGAAAGAGATGGTTACCGTTAGTGTGTCGGTGCGCACATCATCGGTGTAAGATACTTCGTAGTCGCCTTGCCTTCCTACAAAATCGAGGATTGTGGCCAGCGGCTTGTCTTTAAACGACACGCTAATGCGCTTGCCCTGTGTTTGGGCAATGGCTTCAACTGGTTGGAACAAAGTTAAAGCGATGGTCGTTACAAGCACTGCTAGTAGATAGCGCTTTAGAGATACTGCCATACAATTGGTTTAAAAAGTGATGATATTATGTTGATGTAGGTAAGAATTTATGTCATTTTACCCATGGTTTGATTGCAAAACCAAATCAATGTTTATCCTTCAATGTCTCAATTTGTAACGGCAAATATAGTAAAAAAACTGCATAAACATAATAATGTGTCTGTTTTCTTTCCAAAATTATTTTTTTTTCACACAAAGTTTCGGTGATTAATTATTGAAATAAGAACACGGTGGGCGCACCAATTTATGCTCTCTTGGCGCCAGCATACTGCTGATGTGTGGAGGTGGGTGTAGTTGTAAGGTGTTAATATACAATTAATTAATTCTGCATAGTCTTGTGTTTAAAATTACTTTGCTGCCGCTGCGGAATATCACTGCCATTGGGTGGGATTGCATGGACAGGAAAAACAGCTGTTGACTATAAAACAAACGCGAATAATGGTCATAATATGGTGGTTTGCTTACATCAAATGTTTGATTTGTTAGCTGTTTTGAGGCAAGACTAAGGCTTAGTGCGCTGCGTTAAATAAGGTGTAAATATTTTACAAAACACACCTCTGTGGGTGACCCTTTTTAGAGTATTATCTGGTTAAAAAAGAGGTTTTTATCTCCAAAAACACAGTTCTGAGTTTTATTTTCGCGCCAAGTTTTACCCCAAAACGTGCTTTTTGCACCTTTTTGCTGTTCTAGTTTGGTGAAGACGTTGGGTTTTTCACCGCCTAAAAACGTGCTTTTTGCCCCTAAAAAGCCCCTAAAAATGGCCTTTTTCTATTTGGGGGAAGGTAATTTTTTTGTACATGGATAGCTTCTGCTGCCCCAAAACGTGTGCAAAAAGCACCATTTTACCTTGCGTTTTGCTGCATTTTACCTTGCGTTTAGCACGAGTTAGCATTGCGTTTAGTAGGAGTTAGCACTGCGTTTTGCTGCATTTAGCACTGCGTTTTGCTGCAAATAGCTCAATTTTTGGTGTAAAACGCGGTTTATTTATGCTAAAACGCCACTTGCTGACTTTTATGAGTGTATCGCTTTTTTTGACCAATCAAACTCACGCGAGAATTGTTTTTTTACGAGCGAATGGGCGATTGCTTGCAAATATCGCACTCATAATGTTAAAATATGTACGAAATATTTTACAAACTATTGACCGCTGCCAACTCTTCGCCCAGCAGTTGTAAGAGGGCTTGCGTGCGTTGGCGGTAGTCGGTGGTAGAAGCGAGTGTTAGTTGGGCTTGCTCTGGGCTTTCGTCTTGGCCCTCAGTGCAGAAAGCCATGTGCTGTTGGCCCAGCTGATTGGTAAGGTAGCGCTTTTCAAGCACCTGCAGGTGGGCAAGAAGGTTGGTGTGGTTAGTGGTTGTGTCTTGTGGGTTTGCGTGTTGGACTTGGCCCTTAGTTACCACCCAAAGCGCGTCGGCGGTGTGCACAGCTTGTTCTAAGTCGTGGGTAGAAAGAAGCACCATCTTATTGGTTTCGTGGGCCAAAGCACTAAGTAAGGTCATCATTTCCACCTTACTTTTATAGTCGAGAAAAGCCGTTGGCTCGTCGAGTAGCATCACGGGCGTATCCTGTGCCAAGGCTTTTGCAATCATCATTTTTTGTCTTTCTCCGTCGCTAAGTGTCTGCACCATGCGGTTTTGCAGGGCGGTTATGCCCACAGCGTGCATGGCCCATTGCACCTTGCGGTGGTCGTCGGCGCGAAGCGTGCCCCAAATATTGGTGTAGGGCGAGCGTCCTAGGGCCACAACTTGTTGTACGGTGAGGTTTTCAACGCTAGTTTTGGTTGTAAGCACCACGCTGATAACCCTTGCCAACTGGGTTTGCGATAGTGAAGTGAGACTGGTGGGGGCATGGTTGTCGTCCTGATGGTAAAACATTTGGCCTGCTAAAGGAGGCTGAAAGGCGGCCAGTGTGCGCAGCAGTGTGCTTTTGCCTATGCCATTGGCACCCACAAGACAGGTTAAACGCCCAGATTGGAGGGTGGCGTTTATGTGGGTTAGCACGCTGATGGGAGAGCGGCGTCCACGGAGATAGCCCACAGAGAGGTTGTTGAGGGTTATGGAGGGCATGGTGGGGAGTGGGTGTTTATGGGAAATTTGTTTAGCCAAAGCAGCAGGCCAGTGTGGTTAAACGTTTAATTGCAGATGTTTGTGCGTGGGGGTGTTTACTGCTAACCAATTTTGCGTATCAAGGTTAGTCCGTCGCGCAGAGGCAAAATCACTTTTTCAACGCGTGTGTCGGTAGCCACGAGGTCGTTAAATCGGCGTATGCCCAGTGTTTGTTGGTCTTTATCGTAGGCCGAATCGAACACATGACCATCCCACAGCGTGTTATCAGCCATGATAAAGCCCCCTTGTCGCAGCACGGTGAGCGCCATTTCGTAGGTTTCCACATAAGTGCGCTTGTCGCCATCAATAAACACGAGGTCGAAGGTTACGCCCAGTTGTGGTGCTTGGGTGATGGCATCGCCTATGATGAAGCGTATTTTGCTGGCCACATCGCTGTTTTCAATCCAGGGTCGAGTAAAGTCTTCTTGCTCGTCGTTAATTTCAAAAGTGTAGAGCAACCCATCATCGGGCAATCCTTGCGCCAAACAAATGGCGCTATATCCGCTAAAGGTACCCACTTCGAGCACGCGTTTGGCTTGTGTCATGTGCACAAGCATTTTAAGCAAGCGACCTTGTAGATGTCCACTTGCCATGCGTCCGTGCAACGTGTGGATGTTGGTGGCTCGATAAAGTTGATAAAGATAATCGCCTTCGGGGTCGATGTGGTTGGCGATGTAGGTATCTTGGTCCATGCTTTAGGGTTTGAAACTGGCCACAGCCAGTCGGTAACTATCTAATCCGAAGCCACAAATCACGCCCTTACATGCGGCAGCGATGAGGCTTTGATGCCTGAATGGTTCGCGTTGGTGCACGTTAGAGATATGCACTTCAACAACAGGTGCGCTTATCGCCTTGATGCAATCGGCCAATGCAATGCTGGTGTGTGTGTAGGCTGCAGCGTTGAGCACGATGCCATCGCAGGTGAAACCCACTTCTTGCAACTTGTCTATGAGTTGGCCTTCGTGGTTGCTTTGAAAGTAATCAATCTGCATGTCGGGGAAAAGCGCACGCAGGCGAGGCAAGAAATCGTTGAACGAAGTGTCGCCATATATGCCTGGTTCGCGCACGCCCAGCAAGTTAAGGTTGGGCCCATTGATGATTTGTATCGTCATGTCAGCTTTATTTTGTACTTTTGTTCACAAAATTACGAATAAACGATGGAAAGAGAAAATAAAACCGTCGACAATATGGTGAAGAGCTATATGCGCTACCTAAAATTGGAACGCAACCTTAGCCCAAACACCATTGAGGCATATCGCAACGATTTGCGCTGGCTATTGGGTTATATCAACTACCATGGACTGAAGGTTGAGGCTGTTACGCTAGAGCATTTAGATAACTTTTCGGCTTCGCTTCACGACCAACGCATCACGCCACGGTCGCAAGCACGGATATTAAGTGGTGTTCGTTCGTTTTTTAGATTTCTGCTTCTCGATGGTTTTATCGACTCCGACCCAACCGAATTGCTGATGTCGCCACATGTTCGCAATGCTTTGCCCGATGTGCTTAGCACGGCCGAGGTTGACCGATTGGAGGCATCGGTTGACCTTTCTAAATGGGAAGGGCAACGCAATAGGGCTATTATAGAGGTGTTGTTTAGTTGCGGACTGCGTGTGTCGGAACTTGTTAATCTGAAGCTTTCTAACCTTTACGTGGAGGAAAAGTTTCTTCGCGTAACTGGAAAGGGAGATAAAGAACGGCTAGTGCTATATCAAACAGGGCACTAGACGAATTAAAGGCTTGGTTTGTTGACCGCAACGCTATGCGCATTAAACCAGGTGAGGAGGATTATGTGTTTCTTAATAGGCGTGGCGCACACCTTACTCGCACCATGATTCTTATCATGATTAAGCGCCAAGCGGTGGAAGCAGGCATCACCAAGACTATTAGTCCGCACACGCTTCGCCACTCGTTTGCTACGGCTTTGCTTGAAGGGGGCGCCGACCTCATCGCCATTCAGGCTATGATGGGCCACGAAGATATTGCTACTACCGAGATTTATACCCACATAGACACCTCATCGCTGAGAGAGGAAATAACTAAACATCACCCAAGAAATAAGAAAGAGGCCGAAAAAAGGTGAACGTGGAAGGGATTTCGGGTGGGTGGGGTTCTAGTTATCCTAGGTATTCTAGTGTTTTAGGGTTTTCTAGGCTTTCTATATTTTTAGATATCCTAGGTGTTCTAGGCATCCCAAGTATCCTAGGTATTCTAGGTTTTTAGTTTAGAAATCCTTATTTCTCAGTAAAAAGCACTTGTATAACCGTTTGTCCCACGGCTTTTAGCGTGTTGCGGTCGATGTTTTGGAGGTTATCGTTGATGGTGTGCCATGTTGGTCCAAACGAACTTTGCACGCAATCGGGATAATAAGGAATGATGTCTATCGTTGGGATGTTGGCTTTTTGATTAAGAGGCACATGGTCGTCTGTAATCATTCCGCCATCTGTTTTGGGGAAATAACTGCCGAAACCAGCTGCTCGAGCAGCGCGCCATACCTTCTTTACAATGTCGGGAGCAAAGGCCATCGACATGCCTTCACGATAAAACTTAGAGCCACGACCGCCCACCATATCGAGTAAAATGCCATAACGAGCCTCGTAACCAGCGGGTAGATTGGTGG
>NZ_BAIZ01000056.1 GCF_000613445.1 Hoylesella shahii DSM 15611 = JCM 12083
TAATATTAAAAAACTGTTTCTTACCGCCATGGGTGGTAGCAGCGTGGAGTCAACCTCATCAGACGCAGCCACCTATCGCTCAATAGGCTACTATTCGGACAAGTTGGGACATCCAGCCTTTGCCACTTCTTACGACAGCAGCCGTCCTAGCGGTTCGGATACGCAAACCAGAGGTGTGGGTGTGTTTGTGAATACCAATACTATTTGGGACAACAAATACTTCCTTGACCTTATCTATCGTTACGAGGGTTCATCTCGTTTTGGCAAAAACCAGCGCTTTGCACCATTCTGGAGCGTTGGTGGAGGTTGGAACATCCACAACGAAAAGTTTATGAAAGGAACGCCAGTGCAATTGCTTAAGCTACGTGCTAGCGTGGGGTATCTGGGTAACATCAACTTCAACCCTTATCAAGCGTTGACAACATACAGCTATAACAGTTCTTACTTTTATGGAAAGGGAACAGGAGCAACCCCCATAACTATTGGTAACCCCGATTTGAAATGGGAACGCACGCTTAGCACTAACATCGGTCTAGACTTTACAGCATTCCGCGGACGCGTAGATCTTTCGGCCGATTATTATATCAAGAACACCGACAACCTGCTTTTGGATATAACCAAAGCGCCTTCGGTGGGTGTGACCACATCGCGCGAAAACATTGGAGAAGTACAAAACAAAGGATTTGAATTGCGCCTACGCACCATCCCCATTCAAAATAAAGACTGGCAATGGTCTTTGGTCTAACGTATGCTCTCAATAAAAATAAAATCAAAAAGATAAGTAACTCCTTGCGCGAGCAAAACGAAAAGAACCAAAGCGACAATGGTGTAGCACCGCTTCCTATCTACGAAGAAGGTCAATCGCTCACAGCCCTTAAGGTGGTTCCCTCTGCTGGTATCGATCCTTCAACAGGACAAGAGATATTTATCAAGCGAAATGGCGCTTACACCTTTGTTTACGACACTAACGACAAGGTAATTTTCGGAGATACCAACCCCTCAGGAACAGGTTCGGTATTCTCTTACCTCACATATAAGCGTTTTGCACTTAGCTGTACGTTCCAATATTCGTTTGGAGGCGCATTGTATAACGAGACTTTAGCTACAAAAGTTGAAGGAGCCAACCCCAAATATAATGCCGACGAGCGCGTGTTGAACGACAGATGGAAAACGCCAGGCACAGTGGCTAAGTACAAACGTATTGATGATACCGCAACCCCATATCAAACATCGCGCTTCGTACAACGCAACAACTATCTGCGCATGAGTAGTCTTTCGCTATCTTACGAAGTTCCAACAAACTTTATACAGAAGTATGGTTTGAAGCGTATGTTCTTAGAACTGCTCACCAACGACCTGTTTTATCTTTCGACAGCAAAGAGAGAACGCGGTCTGAATTATCCATACGACAGAAGTTTTGAGTTCTCATTACGTTTCTCACTCTAAAACTAAACAGAACAACAATGAAGAAGATAACAAAATATATAGCCCTTTCCACTGCCCTTGCACTATTCACATCGTGCAACGACTTCTTGGATGTACAACCTAAGGGTCAACTAACAGACGATGAAATGTTTACCGACTTAACGGGCTATGAGGATGCCATGTTTGGCATATATGGTAAGTTGGCCACCTCTAACCTTTATGGCGAGAACCTATCGTGGGGATTAGTAGATAAACTAGGACAACAGTTTGGTTATGACAACACGCTAGATGTGAGTTACCACATCAACCGATATCAATACACCAACCAAGAGGTTCGCAACATAATTGATGCCGTTTGGACCAATATGTACAACAACATTGCCAATGTTAACAACGTGTTGAAACACATAGACGACATCAGTATTGGCGCACAAGAACGCCAAATGATAAAGGGAGAAGCGTTGGGACTTCGAGCCTTCATGCACTTTGATTTGGCTAGACTGTATTGCACAGATTATAGACGAAGCGATGCTAGCACCTTGGGCTTGCCTTACGCCAAAGAATTTAACTTGAGTAATCGCCCACGTTATACGTTGCAGAGCACATTTAAGCTTATACTAAAAGACTTAGACGAGGCCGACTCGCTGCTCGTAAACGATAACAACGTGACATACGACAACACGCTGCAACGCGACTATACAAAAGGTCGTACAATACTTTTCAACAAGTATGCAGTGAAAGCTACTAAAGCTCGTGTTTATTATGCTATGGGTAAATACACTGAAGCCGCAAAATATGCACGTGAAGTTATTAACGCTACACAGAATTTTACACTAAACACGAGCACTTCGCTAGATTCGGTTTTGCGTTTCCCAGCCAGCAAAGAAATGATATTCGGGGTATATGCAGCAGATAGGTCTGCCACTATTCGCACTGCTTTCTTACGTTCTACGGGTCTTGGCTCATTTGTAGAAGGCCGAAGAGACACCCGTAGTCTTTACGAAACAGACCTTTTTACGGCTCTTAGCTCAGATTTGCGCTTCACTTCTTTCTTTAGAGAGAACACGTCGGGGGCTACTTCGTCTTTTAGTTTTATTCGTTTAATACAGAATGATGCCGAAGCAACGAGAGGTGTATTGAAGGGTTTCGTGCTAATTAGCCTGCCTGAAATGTACTATATTCTAAGCGAAAGCCTTTACGATAGCAATCAAACAGAAGCTATCAACCTGCTTAACCAAGTGAGAAAGAGCAGAGGCTTGACCAATGTTGAGGCAACAAAGGTGTCTACACGCGAACTGTTTGAACAAGAAATGATGCGTGAACGCATGCGCGAGTTCCCAGGAATGGGACAAACGTTCTATGCATTGAAACACTATAACCGTAGTTTCACCGACTTCAGAAACATTGATACCTATCAGCCTTCTGACGCAATCTTCAATCTTCCCTGGCCAGACAGAGAGAGAGAATATGGCGACCAAACGATATATACTTATTAAACACAAGGCACAACATCGTTAAAACAAGTACTGCACTAAGACTTCATCTGGGCTATAGAGCTGTACTTACTTAAAAACAAGGCAAGGTAAAAACATAAACAACTTACAATTATGTATAAATCAATAATAAAATTCTGCGCTATCGGCCTAGTGGCACTTTCGTGGCAGGCGTGTTCGGGCGTAGACTATGATGGAGAATACTCAAAAGATGGTACGTTTGAAGGCATGAACCAAGTGTACTTCGATTTAAGCAATGAAGCAGACACATTATATAGCTACTCGTTTGGCACACAACCAACCAGCGTTACTACAGACACAGTGAAGGTAAGGGTAAGAATTGCTGGTGTAAGAAAGTCGGCAACACAACAATATAAGGTGGTTGTTGACCCTAGTAGTACTGCTAAACCAGGCGTTCATTTCGAAGCCATCAATAGCGATCAAACTGTAACAGCTGACAGTTTAACGGCTAGTTTCCCCGTAATATTATTACGTCAAAACTTAAGCGACACACGTAACGACAGCATCAGACTGGTACTTCGACTGGAAGCAACCAACGACTTAGGTGTGCGCTTCCCTGACAAAATAAAGAGAACAATTGCCTTTGACAATGTTTTGGCAAAACCCTATTGGTGGGATATGCCGCTATTGAAGTCGATGGGACTGCCTGATTATACACCAGCAAAATACAGACTGCTGTTGTCTTACTACGACTCTGATGCTAGTCAACTTGAAAAGGCGATACGTAACAATAGAAGTTGGACACAACTTTACAGGAACATCCAAAAGGTTGTAGCCTACTTTGCGGCGAACCCAGAATAACCAAACAGTGGTAACAAACAAAAAACATACGAACATGATAAAGAATTCATTATATATCCTAGCTTTTGGATGCTTTATGTTAGCCTCGTGTATAAACGATGAATCTACAGAAGGCAACAAAGCTATTTCTGTAATCAGTTTGCAGACTCCACTTAACAGCAGCTACACACTTAATCAGGGTGATACGCTAAAGATTAGTCCAACGGTGTTGCAGAGCAATGGCAATCAAGCGTTAACTTATGAATGGGAAGTAGATCATAAATTGGTATCTAACGATGCGACGTTGGTTTATCCTTGCAAAACCTCTGGCAACTATTCAGCTCGGCTTCGCCTTAGCAATGGGCAGAACATTCAAATATACGAGTTTGGTATTAACGTAGAATACGCTTATACAAAAGGTGTATTCCTGTTAGCCGAAAACAACAACAAGACCATCCTCTCATACGTACCATCTGAAGATGTGGACAAGAGTTTCCAACTTGATGTATTGGCAACCAACAATCCCAACATCAACTTTGGCGTGCCTTGTTCAATGACATGGCATAAAACCATTGGAAGCCAAACTAACAATGTGTTGTTGATTGCAGCAGGAAACCCCTCTACAGTTTATCAGCTTGATGGATATGAAATGCTTTCGCTATTTCAAACTCCTGTTGGTGAAAAAGTAACTCAGCTTGAAGCTAGCTCAGACATTGGTACTCCCAAAACAATGGCGATAACAAACAACAATCTGTATTCTGTGGGATTGAACACTACCAATATCTTTGCACAAACTTCACGCTTTACAAATGCAGTTGGAGGCTCGGTTACGCTAGCAAACAGAATGACAACATGGTGGAGAGACGACCTTTTCTATGCGCATGCAGATGCTTACTTTGACAATGCGCATGGTGCGCTGCTAACTATGCCCATTGAAACCACTTCAATTCCTGCAGAGATACTAAAAGGAACATTTACTGGTGACACACTAGTGGGCATGGGAAGTGTAAACAAACAGCGCAATATGGCATTGATAACCTGTCAGAAAAGTGCGGGAACATTCTACTTTACGTATCTCTTCCCTGGATATTTCTCAGCATCTGCCGACAGAAAGATTGCGCCTAACGTGCTATACAGAGCAGCTATGCCCACTTCTTCGGGTATTGATAATGGCGCTGTAGTACGTTCGGCACGTAGTAAGAATATTGTGTATTACACAAAAGGCAATGCCGTTTATGCTCACAATGTTCTTGCAAATAGCAACTTCCCAACAGAAGCTTTATTTACCGTTGGTAACAGTTCAGAGACTATTGTAGACTTTACTTTCTCTGATAATGACAATCTTATCTATGTTGCCACAAACGATGCTGCAGCGTCGATGCCAGGAAGCTTATATTGTTACGACACGCAAACAAACACATTACGCTGGTCGAAAAAGAACATCACAGGCCGTATTGTTAAGGCTTTATATAGAAATAAATAACAACCAATGATAAAAATGAATTTCTCATTTAGACAATCGGTACAAGGAGGGGCTTTGCTGCTCCTCCTTGCATTGCAAAGCAGTGCAGCAAAGGCCGACGAAAACAAATCAAAGTCGGCCTCAAAGCCTAAGAAAGAAACAAAGTATGACAGACTTTTTAAAGACAAGAAGACTGAAACAGCACGTAGTAAGTTTATCACCGTTCATAAACTTGACAACAAAATTTACCTTGAACTACCTAGAACTTTGCTTAAAAAGCAAATGATGCTGGGTGGAACAATTACCTCTACCACCGACCCTACAGCTGTAACAGTGGGCTCAACAAGTTCCAATCCTATATTGTTCTACTTCGACATACAAGACAGTTCGGTGGTAATGAAAACACCGAACAATGTCCTTTTTGAAGACAATGCTTCTTCGCCCGACCTAAATGAGGCATTGTCTTTGAACTATCGCGACGGCATTTGGCAAGGCTTTAACATCATGGCATACAACAACGACAGCAGTGCTGTGGTATTTGATGTAACTGCTTTATTAGGAAAACCCACCAACTTAATACCTGTGATGCCAACTAAAAATGGCAACTACAGTGTTAAGCTACGCCTAAATCAGAATTATCGTTTATTCGTGGCATCAAAAGTTTCGACACAAATCTCTCTGTAAATAACGATTTCACATATGGTGTATCTACATCACTGATGTCTATGCCCATTGGTGGAGAACGTCCTACAACTGTGGGCGTAAGCTATAGCCTGGCTCTTGTACCCGAATCTGCAATGCGTCCACGCATCATGGATTCGCGCATCGGCGTAGACTTCTCTGTTCGTTTGGGCATGCCTAAAGAAGGTGCAAGCACAAAACGTATATTCTTCTCGCATCGTTGGAACCTCGTACCAAAAGATAAAAAGGCTTATACTAAAGGTAAACCCACCATGCCTGTTAATGCCATACGTTTCTATTTGGACGACAACTTCCCCGAATCTTGGAAGCAACCCATTAGAGAAGGCATACTGGAATGGAACAAAGCGTTTGAGAAGATTGGGTTTAAAAATTCTATCGAAGTGGTAGATTTTCCTCAAAAACAAGGTTTTGACCCTGATAATATTCAATATTCGTGCATTCGATACATTCCAAGCGGTGCATCTTCAGCTCCTACAAGCGACTTATATGTTAACCCCAACACGGGTGAAATTATGAGCGCTTCGATGTTTATCTACTCTGATGTTGAAAAACTTTTGCACAAATGGCGCCTGATTGAAACGGGAGCTGTTGACCCTTCTGTGCGAGGCAACCGCTTATCGGCACAGCATTTTGCTCAAGGCTTAAAGATGTTGGTTACAAAAGAAACTGGAAAGATGCTAGGTTTACTAAAAAATCTTGGCGCATCTGCAACCTACTCCACCGACTCGTTGCGTAATGCTCGCTTCACAACTACTATGGGACTAGCTCCTTCAGTAATGGATGATGTGCATTATAATTATGTGGCACAACCTTCAGACAAAGGCGTTAGCCTGGCTTCATCAGGATTAGGTATGTACGATTACTTCACTATTAATTGGAACTACCGCTATTTTGATACCGATAAGGTGTCTATTAACGAGGAGACAAACACGCTTGAGGCTTTTGTAGACAAGAATATTATCAATCCACGCCTTCGCTTTTACGCTGAACGTAATGCTAGATGGGACCCCAGAGTGCAAGCAGAAGCTCTTGGCAATAACATGATTGCCAGTGCCGAACTTGCCAATAAAAACTACTCTATCGTTGAAAGCAATCTTTCTAAATGGATTAAGAACGATGAGGATACTCGTATTAAAGACAAATTATACCTGCAAATCGCACAAAACAGATATACGCTTTTCAAGCAGGTGCTAAGCAACGTGGGAGGTATGTATCTCAACAATATGAAGATTTCTTCTAAAATTCCACAATATCAAGTGGTGTCGAAAGAACTCCAGAAGCGCTCTTTATTGTGGTGTTTGCAACAAGCGGCTAACTTCACCAAGTATGCCAACCGCAAATTTGAACGCAAAGGCTTCTTATCTGTTAGCTATTACGACCAAAGTTTGGAGTTTATTGCCTACGACTTGCTCGCTGCTCGTAATCGCGTAGCAGTGACCTCTTACTTAGATCCTAACAGTTACACACAAAAAGAATATTTCGACGACCTATATAATGGTGTCTTTAAAAGCGTTGCGCAATTGCGCGCTCCTTCTCAAGGCGAACGTATCCTGCAAAGAGCGTTTATGAATTATGCACAAAGTGCAGTATCTAAAGCCACTGGTAACGGTGCTGCTGCTGGAGGTTCGGCTGGTGGAGCAGCATTAAAAAACGACGACCAAGGTGCTACTCCTGGCTTTGGAGACCCCTCACAAAACCTTGCGCCTACTGTAGACATCACTCTTGCAGACAACTCTGAACTATACTTCTATGATAGTTTGCTGAAACTTAGAACTGCTCTGGAGAAATGTTTGAAAGCGAACTTGCCTTTGGAAGCTCGCACTCACTACGAGATGATGCTCTTCAAAGTCAACAAAACAATGGAGGTGAAGAAATGAGAACAGTTTCTTTAATATCAATGAGAACGGCAAAAGTTACCGTCATGGCTGTGGCACTATTGAATGTGTCTATCTCTGCGAACGCCATCTCTTTCTTTAAAAAGAAGAAACAAAACAAAAACACAACCGCAGTTGTGAAAAAAGACGCCTACGAACGAATATTGACTGAAGAGAAAACCGACTCGGCTAAAGGGCCTTTCATCTCTCTTTATCGCACCAACGAGAAGCTGCTGGTGGAACTTCCGCCTTCGTCTATTGGCCGCGATATGCTTATAGGCGCTACTATTTCATCGGTTTCTGCACCACAATTTTCTGAATTGGGCACCCGAGCTGGCTCTATTACACACATCCGATTTGTTGAGAAAGACAGTTCTATCGTGATGCAAGCAGTGAACACTGAAATGCTCGATGCTCTGCCTACTACAAATGCTAAACAAGCGGAAGAAATAAATTACCGCAATCTTGACTTCTTCTCTTTTCCTATAAAGGCTAGAAACAAGAAAACGGGTGGTATTTTGTTCGATGCGTCGTCGTTCTTCTTAAGAGAAAGCAAGTATTTCCCTGTTATAACTAAGGTGGCTGGACCCTATAGAGTAGATGCAGACCTGCGCCCCGAATGGATTAAGGTGACGGAATTAAAGGCTTTTGAAAACAATGCCTGCGTGAAGATGGAACGCAATTATGTTACCAACATGAGTGGCAACAGTGGCAATGTGGCCATTAGCAATTATCCTGTTTCTATCGGCGTGCAATTTACATTGACGCTCTTGCCAGAGGATAAGATGATTCCTAGACTTAGCGACACACGGGTTGGATATTTCCTTACACCAAAATCTATTGTCAACGACAGTCTTATTGAGCATGCTAGCTTCATTAATAGGTGGCGAGTTGAACCGAAAGACCCTGAAGCTTATTTTGCAGGAAAGCTTAGCGACCCCGTAAAACCGATTGTCTTTTACATAGACAATAATTTCCCTAACGACTGGAAGCCGGCTATTAAGAAAGCTGTAACCAGATGGAATAAGGCTTTTGAACGCATTGGCTTTAAAAATGTGATGCAAGCTAAAGATTATCCTACGGATGATCCTAATTTCGACCCCGACAACTTCAAATACTCATGTATAAGATACTTACCCACTGCAACCGAAAATGCTATGGGCCCTTCATGGATTGACCCTCGCACGGGTGAGATTATAACCGCCACAGTATTGGTATATAATGATATTGTTAATGTGATAAACAGTTGGCGATTTATTCAAACTGCACAGCTCGACCCTGCAGCTCGCACATTAGATATGCCCGACAGCATTAAGTTGGCTACACTTGAATATATCGTTACGCATGAAGTGGGGCACACCTTGGGACTGATGCACAACATGGGCGCATCGGCTTCCATTCCAACCGACTCGCTTCGCTCTGCTTCCTTCACACAGAAGTATGGCACAACAACTTCCATCATGGACTATGCACGTTTTAATTACGTGGCACAACCAACTGACAAAGGCGTTTCGCTCACCCCACCCCTCTTGGGCGTGTACGATAACTACGCCATTGAATGGGGATATCGTGTCTTCCCTAACGCTAAAAGCTACAGAGATGATGTGCAACCATTGCTAGACTTTGTTGCTAAACATGCCAACGACCCAATGTATCGCTACGGACTTCAGCAGTCGCGCTATCGTTACGACCCTACTGCTATAGAGGAAGACTTGGGCGACAACGCCATTAAGTCGAGCACTTATGGTCTAAAAAATCTTGAATATATTCTCAATCACTTTGACGAATGGATTCCTGATGGCAATGACGGAACGCGGAAAGCTAAACTCTATCGACAAATTGTTTCGCAAGCTTATGGCTATGTGCGCAATGTGTATGCACTTCTTGGTGGTATAAAACTGTATCAAACCACTGAATCTTCTGGGTTGCCCCGATATCAGGTTATATCTAAAGAGCAACAGCGCGAAGCTGCTATGTGGCTATTAAAGGAGGCTCACCAATTTGGTAAGCGTGGCATAACATCTATTGAGAACCGTCTGCCACAGATTAATGCGCATCCTTATAAAACATTGGCTAGTGGTATTCAAGAGATGGCATTATCTGCTACCGCACGTCTTGCGTTAAGTTATTATGCTGATTCCACTTCGTATTCGCCACTTGAATATTGTGATGACACCTACAACCATGTATGGGCTAAGACTATCGCTGGTGACGAAAAGCTTGATGAAGACGATATCTCAATGCAAAAACTATATGTTGAACGTCTGAGAGCTAATATCAACGAGATTAAACAGATTGGTAAAGTTCGCAGTCTTCGTAACGAAAACCAAGATGTAGCCTTCCTTGGCTTCGGTACTGGCTATGGCGAACCCGAGACTATGTGGATGGAAACTATTGACCGCACTGCTGAATACGTGTTTCATTATGCACAGAAACTGCAAAAACTGCTTGAACAACGTATCAAAACGACTCGTGATACAACTGTAAAAGCACAATATGAATTGATGTATGCACGTGTACTACGTTATATGGACGACTAATTAAATAACATCATATTACTTATAACAGGGGTGTGTCAAAAATAACTTGGCACACCCTTTTATTATTCCAGCCTGTTTTAATAAACGTTGAACTTTAAGTTTTCTATTTTCTCCTAACCTCTCATCTATCAATCAATTGTTAAATTGGTAAACATATTTTACAAAATACCATTTCCAACCGAACCATTCTAGAGAGAATTTGCTCTTAAAAACGACGAAAAACACGTTTTTGGGGGCAAAACTCCAGCACGCTTCAAGCCTTCCACTCGTCTATTTTCTCCATTTACTAGGTTTTTGCCTTTCTATTTCGAGAAAAATTGCTCGTGCGTTGCTTCCAAAAAAATCAAAAATGCAGCTCGATAAGCATCTATCCGTTTTGCGATTTGCACCAAAACGCATCGCTATCTCCTACTAAACGCAAGGCTATCTCCTACAAAACGCACTGCTAACTCGTGCTTAACGCAAGGTAAAATGCAGCAAAACGCAAGCCTATTTGCTGCAAATAGCACCAAAAGTGGGCAAAATGTAGCATAAAGCACCTTTTTTTAAGGTGTTTTTTACGGTTATCAATAAAAACAGCTTGGTGTTTTTGGCTGTGCGCTTAAACCTACTTTTAGCGCCAAAAACATGCTAAAAAGGGGTGTTTTAGCGCCTTTTAATGCACAAGTATCTATATATCAATTAGTTACAAACTTTAAAAATACGCGTATTTTTTGCACCGTCGTCCAGAATTTAGGCGCGGATGGCACTCATAATGTTAAAACGCGGTGCAAATATTTTACAATTTATTGACTCATCAAACCTCAATGCTGCTTTATGGAAATTGGCCATTGTCACCTGTAATAATGTTGTGTATTGTTGTACACATAGTCTAGCATACTTTTGAAAGCATGGTATACCAGGTCAAAAAAATAAAGTAGACAAGATGTGGACAAGCAACCTAGAGATGAGCAGGAAGTAAGGAATAATATAAAGAGCTTGACACGTACAGAATCTAGGCACATACTCCAAACGGTTATGCTCTTGCTGTCGTCTCAATGGTTTGTTTTAGACATGCTATACAATCTGTTCTGTCTAAGGTTATACGCTTCGCCAAAAGGGTGTGAGAGGTTTGCCCTAATGGCGGAACCGATAAACAGCTTGCAGAAGCCAAACTTGATGTCCTGAAGAACTAAATGCAGGAAATCTGTCTGCCATTGACTATCAGCAAATCTGTGCTACCGCTCCCATGTTTCACAACCTAACGGAAAGCACCATTTGTATTTCAGCCAGTTATATGGACCTAAAGAAAAAAGACATCCTTGAAATGCTTCATATCTATTATTTTTTGTATTTAGAAGTTGATGGTTGATTATACTTAAAGAGTTAATCTGTTGGACATACAAAGTGGCAGTAAGGTCGCATTATCACCGTCGACAGTGCCACAAAAACAAAAACAATAACGATAACTACCCACGAAGCAGACTGGAATGCGAAGGCTGAGAACAATTAATATTCAATCCAATCGAACCATACACCTGTCCACAGACATAGCATGAGTATTGCCCAAGGAACCTGACGAAACATATCCAAGCGTTTAACTGTCGTTGGTTTCATTTTGAGCTTATAACTAACGCATCTTGCTACAAACTCTTGTATCGAGCCAAACGGACAAACGTGCGTGCAATTGTATGACTTCATACCAAAGAATGGATACACAAATGCAGTGATAAGCATGACGACTGGTACGATTAGCGTGAGCACATCCATACCATTTTACATGTAAGTGATGAATGAGGTCTAGTTTAAGAATGAGCCACACCAAAAGCCTAATACTATCCCGTTGAGTATATGCTGACTTATTTTATAACGTTTGTCCTTAACAAAAAGAGGTAAGATAGAGGACAGAAGCACTACAATCAGGCCTGCTATTGCCTTGGCAGATAAATCAAAATCAGACCATATCGAATCTTTTAGAGGATTGTTTGCCACATACTGTAGTCCACGTTGTACGTTTCCAATGATAGCCTTTGACGAAAACGTTGCACCCAACATGCCGTCTACCTTCAGTTTCGCCGCCTCTTCTATGGTATGTCCGTTTTATTTGTCGATAGATAGACCACAGTAAACTGATGACCTAGGTTGACACACTCCGCAAAAAAAGTGAACCTTCTGTCACGACTTCTATCAAATCTAATATATGTGACAACCTACAAAAGCAAAAGTTTAATCCAGGCATCATTATTTTGCTACGTAACCAATAATATTGCGTCAGGCAATGGAGGTATATACAAATAAAAATCGTTGTAAAACCTTGATTTTACTACGATTAGCTAAATTTCGAAGGCTAAAATAACAACCTTTGTGAAGTCCGTTTGAAGCCTATTAGCGGAGAGAGGGGGATTCGAACCCCCGATACGCTTTAGGCGTATACAAGCTTTCCAGGCGTGCCTCTTCAACCACTCGAGCACCTCTCCTTTTTAATTTCGGCTGCAAAAGTAACATATTTTATTGAAGTGTGCAACTCATTGGCTAAAAATGTAAGGAAGATTGGGGAACCCCTTATTTATATATGTGCAAAAAACGCAACAAGAATATAGCAAAATTAAAATGTAAGTAGAAATTTAACAATATAACAATTTGATACAGCAATTAGCCGTGAAAACAGAAAATACTAATAACATCTACGCAAACAACTGCAAAAAGAAAGCCCAAAGGCATTAATAGCCGTTAATATGATAATCACGTTTGTTAAATTGGGATAAAGAAATGCGCTTAAATTCTTGTTTTACAATATTTGCCCCTAAATTTGCAGATGGAAAACTAAGACAAACAAAAATAGTAATTTTAAAAGGAAAGACAATGAAAAAGTATTCACAGTACCTCATTGGTGGATTATGCGTGCTTTCTGTTGCATTCTCTGCCGGTTCGTTTATGAAGGTTAACGCAGCTGCTGCATCACCAGCAACGCCTGCACAACCCGTAGATCTTACATTCGCTGCTGAAAAAGCACTGCCTGCAGTGGTGCACATCAGATTTGTACAAAACTCTAAAGTACAAACCGTTGAAATGCAAAACGACCCCTTTGGCGACTTCTTCAGCGACCCATTCAGCTTCTTTGGCTATCCTGGTCAAGGTAACGGTGGGAAGCAAAAAAGACAAGTACAAACCCCAAAACGTGAAGGAACGGGATCGGGAGTTATCATTTCGCAAGACGGATATATCGTTACAAACAACCACGTGGTGGAAGGCGCCGACCAATTAACGGTTACGCTGAATGATAACCGCGAATACTCCGCTCGCATTATCGGTTCGGATAAAAACACCGACCTGGCTCTTATTAAAGTGGATGGCAAAAACCTCCCCACTCTTCCTATAGGCGACTCAGACAAACTCAAGGTGGGCGAATGGGTGCTGGCCGTTGGAAACCCCTTCAACCTCAATTCTACAGTTACTGCTGGTATTGTTAGTGCCAAGGCGCGCGCACTTGGTGGCAACCCTATTGAGTCGTTCATACAAACTGATGCTGCCATCAACCAAGGTAATTCGGGTGGTGCACTCGTTAACACACAAGGCGAATTGGTGGGCATCAATGCTATGCTCTATTCTCAAACAGGTTCGTATAGTGGCTATGGCTTCGCTATTCCTACCACCATTATGAATAAAGTAGTGGCCGACCTCAAACAATATGGTAGTGTACAACGTGCGTTCATGGGCATCAAAGGAACTGATGTGCGCCTTTTCCTAGACATTGAGAAAGAAAAAGGCAAAGAACACGACCTAGGAACAAACGAAGGTATCTATGTAGATAGCGTGGAAGATGGTGGTGCTGGAGCTGCTATCGGCATGAAGGGTGGCGATGTTATCACTGCCATTGATGGAAAGAAACTCACCAAGATGGCCGAGCTGCAAGAGGTTCTTGCAAGCAAACGTCCCGGCGATAAGATTTCTATCACCTACATGCGCAACAAAAAGAAGACCACTGCTTCTGCAACTTTGAAGAACGCTCAAGGCAACACAAAGGTAGTTAAGACTGCCGATCTGGACATTCTTGGCGGAAACTTCAAGGAGATTACAGCCGAACAAAAGAGCCAATTGAGTATTTCATCGGGTCTTGAGGTTATCAAGGTGAACAACGGCGCACTAAAAGATGCAGGAATAGCCAGAGGCTTTATCATCCAAAAGGTGAACGACCAAAACATTAAGTCTACCGACGACTTGCAGAAGGTTGTTAAAGAGGCTTCTACTAGCAAAGATCCTGTGCTTTACATACAAGGTATCTACCCAACTGGTAAGAAGGCTTACTTCGCTGTTGTGATTGGCAATTAATTCTCTATACCAGGTTGCCACTTGCCCCATGGCTATGGCAACCATGGTTACGAGCTATTAACTTCTTGTCTGTGTTATTGGTATGTGCCTTCAACGTCTTGTATTTGATAAGCTGATGCACAAAGAATACTAAAACACATTATAACAGCAGGCGTTAATCTACCGCTCTTTATGGTAACAAAAATAGCAGCTATAACATTCATAAATGTTGTAGCTGCTTCTTGTTTTATGCGGTTTACATCCTCTACCATCACATCAAGCTTAAGTCAGTGTGGCATTCTTAATTCAAACTCCGCATTATGAACAACAGATTGCGACCATTCGTCGCACATTTGTATTACTTCTCATCACTTTTTTTCAGGATAAAGAGTTGGTGTATGCCATTTCCTAAACCTTTAGTTGCATCATATGAACAAGCCCTACCCCACGACCAATAGGAAACTTTTCCTTCAGAACAGCCTATTATTTGCACATAGTGATTGGATAATAAGCTAGTACTAAACAGCTCATCTTTACCCAAATGCACCATAGCAATCACAAAAAAACGACTGTAATTGATTACTTCTAAAGTTGAATTAGTAGGCCAACACACCACTTTACAAAACGCTGTGCCAACAAATTGCTTTATAAATCTAGGGATAAACCATGGATACATAAAAGTGCTTAAACCGCTTTCGCCTTTAAAAGGGTTCATCTTTAATATCCAGTTGTTTTTATTTGTTATCGCCCCTTGCAGAATAGCATCCACCGAAAACATCCTGTTATACCCCTTAAAATGCAAGTCTGTAGATGTACCACGCATCATCGCTTCAGTAACAATCAACTTCAAACCATTGTTTCTAAACTTCCCTTCAGTGTATAGACCAATAGTCATATTGGCAAAGAGCACGGGATTTACCTCGGCTACATACTTACACAACACGGCTGCACCACAAGTTCCATTCTTTGACTGAACAATCGACCTTGGATGGCAAATGCGTTCCTTCAGTTCTTTTATGAACTGTACTTTCGATATTTGTCCAAACACACTACCTGTGCTTAGGGCAGAAAACTCATCCACCACTTTTATTGCGTCTTGGATTTGTGTCATCATTCTATTA
>NZ_BAIZ01000055.1 GCF_000613445.1 Hoylesella shahii DSM 15611 = JCM 12083
GGTTTAGTAACAAAAACAAAGGTAACAAAAAGGGCTGATACCTCGTGAGAAGTGTCGGCCCTAATTCGTATAAAGAGGTGAGAACTTTAGCGGACAGTAATAAAAAGAGATGTCTCTCTGTTTATCCCTTGCAGTGAAGATTGTTCCGCCGACGGAGAACTTCTCTCCATCATATCCGGCTTTAACACCATATCCCCAACGCTCATAATTGGGACGGATTGCAGGATTAGAAGCATCTATTTCCACCTTCCTTAAAAGTCGGCCACCCATTGCAGAGAGTCTCCATCTGGCAGGAGAAAGTTCTATCCCCACACCTGTAAATTGATGACCATTAAGCGTATAAGGGCTGAAACTCATCGACACATCACCGATATGTGCCCGTATCCACTTATAAGAAGGATGAAGACTCAGTCTGTTAGGTAATGATGGGTAAGAAAAGTTTGAACCATAATTGTTCAGGTTGAACGATAAGGGAATGTTCAACAACTCATATAGCGACAGGTTTACTGAACCGGACAGTTGATAAGTAAAGGATTGACGGGATTGTTTGGGCGTACTGTTGAATTGGGTGGCATTCGCTGAAATGCTACCACTGATTTTTAGCGGCTTCTTCTTGCGAAACTCCAGTATCTCCTCCACATTTTGGGCTGAAACGGCGTTGCTCCATGCTATAAACATGAAGATACCCAAAGCTATACGCATAATATGAGGTCTGTTCATATGTCTTATATGTGTATGTTGTTATTCCCCAGCTCTTTTTTCGAGTTTGACATCTGCTATAATATAGGATTGTGAGCCATCTTTGACGAACTCCTTGATTCTGATGATTCCCTTTCTACCGTCTGCAGTACGCACCAGCACGAAATGTGGTGCGCTGGTTTTATTGAAGCTTGTCTGATTTGTTTCCGACCATTTTGTGAATTGATTCAGGTCGGAAGGCTTTTTGATGTTGTCAAAGACGGCATTGGTAATGTTAATTCCCATAGAACTGGGGTTGTTAATGAATGTAGCTCCTTGGGCACTGTCTATCTTAGGGAAAGAATTGGCTTCTGCCTGATTGGGTGCAAAGAAGTAGCAGTAATTGAAAGAGGAGTTAAGGGCAAAGAAACCGAAGTCAATCCATGCTCCATACTTTTTCTCCACTATTTTACTTGATGTTACCACACCACCTTCTTTGGCAGAGTAAAAACATCCTATACTGTTCTTGGCCTCATTGATACCGAATTTTAGATTATTCTGCTTGATAATGCCACTGTTGGGTTGGATAATGATGCTTTTCTCTACTATTTTTTCTTCCTTACCATTGCTGGCAATCATCTGTAGTTTGTAAGTACCAGCATGTTCAAATCGAATTGTTGTCGTCTCTTCTGTAGGAGACATTACATCGGCTCCTACGCATACCCAGCGATAAGATAACCCACCAGTGGTGAGATTGGTCGTTTCCAGTGTAAGTGGTGCTTCCCAATCCTGATCTACAGGTAGAGGTTTATACGAAAAATCAGCTTGCATAGGAGCTTGCAGGGTTAGACTTTTAGTTAGTTCCTCATATTTACTGCCATTGAATACCTTCAGATGAATTTTATGCTCCCCACCATCCACAAAGGTTATCGTGTCTGGATGCTGTAGGTTGGATGTAGAAGGAATGCCACCTTCAAAAGTCCACTCGTATTGGCTTCCGCCCTTGCTCTTGTTGGTAATAGATACCACGCCCGGGGCAATGTCGTTGAGGGCGATTGAAAAACCAAAGTCTATAGTCATGGCGGAATCAACTTATGGTTTGCTGACTTGTTCTTTCCTCTACAGTATTCCTGACTCGCAGGGTTATTTTGTGCTCACCTGCCTGCGTGAACACAACCAGACCCGGAGTTCTTTCGGTAGAACTACTTGGCAGTCCTCCTTCAAATGTCCATTCATACTCATCGGCTCCGTAACTACTGTTGTTTATCTTTACCGTTACGGGTGAGGTTTTGTCTTCTGCCGTTTCTATCGTGAATTTCGATGCTATGGGCACTTCCGTTTCCCTCAGACAGGAGCAGAAGGACGATGCCGTCAACAGGAAGGCAATGAAATTATATAAATACTTTTTCTGCATGAGTTTATTCCTCTTCCAATTCGAATACATGAATGTCGCTATGATTCACTTCTGTCTCCACTTCCACGTAAAGGTCGCCTTTGTAAACGCCCATGCTTTTTATATAGTTGCAATCTCCACGAGTGAAGTCGATGTCGTATTCTTGGATCATTTCATGTGTCCGCAAATCAATAATGCCAACTCCCATTCTGTCTGAATATTCTGAGTTGTCGGAATGATAAGCATAAAAGAGATAGTCTTTATAAACCATAGTTGTGAAGACTTCTTTATTATAGTTTTCAAATTTATGAATATATACCTCACCCGTCTCAGTATCAATCTCTGCGTATTGATTATGGTTTTTGGATGGTCCAACCGTTGAATAATGTGACCAAAAACTCACAAGTCTATTTTTTTCATATTTTTTATAATTTCCACTTGTAGAATTTTCCCATAAGACTTTACCTGACGGAATCTCTACACAAATAATCTTATCTTTTTTGTCAGATGATAATTCTGTGCACCATTCTATGACTATCTTATCTTCAAAAGGAATAACTAAGTCTATATGAGCTTCTGTATATTCTTTCTCCCACATTACTTTTCCTGTCTCCAAGTCGATTAGCTGGCATGTATTTGCATATTCTCTTTTCCCTTTCCATGCAAGTGCATATTGCTTGAATAAGGAAAAAGATTCAAAAGGAGATTCCAATTCCCATATATTATTATCATTACGAATACATGTATACTCTCTCAATTTCTTTTCCTTGTTGTAATTAGCTAATATATATCCATTAGGTGTAACACCTTCCACCCATCCTTTTCCATGAGTGATATAGGGAAGTAATTCCTTTGTTTGAGAGTCAAATTTATATACGGTATGTTTTAAATTATTCACATACAAAGTATCGTTCAAAGTATGTTGCTCGAAACGAGCTACATAATGATAGCTTTTATTATTTATAAAAGTATTATTACTGATTTGATACATCAAACTGTTATCTTTGGCCGTTTGTATTAAAAATCCCCCTTTTATTATATTCTTGACTTCTTTTATCTTCATCATCTTTTTATTTTACAATAAATATTTTATTAATAAATTCTTCTACATATTCATCAGCGTTATCGCCAAGATCATTTAAGAAATCGATACCTAAACATTTTTCCACGTATGGTCTGATTCCTCTCTTAACAGCATCCTCGCTAACCTTAGTTCTATCGAATACCCACTTCAGATTATCTTGCGTGAAACCAGGTCTTGTCAAATCTTTCGTAAACTGTTCAATGAAATCCGTTGGAGGAATACCCTCTACAGATTTAAACTCATAATAAATCGTTTGCTTTCCCTTTTCCACGACCAAATCCGCTTCGCGCATACCAAGTCCCGCGATGTTTTCTCTCTTCTCGAATGTTAGTTTCGTAGCAGATTTTAGATTGTCTGTATTTCCTGACAAATATTTCAATACCCATGCCTCTCCCATTCGAGTGGCATCGCTGCCTGATGACAGGCGAGTAAGCAATCCGCTAAGATTTTCCGCATCGATTCCATTCTTGCCAATATAGTCTACAAACGTATTGAGATTATTCACGATATCTGCATACGAGCCCGTTCCTTTCGCTGAAGTTATGCTCGCCAGCTGGTCGTCTCTTATACCATATTTTTCTTTGTATTTGTTCTTCTTCGCCTTAATGAACGCCTCTATAGCCGCTGGCTCCTTAGCCAAATCGGTGTGATATTTGTAAATCGACTTTATGGCGTCCTTTATATCACTCGGGCTATATTTCTTCGAAAGATTTCTGATATGGCTAATGCCATTATAGATATTTTCTATAATGTCGTCAGCTACTTCTCTTACTTCTCTTACTGACTTTATTTTCTTCGCCAGTTGTTCAGCCGCCTCCGGAAGATTGTTTATTGCTTTGCCGGTTGCGACAAGAGCCAGAATGGTACATTCCGTGCCTTTTGTGGCGAAATGCGACCGCTCCCCTTCATCGGAACTGTTCTTCGCCTTATTCCATTCCTCAGGAGTGTTTCCTGTAGCACAGCTGACGAGGACATCACCAAGAATGGATACGAACTGCTTCGGGTCGTCGGCTACGGCTTCCTTTATCTGGCGGAACTGACTGACGATTTCGTCCCTCTTCTTCTTATCTACGGCAACGCCATAGATGGTAGATGCAAGACTTGTGAGGTCAGTCACCTGCTGTGAAACCGTTTCAATTGAGCCGGTAAGCAGGCCTGGTAACTGAATGGCGTCGTTGGATTTGTCTTTATATGTCGACGGAACGATTTCACCGGTCTTTAGTAGACTTACTACTTTATCACATCCCTCCGATATGACTTTTCCGATCGCTCCGTCTATCTTTATCTTTCTTCCATCTGCAAAAGGTTCCGTTTCATCAGTCAGTATACTATTTAAATCTGTTATATTATTCTCTTTTAGGAGGATATTTGTTTTGTTCCTGATATTATCAGAAATTGCAACACCATCTATTTTAACATCATGGTTATACTTTCCGGAAAGGATATTTTGAGCATTTTTGATATATTCTGAACTGATACCAAATGCTTGTATCTTTACACCACTTGAATCTGTGGTAAAGCGTAGTTTATACTCTTGTCTGTCGTCATCCCATATCCCTTTGTTTATCTGTTCGTCACTAAGCGGCTTTTCTACTGCCTCTATCTGGTTTTGTGCATTTCTACGATAAACCTTACCATTCTGTGTGAATTCTACATTATTGTCAAACGAGTGTCCAACTTTTTCAAATTGTTCTTTTATTGAAAGCTCTGTATGTATTAAAGGGAGTTTAATGCCCGCCTCCTTTTCTTTCTTGGATTTAGTAATACAATCCTTTGAGGCTTGATACACATAGTCAGCAGTCCATTCCTGCTTATCATTCTTTATACGCCTTTTGATTTCTCCAAAATCCTTTGAAGTATAATTCTTTACATCTATGAATTTATACCAAATATAACAATCAGGATTTTTTGAATTAGCCCAAATAGCAACTTTTCCAGTAACAGGTTTATCTGGGACAATAAAAACATGACCTTTTCCATCATCATAGTCCTTACCATTCCATTGGTATCGATTTCTTTGTTTATCTAGAAATGCTATAATGAAGTAAGAATTTTTATTATCAAATATCTCTTCATAACCTTTAGGCGCATTTAGTATAACCCGTCCATCAGGAGTAAATCCAAGAAATTCTCCTTCTTTTAAATTAATTTCTCCATCTTTAGCATTATCCATAGCTGTGAATATGGCAGGACTTGCCATAACATTCCATTGGAAGGCGACGAGTTCTGTTTTCTCCTTGTAATCAAGAAGATTGCTGGGATAATCAAGGAGATTATTAGTCTTTCCCTGTGTCCCTTTTCCATATTCGCTATCAAAAGTATGCTGCAAGGTAAATATACCATGTCCTAATTCATGGGCAATGGTATGAACTATTTCTTCTGTATTAGGGCTATTACCTGCGAAGATATACCCGAATCTGCTCTTGCGAGGCATTTCACCTAGTAAATCGCCTTTTTGCCCCTCAAGCCCCGTAGCACCATTCAGCACAAATAAATAGACACCATCCAATGTTCCTGCTGCTTGCTGGTAAGTCTTTTGCAGATTAAGCATCTCGGTACTTTCTTTAAGTTCCTTATCATAGCCCCAAAAAGACTTGCCGACCGTACTCAGCAGTCCATCCTTTTCACTTTCTACTTCCCAGTCATAATTGCCGCGCATGCTTTCATCCACATTCACTGTAAACTGCACGCCAACAGGATTATAGATGGTATTGAGTTGCTGTTCAATAGCAGATTTATCTAACTTAACTTCGTTTATCGGAACAAGAGTTACCTTATGCTGCTGTTTCGTATAGCTCACCACACGGAGTTTGCCGATGACCACTCCTTCGTAGACGGCAAAAACATCATAACTTGCACCAGACGACACGGAACGCAGGCTAATCGTCCATGTCTGTTCTGCCTCATTAAGCTTTGCCGGCAGTGCAGCAGTATTGGGTTCAGAGGCAAAGTGAACCTTTTTCAAGTCAATATTCCTCAAGCCATCATACTTTGCCGTAACAACATCATTCTCTCCTGTTGGAACAAGTTTCCAAGGTGCAATATAGCCTTTGGCAAATGGCTTGTAAAAGTGGTCTACCTTGACACTTTTCTTGTACCACTTCTCCTGACCATCATCAAAGGCATATTTCCCCTCTCCGGGCTTAAAGTGTATATAGCCATACTTGCTTGACAGAGATTCCGTATTGAAATCACCAACACGATCCACACGTTCACAATTAAGTTCTATCTTTTCATCCTTTCTCCCCGTTTCGACATCATTGCCTGTCCCTTCGGTATTTTGTTCTGACGGGCTAATCTGATAGGTATTTCCCTTGTTGTCAGTAACGAGCATAGGGAAAATACGCTCATACGAGCCATTCTCCGGCATATCTACTTTTATGGTCTGTGGATTACCATCAGCATCGGTTGTTTCTAATTCTCCTGTCTTGGGATTGTATACAAATTGTGGTATATCGGGGAGCGTAAAGTCCAGTTTATGTTCACGAATACGGACAGTAGCAGGTTTTATATCCTTACCGCCATCATCAACATAATCAAGGTTAGCTATCTTCCCCTTCTTCTCATCGTAGGACGCTTCTACCGTACCGTCTATCTGGAAGTTATCCACATTGATGCGTAGACGGTCGAAACGAAGTGCAACGGGAGCATCGATAATGGTTTTCAGTCGGGTCTTGCCACGTCCGGAATACCAGCCGTCTCCTAAGGGGACAACTTCGGTAATGGTCATGGGATAATCACCGCCGATAGTAACGATGTCTCCGGCCTTTATCCGTAAGTTTGGCTCTTGTGACAGGTCTTTCCTCACTGGTTCCTTTCCACAGTCAGCCAGCAACTCTTCATTCTGTTTGCTGAGTGTAAACTCACTGACGCCAGAGAATACCGGACGGTCATCCGTACAAAGCGTCCCCACACGCCATTCGTATGTCCAACCTAATTTCAATTGGGACAGTGTAAGGTGTTCACCTGCTATCTGGGTTCGGCTCCATTCATAAGTGTTGAGCTTGGTCTTGGGGCGACATTCCACAATGTAGCCAGTGGTTCCTATGACTTTGTTCCATGAAAGGTCCACCTTGGCAAAACGAGGATGGGCTCTCAAACCCGTCGGTGCCTGACAGTCGTCTGTAAGATAGAACCAGTTGATTTCACTATAACCACCGTTTTCAAACATACCCACTTCATCAACACCGTCACGGGCGATGGCCTGCACTTGCCATGCATAGCAACGGTTGGGGAAGAGAACGGGGTCAAGATGGGTATAGTTCAACGTCGTATTACGCGTACGAACACGATAGATCTCATTGCCGTAGGCAAAGGCGGACTGCGGAGCAGCTCCATTATTAGGAAGCTCTTTGAGCACAAACTCATACTCCCTGCCTGCAAGTCCCTGATTACGGGGCATCCATTGGAAACGAAGATAGAGCGGCTCTGTAACTCCAATCTGTGCATCCTTTTCAGGAAAGTTGAGAATCGGAGGTTTCTTGACATCCAAATAAGACCGTCCCGTATGCCAAGCTGAAAGCGTTCGTCCAGTATAATAGTCTACCACTTGCACAGAGAACTCCGTATATCCGGTGGGTAACTGTCCGTTACGCAGACTGCCATTAATTTGCAGGTTCTGTGGTTGAAGATAGGGGGACAGGTCTATATTGGTCAGGCGGGTCGGGACATTTGCACTGAGTTCCAACATCGGGTAGTTGATTTCCTCACGGCTGGTGGCAAGAAAACCTGTACTCTTAATCTTAATGCGCAGTCTGGCAAAGAGCAGGGGTTGCTGTAGGTCGCGGTTGAGCAGATTGACTATCAACCTGTCACGGCTTCCGCTATAATAATCCGACAAGTAAGGACTTTGAGGAGACGGCCATTGAACGGTAGCATGAATTGGGTAGTATTGAGCACGCAAAGGCTGCCCTACCCCCGTAAACAGGAGCAGGAGTAGTAACAAATATCTAACCAACCGATGATGCTTCATACTTGTATCGTTCTATTTATATTTATAGCGTTTCCACCATCACCTTATCATGCGACTTTTAATCTATACGTTTTGATATGTAATATAACGCATATTAGCGCATAAAATTATATCTTTTGCCCGATGATATGATATATAATTGCAACGCAACTTCATCTAAAATAACTTTTACCCTCATCCCCAACAATTTTAAATGCTTTGTTGAATAATTACAGACAAGACCTCCCGATGATTCGATTGAGAATGCAGACTCGATTGGAACAGCAGTCTCTTTGAGACAGGATGAGACTTAGAAAGCAAACATAAATATGAATACATTCCTACTCTGCATATTAAAATTCTTCATACTTTCTTTTATTATCATATATCCACTCTTTCAAAGATATGTAAATTGTCTTTGATGTCTTTGATATACAATTTATTACCGCTCATATACAAAGGTTGGGGAGGCACTAATTGATTCCTCGTTTCATCGAATTCCTCTTCGCTGATGACTTCATATTCCCAAACAAGTTTGCAGGCTTTGTAATCGAAAATACCAATTCGACGAATGTATCCAAAGTCCTCCTCTTTAATTCCCAAAAAGGTGAAATAATCTCCTTGAAGCATCGGACTATATACACTTCGATAAGTTCCTATGCCCATGGGATCGGCTTCCCGAAAATCATACTGCTCTGTAACTGCTAACTGCTCAGTGTCGATGATTTGAAAATCAAATCCACTAACACTTACAATGTTTTTATCTGATGGTCGGAAAAAACAATCTCCTAATCCCAAAGTCATTTCATAAGTAGAATTCTTGTCGGAAGGATTGCCCGATATCTTTTTAACCACATCCCCCGTTTCCAAGTCCAAAGCTACCAACCTTCCAAAATCTGTATAAAACCAAATATTGCCGTGAGCAATGCCTAAAATTTTATCTATTTTATCGGTTTTGCCAGGTTCATATTCCGTCCCTCCCAATGAAGAAAGAGGAAATTGCCATAATTCTCTCCCAGATAAAGTGATAAGCTTTATGCTATTATTGCCCTCGGAAATGATTTTTTTATCAAAATAAAAAGAGGAATAAGTATTGAAAAGATTGGTTTCTGTACACACTTTATCTTCAAGTATATTATATGTAACAAGTTGGAAAGACATATAATCGTCTGAAAATTTATAAGACAAAAATTCATTCTCCGCAATGCGATTATCGGTAATGCTTATGTTTTTAGAAATCTCTTTCAATTGTAATGTATTGAGATTGTATATAATGGTTTTTGTATAATCCCTATTGAAGAAAGATATGTATGAATGGTTTATAAGCTTAATGTCATCGGCGTAGTTCATTATTTTCTTGTTATTTACAAAAAAACAATGGTCAGCATCTCTGTAATACAAATTATTATCATCTACAACAAACTGTATTACATTTTCAATCTTTATTTTTTTTATATACATATTATTTGGTTATCAAGATAGAGTTGAATATATCTAGCGTTTTATTATTTATTTTACTCACAAATAACGATTTGGCCTGTATTTTAAAATATGGATCTGACATCTGCCCAAAAACATTTTTTCTTAAAGTTTCGTTCTTCCAAATTACTTCGAAAATTTCGTCTTTATTTTTCCCTTTATTCAAAACATTTTTTTAGACGATTAATTATTTGCTCACGAGTTACTCCTCTACCTCCTTGTTGTATGATATAGAGATTGTCGAAGTTATCGATAGCACCCAGATATTACGCCAGTTCGGGACAAAAAAGTTCTCTAAAAAGTTGGTAGTCTCGCTATTATTTTGTAACTTTATAGTTGTTAATCAATAACTTACAAAACAGATATAGCGATGATTACCACAGACTAAGTTACAGAAATATTTTGTATATTGGATGAGTTCTGCAAGAATTTAGATGCCGAGTTAACTAAAAACCTACACATCGTCCCCATAGACGAGGGATATAAGCGCATGCGAAACCGTAAAGCAGATGACCAAAAGCGAAATAATGGCTATCCTACAGTGCTACCATTTTGGCTCTTTCCGCAACTTCAAGCACTATTATCTTTTCTTCATCAAGGATCATATGGCATTCTACTTCCCTAAGGCCGTGTCCTACACGCGTTTCGTGGAACTCATACCCTTCGTGTTCTTCGACCTGATGGCCTTCATGCGCATCCAAGGTTTTGGAAAGTGCATGGGTCTTAGTTTCGTGGACAGTACGATAATTCCCGTATGCCACAACATGAGAAGGAATTTCAACAAGGTGTTTGATGGACTTGCTAAGAACGGAAAGGGAACAATGGGGTGGTGTCATGGCTTCAAGCTTCATCTGCTGTGCAACGAGATGGGCGATGTACTCACGTTCTGCCTAACTCCCGCAAACGTAGACGACAGGAACCCTAGGGTGTGGCAGGTCTTCACCAAGGTGCTCTACGGCAAAGTATTTGCCGATAAGTGCTACATCAAGCAAGAGTTCTTTGAGAACCTCTTCAACCAAGGCATCCACCTCGTTCATGGACTCAAATCAAACATGAAAAAACAAGCTTATGCCCTTGTGGGACAAGATGATGCTGTGCAAGCGATATATAATAGAATGCATCAACGAACTGCTCAAGAACAAGGCCAACCTTGTTCATTCACGCCATCGCTCCGTACATAACTTTCTCATGAATCTCTGTGCGGCATTAGCTGCATACTGTTTCTTCGAGAATAAGCCAGAGGCACTTCCCGTGCGCATTGAAAAGAGTAGGCAATTGGAACTTTTCTAAGCAAATCCTTATCCCGAACTGGCACTAATAACTTATTTGCACAGAAGATGGTTAGTGGACAGCATTGATAGTTTCTTTGTTTCTCTAATTTGAAACGAAAATCTAAGTAGTCAAAAATGTGTATAAAGGTAGGCTTCAAGAAGCTCAGCTTTTTCTCTACAGCATTCAAAAAAAAAGTATATTTTGCTTCCTTCGCAACTTATAACAGGATAAAAAAGAGAGAGAGGGAATTAAACCTTCGTTATTAGTTGTCGTCATATAGACGATTATGGTAGAAACCAGGCATTCCATCTCAACCGAAGTAACTCCATTTTTTAGTCCGTACATATAGCTTATACCAAGAATGGCACTCCTTACTTCAAGGAAGCCGATGCGGTGATAGAGTGTGAGGTCATGTATGCTGCACCTTTTGGGGAGAAGAACTTCCGCAATGATGTTCCAAAGAAAACATACAGCAACTTCCCTGCAGGTATCCATTCGATATATATATTGGTGAGGTTGTAGGTGTGTGGAAGAAATAAAACCTCTTTCATATCAGACATTAAAGCTACTGTGGAAGGTGTATGAAGGACAGATTATAATACAATAATATGAGCAATTATTCAGGAAAACTACAGCAGTTGTTATCTTTGCTGACCTGTGTTCTGCTGGTTATAGCAGTCAGTATCCGTAGAGATGGAAAAGTCGTAGGACGTGAATTGAAGCAGCAACAGGCAGATTCGACAAAGACAGAGACACTGGTTGTCCTTGAAGATGGTTCGGTACGGCTGAATACTACTGAACTTGGTAAGGACATCATAGGCTATGGAGGAACTGTTCCCTTGGAGATTACCTTGGAAAATGGTAAGGTAAAGAGTGTCAAGGCACTTGAAAATTCAGAGACACCCGACTTCTTTAAGGAGGCTTCATCACTTCTAACTAAGTGGAACGGGCGTACTGTTGAAGAAGCACAGAAGCTGAAAGTGGATGCCGTGTCAGGTGCAACATTCTCATCAAAGGCTATCATTGGCAACGTGCAACGTGGTCTTCAGTATGCTGCAAAGATTCCTGTACAGAACTCAATATGGGCGAAGATGGACTTCTCAAGCAAGGCTATAGCAGGACTGATAGTAGTACTTTTGGCTGCCATCGTACCGCTCTTTGTCAAGGATAAGCGATATAGAATAAGCCAACAGATACTCAATGTGATAGTATTGGGCTTCTGGTGTGGCTCGTTCCTGAACTATACATCAATGGTTAGTTATATGTCAAATGGTATGAATGTGCTGACACTGATAGTACCCGTCATTATGCTTATCACCGCATTTGTGTATCCACTCTTTGGGAAGAAGTCATATTATTGTACGCACGTATGTCCGTTTGGTTCGCTGCAAGAGCTTGCTGGGAAATGTGTAGGCTATAAAATCAAAATGAAACCAAAGACGGCTAAACGTTTAGATATGTTCCGACAGCTGCTGTGGGCAGTCCTTATGCTATGTCTGTGGACAGGTGTATGGTTCGATTGGATTGACTATGAGCCATTCTCTGCTTTTGTTTTCCAGTCTGCCTCGTGGGTAGTTATCGTTATAGCTGTCGTCTTTGTGGCACTCTCCACGGTGATTGTGCGACCTTACTGTCGCTTTGTTTGCCCAACAGGTTCGCTCTTTAAATATAGCCAACAGTCAACTTCAAAAAACAAGAAATAACCGATATGAAGATTTCAATGATTATCAATGCAGTGCTTGCCATTGCACTTGTATTCCTTAGTTATAAACTTGCTGTAACTGGGAATGACAAAGGTAAGGAACAAGATAGCTCTGAAGTAGTACTCAATACGATTCTCAAACGTACATCTATCCGCTCTTATGAAAACAAAACTGTTGAAAAGGAGAAGATAGAAAAACTGCTTCGTGCAGGAATGGCTGCCCCAACAGCTATGAATAAACAGCCTTGGCATTTTGTCGTTGTTACGGATAAAGGGCAGCTGCAAAAGCTTTCTGAGGCTAACCCCTATGCTGCTATGGCTGCAAAGGCTCCACTGGCTATCGTCGTTTGTGGTGATATGAACAAGGCTGCTGAAGGTAATGCACGTGAGTTCTGGATTCAGGATTGCGCAGCAGCAACAGAGAATATTCTCTTGGCTGCTACAGGAATGGGACTTGGAGCCGTGTGGACAGGTACCTATCCTTCAAAAGAACGTTGTGCTGACGTAGCTAAAGTACTCGGACTCCCAGAGTCGTTAATTCCACTGAACACGATCGTTATTGGTTATCCTGATGCTGATGTAAGTCCGAAGGATAAATGGAATACGGAAAACATTTCATACAATACCTATGTTGAGGAGTAATAAGCGTAAGATATAAAAGTAATTTCAATATAACAATAAATATGAAGAAACTAATTATTGCATCCTTAGGAATGATGCTCGCAATAAATATGAATGCTGCTAAGAAACCAAAGACAAACGCTCTGCAGTTTAATCCTGAGAGTGGAGTGAAGGCATCGTTGACAATGCCTAATGGCAAAGTGGTAAACTACACGGCTTATAACAAACTTTATTTTGTTACCAATGTAGAGGATTCTACCTATCAGTATATGAATATCTTTGTGCCAGAAGGGGCTAATGAGCAGACACCTATCTTCCTACGCACCTACGTGGGGGGCTATATGCCAAGCCAGGCAGGTAACCCACAAGCACAGGATGCCAGCGGGCGCGCTTTGGCAGAGGGCTATGTTCTCGTCATTCCCGGTAGCCGTGGCCGTACTTCTACCGTAAAGAAAGGAAAGAAGACGGTTTATACTGGTCGTGCTCCAAAGGCGCTACTCGACTTAAAAGCGGCTATCCGTTAC
Source organism: Hoylesella shahii DSM 15611 = JCM 12083 (assembly GCF_000613445.1). Taxonomy (GTDB): domain Bacteria; phylum Bacteroidota; class Bacteroidia; order Bacteroidales; family Bacteroidaceae; genus Prevotella; species Prevotella shahii. The sequence continues at coordinate 13,705 of NZ_BAIZ01000055.1, forward strand.
CTGCGTCACTTTGACAACCTGATACCGGGTAATACTGAGAAGATTATTACTGACGGTACCAGTGCAGGTGGAGCAATGTCGAGTTTGATGGGTGCAACAGGCAACAACCCTGCCTATGAGCCACTACTCAAGGCTATGGGTGCAGCTAACGGACGTGATGATGTCTTTGCCAGTGTATGCTATTGCCCGATTACCGACCTCGATCATGCGGATATGGCATACGAATGGCTGTATGGCAATACTGATAGTCGCAAGAACCTCGCTGCAAGTAAGAAGACATTGATAAAGGAGTTAGCAGCACAGTTTCCATCTTATATTAACTCACTCGGATTGAAAAAGACAGATGGCACATTGCTCAATGCCGACAACTATCTTGACTATATCAAGCAGATTATCATTCGTAGTGCGCAGGATGCTAAAGATGCAGGTGCAGACATCCCAGATTCTATCGGTTTTACATTCAGCAGTGAGGCTGCTTTTCAGGCTCCTATCAATGGCGGTGTAGGTATGGCACGTCCTGCAGCAATGGGTGGCGGTATGCCTCCGATGATGATGGGTAGCAGAAAAAAGGTTGGTGAATACATCACAGACCTTGATATGAACAAGTATCTTAATTACGTAGTAAGTACGCAAGCACTCAAGGGTGTACCATCTTTTGACAGCTACAACGTGAACGGAGCAGCTGCAAGTGGCGAGAATGGTGAGTTTGGAAACGAGCAAGGTTCTGATGTTAACTTTACTGCATGGGCTGCTGCAAAGACCGGCAGCACTTTGTCTGACGAGATAAAAGAGAATGTCCGTCTACTGAACCCTATGTATTTCATCGGTGATACAGCTACCTCTGTTGCTCCTCACTGGTATATCCGACATGGTGCTCGCGACCGTGATACTGCTTTCCCTATCGCTATCAATCTGGCAACAAAACTGCAGAACGCAGGTAAGGATGTTAACTTCAAGCTCCCTTGGAACCGTCCTCACAGTGGCGACTATGCCCTGAATGAACTCTTCAGCTGGATAGCTAAGATTGTAAAATAAAGCAATGAGCGATAAATATACATTCCTGACCCAGGCGCCTGTCCATCGTGTGATAGGCGTCATGGCTATACCTACCATCATCTCTATGCTGCTGACCAGTATGTATAATCTGGTCGACACGTTTTTTGTTGGTAAGATTAATACGCAATCCACGGCTGCGGTAGGTATCGTTTTCAGTGTGATGTTTTTCATACAGGCCTTTTCTTTTTTCTTTGGTAATGGTTCGGGCAATTATATTTCCCGTCAGTTGGGTGCTCAGAATACCAAGGATGCAGAGGTGATGGCAAGCACAGGACTTTTCTATACACTGGTATTTTCGCTGATTGTCATGCTACTTGGATGGTTTTTCCTTGAGCCTATCAGCATTCTTTTAGGTAGTACGCCAACAATCCTACCTTATACTCGTCAATATCTGGGCATCAGTCTGCTGGGTACTCCCTTCATCATGGGTACTTTCTGCATCAATAATCAAATGCGTTTTCAGGGCTTTACGAAGTATTCTGTTTATGGTGCTATCAGCGGATCGATTATCAACTGCCTTCTCGACCCTGTATTCATCTTTGGTTTTTCTATGGGTGTGAGCGGCGCTGCAGTGGCTTCAGTCATTGGTCAGATATGTGGATTTGTTATCCTGCTGATAATGAGTCAGAAGGAAGGTGTGATACATTACACACATCGTCGTATCTCATTTGAGGGACGATTTGTAAAAGAAATCATAGCTGGTGGAACTCCCTCTATATCTCGTCAGGGCTTGGCAAGTGTCAGTACGATAGCCTTAACAGTGTAGCTGGTAATTATGGCGATGCGGCTATTGCGGCAATGAGTATCGTGACGCGTATCAGCATGTTTATATTCAGCGTCATTGTCGGATTAGGACAGGGTTTCCAACCGATGTGTGGATTTTGTTATGGAGCAAAACTATATGACAGAGTGAAGGAGGGATTCTGGTTCAGTACGAAGATAGGAACGTTCTTCCTATTGTTTTGGTCGGTGGTTCTTATCATCTTCAGCGGTGAAGTGGTCTCACTCTTCCGTGATGACCCGGAGGTAATAGCCATCGGTATTCAGGCACTACGCTACCAGATGATAATTTTCCCAGCCTGCAGTTTTATGATGATGGCAAACATGATGATGCAGACGTGTAGAAAGACTATCCGTGCAAACATTCTTGCTGCTTCTCGCCAAGGTCTGTTCTTCATACCACTAATATTTGTACTGCCTTACTTCTACGGACTCTTTGGGGTTGAAATTTGCCAGCCTGTAAGTGACATTATCTCACTAATCGTGACAATCCCTATTGTGTGGTCTGCCTTCAAAGAAATGAGATAAAAGTTGTTTAAGCAAATAACTTTGTCGTAATTTTTCACACCTTCGATTTCAAAAGGGCGTTAATAGCATTTGAAAAGATGCCCAATTGGCTTCTAAAATACACCCTTTTGAAGTCTTACTAACGCCCTTTTGAAGTCCAATTTAGCACCTTTTAAATA
>NZ_BAIZ01000054.1 GCF_000613445.1 Hoylesella shahii DSM 15611 = JCM 12083
TAATGGGATTACCCAGTATGTGCTATCTTAGTTGATTGTAGAGAATGTGGGTTGGTGTTATACAAATAATCTCCATGCTAAAGGCATGGAGATGTTTTGAATTTCGATGTTGCAGCTTAGACCTTTGCTGTTGAATGTTTGGCATTAATACAGCAATAGAATGCCAGCCACGGCAGCATAGCCAATCATACGTATGGGATTAATTTTCATATACTTAGTGCCAACAAACGTAATGACGAAGAGAAACAGGCTAATGCCAAATTGCCAAGGGTTGGTAATAGGCGAAGAGAAATTTTCTTGGGTCATCAGGAGTAGGGCTGCAGCAGCAAGCATACCCACAACAGCTGGTCGCAAACCTGCAAAAATGTTCTGAACAATGGGCACGTTCATGTATTTCATAAACATCTTGCTAATGAGTATCATCAGAATAAGCGACGGCAACACCAATGCAAATGTAGCGGTGGTGCTGCCAAGCATAGCCATCCACGTGCTGAAGCCAGCATTGTGCGCGGCTGTGTATCCACAATAGGTGGCTGCATTGATGCCGATTGGGCCAGGAGTCATTTGAGAGATGGCCACGATATTGGTAAATTCGGCCGACGAAAGCCATTGATGGTGAACAACCGTTTCGGTTTGTATGAGCGATAACATGCCGTAACCGCCACCGAAGCCAAACAGTCCGATGATGAAAAACGTATAGAAAAGCTCGAAAAATATCATGTGATGGTGTATTTGTTGCTGGCCAATATACTTCTGAGTGAAGTTTGCGGTGCCTAAGATGGCCAAGAGTGGCACCGATGAAGCTCTAATTCTCGTTGTGTTGCTCTTCGGTGGGCTTGATAAACTGGCCATAGAGGTAGCCACAAAGACCTGCGCCGATGATGATGTAAATGGGATTTACGCCTAAGGCCCAAATGAGCAGGGCGCAAACAACAGGTATCCAAAGCGTGCTCCATGTGATGTGGGCACTTTTGGCAAGATTGAATGTGGGGGCGGCAATAAGCGCTACCACTGCTGGACGTATGCCTCGAAAGGCTGCAGCTACCACGGTGTTGTCTTGAAACTGATGAAAGAACATCGCGACGAACAGTATAATCAAAAACGAAGGCAACGCCGTGCCAATGCAGGTACATAGTGCTCCGGGTGTCTTTCGCATCTTATAACCTATAAAGATGCTGATGTTTATGGCAAATACGCCTGGACAACTCTGAGCAATGGCAATGAGGTCTAGAAACTCTTCTTTCTCTATCCACTTGTTTTTATCCACCACTTCGGCCTCAATAATGGGTATCATGGCATATCCGCCGCCAAGAGTGAACATACCTATTTTAAAGAATGTGCGAAAACTGTTCCAATATATCGACATGTTAATAATGTTTGTGTTGACAAGTAGATGGTTTTATTGGTTTGTTTGTAAACTCATCTACTCATTTAAAAGCTGCTGGCGGCTAGCGACAAAACATTTGTTTGCCGTTTGCCGCCATTGCTATATTATTTGTTCAGCTTGCTTTCAACCCATTTTCTAGCGTTGACAAAAGCCTCAATCCATGGTGTAACCTCGTCTGACTGGCGGTTACGTGGATAGAAAGCGTTTTGCCATGGGAAGATTGAACGTTCCAAGTGGGGCATCATGGCTAGGTGTCGGCCGTCTGCCGAGCAAATACCTGCTACATTATAATCCGAGCCATTGGGATTGCCAGGATATTCTGCGTAGTTGTATTTGGCAATGATGTTGTATTTGTCTTCGGCTTCAGGCATGTAGAAACGTCCTTCTCCATGTGCAACCCATATACCCAGCTTATTGCCCGAGAGTGAATGTAGCATAACGCTATTGTTCTGTGGAATGGTTAATCCCACAAACGAACTTTCGAATTTATGCGAGGTGTTGTGGGTAAGGTGCGAACAATGGTCGTGCTCGGGATTGATGAGGTTTAGCTCAACCATAAGCTGACAGCCGTTGCAGATACCTAGCGAAAGCGTGTCGGGGCGTGCATAGAATTTGTCGAGCGCCTCTTTTGCCTTGGGGTTATAAAGGAAAGCACCAGCCCATCCCTTGGCCGAACCAAGCACATCCGAGTTAGAGAAGCCACCACAGAACACAATCATATTGACCTCTTCTAGCGTTTCGCGACCAGAAACAAGGTCGGTCATGGCCACATCCTTCACGTCGAAGCCAGCCAGATAGAGAGCATAAGCCATTTCGCGTTCGCCGTTAGTGCCTTTTTCGCGGATGATGGCAGCCTTAATACCCGAGGGCTTACGTCGGTCGGCACTGATGCCATAGGCGTTAAGCAGTCCGCTAAAGTTGTTGTTAAACTTCAGTTCGATGGGTTGTTTTTTGAAGTTGAGCCATCTTTTTTTGGCCATACCGTTGTGGCTCTGCATTGTATCGAGGCGATAAGAAGTGCGATACCATGTTTCGCGCAGCGAGTCGATGTCGAAAACAAATTCGTTGTCGCCCTTCTTCACCACCAATGTGCGACTGTTGGGAACCGAATAGCCAATCTTGGTGTAGCCAATACCCTCGTCGTCGAGGAAGGTTCGGAGGTCGTTGCGATGGTCGTCGCTCACCTGTATCACCACTCCTGGGTTCTCTGCGAAGAGGTTTTTCACCACATCGTCGTCTGCGAGGTCGTGTAGATTGAGGTGCATGCCACCCTTTTGGTTGGCAAAAGCCATTTCGAGCAGCGTGGTTATTAGTCCACCAGCAGAAATGTCGTGGCCTGCCAATATCCATCCTCGTTTAATCAGTTCTTGAATGGCATTGAAGCAATCGGCAAAATATTCGGGGTTGGTAACAGTTGGCACGTCGTCGCCACATAGCCAAGCTTTGTGCGAAGGCACTACCGCCCAAACGTTGATCATCGAACGAGAAGTCGATGTAATAGAGCGACGAGTTTTTGTCGTTAACAAGTACAGGCGACACCACTTTGCGCACATCCGAGACCTCGGCGCCACTGCTAACGATAACCGTTCCAGGGGCGATAACCTTTTGGTTGTTGGGATATTGTTGGGTCATCGATAGCGAGTCTTTACCTGTTGGCACATTAATGCCCAGCGAACAGCAGAAGTCGCTCAATGCTTCAACGGCTTTGTAAAGGCGCGCGTCTTCGCCAGCTTGCGACCTACAAGGCCACATCCAGTTGGCAGAGAGGCTAACACCGCCCAATCCGTGGGCCAAAGGTGCCCAAACAAGGTTGGTTAACGACTCGCTAACGGCCAGAACCGAGCCTTTTTCGGCCGATGCTAGAGCGGCTTGAGGTGCGTGTCCGATGGCAGTAGCAATACCCGAGCGTCCGCGATAGTCGAGTGCCACCACGCCGCAGTCGCTCAAAGGCAGTTGAATTTCGCCTTGAGTTTGTTGGCGAGCCACCTTGCCAGTTACAGAGCGGTCTACTTTGTTGGTGAGCCAATCCTTACAAGCCACGCTTCGAGCTGCAACACGCGTTCGATGTGTGCTGTAAGCGCCTCTTCGCCAAGTTTGTTCTTGTCGGCTTCGTTGCCTATGGGTTGATATTGCACATTGTTATAATGATGTTCAACGGTGTTGTCTATCATTACCGTCTTGGGCGAGTGGCCAAACATTTGTGCCACATCCAAGTCGAAGGGTTTGTTTCCATCGGCTTGTTTAAAGTCGAAGTGTGCATCGCCCGTTGTTTCGCCCACTACATAGATGGGTGCTCTTTCGCGTTGGGCAATCTCTCTTACGCGGTCAATATGTTGTTCGTCGATAAGTAGGCCCATGCGTTCTTGGCTCTCGTTGGCAATAATCTCTTTAGCCGAAAGGGTTTTGTCGCCAATGGGCAGTTGGTCCATGTTGATTTCTCCGCCACATTCTTCCACCAGTTCGCTCAAGCAATTCAAGTGGCCAGCCGAACCATGGTCGTGAATAGATACAACGGGGTTATTGTCGCTTTCAACCAATGCGCGAACAAGATTGTATGCGCGTTTTTGCATTTCGGGGTTGGCGCGTTGTATGGCGTTAAGCTCAATACCATTAGAGTATCTGCCTGTATCAACCGATGAAACCGAACCGCCACCCAGTCCGATGCGATAGTTGTCGCCACCAACAACCACCACTTTGTTACCTTTTTGTGGTTCGCCTTTCAAGCAATCGCGTTTTGTGCCGTAGCCCACACCGCCAGCCAACATGATAACCTTATCGTAGGCGTAGAATGATTCGTTGGCAGAATTGTTGGTTTCGGCTTTCTCTTGATGCTCAAAGGTAAGCACAGAGCCCGTGATGAGTGGTTGTCCAAACTTATTGCCAAAGTCGGATGCGCCATTAGAGGCTTTAATGAGAATTTGTTCGGGCGACTGGTATAGCCATTCGCGCACGGGTAGGTGTTTTTCCCAATCGCGTCCGCCGTCGAAACGGGGGTAAGCGGTCATGTACACAGCTGTTCCAGCGATGGGCCACGAGCCTACGCCGCCACCCATACGGTCGCGAATTTCGCCACCCGTACCAGTTGCAGCACCGTTGAAAGGTTCAACAGTAGTGGGGAAGTTATGTGTTTCGGCCTTCAGCGAGATAACACTTTCTATATCTTTCACCTCAAAAAAGTCGGCCTTAGATTGGTCTTTTGGGGCGAATTGTTCAACCACAGGTCCTTGAGCAAAGGCCACATTATCTTTATAAGCCGAGAGAATGTTGCCAGGATTTTCGGCCGTGGTGCGTTTAATCATAGCAAAGAGCGATGATTCTTTTTCTTCGCCGTCGATGATAAACGTTCCGCCGAAAATTTTATGTCGGCAATGCTCAGAGTTGATTTGGGCAAAGCCGAAGATTTCAGAGTCGGTAAGTGGTCTTCCTAGTTGTTTTTCGATGTGGTGAAGGTAGGCCATCTCGTCGGTCGAGAGAGCCAAGCCCTCCTTTTCGTTATACTCTTCCAGGTTGTCCACGTGTTTTACTGGTTCGGGTTGTCTGTTAACGCAGAACACTTCTTGTCCAATGCCTTCGTACATGCGTTGTAGCATTTGGTCGTAATCAGCATTTCGGCTAGCCACGGGGAAGAATTCTTCTATACGCGAAATGCCGTTGAGATTCATGTTTTGCGTAATCTCAACGGCATTTGTGCTCCATGGCGTCACCATCTCGCGGCGCGGTCCCACGTAAAAGCCTTCAAGCTCTTGTGTGTCCATCAGTGTAGCGTCGCCGTACAGCCATGCAAGTTTGGCTATCTCTTCATCGTTCAGTTGGTGATTAACTTCAGTGGCTATCACCGTTTCTTTCTGCGTCTTGAAAAAAAGAATCATCTTTGTCTCCTTTTGTTTTATAAGATGGTTATGTGAATACATTTATTTTTCTTTTCGCCAAATTGCGTTGTAGTTCGCCTTTTGTTGGCTGTAGCGTGCGTGTTGGTGCGAAATGGTTTTCGCGGTGTAGCGTCTGGTTTTCTATTATTTGTCCAAATGCTGCTCTTGCCCTGCACTTTCTTCTTGCAAAGTTAGCGTTTTTGCCTTATATATAAGGTGTTGGGTAGGGAGTTTTTTCAGTTATTTAGTATAAAAGTTCTCTTTTGTTCGTTTATCGACTCGTGCAATGGTGTGGCATGGTGTTATAAATGTTGGACGAAGGCTAGGTTATGGGGTGTTGGTGGTGTTTGGGTAAGCCTGTTTTGCGCTTGCTAAGCACCAGAATGAGCACTGATGTGATGATGAGCACAAAGCCAATGACAATGGGAGGGTGAGTGGTTCGCCGAAAAGAAGTATGCCCACGCACATGGCTGTCATGGGTTCGAATGCTCCTAACACGGCTGCCATGGTGCTACTTATTTGCTTGAGCGAGATAATGAGCGTTACGTTGCTGATGGCTGTGGGTACTAAACCCAGCAAAAAGAGGTTGATAAGCTGATTGTGTGTGTCTATGGGATCGATTCGCCCTCGCGTAAATGTGGCATAGAGGGCCAAAATTAGCATCGCAAAGAAAAAGATGTAGAACGTAAGCTTGAGTGAAGGTATCTTACGGATGCGCATTCTGGGAAAAGCAACCATGTAAACGGCATAAAGGAAGCCCGAGGTGAGCAGCAAAAATAAGCCAGTTAGGCCTTGCATGTCGCCTTGGCCGTCGAGTATGCCCGAAAGAAAGAATACGCCTCCTACGGCTATGGCTATGGCTATGGCTGTGGTGGCCGACAGCTTTTCGTGCAGAAACACCACCGAAAGTAGGCAGGTCCAAACGGGATAGGAGAAGAGTAGGGTGGTGGCAATGCCGCTAGCCATGTAGTTGTAGCCCTCGATAAGGGTGATGGACGATACGGCGTACATCGAAGAAAGCAACAAAATGCGTAAGAAATCGCCAAAGGCAAGCCACATTCGTGTGCGATGAAACATAAGCATACCTAGCATAGCGAGGCATCCAAAGGCGTAACGGTAAATTAAAACAGATGTGGAATGCATGCCTGTGTTTAAAACAGGAAGGGCGAAAAGAGGGATTAGTCCGAAAGTAATGCCTGAAATGCTGGCATTAAGAAAACCTTTTACTGTGGGTGACATTTAATAAGTGGTTATGTGGAGATGGTTAGGCGTTGCGCCCTAGTTGTTTTGTTGGGGCTGATGCTTGTGTTGTTTGCTTCTTTATCGTGTTTGTGTAATGTTGTTTGTTGGTGGTAACTTAAGCCAACACCTGCTCCAAGGCTGTAATTAGCACTGGGGCAGGTGTTAGTAAAGGCTGTTGGGCAAGGCTTATTTCCCCTCTTCGGGTGCCTTGTCGATTAGGTCCATAAATTGATCAAGCTTCGGTGTGATGATGATTTGTGTGCGACGGTTGCGCTGTTTGCCCAATTCGGTTGCGTTGGTGGCAACGGGATTAAACTCTCCTCGTCCGCCTGCAGTGAGTCTTTTGGGGTTAACGCCATAGTGGGTTTGCAGATATTGCACCACGCTAGAAGCGCGCAAGCAACTCAAATCCCAGTTGTTTCGAATGTTTTCGCGGTTAATGGGCACGTTGTCGGTATTTCCTTCCACCAGTACATCATAGTCTTGATAGTCCATAATGATTTTGGCTATCTTAACTAAGTGTTTCGGCTGCGCGGTCGTTTATTTCATAGCTACCGCTCTTATAAAGCATATTGTCGGCTAATGAAATATAAACCACACCTTTAAGCACGCGCACATCCACCTCTTTTAGTTCTTCTCGGCTGAGCGAACGGGTGAGATTGTTGGTGAGCACCATGTTAAGCGAGTCGCTTTTGCTCTTCACTTCTACAAGATGGCGTATATATTGGTTGCTCTCATTTATCTGGTCAACAAGTTTAGAGATGTTTACATTGTTGGCCGAGCTATTGCTTAGACTCTTGTCTAGCGACTTCTGCAATGCGGCATAGTCGCGTTTTTGTTGTGCAAGTTGTTCCTCTAGCGATGTTACCCTAGCTTGGCTAGCAGCCAATTGTTCGCGCGTGGTGTTATAGTTTTCGCTTAGTTCTTTGTTCTCTCTTTGGCAATTGTCCAAATCTTTCTTGCTTGCACAACTTGATACAACGATTAAGCTGGCCAAGAGGGCAAGTTGTAAGATGTTCTTCTTCATGTCTATCCTTTCAATAATAGTTGATTATACAGTGCTTGTTCGGCATTCTAATATGTACAAAGTTACGAAATTTTATTGTAATAACCTTGGATTAAGTGTCTGATTTTGCTATTATTAACGGCTAAAGCATGCGCCAAGGGCTGTGGTTGGGGCTAAGTGTGGGCTGGTGAGTATGAATTTACAGCATAGTGTATCAGTATTGATAGACAAACGTGTTGTTATCTCTGGGTAACGCCCACGTGTAAGTATGTTAGCCCCTGTCTACAAGCGCCTTAATATTTGGTAATGTTGTCGTTAATGGCTTCTGCTGCAAAAATAGTGAAGATATTCATGTCGGCATCTTCAATGCTAACCTTATTCATCTCGGGACTTAGCCTGAATACTACATACGAACGCACCGGTACTCCGTGCTCGTTTTTGGCTCTAAAGCTAACTCTATAGGCGTAACCTAGGAACTGGCGCTTAAAGGTTTGCTGCTTTTTCTTGTAGTCTTGCAATATGCGTTGGCCATCGGCTAGTAGCTGTTGAGCTTGCGAAATGGTTTTCACCGATGCCGAATAGCGTGTAGCCGAGTCGGTTATTTGCTTCACTTTGTCGAGCATGTATTGTGCTTCGGCGGTGGCTCTGAACTCTGAAAAGAGCGAGTCAACCCGCCCGCGTTCCACTAGTTGGTAAGAACGTGGGTCGTTTAGGTTCTTTCGCATAAACTCCTCTGTTAGCTTGTCGGCTTGCTTTTCTTTGTTTTCGCACGAAGTAAAACTGAGGGCGAATAGCGAGATAAACAGCAAATGTAGCACTCTTCTCATTTTCTGCCGTTAACTGGATGATGTGCATATTGCACGTTTTGTTTTCTGTGGCACAAAGGTAATAAAAAACTGCAAGACGAACAAGCACATCGCTTTTTTATGTTTTATTGGCTTTCGTGATGAAAGTAAGGGCATGTTGTTGTATTGGCTATGTGAAAGGTGGATGTTTGTATGGGTGCAGCGTGGTGGTATCAAGTAGTTATTTATTTGTGTATTGTTTTGTGTGTTGTTATTTGGAGATGTATCTATAATTGCGTTGTCTTTAATTTTGTAGGCTATAAAATAGATGGGGTATGGTGTTTCACACTAATTGGGGTGTTCATGCTTTATGTTTGCTTTTCTGTTGTGCGATTTTTTAGTCTAAATATATCTCATTAACGAATTTATTTTCCTGTTATTTGTGTGGTTTGTTTGTTACGATAAGTTCGTAATTTACTGGTTTTGTGTGTTAAATATAAGGTGTTTAACGAATTTTAAACTAGTGTTTGTTGCTTTATTTACGAAAAGTTCGTAGATTTGCAGCGTAATTTAATTATTACATAATTATGAAAATGGAGAAGCTTTCAATTCAAGAAGAAGAGGTGATGCGCTGTGTTTGGCAATTGGTAGATGTACTATCAAGGGTGTTGTCGAACAGTTGCCTCAGCCTACACCGCCTTATACCACGGTGGCGTCTATTATTGGAAATCTCAAACGCAAAGGATATGTGGCGGCCCAACGCAAGGGCAATGGCTTTGAGTACGAGCCTGTTGTTAAGGAAAAAGACTATAAACGCTACTTTGTGTCGGGATTTGTTCGCGATTACTTCAAAAATTCGTTCCGCGATATGGTTTCGTTCTTTGCACAAGAAGAAAAAATATCGTCCGACGAGCTGAAAGACATTATCGCCGAAATTGAAAGCGGCGATGTGTCAGGGGCATGAACATTGTCTTGCCATCGTGTGTTATCTCGCTTTCTAAGCGGCTCTTTAAGTGGGCATCTCCCTTTTGTAAAAAGGGTTTCGGACAAGCCCATTTCGTAATCATTACCTAAATTATCCTAGCAAATCTCATCTATGTTGATGTATCTGATAAAAGCAAACGTTGTGTTGGTGGTGCTATTCGTGTTCTACCAAATCATTAGCGCTGGCGACACTTTCTTTAAATGGCGGCGTCTGTCGTTGCTCACTGTTTATATGCTTTCGCTTTTGTTGCCCACGATAGACCTCTCTGTGCTGGTTAACGAAACGGTACCGCTGGGCAATATCTTGCCGCGCATGGCCTACAACCTGCCCGAAGTGATGGTGCAACCCACACACGACAACTTTGATTGGCAGCAGCTAGCCGTTTGGCTATACACTGGCGTGGCCTTGGCTTTGCTTTTGCGCGTGTTTTGGCAGGTAGGTGTGGTGTGCAGGTTGGCACAGCGCAGTGAACGCGCAACGTTGCACGGCACAGCGGTTTGTTTGTTGACGGGCGATTACAGCCCCTTTTCTTTCTTCCGCTGGATATTTGTCAACCCTGTTAACAAGACGCCGTCGCAGGTTCAGCAGATACTGACACACGAACAAACGCACGTGGCGCAGTGGCATTCGGCAGACGCGTTGCTGTCGCAACTCTTTGTCGCCGTCTTTTGGTTCAACCCCGTGGCGTGGCTTATGCGCCTGCAAGTGCGCAACAATCTTGAATATCTGGCCGACCGCTCTGTTATAAATGGCGGAACGGACAAAAAGGCCTACCAATACCATTTGTTGGCAGTGGCCTATCGAACGAATGTAGCTACAATAACTAATAATTTCAATGTATTACCTTTAAAGAAAAGAATTAAAATGATGAATAAGCAAACATCCAATCCGTTGGCACGCTTTAAGTACTTGCTTTTCGTGCCGTTGGCCGTCGCTTTGTTGGCGATGAATAATACCACAATTAGGGCAAATGTGCAGAAAAAGGTGGTGAAGACAACTAAAACCACGAAGAAGGCAGATGCAAGCAACAAAGTGTATGAGGTATGTGAGCAGATGCCTACCTTCCCAGGTGGGGACGCAGCACTGATGAAATACCTTTCGGAGAATGTGAAATACCCAGCTCTTGCCATAAAAGCCCAAGAGCAAGGCCGCGTTGTGGTTAGCTTTACAGTAGAGAAGGATGGGGCTATATCCGACGTAAAGGTAGCCAGATCGGTAACACCTTCGCTCGATGCCGAGGCGGTAAGGGTGGTAAAGGCCATGCCTAAATGGACTCCCGGTAAGCAAGGTGGCCAACTTGTGCGCGTAAGGTATAACGTGCCTGTGTCTTTCAAATTAAATTAAAGAACAAGTAAGGTTGGCAAGTTAATGAGTTGACAGGCTAACGCGGGGCAGGTTTGCGGTCTACCCCATCCCCCTTGTTGGCTCGTTAACTTGCCAACGCACCACCTTTTTCATCGTTTAATGGCAGATAGAGCTGCTACCTTAATAAATAAACACGAACGTTTCCGTTAAGCCAAATGAACCATGTCGAGCTTGCTCAGACATTGTCATGGCGAGAAAACGCACTTTTCGAGGAACGAGAAAAGAACCATTTAATAGATTGATGAGTATGAAGAATAGACAAAAAACAAATTCGTTTGCAGGCTATAAGTACCTGCTTTTCGTGCCGATGGTCATCGCTTTACTGGCGATGAATAGTACCGCAATGAGGGCGAATGTGCAGAAAAAGGTGGTGAAGACCACCAAAGTCACGAAGAAAACAGGCACAAACGACAAGGTGTATGTGGTGGTTGAGCAGATGCCTAGTTTCCCTGGTGGCGACTCAGCGCTGTTGAAATACCTTTTCGAGAATATAAAATATCCCATGTCTGCGTTGAAAGCCCAAAAGCAAGGGCGCGTTATGGTTCGCTTTACAGTAGAGAAGGATGGGGCTATAACCAACGTAAAGGTAGCAAGGTCGGTAACACCTTCGCTCGATGCAGAGGCGGTAAGAGCGATAAAGTCCATGCCTAAGTGGTCTCCAGGTAAGCAAGGCGGCGAATTTGTGCGCGTAAAGTATATCGTACCTGTGTCTTTCAGATTAAAATAGGGGCAAGTAAGATTGACAAGTTAATAAGTTGACAGGCTGAATGTGGGGTTGGCTTGCGGCTTTCTCCCACCTCCTTGTAGGCTCGTTAGCTTGCCAACGCACCACTTTTTCGTCGTTTAACAGCAGGTTAAGCTGCTACCTTAATAAATAAATACGAACGTTTTCGTTAAGCCAAATGAACAATGTCGAGCTTGCTCAGACATTGTCATGGCGAGAATTGGAAATCGCCAACACGGAGCTTTGGGCGAAGTGGAAAGGCAAAACGCACTTTTAGAAGAACGGAAAAAGAACCATTTAATAAATTAATGAGTATGAAGAATAGACAAAAGACAAATTCGTTTGCGGGTTATAAGTACTTGCTTTTTGTTCCGTTGACTTTCGCCTTGGTGTTTATGAATAGCTGTAAGCAAAAGTCGCCCGTGAACGAACAAGTTGTGAAGGACACAAAAGTTGAAACTAAAGCTGAAACGAACAAAGATACAGCACAAATCAATAATGCTAAACCTGCGGATAAGGTGTATGATGTGTGTGAGGAGATGCCTACCTTCCCCGGAGGACAAGCTGCACTGATGAAGTACCTTTCGGAGAACATCAAGTACCCCAAAGCGGCTGAGAAAGCGAGAGAGCAAGGCCGCGTTGTGGTTAGCTTTACAGTAGAGAAAGATGGGGCGGTAGCTGACGTAAAAGTAGTTAGGTCGGTAACGCCGACTCTCGATGCAGAGGCGGTAAGGGTTATAAAGGCCATGCCCAAGTGGGTTTCAGGCAAACAAGACGGCCAGTTAGTGCGCGTAAGGTATAACGTGCCTGTGTCTTTCAAACTGCAATAGCATACAGCTAGGCTGGCAACGTTGACGAGTTAATGGGCTAACAAGCGAATGTGGCGCAGGCTAGTGGCTTATTTCCCACCTGCCTGTTGGCTCGTTAACTTGTTAACGATATGCCTATTACGGTTATGCCGTTTCCTTAATGCGATAATGCTTGCGTCTAATAAATGTTTGCGTATGAGGAATAAACAAACGCCCTAATTGTTTGCCGACTTTAAGTGTCTGCCTTTCGCTATTTCTGCCATCGTCTTGTTTATTGTCTTCGCTCCTGCTGGGGCGAATGCGCAGAATAAAAAGTTGAAGAAAGCCCAAACGCATAAGGACGCCACCACAGACGATATGGCTTACGATGTGTGTGAGCAGATGCCTATCTACGAAGGGGGTGATGCTGCATTGTTGAAATACCTTACGGATAGTGTGAAGTATCACGAATTTGTTAAGTAACATGAGGTGGAAGAGCATTTCTAATGTGGGCCTTACTGCCGTTCTGCTGTTATATAAAAAACAATAGTTAATTACTTGGCCGGTTTCTTGGTTGTGTCGCAACTAATCACTATCTTTGTAAAACGATTTATGAAACGAAGTGCTTATTTTTTACGAGCTTTATTGGTTTCTGTATCTATCGGATTTTTCACAGGGGTATCGCACAACAAAACGTTGTCGCTATCAGCATCAAAGATGTGTATAATTGATTCTTATGCGCAGACAGAGTATTCTCGCAGTTGTCAACAAAGCAACGTCTGGCGAAAGATTTTACCTGCGCTTGCATTGGGGTTGGAATTAGCTGGCTTAGCTCAGCGGTTGGTGTTATCTATGGTTTCTGATTGCAACTATGAGTAAAAACAAACAAAAGTGTCCATTGAGCCTTGAGGCCACTAATGTGGCCTCAAGGTTTGTTGTATACCAAAATATTTGGGCCTTTTTTGCCGTTTCATGGATTTTTCCCTTGGGAAGTGCATCTTATTGGATGTCCATAATGGTGCTAGTGGTGATGTGTGTTTTAAGCTTTTGCTTTGCATGGTTTGGTTACAAGAACGACAACGCCTTTTATCCTAAGATGAAGCGCCTGTTTTACGTATTAATTCCGCTACAATTGCTGAGTCTTGTCTGCATTGTTTATTTGCCTTATCGCCTGATAGTCTCATTCATAGTATTTTGTATGATATGGTTATGTACCTTATTTTATAAAATCTTTGTTTATCCAAAATCTTGATAAGCGTTTACTGGTTTGTTTTTCTTTCACAGCAATTTTCTGGACTACTTCCTTTTCTCGTATTTTTTTAAATGAAACGCAAAGAATACGCTTGTTCTTTTTTATGCACAAAGGTTAAACGGTGCTTTTGTGCGAACGTAACCAGATACTCGATATTGCGTGATAATCCCCAATAACATGGGTGTATGCGCTATTAGCATCTTGGGTGAAGCTCTTTTAGCTTTACCCACTATTGTGTGGGTAGCGTCAAATGGTAAGGATTTGGAGTGGCAAGTCGCTGCTATTTGGCGCGATGATAAACATCGCAAGGCATGATTTTTCGTGAGTTTAGCAATCGTGATGTAACTAGCATACCATCTTAGTAGCAATGAAGGCGATTAGCAATTTAACTTATTTTCTTTTCTCGTTGAGTATGTTTCTTGTCGTACATCGTTACGCAAGGTTAAGTTGGTTTAACTCCTTAATGGCGGTTGCCATTCCTGTTATTATAATATTTTGGACCGTTCTATTGGTCTCTTCTCTATAACTTCGCTTTAAACTCGTCGAACACCTCTTTATAGCCATTAAACACGTTAATGTCTACCTCGCCTTGTATGCCTTGCACGCGTCCGTCGGGGCATAGTTGCCAATACACCAAGTGTACATCGGGTTTGTATTCGCCATAACGTGCAATCCAAATGTCGTAGTCGCGCTTGATGTCGGGAGCCAATGGCAAGTAGCGATTAACAAACTGCTGACTGATATAAAGAATAGGACGCTTGCCCGTTCGTCGCTCTACAATGGTGAGCCAAGTGCGAACTGCCTTGAAAAGCACCTCCGCACCGCCCATCTTGGCTATTTGTTGGGGAGAGGGTTCCACATCTAGAACAGGTGGAAAGTCGCCTTTCGATATGTGCGAATGGCGCAGAAAATGGGCCGCTTGCGCTGCAGCAGGCGAGTAAATGGAGAAGAAATGATAAGTGCCAACGCTGAAACCGTGGGCACGAGCTTGCTTATAGTCGGCCTTGTAAAAGGGATTGAGCAACGACTTGCCCTCAGTACTCTTGATGTAGATAAAGGATATGGGGTAGTTTACTTGTCCATGGATGGCCTTTCGGCTAGCCGTGCCCAGGTGGGTGATGCGTAGTTGGTTCCATTTGATGGGATGCACGTGTTTGTTGATAACGTGTTGGTATTTTGAAATATCGATGCCATAGATGCGTTCGGTGGTATAAGTAAGGCGTTCGCCCAAGTATTGGCCTGCCTTCCATTCGCCCACCTTCACCTTGGGCTGTGCTGTAAGGGCAAATCCCTTACCGGTTTGTGCATCGTTTTCCCAATGTCCCTCGTAGTGACTGCCGTCTTTGCCTGTGTATTCACCGTGTCCGCTGGCCATCATCTGCTTGTTAAAGCTACCCACATACACACCCATGCTGTCTTCTCTGGTTCCACTCACCAGTGTGTCTGCATTCCATTTTCCTGTTATTTTTCGACCTCTGGCATCGTGTGCCGTGCCCATTCCCTGCCGTTTCCCGTTTTTCCACTGTCCTGCATACACCACACTGTCTTTCATCCACAGCACGCCATAACCATGACTGCGACCATGCAGCACAGTGCCTTGATAGCAAAGGCCGTTTTCTTGTTGCAAAACTTGCGCTGTCCCGTCGTCGTTAAGTGTGTTTTTCTCTATGTGGCAAGCGCCAAAAAGCCCCACAACTAGCAATGCCGTGAGCCAAAGAAAACGTTTGGGGTGGTTTATTTTTCGTTCCATAGCATTTGGGCGATGATGTTGCGAGGCACGATACCTCTGCCGTTATACATTCCAATGAAGCGGCCCCACGAACTAAACACGGGCGAACCAGCTTGCCCCAACGTGGTGTGCATACGCAGTCTACCGTCGGTTTCGACGTTGGCCACCCATATCATAGCACTGTCTTTCACCACGGATAATGGCGTTAAATCCAGTCCGGGTACGCTAGCAACGCGCATTTCTCCTGCTGCCGACATGTCCCAAGGCAACGCCGAGAGGGCATTTGCGTGCCAAGGGGTTTGCCTATCTGTGGTTTGTAGTAGGCACAAACCCCATTGCTGGTCTTCGTGTAAGCATCGGGTAGGGAGGGCTTTGCCGTCTACCAGTACGGTATAACGTGTATGTCGCAGCACTCTTAACGATTTTTCTTTGAGCAGTAATGCCAGTCGTTGCTGCACGTTTTGTGCCTCTTTCAAGCGTGTTCTCAATGTTTGGGCATAGGTGGCCACAGCGTTATAACCTTCGTCTTGCACGCCATGCACTTTTATATAATAGTCGGTTTCTTTTATTTCTCGTTTCAGTTGTTTTGTCTGGGTTGTCAGTTTGGTCAATGTTTTTTGTGTCATGGTGATGGCATCGCTGGGTAATGTGTCTTTATAGGCTGCAACATCTGGAATGGCTGTCACCACTCGGCCACTGCTCGTGGGTAACAATGCCAACTTGTTTGCCCAAAAACCTGATGTGAAATGGGGTGTTTCTATTAGTGCTTTGGGCGTGGTGCATGGTGCTAAAAAGGTGCTGTCGTGCAGCGATTGGGCAAAATAAACGACCTTGTTGGCTCCTGTGCCCACGCTATACCACACATTGCTTTGCACAACAACAACACTATTGCGCATCTGTCGTTGCGAAGAAAAACAGCACATTAGCACATAAACCGTCAGCGCCACCAACACTATGGCGACTAATAGGCTCCATTTCATGCCCTTGCTCATCCTTCTTTTATTTCTTTTCCTCATTATCTTGGATGGCGTTTTGCGCCTTCTTTTCTTTTTTTTAGGTGCAAAGTTAATCTAATTTATCCTAATTCTGCATGGATAATGGGTCTAATAATAAGACCTTAAGAACGATGGGCTGATACCAGCATTCGTTTGCACAGCGTTTTTGTATATAAAGGTGGTTGGGATATGCGTTTTCCGACATTTTGTTTTATCTTTGCATAGTGAATGTATCACGGATAACGATCTGCATTTTCTGTATATACTTTTTTAATGATACGATTATCAATAACTTTAAACAATATGAGAAATCTTATTTTGTCTGTTTGCCTGGTGCTCTTTGCTGCTTTGGACGCTATGGCCCAACAGGTTTCTTCGCCCAATGGCGATGTAAAGGTTACGTTCAATCTTGACAACTCCACACCCACCTACGCGGTTGCTTTTCGCGGTAAGGCGGTTGTTAAACCTCGCGCCTGGGGCTTGCCTTGGCCAAGGGGGGCGATTTGCTCGATGGATTCACCCTTTTGGGTGAAGAACGAGGCGCTGCCGACGAGATCTGGACGCCTGTTTGGGGCGAAAACCGAACCATCAGAAACCACTATAACGAACTGCTGGTGCGCCT
>NZ_BAIZ01000053.1 GCF_000613445.1 Hoylesella shahii DSM 15611 = JCM 12083
ATAATTTTCGCTGTTTCTTTACGCTAGATATTAGCAAAAGAGTGAGTTCTTTTTATTTAGAATTCACTCTTTTTATGATGAGAATCGCGGGCTTATCTCACAACCTTTTTGTAGGTTCTACCCCCTTGTTTAATAATTACCACTCCCTTCACGTGGTTTTCATTCACCTAACGCCCGTTAAGGAAGAATACAGTTCGAGACTGGTTCTCGTCATTTTGTGTAGAAAAGATGCTCGAAGGAGGATTGTTAGTGATTTTTACTTTCCAACCTTTTAATTGGCCGTAAACTTTTGTTGCTCGGATATTTTATTGCCATCGTTGTTACCCGACACTACATTAAATATACCTTCATTGGCAGCAGGATTGCTTAATACAGGTAATTTGTTTACCAATTGACCCATTTGAGAAAGATCTATATCATTAAAATAACTCTAAGTTTGCGATGTGAATTGCATACTTAGAGAGATTTGGGTTTAAAGACTTGTAACACGAATTGCTAAATATCTTCACCTCTGGCACTCGTTAAAATTATCTAAACCACCATCTTCTTAGTTCTTCTGTACCAATCTTTTGTTATTTTTGCACTGTGATGGTTAAAGCCCGTACAACGAGCCACACCACAAAAAGCGTTATACTAAAACCCTAATCCGATTTTTTCAAATTATATTATAACAGATGAAACATCTTAAATGCTTGGCCATGGCAGCCTTAATGTTGCTTACCGCAACCACAGCCGAGGCCAAACAAAACAAGCAAACAAAAACTACGCGTAACACTTTCGCCATTGCCGATGGCCAATTCGTTTATAACGGTAAACCCATGCAATTGCATTCGGGCGAAATGCACTATGCCCGCGTGCCTGCTCCCTATTGGCGCCACCGCTTGAAAATGATGAAAGCTATGGGCTTGAACGCTGTTGCCACATACGTGTTTTGGAACTATCACGAAACAGAACCTGGCAAGTGGGACTGGAAAACTGGTAACAAAAACTTGAGAGAATTTGTTAAAACGGCTGCCGATGAGGGTATGTTGGTGATACTAAGACCTGGCCCTTATTGCTGCGCCGAGTGGGAGTTTGGCGGCTATCCTTGGTGGTTGTCTAAGGCTAAGGGGTTGGTGATACGCGCCGACAATCAGCCGTTCCTCGATTCGTGCCGCGTTTACATCAACCAATTGGCCTCGCAGATGCGCGACTTGCAGATAACCAAGGGCGGTCCTATCATTATGGTGCAGGCCGAAAACGAGTTCGGTTCGTATGTTTCACAACGCAAAGACATTCCACTTGAAACACATCGCGCCTATAGTGCCAAGATTAAGCAACAATTGCTCGATGCCGGTTTCGATGTTCCCTTGTTCACATCAGACGGAAGTTGGCTTTTCAAAGGCGGCACCATAAATGGCGCACTGCCAACAGCCAACGGCGAGAACGACATAGAGAAACTTAAAAAGGTGGTCAACGAATACAATGGCGGCAAAGGCCCATACATGGTAGCCGAGTTTTACCCTGGATGGCTGTCGCATTGGGCAGAGCCTTTCCCACAAGTGAGCACCGAATCAATCGTTAAACAAACGGCCAAATATCTTGAAAACGGCATAAGTTTCAACTATTATATGGTTCATGGCGGAACAAACTTTGGTTTTACCTCGGGTGCTAACTACACCACCGACACCAATTTACAACCCGACCTTACCTCGTACGATTACGATGCACCCATCAGCGAGGCCGGATGGAACACCCCCAAATACGACGCTATACGCGCATTGATGATGAAGCATGTGAAATATAACGTGCCTGCAGTGCCCCAACGCATACCCGTTATCAACATTCCAAACATCAAACTCAGCAAAACAGCCAACGTAATAGATATGCTCACTAAGGGCAAGGCTGTGGAAAACGATAATCCACTAACATTCGAAGACCTGAATCAAGGCCATGGCTATGTGCTATACAGAAGACATTTTAACCAACCCATCGGCGGAATGCTAAAGATTGCCGGCTTGGCCGACTATGCTTTGGTTTATGTAAATGGTCAGAAAGTGGGCGAACTAGATCGCGTTAAAGATGTGGACAGTTTGGAAATAAACGTTCCCTTCAATGGCGTGCTCGACATATTAGTAGAAAACATGGGCCGAATAAACTACGGTGCTCGTATCACCCAGAGCATCAAAGGCATCAACGGACCCGTTGTGATTGAGGGAAATGAAATTACAGGCAACTGGAAGATGTATAAAATGCCTATGAGCGAAATGCCTAACGTTGATGCCTTGCCATCGGCTAACACCAAAGGAATGCCCACACTCTACGCTGGCACATTCAATCTAGACACCACCGGCGACACCTTTCTCAACATGGAGACCTGGGGCAAGGGCATAGTCTTCGTTAATGGCTTCAACCTTGGAGCTATTGGAAACGCGGACCACAACAAACACTCTACCTTCCAGGCTGCCTCTTGAAAAAAGGAGAAAACAAAATAGTGGTGTTCGAACAACAAAACGACAACCAACAAACATCCATCAGTGGCCAAACAACACCCATATTAGACAAGTTGGTGCAATAACATGCCCACATTGCACACTACTTAAAGGGTAAGCAATAAAAAACACAACATCAGTAAATTAAGTAAAAACGTGAGTTCGATGCGTACGAACTCACGTTTTTTATTTCAAGCAAGCAAGTAGATGCATATTTTAATAAAATTTCGGCCTTTATCTGTGGACAAATGATAAATTATTGCTACTTTTGCACAGAATAGGCCATCTTCGCTAAGCCCAAGCAAGCACCCTTGCAACCATTGGCGACAAGGCCGACATAAACATCTTCATTGACAAAACAACATTGATGACCACAGCCGACTTAACGCGCACGCTTACCCTTACTGCGGAAGAGCTATCAGATGCCACAGCATTAAAAGGCATCTTCCATCAGCATAAAGACGGAAACCCTATTCCCTCGGGAGAGGTACTAAGGCAGATAATGGACCTGCTGCGGGCTATCATCTTCCCTGGATACTACGGAAAGTCTACGGTTAACACGCGCACCATTAAGTTTCATATCGGTGTTAATATCGAAAAACTCAACCAGCTACTTACCGACCAGATACAGGCTGGATTGTGCTTTGCCAGTTGCGACGACTGCGGAAATAGCGAAAAAGCAGTAGACAACCGACATGTAGCCGAAGAAAAGGCCATCGCGCTCATCAAAAAACTACCCACTCTACGCCAAACACTTGCCACAGACGTGGCGGCCATATACAACGGCGACCCAGCTGCGAGCAACTTTGGCGAAATAATATCGTGCTATCCTGCCATCAAGGCCATGGTAAACTATCGCGTGGCACACGAACTGCTACTCATGGACGTGCCACTGATACCGCGAATGCTAACAGAATTGGCACACTCGGAAACTGGTATAGACATCCATCCCGCTGCTCAAATTGGGCAATACTTTGCCATAGACCACGGCACTGGCGTGGTTATCGGGGCAACATGCATCATTGGCGACAATGTTAAGCTTTATCAAGGCGTTACGTTGGGCGCGAGAAGCTTCCCCAAAGACGAAAACGGAACACCTATCAAGGGCATTGATAGACACCCAATACTTGAAAACGATGTGGTGGTTTACTCTAATGCCACCATCCTAGGCCGTGTAACCATAGGCAAAGGTAGCGTAGTGGGCGCTAACGTGTGGGTAACCGATGACGTGGAACCCAACAGTCGCATATTAAAGAAAACGAAATAACAACAACTATATACAATGGAATTCGAACTCATAGCCAAAACTTTCATGGGCCTAGAACCCGTTTTGGCCAAGGAGCTTACCCAAATGGGGGCAAACAACGTACAAATTGGCAGGCGTATGGTGTCGTTCACAGGCGACAAAGAAACTATGTATCGCGCCAATTTCCAACTGCACACGGCGATAAGAATTTTAAAACCCATCGCCAAGTTTAAGGCTAGATCGGCCGATGATGTGTACGAGGAGATACAAAAAATTGACTGGAGCAAACATATCGAGGAAGGAAAAACTTTCTCGGTGGACTCTGTGGTGTACTCGGAAGAGTTTCGCAACTCGCGATTTGTAACCTATAAGGTGAAAGACGCCATCGTTGACCAGTTTCGCCAACGCACTGGCAAGCGCCCTAACATATCGGTGAGCAACCCAGACATACGTTTGAACATTCATATTGCCGAATACGACTGCACGCTGTCGCTCGACTCTAGTGGCGAAAGCTTGCACCGCCGCGGATATAGACAAGAATCGGTGGAGGCTCCGCTTAACGAAGTGCTAGCCGCTGGAATGATTTTGATGACTGGATGGCAAGGCGAAACCGACTTTATCGACCCCATGTGTGGTTCGGGAACACTCGTTGTAGAAGCTGCGCTCATTGCTCGTAACATCTCGCCTGGTGTTTTTCGAAAAAACTATGCATTCGAAAAATGGCCCGACTTTGACCAAGAGCTGTTCGACCACATCTATAACGACGACAGTAACGAACGCGAATTTAACCACCATATCTATGGTTATGACATCGATATGAAGGCTGTGAACACGGCGCGTCTTAATGTTCGCGCCTCGGGTCTTACCAAAGACATCACCATTGAACAAGCCGACTTCAAGGATTTCAAGAAACCCGAAAACAAAAGTATCCTTGTAACCAATCCGCCTTATGGCGAACGCATCTCTACACCCAACCTCTTGGGTACATATAAGATGATTGGCGAAAGACTGAAACACCAATTTATGGGCAACGAAGCTTGGGTGCTGAGCTACCGCGAAGAGTGTTTCGACCAGATAGGTCTTAAGCCTTCTATTAAAATCCCTGTATACAACGGCTCGCTTGAGTGCGAATTTCGCAAGTATGCTATATTCGATGGCTCGCTGAAAGACTTCCGTCAGGATGGCGGTGTGGTGAAAAGCGATGACGAAAAGCGTCAGATGGCCGAGAAAAATAGATTTAAGAAAAACCGCGAGTTTAAGAAAAGGATCGACGAGGATGGCTCGCAAGACACCGACGACATACGCTCGTACACCTTTAAAAACCACTTCGCACATACCGAAGAGCGCAACGACGACCGCAAACGCAAACGCACAGCATCGTTTAACGACCGCGACGACAAACGCGGTGGGCGCTCTTTCGAACGTGGTGGCAAGGCTTTCTCTGGAAAAGCCAAAGACTTTAACCGAAAAGGAAAGAGTTTTGAACGCACAGACAAGCGCGGAAGTAAAAACTTTGGACGTAATTCTGCTAACTTTATAGACCATGACGATTAAACAAATTATCGTGGGAGCAATGCTCTCCACGCTCATTTTTGTACCGCAAACAATGTCGGCTCAGAAACAATTCACACTGGAAGACCTCAATTTTGGTGGTAACAACTTCCATAACATGGTGCCTAAAAACCGCTATGCCACATGGTGGGGCGACCAACTGGTGCGTACCGACGCAGAGTCTTGCGCACTGGTAGACAAGAAAACGGGTAAAGAAACGCGCTTGTTCTCTACAGACGAGCTTAACAAATGGATTTATCCTAACGGCGAAAATAAAGTGCGCTCGCTCTATTCGGCCACTTTCCCCTACCCCAACCAAACGCTTGTGTTGCTCAATGTCAACCAAACGCGCATGTTGGTGAACTGGAAAACCAAGAAAGTGGACTGGAAACAAGAGGCAAAAGACGAAATAGCTGCCGACTGGAATGCGCAATCGCGCGCCGTTGCATTTGTTAAAGACGATAACCTTTATGTAAACGACGGAAAAGGTGTGCTAAAACAGCTCTCAACAGACGGAAGTCGTAACATTGTTTACGGACAGAGCGTGCACCGCGATGAGTTTGGTATTTACAAAGGAACGTTCTGGAGCAACGACGGACAGAAGTTGGCCTTCTACAGAATGGACCAATCCATGGTGGCCGACTACCCTTTGGTGGACGTTGACACTCGTATTGCCACTGAAACTCCCATTCGCTATCCCATGGCTGGCGAGAAATCGCACCTTGTTACTGTTGGAGTGTACGACTTGAACACAGGAAAAACAGTGTACCTCAACACAGGCGACCCCACGGATAGGTATTTCACCAACATTGCTTGGGCACCCGACGGCAAGCTTATTTATCTTATCGAACTGAATAGGGCGCAAAATCACTACTCGCTTGATGCCTACGACCCTGCCACAGGTAATAAAACGGCCACACTCTACACCGAGTCGAGCAACAAGTATGTGCATCCCACGCACCCCATAACGTTCATTCCTTGGGATAAAAACCATTTTATCTTGCAAAGTGAGAAAGACGGATACAACCATTTGTACCTCTTCGACACCAACGGGAAGCAAATCAAACAGCTTACAACAGGTAAATGGATTGTAATAGACTTGATGGGCTTTAATGCCAAAACCAAAGAAGCCATCATTCTTTCTACAGAGGCCAGTGCTATTCAAAACAACCTCTATGCCGTAAACCTGCAAACAGGTGCACGCCGACTGCTCGACAATGGCAAAGGATGCCACGCCAACACCACTGGAGCAGGTGGTTCGCACAAGCCTGCGCTAAGTGTTTCGGGCGAATGGATCTTCGATAGCTACACCGAACCAACCGTTCCACGCAACATCGACATAGTGAACGTGGCCTCGACAAAAGCCACTCGCTACTTCACAGCCGCTGATCCGTGGGTGGGTTACACCGTTCCCGAATACTCTTGCGGGTCTATCAAAGCAGCAGATGGCACAACCGACCTCTATTATCGCATGGTGAAACCCACCAATTTTGACCCAAATAAGAAATATCCCACCATTATTTACGTGTACGGTGGGCCTGGTGTTCGCAACGTAGAGGCACGCTGGCACTTCTGGTCGCGTGGCTGGGAAACCTATATGGCACAAAAAGGCTATCTGCTTTTCATCCTCGATAACCGCGGAAGTAGTGCTCGTGGACTTGCCTTTGAGCAAGCAACATTCCACCATCTAGGAGTTGAAGAGGTGAAAGACCAAATGAAAGGTGTGGAATATCTCACCTCGTTACCCTACGTAGACAAAGATCGCATGGGCGTACATGGATGGAGTTTCGGTGGATTTATGACCACTAACCTTATCACCACCCATCCCGAAGTGTTCAAAGTGGGCGTAGCTGGCGGACCAGTAATCGACTGGAAATGGTACGAGGTGATGTACGGAGAACGCTACATGGGCACACCTCAGAACAATCCCGTGGGCTATGCCGAGAGCAGTTTGCTGCCCAAAGCCAAGAACCTGAAAGGAAAATTGCAGATTATCACAGGCATGAACGACCCCGTTGTGGTGCCGCAACATTGCTTAAACTTCTTGCAAGAGTGTATCAAAGTGGGCACACAGCCCGACTTCTTTGTGTACCCAGGCGAACCCCACAACATGCGCGGGCACCAAAGCACCCACTTGCACGAACGCATATCACAATATTTTGACGATTATCTAAAATAAAACGATGAACATTTTACTGTTGGGAAGTGGCGGAAGAGAACACGCGCTTGCCTGGAAGATAGCACAAAGCCCTAAGGTTAGCAAACTTTTCATCGCCCCCGGAAATGCAGGGACGGCGGAAGTGGGCCAAAACGTGAATATCAATGCCAACGACTTCGAAGCTTTGAAGCGTTTCGCACTAGACAACGACGTGAAAATGGTGGTGGTAGGACCCGAAGATCCGCTGGTGAACGGCATCTACGACAACTTTAAAAGCGATGCACTAACGGCACATATTCCCGTTATAGGCCCTTCGAAAAAAGGCGCTACGCTTGAGGGTAGCAAAGACTTCGCCAAGGCTTTTATGTCAAGACACGCCATTCCCACAGCACGTTATAAAACCATTACTGTCAAAAACATCGACGAGGGTTTGGCTTTTCTCGAAACGTTGAAAGCTCCCTACGTGCTGAAAGCCGATGGCTTGTGCGCAGGAAAAGGCGTGCTCATACTCGCAACTCTGGAAGAGGCTAAGGCCGAACTGCAACACATGCTCCACGGAATGTTTGGAAACGCCTCAGCATCTGTGGTTGTAGAAGAGTTTCTCAGCGGTATAGAATGTTCGGTTTTTGTGCTTACCGATGGCAAAGACTATCAGATTTTGCCCGAAGCAAAAGACTATAAACGCATCGGCGAGCAGGATACTGGTCTCAACACCGGCGGTATGGGCAGCGTTAGTCCTGTGCCTTTCGCAACTCCCGAGTGGATGAAGAAAGTGGAAGAACGCATCATTCGCCCCACAGTAGACGGCTTGGCTCAAGAAGAAATCGACTATAAAGGCTTTATCTTCTTTGGACTTATCAACGTAGAGGGCAATCCCATGGTTATCGAATATAACTGCAGAATGGGCGACCCCGAAACCGAAAGCGTGATGCTAAGACTCAAAACAGACATTGTTGACTTGTTTGAAGGCATTGCCGAGGGCAATATTGCCAGCAAAAAAGTGGTCTTCGATGAACGTGCAGCTGTCTGCGTGATGCTCGTTAGCGGTGGTTATCCACAAGAATATGTGAAGGGTTACCCCATCCACGGCATCGAAAACGTGAACGAGAGCATTGTGTTTCACAGCGGAACAGCCCTAAAAGATGGTGAGCTTGTAACCAATGGTGGACGTGTTTTGGCTGTAAGCTCGTATGGAAAAGACAAAGCCGAAGCCCTACAAAAAAGCTTTGAGGCAGCCAATGCAATCAGCTTCACCGACAAATATTTTAGAAAAGACATCGGAAACGATCTTTAATAGTCTGCCCCACACCAACGTGGGGCAGGCCTAAATGTCTTTAAGAGCATAGCCTAAACACCGCTTGGCACAAGCTACATTAGGCAAAAGAGTCACGAAGGGTGGCCAGTAACAAATAATATGGTAGTAAAGAGAATACAAAACAGGATTGCTGAAAGCAGGATGACATTCTCCTTCACGGCCATTTACGCCGTGTTGGTGTTCTTGGCAAGTGGACTGGTGCGAGAAAGCCTCTGGTTCGAGTTCGCGTGTCTAGCTGTTTCAACCTACCTAATGGTTGAATTCAACAATGTCAACGCCCTACTTAGGGTATATAGTCGCATGGTATCGTGTTCGTTTCTCGTTCTCACGTGTGTGGCCAATCAAGTATTTTATATGCCATCGCCAGCCTTGGTACAAGTTTGTTTTGCCGCTTTCTACCTTATTGTGTTCAATGCCTACCAAGAAAGAACAGCCTCTGGCGTAACTTTTTACGCTTATCTTTTTATCGGCATTGCATCAACGATGTTTGTACAAATACTCTTTTTTGTGCCATTGCTATGGATTTTGCATACCACTAACGTGCTTGCTATGAGCTGGCGCAACTTTTGGGCTTCGGTTTTAGGGCTAATTGCTCCTTATTGGTTTATTGGTGCCTACATGGTTTACACAGGAGAACCCGAGAGTTTTGTGACACACTTCGCCGACTTAGGCAATTTTGACCCACTATTCCAGTATACCTCGTTAAGTCACAACCTCGTTGCCACCTTCTTTTTCCTTGCGTTCGTATCGCTTATCGGCATTATACACTACCTGCGAGACAGCAGAAACGACAAGATACGTAACCGTATGATTTACGAAATGGTGATTGTAGTTGACCTCTTTACCATCGCGTTCATTGTGTTACAACCACAACACGCCGTTAATCTCTTTCCCATCCTCATTATTAACGCGGCAACCCTCATCGCCCACTTCATCACCCACACCCGTACAGCAGCCACAAACGTGATGTTTTGCTTGTTGTTGTTGGTCTCAATTTTGATTACAGTTTGCAATTTATGGATACCCTTATAGCCTTTCTCATCAATTACGGATATTGGGGCATGCTTCTTTCTGCCGTGTTAGCTGGAAGTGTTATTCCCTTTAGTAGCGAAGCCGTCATGGTTGGTTTACAAGCAGCCGGTCTAAAGGCTTGGCCACTCATTCTTTATGGCACAGTTGGAAACGTAATGGGAGGCATGATAAACTACGGAGTGGGCAGACTTGGTCGCACAGACTGGATTGAAAAATATCTGCACGTGAAGAAAGAAAAACTGGAACGAGCAGAGAAATTTATGGCTGGACGAGGCGCTTGGATGGGCTTTTTCGCCTTCCTACCCATCATAGGTAGTGCCATCACCGTGGTATTAGGATTGATGCGAGCCAACATAACCATCACCGTGATAAGCATGACAATTGGAAAATTCATTCGCTTTGCCTTACTTGTGTTTGGCGCAAGCTTTTTACTTTAATATGCTTATGTACAAGAAACTTTCCCTTTTATGCGCTCTAACTCTGGTGTTGTTTGCCTCTTGTTCGATGACAAAAGGTGGAACAAAACGCACCGTGGTGGTTACGATAGAGCCATTGAGATATTTTGTTGAGGCCATTGCTGGCAATAGGTTCAACGTTAAAACGATGGTTCCTAATGGAGGAAACCCAGAAACTTACGAACCAACTGCTCAACAAATGGTGGACCTGTCGCATAGCGACCTCTATATAAAGGTGGGTGGCATCGGATTTGAGACAACCTGGATGAAAAGAATTAAAGCCAATGCACCACATACGCTCTTCATCGACTCGTCTGATGGCATCATCCCCATCGAAAGTTCGTATGGAGTGCCCGACCCACACACATGGATGAGCTGCCTAAATGCCACTGTCATTGCACAAAACATCTATAAAGCGCTGTTGCAGATAGACAAGCAAGACAGTCTTTATTATAAGGCCAACCTCGAAACACTGCTCGCTAAGATAGAAGACACAAACAGTCAAATACGCGAGAACCTATCTAAAAGTAAGGTTTCGAGTTTTCTTATATACCATCCCGTACTTACTTACTATGCCAGTGAGTACAATTTGCACCAAATCTATATCGAAGA
Organism: Hoylesella shahii DSM 15611 = JCM 12083; assembly: GCF_000613445.1. Lineage (GTDB taxonomy): Bacteria > Bacteroidota > Bacteroidia > Bacteroidales > Bacteroidaceae > Prevotella > Prevotella shahii. The sequence continues at coordinate 10,841 of NZ_BAIZ01000053.1, forward strand.
CGAAGGGCGAGAGCCATCTGCAGCACAGATAAAAGAAATTATCACCAGTGCAAAAGCAAAGCAAGTGCGTGTGCTCTTCATGCAAAAAGAGTTTTCCAATCGCAATTCGGAGACCATTGCTAATGCGGTTGGAGCGCAAGTTGTTGATTTCAACCCGCTAGATTACAATTGGCATAAAGAAATGATTAAGGTATCGCAATCGCTAAAATGACCGCTTTGAGCCAACCCATCATTAAACTTGAGAACGTGTTTGCAGGCTACGAAGACAAGGTGGTGCTGCAAGACGTGTCGCTAGAGGTGTTACATCACGATTTCTTGGGCGTTATTGGCCTAATGGTGGTGGCAAAACCACCCTCATGCGCATCATATTGGGCATGATGAAACCATTCTCGGGTAAGGTATCTTATTACCGAGATGGAGTGGAAGTGCCCGAACTTACCATTGGCTATCTTCCACAATACAACGACATCGACCGCAAATTCCCTATTGCTGTAGAAGAAGTGGTGCTCTCTGGATTGAGTAAACAGAAAAAACTTTTTGCCCCTTTCGATGCAAACCACAAACAACTAGTGGCCGAAACGCTAGATAAATTGGGCATGAGCGAATATGCTAAAAGTCCTATTGGCGCACTTAGTGGTGGACAACTGCAACGGGTGTTGCTGGCACGAGCCATCGTTTCGCGACCCGAAGTGGTGGTGTTAGACGAACCAAATACTTACATCGACAAGCGTTTTCAAGAACAAATGTACCAAATGCTCGATGTTATAAACCGCGATTGCGCTATTATCATCGTGAGCCACGACGTTGGAACTATTCTACAAAACGTTAAAGCGGTGGCTTGTGTCAACCGTACGCTGCACTATCACGATACACCACAAATATCTAACGACGAGTTAAGCGAACACTTTGGTTGTCCCATAGATTTGTTAGGACATGGACACATGCCCCATCGCGTGCTCAAAGCGCACGAAGACTAATGTACTTCACCCTAGTAAGCCAAGTCGTCAGTCCCCAACCCGCATACTTTGCTTGCCAACAACACGCAAAGCACAGAGCCCTAATAGTGAGCTACTCACACATTAACAACAAGAAAACATTAGATATAAAAATTTTATTCCCCACACAATAAATAAAAAAGCAAGGCGTTAATACTTATATACAATATTAAAAGGTATTATCGCCTATGAAGTACTTTACTCCCGAAGAGCTTAAGCCCTCAGAAAAAACGCTTAACATGATAAGGCAGATTGCCCATTGTTACAAATCCATTCAGGTAAACGGACAACGCTACATCGTTTGTCTAAACTAAAAGCAAAATGAAGAAACCATTAATTGCCCCCTCATTGCTCTCGGCCGACTTCTTAAACCTCAATGCCGAGGTGCAGATGATTAATGAAAGCGAAGCCGACTGGCTACACATGGACGTGATGGACGGTGTGTTTGTACCCAACATCTCGTTTGGATTCCCTGTTTTAGAGGCCGTTGGCAAGGCCTGTAAAAAGCCAATGGATGTGCATTTCATGATTGTACACCCCGAAAACTACATCGAACAGACGGCTAAAGCTGGCGCCATGCTTATGTGTGTGCACCAAGAGGCTTGTGTACACCTACACCGCACCGTGGCTAAAATTCACGAATCGGGAATGAAAGCTGGCGTGGCTCTTAACCCATCTACGCCTGTTAGCGTGTTAGAAGACATCATCAACGATCTTGACTTGGTGCTGCTTATGAGCGTTAACCCTGGTTTCGGTGGGCAGAAATTCATCGAAAACACCCTCAACAAGGTGCGTCGCCTACGCCAACTCATCGACACTAGTGGCAGCAAAGCCCTCATCGAGGTGGATGGTGGTGTGCAAGCACAAACTGCTCCCTTGCTCCTTGAGGCTGGTGCTGATGTACTTGTAGCGGGCAACTACGTGTTTAAATCAGCCAACCCAAAGGAGACCATTCAGCAATTAAAGAGTCTTTAAGCTGGCAAAAGAGTTTGATTACTCATCAATGCCACTGTTTACAATACGATTACATACTTGCGAAATGGCTAAATACCCAGTGACAACGACTACAAAACAATACTAGAGGGATGCCCATGCGGTGCATCCCTCTAGATTTATATTGTGTTTTACCCAATATTGCCCCAATGTGTACTTACCATCTGGCCCTTCTAGCCCACACTAGCCAACAGTTGGTATCGTTCTTCGTCGTAACTTTACATATATTATGCTCATCATTCTCACCATACTCGCATATTTTGGTTTGCTTTTGCTCTTTAGTAAGCTTACGTCAAAACGGGCCGACAATGCCACTTTCTTTAGAGCCAACAGACGTTCGCCTTGGTATATGGTGGCCTTTGGCATGGTTGGCGCCTCTATTTCGGGCGTCACATTCGTTTCTGTTCCAGGCATGGTAAACACTATTGGCATGACCTACATGCAAACATGCTTAGGATTTATTGTAGGATATTTTGCCGTTGCGTTCATACTTCTTCCCATATACTATAAACTAAACCTAACTACCATTTACACCTATTTAGACAAACGATTGGGCACTGCAGCCTATCGCACTGGCGCAGGCTTCTTTATCTTGTCTAAAATCACTGGGGCGGCAGTGCGCTTTTATGTTGTATGCATGCTTTTGCAGCGTTTTGTGCTAGATGCACAGGGCATTCCTTTCGTCATTACCGTGGTGACAATGGTGGCCTTGATATGGCTTTACACCCGAAAAGGCGGTATCAATACCCTCGTTTTCACCGACACGTTTCAAACTTTTTGTATGTTCACCGCCCTCATCCTCATCATCTGGCAAGTCATTGGCGCACTGGGTATGTCGCCAATCGAAGCCATCAGGCCGTCGCAGCCGACGACCGCAGTAGGATGTTTGTGTTCGACGATTGGGTTTCGAAGCAAAATTTCTGGAAACAATTTGTTAGTGGAGCTTTTATCGTAGTGGTAATGACAGGTTTAGACCAAGATATGATGCAGAAAAATCTTACTTGCAAAAGCCTCCGCGAAGCTCAAAAAGATATGTGCACCTATGGTTTTGCCTTTGTTCCTGCCAACTTATTGTTCCTCGCTCTTGGTGTTCTGCTCTCTATGCTGTCCGTTCAACGTGGCGTTTCACTTCCTGAAATGGGCGACGAACTATTGCCACTCTTTGCCGCAAATGGTTCGTTGGGACTCTCGGTGGTGGTCTTTTTCACCATTGGTGTTGTTGCTGCATCGTTCAGTAGCGCCGACTCGGCCCTTACTGCACTAACAACCTCGGTTTGCGTAGACCTTTATAGGCGTCCAAACGACGAACGATTGCGCAAGCGTACACATCTTGTGATGGCCGCCTTATTTGCTCTTTTCATTCTGCTCTTCCGAGCATTCAACTCCACCTCGATGCTCGATGCCATTTACATTTTATGTTCGTACACCTACGGTCCGTTGCTAGGGCTCTTTGCTTACGCCCTTTTCACACGTCGACATGTTAGTGGCAAATGGGTGCTACCCATGTGCGTAATAGCTCCAATATTATGTTTCGTAGTCGAAAAACTAGTGCAACACATCAGCGGTTATCGCTTTGGCTACGAACTTTTAATGCTCAATGGCGCACTAACCTTTATGGGATTATGGCTTACGGGCAACAAAGCAGCATCAAATAATCAAATAATCAGTAATATTTAAAACGAGGTTTAAACCTTAAACAGCAAAAAACGTCAAAGCATATAACAACCCAAAACGACAAAGGCAGTATCGCCTTGCAGTTTAAAATGCAAAAAGTAAAATTGCGAAGCACTGCCCCTTAGACAAGTTAGCTTGCGAAGAAGCTCATGGTATGTCGCGTCATATCAATTGTAGGCAGGTTGCTGCGCGTAGTTTTCGCATACCCTACCCTTACAAGGCCATTCCCTGCCTGGGTTAGCACCAATAAGTGTCAATCAGTTTTCCAGCTTGCTAGCTTGTCTTTTCGTTTATCTAAGGTCGCTGTGTTCAATCAGGCCCTTAGGGCTAGTTGGTATCCACGCGTTCAACTCTTGCTTATACAGTGAAGCATCATTATGAACCAAGCGATAAGAACACCAGTTAGCAATGCCAATCTAAAGTTGCATAACAAAAACCAAGCCACCATGCAAAATCATTTGCAGTGGGAGCCACATTTGTAGCACACGACAAAAACGCTTAAATGATATCCATTATGGAACAAACCACAAATTCGGCTAAAGCCAAACAAGAGCTTTTCAGCGTGCCAAAGGGTTATTTCAACAACCTCACACCAGCTGTAATGCAAAAAATTGACGCCCAGAACGAGCCAAAAGCTTTGCCAAAGCGCAAGTTTTTGCTTCTGCGCCCCGTCTATATGGTTGCAGCAAGTGTATTAGTGGCTATCGGTGGACTGGCCGTTTATATGGACGTGTTCAACAACGGCCCATCTCCTGCCACGCCATCCATGCCCACCAGTGCAGCAACTAACATTGCTGGAACATATAAAGATGCCGTTGCAGATTATGCCATGATGGACAACGAAGATATCTATGTACACTATTCCGAAATATAAAATTGAAAATGAAAAAATCTCTACTTACTTTTTTGTTCGTACTAGCCACTATTAACGTGGTGGCTCAACCTCCGCACAAGTTCAGTCCTGAGAAATTTCAAACCGAACTAGAAAATTTTATCACATCCGAAGCATCGCTTTCTAAAATAGAAAGTGCTGCATTTTTCCCTGTTTACCGAGAATTGCGCAAAAAACAACGCACTATTTTCGAACAGATTATTAAACACAAAAAAGCCAATCCCGCAGACAATGAAGCTGCAACTGAGGCCATCAAACAGCAAGATAAACTGGAATTGGAAATGAAACAGTTGCTTAAAACTTATCACGAAAAGTTCATAAAGATGTTACCAGCAACTACGGTATTTAAAATCCTTAAGGCCGAAGACAAATTTCATCGACAACTTATTAAAGGAAAAAAATAAAATAAGCGGCCAATATCCAGCCCATCGTTTCACATTAACCCAGCTTACAACTCAAGTAGTGGCATAAAGGCTATCTGCAAGAGTCGTAAGTTGGGTTGTTTTTATTACTATGGCTGCACATACTTCCAAATTTAACGCTACTTCATAACAAACTTTTATTAGTCGCTTTTGAAAGTAATGACTGCCATATATTTATCGCTTTGAGTATTTAACCTACAACTAAAGAGCTAATAGCACTTAGCCGGATAACTCGTCTAACGCACATCATATCGTTAGCGTGTTAACCACATTATCAACTTTCTAATTTAAATCATTGTGTCTTACACAATAAGGCCCTTTTGACTTTTAATATTTCTATAAATTACGAGAAGTATATTGTCTTTGTGCCGTAAAACCAAGATAAACGCTCCAATCATATACGAAGAGCAGGACAAACCAACTCACAGGCTTATAATCTCACAAAAAACAACAACATCCTAATACATCAACTCATCAACTTGCAAAACCAAAGACCCATCAACTCAAAATCTTAAATTGCTTTCTTTTATTTTACAATCACGCTTTATTTTTCACTTCGTTCTAGCGAAAAAACAGGCTAAAAAGTAGGTAAAAAGCCACTTTTTATTACCTTTCACGCATCTCGTTTTGTCTATTTTAAGGACAAAACCTGCATTTTGCACCATTTTTCCTTTCTAGATTGCTTGCCAACTCATTATTTCTCACGCCCCAAAAACCACTTTTAGCCCCCAAAATGCCACTTTTTAGTGTCTATTTTGCCCTTTCCAGTCATGTTTTTAATGGTTCTAAAAGATTTTGTTTATACATTTGTGTTGGATTTTTATGCTTTTCACATTCCATTTAGTAGCATTTTGCCCTGTATTTAGCACCATTTTACCTTGCATTTAGCACCAAAACGCACTGCATTTAGCATCAAAACGCATTGCGTTTAGCGGCATATTACACTGCGTTTTGCAGCAAAACGCACTATATTTTGCTGCAAATCGCAAAAAAACGGGTGTTAGTGGTGGTTAGTTTAAATAATTATGCATTTTGCCTGCATGTACAACTAACCCCTTTTTGCTTCAAAACGAACCTTCGCGAGAATCGATTTTTTGCGGCAAGGTGGGCGATTGTTGGCGAAAACTGCACTCATAATGTTAAATTTATTACTGAAAACAAGACAAAACAGATTGCGCTGTGTACGCGTGCAAAGGCAACGGCGATGGAAAGCATGTACGCTTACAACCGCCAACGCGAACAGTTGCTGGACATTCTGCCCACGACCAACGGAAACAGGATCATGCAAACACAGAAAACGCAGCCAAATCATAGTTGTTGAATAAAAAAATATTA
>NZ_BAIZ01000052.1 GCF_000613445.1 Hoylesella shahii DSM 15611 = JCM 12083
CGAAAAGAACGTTTTCGTTAAGCCAAATGAACAATGTCGAGCTTGCTCGTACATTGTCATGGCGAGAAAACGCACTTTTCAAAGATCGAAAAGAACGTTTTCGTTAAGCCAAATGAACAATGTCGAGCTTGCTCGTACATTGTCATGGCGAGAATTGGAAATCGCCAACACGGAGCTTTGGGCGAAGTGGAAAGGCAAAACGCACTTTTCAAGGATCGAAAAAAAGGTTGTTGGGCAGCTGTTGGGCGCATAATATATAGACATTGGCAGAATATTATGCCACTTTTAAGAAGCCGCAAAAATGTGGTAAGTTTGTCGATAGACAACAAAAAGGTGTGCTTTTGTCGGCCTTTTGTATGTCTTATTACACAGAAGAAATACAGTTGTGGCGAAAAAAGACGCGAAAAAATTTGGAACTACTGAAAAAAAACAATACCTTTGCACCGCATTTAACAGGAAGGCGATTTTTATATCGACGGATAAAAGGAAGTTTGGGTGAGTGGCTGAAACCACCAGTTTGCTAAACTGACGTACGGGTTACCGTACCGGGGGTTCGAATCCCCCAGCTTCCGCACGGTTATGAATCGCATGGTGGATTCATCTAACGGTTAGGATACAAGATTCTCAATCTTGGCATAGGGGTTCGATTCCCCTATCCACTACCATCAAAGGACTTTTGCGACGCGCTCGCAGAAGTCCTTTTTGCGTTAACCAATAATAAAGCACAGGTTGATGACAATCTTTATGGTTAATGTTCTTGTGTGGCTTGTCTTTTTTTTATATTTTTGCCAAGCATTATTAGTTATTAGTCTTTGCGCCATCAGTTTGGCGAAAGAAGAAAAATGTAACGAAAGCGCAACTTTTATAGCTCGCCTAACGTCTGATAAATATGATAGAACTAAGAGATATCAATAAAACTTACTTTGGTGCACAGCCGTTGCACGTGCTCAAAGGTATCAATCTCACCATTGACGATGGCGAGTTTGTTTCAATCATGGGCGCATCGGGCTCAGGAAAGTCTACCTTGCTTAATATTCTTGGCATTCTCGACAACTACGATACTGGTGAATATAGACTGGGAGGGACGCTCATTAAAGACCTTACTGAACGTCGCGCAGCCTATTATCGCAACCATATGATAGGCTTTGTGTTTCAATCTTTCAACCTCATTGGTTTTAAAACTGCTGTTGAAAACGTTGAACTACCATTGTTTTATCAAGGCGTTTCACGTAAAAAACGCCACACTTTGGCCATGGAATACTTGGAAAAATTGGGGCTTGCACAATGGGCGGGGCACTATCCCAACGAAATGTCGGGCGGACAAAAACAACGGGTGGCTATTGCCAGAGCGCTGATTACCAAACCACAAATTATTCTTGCTGATGAACCAACGGGTGCTCTCGACTCGAAAACCAGTGTGGAGGTGATGCAACTAATTACTAGTTTGAACAGAAACGAAGGCATTACAACGGTGGTTGTTACGCACGACCCCGGTGTAGCCGAACAAACAGATAGACTCATAAGAATAAAAGACGGACTGATTGTTGATGAGGGACAAAAAATAAGTCAGAAACAATCATAACATTTAACTAACTAACCGCAAAAGTGAATTATGTACACGCTCTTAGAAGAAATATGGTCGACCACCCGACGCAATAAACTGCGCACGGCACTTACTGGCTTTGCCGTGGCTTGGGGTATTTTTATGCTCATATTCTTGTTGGGAGCAGGCAACGGACTTATTAACGCTGGCACGATAAACATGAGTCGCTTTTTGGCTAACTCGATTGCTGTGGCTGGAGGATATACTAGTAAAGAGTATAACGGACTGCCTAAGGACCGCGCCATTGAACTGAATGATAAAGACTTTAATGTAACGCGCGACCAATTTGGTGAGAATGTGGAAACCGTTGGCGCCGAAATTGATATGGGAAATCACACAATGGTGCTGGGTGATAGCCATGAAACAGCTTCGCTAATGGGCGTTTATCCCAACGAAATAGATATTAATAAACGCGAACTGCTTAGCGGACGCTTTATAAACCAAACCGATATTGAAGAGCAGCGCAGGGTGTTGGTGGTGAGTAAAAGTCGTGCCAAGGGACTGGTTGGGAAGAATTGGAAAAACATTGTTGGAGAACATGTGACGATTAACGGCCTCGCTTTTCTAGTGGTGGGTGTCTATTCCGATGATGAAAGTATGTTCCGCAACAATTCGTTTGCTCCTTTCACAACACTTCGCACCATATATAATAAAGGAGATAAGGCAGACCAGATAGTTTTTAGTTTTAAAGGACTGGAAACCGAAGCACAAAACGAAGCCTTCGAAAATGTTTATCGCCACAAAATTAATGCTCAGCACGATGCTGCACCCGATGATGAAGAGTCGGTATGGATATGGAACCGCTTTACCCAGAGTTTGAAAATGAACACGGGAATGGGCTTTATACGCACAGCATTGTGGATAGTGGGCATATTTACACTGCTTAGTGGCATTGTGGGCGTGAGCAATATCATGCTTATTACAGTAAAAGAACGAACACGCGAGTTTGGTATTCGTAAGGCTATAGGTGCCACACCTTGGTCTATTCTGAAACTCATCATTACCGAAAGCGTAATCATAACCCTCATATTTGGCTATATTGGCATGATGTTAGGCATCGGTGCCAACCTCTATATGGATGCAACATTGGGCAATACCACGATGGATGCTGGTGCATTTCAACAGAAAATGTTCATCGACCCCACTGTGGGCTTCGGCGTTTGCATACAAGCAACGTTGCTCATTGTTATTGCAGGTACCATTGCTGGCGTTATACCAGCGCGTAAAGCTGCCAAAACAAGACCCATTGAAGCGTTGAACGCTATAGAGTGATACAGCTTAACCACCAACTGAACAAGAAAGAAGAACTAAAGAGGCGTGGAGTGGGGCGGAGACTTGCCTCAAGAAGGGGGTGATAAGTCTTACTCTAACCTATATCGATGTACTAGATAAGTAAAATTAAACTTCTTTTCAACAGTTAACTTGGTCTCATGGCCTGTAGCTTACTGGTTGATAGCCTCCTTTTTGTTCATTCGTTATCTCGACAACTAATATAAACAATGATAGACCTCGACAGATATAAAGAAATACTCGACACCCTATCACGCAACAAAACACGAAGCTTTCTAACGGGTTTTGGCGTATTTTGGGGCATTTTCATGCTAGTGTCGTTATTAGGCGGTGGCAAAGGCTTGCGCGAATTGCTTTCGTCTAACTTCAAAGGCTTTGCAAACAACTCGGGAGTGCTCATCACTCAGAACACAACAAAGCCCTACGATGGTTTGAAGAAAGACAGAAGCTGGAGCTTATCCTATAAAGACATTGAGCGACTAAAGCAACAAATACCCGAAGTAGATGTCGTTACGCCCCTAATTACTAAGTGGGGATATACGGCAGTGTATGGCGACCAGAAGGTTTCGTGTGCTTTTAAAGGGCTGGACGAAAACTATCAAGAGATTGAAACTCCCGAATTGTATTACGGACGCTATCTTAACAACTTGGATAACTTGCAGAAACGAAAGGTGTGCATCCTCGGAAAAAAAGTGTATAAAACGCTTTTCCCTAAAGGTGGAAACCCTTGTGGTAAAGAAATTCGTGTGGGGTCGGTGTTCTTTAAAGTTGTGGGCGTGGACTATAATTCGGGAACAATGAATGCTAATGGTAGTACCGAAGAGTCTGTTGTTGTGCCAATTGGAGTGATGAGAGATGCCTACGCCATGGGCGATACCATCAATATGCTGTGCTTTACAGGCAAACCCGGTATTAAGGTGTCTGATATTGTGCCCAAGGTAAGAACGGTTGTGGCTCGTGCACACCATCTAGACCCAACAGACGAAAAGGCAATGCCTGTGATTAATGTGGAGGCAATTTTTGGAATGATGGATAGTTTGTTCAAGGGGGTAGACTTCTTGGCTTGGCTTGTAGGTATTGGTACGTTACTGGCTGGCGCCATTGGGGTGAGCAATATCATGATGGTAACGGTAAAAGAACGCACCACCGAGATAGGAATTAGGCGAGCCATAGGTGCAACACCCAAAAATATTCTTATGCAAATTATTACCGAGAGCATCACATTGATAAGCGTTGCGGGCATGTCGGGTATTGTTTTCACCGTACTGGTATTGCAAATGGCCGAATTGGCAAGCACCACCGACGGCATTGTTAGTGCCCATTACCAAATTAGTTTCTTCACCGCTGTGGGAGCAGTGCTGTTTCTTTGCGCGCTGGGTGTGCTTGCTGGATTGGCTCCTGCATTGCGTGCAATGAGCATTAAGCCTGTGGATGCTATGCGCGACGAATGATAATCCGAAGGAATAACCGATAGATAACTTTCCGAAACAAAAAAACAACACATAATACATAAACAAAGGAGACCCCAACAACGACGCCTTCGCAACACGAAAGGCTAACATGGGGAAAGACGTTATGAAGAAAAAAATATTTGTGGCATTGCTTATCGCATCCGTGTTTGTAGGCACATTCGTGTTTCTTTGGGTCAAATCCCAGCCCAAACCCGAACAGTACACCGAACTTACGGCCACGGTTAAAGACCTGAAAAAAACTACTGTGATAACGGGACGCATAGAACCGCGCAACGAAGTAAACGTGAAACCGCAAATCTCGGGTATCATTACCGAGATTATGAAAGAGGCAGGACAACCCATACAAGCGGGTGATGTGATTGCCAAAGTAAAGGTTATTCCTGATATGGGACAGCTTAGCGGGGCACAAGCACGTGTTAGATTGGCCAATATCAATTTGGAACAGGCTAAGGCCGAATACGAAAGGGAGAAAATTTTGTTTGACAAGGGACTCGTGGCTGCACAAGAATACGAGAAGATAAGGCAGGCTTATCAGCAAGCAAAAGAAGAACTCTCGGCCGCTGACGATAATTTGCAGGTGGTGCGTGATGGCGTTTCAAAAAGCAATGCCAAAGCTAGTTCAACGCTTATCCGTTCTACCATCACGGGAATTATTCTTGATATCCCTGTGAAAGTGGGCAACTCGGTTATCCTTAGCAATACTTTCAACGATGGTACAACCATTGCTAGCGTGGCCAATATGAACGACCTTATATTTAAAGGTAACATCGACGAAACCGAAGTGGGCCACATTAAGCAGGGCATGACCATGAAAATTACTATCGGTGCTTTGCAAAACCTTAAGTTTACGGCCATGCTCGAATATATTTCGCCTAAAGCTGTAGAGACTAATGGTGCTAACCAGTTTGAAATTAAAGCAGCAGTGCAGGTGGGAAAAGGAACTAATATACGTAGCGGATATAGTGCTAATGCCGAAATCGTGTTGCAAGCAGCCAACAATGTGCTTACTGTACCCGAAAGTGCCATCGAATTTAGCGGAAAGGATACTTATGTTTATATCGTGAAGGGAAAGGGTAAAGAGATTACTTACACGCGTACGAAAGTGAAAACTGGCCTTAGCGATGGCGTGGATATCCAAATATTAAGTGGTCTGAAAACAGGAGACAAAGTGCGTGGACCAAAAATTGTCGATGCTGCAGATACTGAAAACTAAACAATATATAAGCGCTTAAATATTTCTAGAAATGAAAAGACTAAAATCTTCATTGCTTTTTGCAGCTCTAACTATGGGTTGCTCAATTGGCATGGCTAATGACGTGGACGTGAAAACGTTTCGCTATGCTGGACCATTCGAACTCTCTCAGCCAGTATTGGTTGATAGCGTCGATGCGCAACAAAAGGCTTTCTCGGCCGAGTCGTTACTCAACACACCCCTAAATCTCGATTTAGCGCAACAAGGGCGTGTCATTAACGGCGGAAAATTGCTATATCTTCCGCTCAGTATGCTCTTAACTTATTGCAATTCAATATTCAAAATGCTAGCTATTGCACGTTGGGTGTCGAACTTAAGGGGCTGAAGCATTATCAAGTTTATGTAGACAATAAGGTTGTTTCGCCGTCGAGCATTACGCTGTTGCCACAAACACACAGCGTGGTGATAAAATATTTAAGTCAGAAAGACTCTATTTACACGCCCTCTCTCAAGGTTACCAATGCTGGAGATGGTGTTAAGGTCAACGCCGACACACGCCGTACACTCACATTGGGCGACATTCAAAACGGATTGCAATATTATCGCTTGGGACTTTCGGCCAACGGACGATTTCTTATTACCAACTATTATGATGTGAAAGATGGCGGATATACACGATATATGTGGAGACTAACCGACCTGAAAACGGGTAACATCATGCGCCAAACTGATGAGGCCATGAGCTGGATTCCTGGAACTAACCGCTTTTACATCACCCGAAAGGGGGCTAAAGGGCGTGATCTCATCGCTGTTGACCCACTCACAGGACAAGAACAGGCTTTGGCTTCGGGCGTTGGAGAAGGAACTATCACCCTAGCACCCAATGGCGAGTATCTTATTTTGGCCACTTCGCAAGAAGGACCACGAGAAGATGCTGATATCTACGAAATAACCCAACCCGAAGATAGAATCCCTGGATGGAGAACAAGGTGGAATTTGTCGTTGGTCGACCTGAAAACCGGATTGGCCCAACCGCTAACCTTTGGCTATCACAACGTGTCGCTTGAAGATATTTCTGCAGATGGTCGCTATATATTATATATGGTGTCGCGCAGTAGATTGGAAAAACGACCCACAACTGTTTCTTCGCTCTATAAGCTCGATGTGAAAACTATGCAGGTTACATGCGTGGCCCACGATGAAGGCTTCCTCTCCGAGGCTCGTTTCTCACCCGATGCATCTGCACTTGTGGTTAAAGGCACTGCCGAAGCTTTTAATTCGGTGGGCAAAAATGTACCCGAAGGTAGCACCCCTAATGGTTACGATTATCAGTTGTTCTTGCTCAACGTGGCCAATAAGGCTGTTACGCCCATCACAAAAACGTTTAATCCCAGTATCGAAAACTTCTCGTGGAACCCACGAGATGGACAAATCTACTTCACTGCACTGGATAAAGACATGCAAAAGCTTTTCCGCTTTAATCCCAAAACCAATAAATTCACCCGCTTCGATGTTCCCGAAGACTACGTAACAAGACTGGCTTTCGCCCATAACGCTCCAGTTGCTGTGTGGTATGGCGAAAGTGCATCCAATTCGGATAGACTTTATACGCTTAATCTCGACAACGGAAAAAGCACCTTGCTCGAAGATCTGAGCAAACAAAAACTAAAGGATGTAGACTTAGGAACATGCACGCCATGGAACTTTATTTCTTCGCGTGGCGATACTATTTCGGGACGTTGCTTCCTTCCTCCTTACTTCGACCCCAATAAAAAATATCCCATGGTGGTATATTATTATGGTGGTTGTTCGCCCGTGAGTGTTTATTTCGAAAGCCGCTACCCCTTGCACCTTTATGCTGCTCAGGGTTATGTGGTATATCTTATCAACCCTAGTGGCGCGGCTGGCTTTGGTCAGGCTCATGCTTCGCGCCATGTTAACACCGCAGGTAAAGGGGTGGCCGAGGATATTATCGAGGGAACCAAGGCGTTCCTTCAGGCTCACCCCTATGTCGACCCCAAACGCGTGGGCTGTATCGGTGCTTCCTATGGTGGATTTATGACGCAATACCTGCAAACGCAAACAGATATCTTCGCTGCTGCCATATCGCATGCCGGCATTAGCGACCACACCAGCTATTGGGGTGAGGGATATTGGGGATATAGTTACAGCGAGGTGTCTATGGCCAACAGCTATCCTTGGACGCGTAAAGACCTTTATGTAGACCAAAGTCCGCTGTTCAATGCCGACAAGATACACACCCCTCTGCTCTTCCTCCATGGCAATGCAGATACCAATGTGCCCATTGGCGAGAGTATCCAGATGTTCACGGCTCTCAAACTCTTGGGACGCCCCACTGCTTTTGTTGTTGTTAATGGCGAAAACCACTCTATCGTTGATTATAATAAGCGCATAAAGTGGCAGAACACCATCTTTGCCTGGTTCGCTCGTTACTTGCAAAACAATCCTTCTTGGTGGCAAGCGCTCTATCCTGACAAACAGTTATAAGCATAACATTACTACAAAATCGGGCTAAATTCTAGCAATGAACTTAGCCCGATTTTGCATTTGTTTTTTCTTTGCATGCTCATTACTTCCTTTTTCAGAGCGCCATACAATTACTCGTTGCCTTTCACTCGTCTGTTTGTTCCTTCTCACGAGGCAAAGTGCCCTTTGCTGTGTGGGACTATAGTGCGCATAAGAGAAAATAAGACCTATCGAAAGCCGTATTTTAACCCCCGTTTTACGCTATCTTGCACCATAACTGTAATCTGTAAGTGTTTAAAAATGTAAAATCAAGCCTCTCTTCTGTGTGCGAACACATAATTGAACACATCCTTATTTATAAGGATTGTAGCGTTAAATTAGGTTTAAAGTTTTGTTCTTAATGCATGTTAAACTTATTCTTTAACTTAAAAATAGATACTATATAATACGCTTTCTTATTGTTTTAATTGCTAAATTTGCGATAAGAAAAAATAGCGCACATGATAAAAGACAAGCTAAAATCTATCTTATCGGCATTCAGCTACCGCCAAAAAGTTTTTTTGCTGGTGGTAGGGGGAGTGGTTGTGGGCTTAGGCGGACTCTTTATGTACCTCCTAAGAATGCATACCTATCTCACAGACGACCCTTCGGCGTGCGTAAACTGTCACATCATGACGCCTTATTACGCCTCGTGGATGCACTCTTCTCACGCTCGCGACGCCACGTGCAACGATTGTCACGTGCCGCACAACAACATCTTCGCCAAGTATTTCTTCAAAGCTAAAGATGGTATGAACCATGTAAGCAAGTTTGTTACCTTCAAAGAACGACAGGTAATTACGGCCGAAGATGCTAGCGCTGGCGTGATTATGGATAACTGTATTCGCTGTCATTCTCAACTCAATCAAGAGTTTGTGCACACAGGACGCATCAATTACATGATGGCCAAGCGTGGTGAGGGAATGGCTTGCTGGGATTGCCACCGCGATGTACCTCATGGGGGCATGAACTCTCTTTCGGCTACACCCAATGCTCAAGTGCCTTTACCCGATTCGCCCGTACCCGATTGGCTGCAAGGTATGCTCGGAAAAAAAGGCAAATAATTACACGCTCGCTTCTATTAACGCCCTAACTCTGCGTGTGGGGCAAACATTATGAAACCCGAAACTAAAAACAATTAAGATATGGCAAAGCAATTAAAACGTTGGCAAGGATGGCTGTTGTTCGGAGGTTCAATGGTTGTCGTTTTCATCTTAGGCTTACTCGTGTCGTCGCTCATGGAACGTAGGGCCGAAGTGGTAAGCATCTTCAACAACAGAAAAACCCCAATGGAGGGTATCGTATCTGAAAACTCGAAGTTCGCAAGCGACTTCCCCCGCGAATACGAAACGTGGAAACAAACCGCCGACACCACTTTCAAAAGCGAATTTAACAGTTCACAAGCCGTAGACGTGCTTGCCCAACGCCCCAACATGGTGATACTTTGGGCTGGTTATTCTTTCTCGTGGGACTACGCCACACCCCGTGGACACCAACATGCTGTTGAAGATGTGCGCAGAACACTACGTACAGGTGCCCCTGGAGTAACCGAAGGCAAACAGCCACAACCAGGAACATGCTGGACTTGTAAAGGTCCTGATGTGCCACGCGTGATGAAAGAGCAAGGCTTGGCCAATTTTTACAAGGCTCCGTGGTCGAAGTGGGGAGATCAGATAATGAACAGCGTGGGCTGTTCTGATTGCCACGACTCCAAAACGATGGACCTCAAACCCGCACGGCCTGCACTGTACGAGGCCTGGCAACGCGTTGGCAAAGACGTTAACAAGGCCACCCATCAAGAAATGCGCTCGCTGGTTTGCGCACAATGTCACACAGAATACTATTTCAAGGGCGACGGACAATACCTTACTTTCCCACAGGATAGTGGTATAACAGTTGAGGCTATGGAGAAGTATTACGATGCTATGAACTATAAGGACTACACGCACGCACTAAGCCGTGCACCCATCCTCAAAGCGCAGCACCCCGGATACGAAATTCACCAGATGGGTATTCATGGACAACGCGGCGTTTCGTGTGCAGATTGCCACATGCCATACATGAGCAAAGGCGGCGTGAAATACACCGACCACCACATCATGAGCCCCCTGGCCAACATCGAACGCACATGCCAAACCTGTCACCGCCAGAGTGCAGAAACGCTTAGGCAGAACGTGTACGAACGCCAACGCAAGTGCAACGAGATACGTAACCGCGTAGAAAACGAATTGGCCACGGCACACATAGAAGCCAAGTTCGCATGGGACAAGGGTGCAACCGAGGCCGAAATGAAACCCGTTCTCGACCTCCTGCGCAAGAGCCAATGGCGCTGGGACTTTGCTGTTGCCTCGCACGGAGCCGCTTTCCACGCTCCACAAGAAATCATGCGCATCCTCTCGCACAGTCTCGACTTCGCTAACCAAGCACGCCTAAAAGTGGCAAAGGTGCTTGCCCGTCATGGATATACGGCCGATGTGCCCATGCCCGACATCTCTACGAAGGCCAAAGCACAAGCTTACATCGGACTGGACATGAAACAGAAAGAGGCCGACAAGGAGAAATTCCTAAACACCGTTGTGCCACAATGGATTAAGAAAGCCAAGGCCGCAGGGCGTGCGCTCGACTTGTAACAGCACTGCCGACTAAGGATTTGCAAACAACAAACATGTTACAGCATCCACCATAAAGGGGTTAAGGCCCATAAAAAGGCCTCAACTCCTTTATGGTGTCTATAACGGGGCTGCGCCGCTTGCGGCAAATCCATTTGTGGGAAACAACCACTTCTACGGGCTTTCCATTCTAGCCACTCCTATATATAATAGGTATGCGCGCGCGAGTAGGCTCCCCAAAAGCGCATCCTAAAAAGCCAGTGGCAATCCCGCTCTATCCAACACCCCACAATTCGCGCATACACCAGCGGCAGCAAGCACCTGCCTACACGCCCATTCGTAACGATTGATAAAACGATAACAAACAAACAAAACAACAAACAATTATGTGGACACGACCATGGAAGATGGTTGAAGGCTTCGCAGTTGGAGCCGGACTTGTGCTAGTTGGCCTACTGTTGCAATTCAGCACAGGGCCGATAGCCTGGAACAACCTTTCATTTCCCGTCAACTTCATCATCCTGGCAGGCTATATCCTCGCCATGAGCCTTGTATATGCTTTCCGCAACAAGGTGTATTCATTCAAGTTCCTCTCCTCGTATGCCTCGGCCATCCCAGCCCTAGCCTACGCCGTGGCTCTTACGGCCATCATGGGACTGACCAAACAAGTGCCCGACGGACGCCCGGCATCCGACCCGCTGGGGCTTTCGCGCATGCTTTCGTTCTGGCCCTTCGTGCTCATCTACATCTGGGTGTCGGTCATTGTGGCGCAAGCCACCATCAACAAGGCCATGCACTTCAAGTGGCGCGACGTGCCTTTCATGCTCAACCACGCCGGTTTGCTCATCGTTATGCTATGCGCAACATTAGGCAACGCCGACATGCAACGCCTCAAAATGACCATCCACAAGTCGTCTCCCGAGTGGCGAGCCACCAACGACCAAGGAAAAATCATCGAAATGCCCCTTGCCATACAGCTTAAAGAGTTCGAAATCTACGAATATCCCCCCAAGTTGATGCTTGTAAACGGCAAAACTGGCGACCCCATACCCAAGGATAAGCCCGCAACCATCGTTGTAGACAGCACCTTTAAGACAGGCGAGTTGCAAGGTTGGCGCATCAAACTAAACAAGTGCATCGACGAGGCCGCCCCTCTGATGACCCGCGACACCACCAATTACCTGCCCTGGTACTCGTCGGGAGCGATGACCGCGATAAACATAACCGCCACTTCGCCCGACGGAAAGGTGAAGAGAACGGGCTGGGTAACCTGCGGAAGTTACCATTTCCCCTACCAAGTGCTTAGCTTAGACGGCAAAATATCTATCGCCATGCCCGAACGCGAACCGCAACGCTACCTCTCGCGCATAGAACTGATGACCCAAGATGGGCTGCACGCCTTTGCAGATATCGAGGTTAACCACCCCCTTAGTGTTGAAGGCTGGAAGGTTTACCAATTGTCTTACGACACATCGATGGGCCGATGGAGCGAAACCAGTGTGTTAGAACTGGTTAAAGACCCCTGGTTGCCCTATGTATATGTGGGCTTGGGCATGATGATGCTCGGAGCTGTGTTTATGTTTTTGTCGTTACAACGCAGAAAGGAGACCAAAGAATGAGTTGGAACCATTTCCCCTATTTCGCCCTAGTGGCCGTTTTGCTATGGGCCACTGGCGCTTATGCCGCCTGGAAAAATAAAAAACACTCACCCTTAGTGCCACTGTTGCAGGCCTGCTGGTGTTTTTTAGTTTCATTGTTGCCATGTGGATTTCACTCGAACGACCACCTTTGCGCACCATGGGCGAAACGCGCCTGTGGTATTCGCTCTTCTTGCCCTTTGCCGCTGGTGGTTTATCTGCGTTGGCGCTACAAGTGGATATTGTCTTTCAGCACCATCTTGGCCACGGTGTTTATAATGGTCAATGTGCTGAAGCCCGAAATACACAATAAAACGTTGATGCCTGCCTTGCAAAGTCCATGGTTCGCACCCCACGTTATTGTGTATATGTTTGCCTATGCCTTGCTGGGTGCTGCCACGGTGATGGCTATTTATTTGCTCTTCATCAAGAAAACGCCTTGCACCGCCGACGAAATGGATATTACCGATAACCTTGTGTATGTGGGTTTGTCGTTTATGACGTTGGGCATGCTCATGGGGGCGTTCTGGGCTAAAGAGGCTTGGGGGCATTATTGGGCCTGGGACCCAAAAGAAACTTGGGCTGCCGTTACCTGGTTTGCTTATTTGTGTTATGTGCATTTCCGCCGGTCGCGCCCCTATAATCTGCGACCTGCGCTTTATATGCTCATTGTGTCGTTCTTGCTTCTACAAATGTGCTGGTGGGGAATTAACTATTTGCCCGCTGCACAAGGCACTAGTGTGCACACTTACAACTTGAGTTAGTGAACGCCCCTGTGCATGTTTGCTTGGCTTTACATGCATTGGGCACAACTCCTTGTCTCGTTGTGCACGCTTGGAGCAAATCTGTTATGAAAAACGTCTGTTCTTGTTTTGGCCGATGGCTTTAACTCAGACCAGTCGTTATAACTGTTTAGATTTTGTGTATTGTTTAACAGATTGCCTGTCTTATTCTTGTAGGCGTAGGGTTCTACGGTACAAGCATAGGATAGGCAATCTGCCGATATGCAAACGAAAGATGTATTGAAAACAATTTAAGCCCTATCATCCATGTGATAAGCGGTCTAACTCCCGATTTGGGGTTGTTTGTTGTTTTGGGCTTTATGTTTAGCTTTTCTTCCTCGGTGCTTAGTGTTTTTATCCCCCCAATTGCTTATTCGTTATTTATTGGGCTTAAGATAGCAATGTGTGTCTGTTGTATAAAATATTCAACGAGAATTTTAACACTATGAGTGCCCTTTCTGCTCACCAACTGCTCACTCGCTTGCAAATACTCAATTCTCGCGAAGGTTTTTTGCGTAAGAAAAGGGGCGGATCTTTAATGCAACAAAACTGTATTTGTATTGCATAGAAATGTAAAACTAATCAAACTTTGGGTCATTATGGGCTAAATGTTATGCTATTTGCAGCAAATAACCCTGCGTTTAGCAGCAAAACGCAAGGCTAAGTGTAGCAAAACGCAAGGTGAAATGCCGCAAAACGCGAGGTGAAATGCTGCTAAATGCACCGAAAAATGCCACTAAACGCAAGGCGGAATGCATAAACTTGCATGTTTTGTCTTGCTGTTGAAGGTTATCGCCTGATAAAAATTGTCGTTGTTTAGGGTAAAAAAGAGGTGAAAAAGTGGAATTTTAGCTGCAAATAGCTGTTTTAAGGAAGAAACAAAATTAGTAGTTGACGGTAAAATAGAAAGACAAAAAGGTGCAAAATGCGGTTGTGGTGCTCAAAATTGGTGGAAATATAAATTGTGAAAGGCTAAAAATAAGGCAAAAAACGTGCTTTTGACTCTCTTTTTTCGCTAGAATGGGTTGTCTTAGAATGTGAGTTTTGTAAAACAAAGCGTTTGTATTTAACAAAAGAAGATGACAAAACTCTTATGCTAAACATGTGCGATGTTCTAGTGTTTTATTTCTGTCTAACTCCATTTTGCAAAAGATATCATTCGATATTGTTGTGCGTTTAATGTCGTTTTATTTTTTATCAAAAATGGTCGTTAGGTAGCTAATCACATGTTTTATAAGGGTTTCATTGTATTCTGCTTATCTCTCGTTTACTAGTCTGCACATTGCTTGTGTTCTTCTTTTGCTGTGGTGCCCTTATGCCATCGAGTATTAGTCTGCAAGGTGCTCAACAATGTACAAAATCTAAACGGCTCTAACGGCTGTTTGGAGGTAAAACTTAATATCAGCCAGTAACAATGTGCGTGCAGTGTTTGGTATAATGTTTTTTAGATGAAGGCAAGCCAACGTTTTCGTTAAGCCAAATGAACAATGTCGAGCTTGCTCGTACATTGTCATGGCGAGAAAACGCACTTTTCAAGGAACTAAAAGAACGTTTTCGTTAAGCCAAATGAACAATGTCGAGCTTGCTCGTACATTGTGATGGCGAGAATTGGAAATCGCCAACACGGAGCTTTAGGCGAAGTGGAAAGGCAAAACGCACTTCTCAAGCAGAACGAAAAGAATGTTTTATTGCCTTCACCTTGCCCGATGTATATTGTTTGTATATATATAAAAAAAATAGTCGGTTTGTGCTTTAATATATGGCGAAATATATAGAAATCCACAATAGAGGCATATACGAAGTAAGGCGTTGTGCATGCATTTTGTCAAGTTTTAGCAACAAATTGCTTTCTTATAGTAGTTATTTTCTGTTTTTTGTTCATCGTTAATGAGTCTTTTTTGCGTTTCTTGTCTTATAAAACCAAGATACAATGTGTTTATTCTTTTCTATTCTTATAATGTTTTTAACGTATTTAATTCGGCAGTCCATCGTTGATTTTGCATCGTTTCTGGTCAAAAAATACAATATTTCTGTTACATTACGCATAATAATACACATGGTTTGGTGTTTTTTGGTTGTTGTATAACGGTAAATATATGTTAAAACAAGAAAGCGTGTTTACTTTTTTTGTATATGTGCTTAATCTATTTTATATACTTTTCTTTTGGTTACAAAGCTTTTACGCCTAACTTTGCACCAGAGGTATTTAGGATGATAAACGACCGCCGAATGCCTCAAACAAGTGATTAAGACAACCTGTGAAGGCATTTTGGCGGTTTCTTTTGTATGTGTATCAAGAATCAGTTATAGATCATTCAGTTACTAAAGGTAAATTAGGGTTATGAAGAGTATTGATAAGAGAGTAGGTACGTTAATGCTATCGTTGGCTTTGTCCGTGGCGAGTGTTTACGCACAGACCGTAGACGACATCTGTATAAATAATGTTCGTCAACTGGGAGGAAAGGAAGCTGCAGCCAAAGTTAAGTCGTTACAACTGCAAGAAACGGTTGTTACCGAGGGTAGCGAACTGCAAGTCACCACGTTGTTGGTGCCTGGCGTGGCATATTATCAGCGCATTAAGTCGCCTCAAGGTACATCGATGGTATGCGCTTATGGGGAGCAAGGATGGATTTTTAATTCCACTCCCACGCCACGCACCGAGCAGTTACCCGATGGTATGGCTCAAACATACATCATAGGGTCGAAATTTTTGGGCCCATTGTTCGATTATTGCGTCAATCAGAAAGCGTCGGATGTGTCGATGGTGAAACTTATTGGCAAAAAAGATTTGGATGGTGAAGCCTGCTATGAATTGCAAGCAAACTATAAGTCGGGCTGCAAATTGGTGTTGTGCGTGTCGTGTAAAGATGGCTTAATAAGGCAAACCACGTCTCCTGCGGGAGTGATAAGATACGAAGACTACCGCAATGTGGGAGGTGTGATGGTGCCACACATGGTGCTTACAAGCTGTGTCAGAGGACTAATCCTCACAAAAGTGAACAGTGCCCAGGTAAATGTTGACCTGGAAGGCCAGTTGCTTGCCAAACCATAAAGCGCAATGTTATTGAGGCTGCGGATGGTTGTTGCTCTAAACGATAGTACATATTTTAGCTACGAAGATATCATTGGTTATTAGGAGTGGACTCGAACGTGTTTCGAGTCCTTTTTTTGTGTCATAAGCAAGGAGGGGCTAGTGCACTACGCATTCAAAATCACGACAATCAGTTTGCTTAACAGCGCACAATAGCCATACCCACCCGGCGAACGATTGGGGTTAAATGTTCTTTTCGTTCCTTGAAAAGTGCGTTTTGCCTTTCCACTTCGCCTAAAGCTCCGTGTTGGCGATTTCCAATTCTCGCCATGACAATGTACGAGCAAGCTCGACATTGTTCATTTGGCTTAACGAAAACGTTAGTTTACTTGTGTGCTTTATGTTATGGCTGGATGCGGAGGTCTGTTTTTTTGATTGTTTGCTAAGCGTGTGGATAACCCTTGCTGCGCTTAATGGCTTCCGAAAATGGGCATATTGTCTAGCATAGAGGTGGTTAAGAAGTTTTTTTGTGTGGTATAGATTATGTTTTTTTTGCGCTTTAAAAGGTGATTATTTTTTGATAGCTATTGTAAAAACAGAATACTTTTCGTAACTTTGTGGCGATAAAGACTGTAAGGTTGTAACAAGCTTACAGCCGAGGGTAGAGTATAAACGCGCGGGCAGGCACGTTGTCTCATCAATATAGCAACGCGCCTGCTTCATAATGCGCGCAACGATTAGCTCTAAAGCCCTTAAAAACACATACTTGATGTTGGATAACGCCATGTAACTAGCCAACATGTCAATCCGCTAATCCGATAAACGCGTACATCCGTGAACGAACATAACAACAAACTAAACTAACAACATGTGATTATGAACCGACAAATTGAAATGGTAGTGCTGTGGACACTCGTCATTATGGGATTTTTGGCTCACACCATGGCCGATGTGATGCCCGCATTTTGGGGCGAACAGATAGTGACCATGCCAACTCCAGCACATTCGCGTGAGCTTATTGCCATGATGTTGGGCGTGTGTTATACATTGCCCGTGCTGGCCATCTTTCTTGCTTTGTGGGGCAAACATAAGGCTTGGCGAGTTATTCACGTGCTTTTGACTTTTATTTTCACTGCTCTTTGTTTGCTGCACATGCTTGAATGGATAGACGAATTTAATCCCGTGCAACTCACTGTTATGCCACTTATGGGGTTCATCGGTCTCATCTTGTTTGTGAAATCCATTAAGTACGCCCGCGAAAAGCGTAACACGGAAGTGGAAGAAACCGAAAACGATGCTGACGAAAACGAGGACACGGACGAGAACGAGGCCCGAGAAGATGCTAACGAAGAGCAAACAAACGACAACGAAGCGCAAGCAAATCATGGCGAGACGAAAGAAAGTGAAGCTGAAGAAAACACAAACACTAAATAG
>NZ_BAIZ01000051.1 GCF_000613445.1 Hoylesella shahii DSM 15611 = JCM 12083
AGTTTTAGAGTGGGGCTTGTGTGAGTTTATTAGTTCTCTGAGTTTATAAGTTTATGAGTTTTAGAGTTGGGGGCTTATTAGTTCATTAGTTTATGGTTTTATACTTTCTACTTACCACTTACAACTCTAACGCTTTTTCCCTACTACTTACTCCTTACTACTTTACTACTTACTACCTTACTACTTACTACTTACTACCTTACTACTTACTACCTTACTACTTACTACCTTACTACCTTACTACTTACTCCTTACTACCTTACTACTTACTACTTACTACCTTACTACCTTACTACTTACTACCTTACTACTTACTACCTTACTACTTACTACCTTACTACTTACTACTTACTACTTACTACTTACTCCTGCCTCAAACTCTCCGCCACCTCGCACAATTCGGCGTACCATTCACGCCCGAACCGCTCGGTTAGCGGACCTTCCAAAAAGCGATAGAGGGGCAGATTTAGTTCGCGACCTTTCTTTACGGCAGGCTTGCATACCTCCCAACGGTGGTAGTTAAGACCAACAAGGTCGTCGTCGAAACGTTTTTCGCGAATAGGATAAAGCGCACACGAAATGGGTTTGCGAAACGAAGAGCGCCCCGAACGATAGGCGCGGTCGAAGGTGCAAAGGCAAAGCCCCTTGTCGTAACAGGTGAAAACACAATCTTTCCCATTCACAATACTAGTCACAAGGTCGCCTTCGCGGTCGGTGCAGGCCACTCCTTGTAGGTCGATAACGGTCTGTGCTTGTGCAGAAAGTTCATTCCAAACGATGTCTATTGCGTCTTCCATGGCCGCTATTTCGTCGAGCGTAACGGGCGCACCCGCATCGCCTTCGATGCAACAAGCTCCCTTACAGGCCTCGAGGTCGCAGCAAAAACGTTCGGTGATGAGGTCGGAAGAGATAAGTACGTTGCCCACTTGCATAATGGGCGGTATGTTGTTGTTCATTGTTTACCAGTTGATGGGCGTTTGTCCGTGAGCAGAGAGATAAGCATTAGCTTGCGAAAAATGATGATTTCCAAACCATCCGCCTCGGTTGGCCGATAGTGGCGAGGGATGCACCGATTGCAAGATGCAATGCTTGGAGGCATCAATAAGGGCCGTCTTAGAGCGTGCATAACCACCCCAGAGAATAAAGACAAGTCCTTCGCGCCCAGCATTCAGTTGCGCAATGGCTGCATCGGTGAAGGTTTCCCAGCCCTGTCGTTGATGACTAGCAGCCTGATGGGCACGCACGGTGAGTGTGGCATTAAGCAAAAGCACACCTTGTTCGGCCCAACGCGTTAGGTTTCCACTGGTGGGAATGGGCGTGCCAAGGTCGTTGTTTATCTCCTTAAAGATGTTTTGCAACGATGGTGGGAAGGGCACTCCGTCGTTAACCGAGAAGCTAAGACCATGTGCTTGGCCCTCGCCATGATAGGGGTCTTGCCCTATTATCACCACCTTCACCTTATCAAAGGGGCATAGGTTAAAGGCATTGAACACCAGCGGTGCAGGCGGAAAGCATTGGTATTGCTTATATTCGGCATGCACAAAATTTGTTAGCGCCTTAAAATAGGGCTTTTCAAACTCATTGGCGAGCTGCTTTTCCCACGAAGATTCTATCTTAATATGCATGGTTATGATTTGTATTATCAACCTACAAGTCAACCAGTTAACAAACAGACAAGACCGATTGTCTACCTCGCTGTTTGCCTGTGCTTGTAAGAAACATTGTTTTTGACATACAAAGGTATTAAAAAATGGGCGTTTACATAAGGCTTAATGCCCAATTTGGGGTTATTACTGACCAATTGATGGGCGATTTCCCACGCTCACGAAGATACTCGTTAGCTTGCGAAAAGTGTTTTTTGCCAAAACTACAACCAAAATTAACTGCCCGCGGCGAGGGATGAGCCGATGTCAAAACGAGATGCTTGTTAGAATCGATACACCTGCCTTTCTTGCGCGCCTTTACACCCCAAAGCATGAAAACAAGTCCTTCGCATTCATCATTCAACCGCTTAATAACAACATTGGTAAACCTTTCCCAACCTTTTCTCTGATGACTTGCTGGCTTATTTGCCTGCACAGTGAGTATAGAGTTGAGCAAAAGTACACCCTGTTCGGCCCATCGTGTTAGGTTCCCACTGGTGGGAATGGGCGAGCCGAGGTCGTTGTTTATCTCCTTAAAGATATTTTGCAACGATGGGGGGAAGGGCACTCCGTCGTTAACCGAGAAGCTAAGACCATGTGCTTGGCCCTCGCCATGATAGGGGTCTTGGCCTATTATCACCACCTTCACCTTATCAAAGGGGCATAGGTTAAAGGCATTGAACACCAGCGGTGCAGGCGGAAAGCATTGGTATTGCTTATATTCGGCATGCACAAAATTTGTTAGCGCCTTAAAATAGGGCTTTTCAAACTCATTGGCGAGCTGCTTTTCCCACGAAGATTATATCTCTACGTTCATGTTTGTAGTTTTTTGTATATTTGATATTTCTAACAGCTATCTACTCCAACCCCCGCAATCGTTCGCGACAGCTCTCCAAGATAGCGATTAGTTCTTCTTGTTTATCGGCACGAAGCATGGCGATGCGCGTCTGTTTGAAATCGGGAATGCCCTTAAATATAGGACTTGCTGCCAGGTGGCGGCGTGTGTGCAGTATGCCACGATACTCGTCAATACGCTCAATGTTGATGCGTAGTTGCTCTTCCAGCAAGTCAATCTTTCTGTCGATGGTGAGCGAAGAGTCTTGGGGCAAGCCTTCAAGATGGTCTTTCATCTCCTTAAACACCCAAGGCCTACCGAAAGTAGCACGCCCCACCATCACCGCATCAACGCCATAGCGGTCGAAAGCCTCTTTGGCTTGCTGTGGCGTGCAAATGTCGCCGTTGCCAATAATGGGTATATGGATACGCGGATTGGCCTTCACCTCGCCGATATAACGCCAATCGGCCTCGCCAGTGTACATCTGCGAGCGCGTTCGGCCATGAATAGTAAGGGCCGCTATGCCACAGTCTTGCAGCTGTTCGGCCAATGTGGGGATAATAATTTCTTCGCAATCCCATCCCAATCGTGTTTTCACCGTTACGGGTGTACGCACCGCACGCACCACTTCGCGCGTTATTTCCAACATCAAGGGCACGTTTCTCAACATGCCCGCACCAGCCCCTTTGCCTGCCACTTTTTTCACAGGACAACCAAAATTGATGTCAATCACATCGGGGCGGCATTGTTCAACGATGCGTGCAGCCTCAACCATCGACTCCACATCGCGCCCATATATTTGTATTCCCACGGGGCGTTCGTCGTCGCTGATGGTTAGTTTGCTTACGGTAGACTTCACCGAGCGCACCAATGCCTCGGCACTAACAAACTCGGTGTAAACCATTGCTGCGCCAAAACGTTTGCAAAGCAAGCGAAATCCTATATCGGTTACGTCTTCCATTGGGGCTAGGAAGAGTGGATGAGCATCGAAAGATATGTTTCCTATTTTCATAAATGCAAAGGTACAAAGACTTAACCAATAAACAAAAACATACAACTCGAGGCTTTAATAATGCACAAAGGAAAAACCTTTGCTTGAATTTTTCTGGTTAGAAAAACACAGAATTTCGTATTTTCTTTATAGCTTTGTGGCACATAACCCTAATTTCGACCTGCCCATGGAACAACTGTTGCACTATGTTTGGAAGCATAAGCTATTCGCAACTGCACCTTTGAAAACAACCGAAGGCGTGGATGTGGAGGTGATTGATACGGGATTGCATAACACGAACGCTGGTCCCGACTTCTTTAACGCCAAAATTAAGCTCGGAGATACACTCTGGGTGGGTAATGTCGAGATACACGAGAAAGCCTCACAATGGTTTGAACACGGGCATCATCTTGATGCACGATACAACAATGTGGTGCTGCACGTGGTGGGTAAGGCCGACATGGACGCCTTAACACTGGATGGCGACATGCCGCCACAAATGGAATTGGCGGTGCCCAATAGCGTTTTGACCCATTATAACGAGTTGCTGGCTGCCGATAAGTTCCCGCCCTGCCACAACATTCTGCACCAACTGGCGCCACTTACTTTGCATAGCTGGCTGGCAGCCTTGCAAACAGAACGTTTGGAGAGCAAAACAAAGGCCGTGATACGGCGCGCCGAACTAGCAAATGGTTCGTGGGAGGATGCATTTTTCATCACCTTAGCCCGCAACTTTGGGTTCGGCGTTAATGGAGATGCCTTTGAACGATGGGCCGCCAACGTGCCATTGCGCTGCGTTGACCATCATCGCGACAACGTTTTCCAAATAGAAGCCCTCTTTATGGGACAGGCGGGATTGCTAACCAGCGAGTCTTTACCGCCCCGACAACACCAGATGGCGCTGAAAGACGAATATTTCGAACAACTGAAAAAGGAGTATTCGTACCTAGCGCACAAGTTCAATTTGCAGCCTTTAGACCCCGCCATGTGGTTGTTTCTTAGACTTAGGCCACAGAATTTTCCACACATACGATTGTCGCAGCTGGCTATGCTCTACCATTCGCGTACAGCTTCGCTGGCCAATATCGTGGCTTGCGAGGGATTGGCGCAACTTCGAAAGGCGTTGTTCACAAAGGTGTCGGCCTACTGGCAAACGCATTTCGTGTTTGGTGGAGGCAGTAAAAGCAGCGATAAAGCTTTATCGGTGGCGTCGCGCGACGTGCTAATTCTCAACACTGTGGTGCCCATTCTCTTTGCCTATGGCCGTCATCGCCACAACGATATATTGTGCGAACGAGCCTTCCAGTTGCTCGAAGAGCTTCGCGCAGAAAACAATCACATCGTGAGAATGTGGCAAACGTGCGGACTGGAGGTGAAAAATGCAGGCGACACACAGGCGCTTATTCAACTTAAAACCGAATATTGCGACCGCAAAGATTGCTTGAGATGCCGTATTGGGTACGAATACTTGAAGAAAGGATAGTATTGAGGAGATATTTTCAATTCAACAACTCATAACTAATAAAGCATATCACTCCCCTCTCTCCCCTTAGAGAGGGGCAGGGGTAAGGCCGAGAAGGGTTAAAGATGAGTCTTTTAAATAGTTATATATATGTACATATTCACTACAGAGATGGAAGTTCGCGACTACGAATGCGACATACAAGGAATTGTTAACAATGCCAATTATCTTCATTTTACTGAACATACACGGCATCTTTTCTTAAAACACACAGGACTTAGTTTTGCTTCGCTACACGAAAAGGGCGTAGACCCCGTTGTGGCACGCATGACTCTGCAATATAAAGCACCCTTACAATGCGATGATGTGATGGTGTCGAAACTCTGGATTGAAAAAGAGGGCATACGATATGTGTTTCATCACGACATCTTTCGCAAACGAGACGAACGGCTTTCTTTTCGGGCAACAGCCGAATTGGTGTGCCTCGTGAATGGAAAATTGGGCCGAAGCGAAGATATTGATAAGGCGTTCGCACCCTTCATCAAACAAGCGCACAACAAATAACATAAGCCGTAGCAACCCCCCCTGCAGCATAATGCCTCACACCATGAACCACAACGAAACACGAAACGCCATCGCCCTCACGCGAGTGAACTATTTTAACCTCGCGGGGTTGGCGCAGCTGTACCGCAAATTGGGCTCTGCCACCGAGGTTATTGCCCACCGCAACAACCTTAAAGAAGTGCTGCCCGATGCTTCGCCTAGGCTACTTGAAGCCATGCACAACATCGAACAGCACCTCCGAGTGGCCGACGCCGAAATGGAATATAACGCACGCAACAACATCAAAACGCTGTGTCTGGCCGACAATGATTATCCCCAACGCCTAAAAAACTGCGCTGATGCCCCACTCGTGCTGTTCTTTAAAGGTAACACCGACCTGAATAGGGCGCGCGTTATCAATGTTGTTGGCACACGTCATTGCACGGCTTACGGCCAAGATGTGATAAGAAAGTTTTTTACAGAACTGAAAAAACTTAGTCCTGAAGTGCTCGTCGTGAGCGGTTTGGCTTACGGTGTGGACATCAATGCGCATCGACAAGCGTTGGCAAACGACCTAGATACGGTGGCCGTTTTGGCTCACGGGCTGGACAATCTCTATCCCGCACGCCATAAACAAACGGCAGACGAGATGATAAAGCACGGCGGATTGCTCACCGAGTTCTTAACAAATACCAATGCCGACAAACTTAATTTCGTAAGGCGAAACCGCATAGTGGCTGGTATGTCAGACGCTTGCGTGCTGGTTGAAAGTGCTGCACACGGCGGAGGACTTATCACTACGGCCATTGCACGCGACTATAGCAGAGAAGTATTCGCCTTTCCTGGTGCCGTGGGAGCACCCTTTAGCGAAGGCTGCAACAACCTTATTCGCGACCATAAGGCGCAATTGATAACCTCGGCAGCCGACTTTATTCAGGCCTTGGGATGGGAAACCGACTTTAAACGCGTTCAAGCCACACGCCAAGGCATTGAAAGGCAACTCTTTCCTGAACTCTCTGCCGAGGAACAAACCGTTATAGAGGCACTGCAAAGCCTCAACGACCAACCCATTAGCCAACTATCACTATCGGCCAACATCCCCATTTCAAGACTCACCGTGGTGCTTTTCCAACTAGAAATGAAAGGCATGCTCAAACTTTTGGCTGGCGGATGCTACCACCTTTATACATAATAAATGCCCAAACATCAAAAATGAACAGCGCAAAGAGATGGCTTTTACCCTTTTTTTCACTAACTTTGCGCTGTTAATCGGGTTGTAGCTCACGGCAATGGGCATTGCTTAGCACCAGTAGCGCTAACAACCACAACATTGAACATCATCATTTTAGATTAAAATACAGCTTATGAACATCGCCATTATAGGCTACGGCAAGATGGGTAGAATGATTGAAGAGATTGCAAAACAACGCGGACACAACATTGTTTGCATCATCGACCAAGACAATCAAGCCGACTTTGATAGCCCTAACTTTGCTTCGGCCGACGTGGCCATCGAGTTTACCACGCCTCAAGCGGCTTTCCAAAACTACCTAAAGGCTTTTAAACACAACGTTAAAGTGGTGTCGGGGTCTACTGGATGGCTCGAACAACACGGCGAAGAGATTAAACACCTGTGCAAAGAAGAGGGTAAAACGCTGTTCTGGGCCAGCAACTTCTCGGTGGGAGTGGCCATCTTTAGAGCACTTAACCGCCGATTGGCCGAACTGATGAACCGCTTTCCGCAATATGATGTGCATTTGGAAGAGACACATCATGTGCACAAACAGGATGCTCCTTCGGGCACTGCCATCACCCTGGCCGAGGATATTTTGGCACAATTGCAACGCAAAGACTCATGGATTAAAGGCGAACAACATCTGCCCAACCAGCAATTCGTTGCCAGCCAACAATCAAATCAAAACCAATTGGCCATCGACAGCTTTCGCGAAGGCGAGGTTCCTGGCATCCACACCATTATTTATAACAGCGAGGCCGATAGCATTAGCATCTCTCACAACGCCCATTCACGGCGTGGATTTGCCGAAGGTGCCGTGCTAGCAGCCGAATATACGGCCACTCATAGCGGCTTGCTCTCTATGGATAACCTCTTTAACTTCTGAAAACAACATGCGCCACAACCCTAATAGCCTACTACTGGCCACCAACTTAACACAAAACACAGGGCGTAAGGCGCAAAACATATAACTAAGACTTGCAATGATTAAGAAAAAACAAAAGGGAATAAACCCTCGTGTACAATGGACTAAGTTTGTCATCGTTACACTTCTCTACCTGGCTTTCCTCTATTGGGTGGGCAGTTGGTGGGGATTGCTCGTGCTTCCTTTCATCTACGACGTTTATATTTCTAAAAAAATAAATTGGCAATGGTGGAAAGATGCCGAAGGCCCTACACGCTTTATCATGGGCTGGGTGGATGCTATCGTATTCGCATTAGTGGCGGTTTACTTCATCAACTTATTCTTTTTCCAGAACTTTGTGATTCCTTCTAGCTCGCTAGAAAAGAGTTTGCTCACGGGTGACTACCTCTTTGTTAGCAAGCTTAGCTATGGTCCGCGCATTCCGCAAACGCCACTTACCATGCCACTAACCCAACATACGATGCCTGTGCTCAATATTAAGTCGTATATTGAAGTGCCTCACTGGGATTATCGACGAGTAAAGGGATTGGGAAATGTGCAACTTAACGATATCGTGGTGTTTAATTATCCCTCGGGAGATAGCCTCGTTAACGAACAAAGATGGGCCGCAGCGACTATTATCAAATGGTTTACTC
This sequence comes from Hoylesella shahii DSM 15611 = JCM 12083, assembly GCF_000613445.1. Taxonomy (GTDB): domain Bacteria; phylum Bacteroidota; class Bacteroidia; order Bacteroidales; family Bacteroidaceae; genus Prevotella; species Prevotella shahii. The sequence goes on from NZ_BAIZ01000051.1 coordinate 8,269, forward strand.
GTATGGTAAGCAGCTTTACGACCAGGCTAACCCGCCCGTGAACCTCGATAGCATGACTCTTTTGCAACAACGCGACTACTTTGCATACATCTATGCCTTGGGACGCGCCTACATTGTGCAAAATCCTAACGAGTATGGCGACATTATTTCTCGTCCAACCGACCGAAGAGAGAATTACGTTAAGCGATGTGTGGGTCTGCCTGGACAAACACTACAGATTAAAAACCACATCATCTATCTAGACGGTAAACCCAATAAAGAACCCGACAACGTGCAATATACTTACTATGTGAAGCTTAAAAACATGTTGCCCGAAGAGCTTCTTACCGAGTTAGGCATAACACAAGAAGACCTTCAAAGCCTTAACACCAGTGGCGTTATGCCCCTTACTGCAAAGGCTGCAAAGGCTTTGGCCGCTAGAAAAGACCTGGTTGAGAGTGTAAAACTTAACACCGACGCACCCACGGGCGACCTCTATCCACTCAATGCCAACACTGGATGGACTAGAGATAACTACGGACCGATTTGGATTCCTAAGAAAGGGGCCACCGTTAAACTCTCGTTGGCCAACCTGCCCTTATACGAACGACCCATACGCGTGTACGAAAACAACAAGCTGGAGGTGCGAAACGGACAGATTTACATCAACGATAAACCCGCCAACAGCTACACCTTTAAGATGGATTACTATTGGATGATGGGCGACAACAGGCATAACTCGGCCGACTCGCGTTACTGGGGCTTCGTGCCAGAAGACCATGTGGTGGGCAAACCCATATTCATTTGGTGGTCGCACGATGTAGATCACCCAGGATTTAAGGGCATTAGATGGAAACGTTTGTTCACATGCGTGGACAAAATCAAGTAATAAAGCGAACTTAACGCTCGCCTTTACTGGCTCATCAACCGCAATGACCAACACTAAAACAATAAGACTGAAGGGAAGGTTGCACACCGCCCATCAGTCTTATTTGTATTATCTAGAACACCTCGGTTAAACAAAGCCCCTAGAAAGCCTAGAAAAAAAACTAAAAACACCCTCGCGCCATGCTCCCTTTGCTCACTTCGGCCTATCTCGCCCCATACAATGGTATGCAAAACTATTTCACAGCAACGGCTGTTGGATTGAACAACACGACCATTTTCAGAAACAAACTTATCGCAACCGATGCATCATTGCCACAGCCAACGGTGCACAAGCCCTCACAATACCCATCGAAAGACCATCGGGCGAACAGGCTTCGCGCATGGCTATGAAGGATATTCGCATCAGCGACCATGGCAATTGGCGACACATCCACTGGCAAGCCATCGTGTCGGCCTACAATGACAGTCCGTTTTTTGAGTACTATGCCGACGACTTCCTACCCTTTTTCCAACAACGTTATGCATTTCTTTTCGACTTCAACCTGGAGCTAACACACACCATTTGCACGCTTCTCGACATCACACCCAACATCCTTCACACGCCTTCGTTTGTGCCAACGGCCTCGCAATTGGCCTCGGGGGCAACGCTTCCGCCTGACTTTGCTCACGAACAAGGGGATATAAACACACCCCTACCCGACTTCCGCGAGGTGATTGTGCCCAAAAATGCACCTTCCGACCCACTGTTTTCGCCTCGCCCCTACTATCAAGTGTTTGCTCAACGCCACGGCTTTATACCCAATCTCAGCATCATCGACCTGCTTTTTAATATGGGAAACGAGGCTCCACTGTTTCTTTAAACAGCGCAAAACAAGGAGAAACAAACGCATGGAGAAAAAAATAGCGCCTAATGATGTGCACAACATTAGGCGCCAAAAGGTCTAAACGAAGTCCCTTCAAGCATTAAATACTTTACAACACACCTTTTCCACGCCTAACCACCACCAAGGCATTAGCCACTTTGCGCTCGCCCTCATGGTCGAACTTATGGTTATCGCAGGGATAATTGGCCACACCACTGGCATTAAAGCCCTTTGCCCATAACGTAGACGAACCTCCACCATCCAAATTCAAGGCATCGGTGCAGCCCAACTGCTGCAAAAAATGACGTAGTTCGATAAGGTTCATCCCTCCTGCATAACCCGGATGACGACCGTCTACAGTGACAAGAAGCACCGTTCCGCGCGAAGTGAGCGCGATAGCCGAACGCGGATGCTTGTCTACCACAAAGCCCATGCCACTGCTTCGCAACAAAACATCCTTGCCTTGATAAAGAAGCAGATGACCAGAGGCCAACGTGGACCCATGATGACAACGATAACACCGCTCAATACCCTTGTTCCATGGCATGATGTGCACCCTACGACCATGCACACGCACAGCTCCAGTTACACGCAATGCCAGTTCGGCCGTGGTGGTGGTGTCTATAAGATTGCGCCCTTGACGCAAATAGGTAATGGCCGAACGCTTATGAATATCAAAATACGAACCATTGATAGCTGCCATAGCCTTCGACCGACGAGCCATCTCGCCTACCGTTGCACCGCCATCGGCCACTGCCACATCAAAAGCCACACCGTGTTTGGGTGTTATCTCGCCACGGTAACCGTCTGCGCACAGCCATATAGCAAGGGCCAACGCATCTGCCGCACCTCCACATTGTTGGCAATACGCCGTGTTTCCCACATCGCCGTGGCAATAGCTACAGCGTCTTCGCGCGTTTGAGCCACAAGCGTGAGGGGCACAAAAAACCCAAAGAACAGACCTAGAAGAATGTTTTTTTGCATAAACTGGATGTTAATCATTGGTTGTTGAGGCCGACTTGGTTTCCTCACGCGTTAGCTTTCGTTTCACCACCGCGGGGTTTCCAGCCGCCAAAGAGTCGTCGGGAATATCGTGTATCACCACAGAGCCCGCTGCAATGATGCACCTTTGGCCAATGGTTACGCCAGGGCACACCGTAACATTACCGCCCAGCCATGTGTCGTTGCCTATGGTTATGGGCTTTGCTTGCTCTTGTGGCTCGCGCCTTTCCATATAGTCGATGGGGTGTTGAGGCGTAAACAGCTTACAACAAGGCCCCAACTTAACATGATGCCCCAAGATAACGGAAGCCGAATCGAGCACCACACAGCCATAATTCATAAACGAATGCTCGCCCATGTGCAAGCCATGACCATGGTCGCAGTGAAAAGGCGGACATATTTCGGCTGTTGCAGGCAGGTCAGGAACGAGTGCTTCTATCAGCTTGCGATAGCCTTTATGAACCGTGCTTATGCGATTGAGCTTGGCACATAGCCTTTTGGCGCGAGCAAAACTAGCCTGCATCTCCTCATCGTCAAAGCGATATAGCTCACCGCTACGCATCTTTTCCATTTCTGTCTTCATGCCATTTTCGTGTTTAGAATGTAGGCAAAAGTACGTTATTTTGATTAACTTTGCAACACAATGCCCATCTTCGATGATGGGTTTTCACACTATTTACCATTCACCGCATCATGTTTCACGCCTTACATACCCACTTGCCGAAGCCCGTAAAGATGAACAACCCCTTCTTTTACGAGCCCAACGCCCTGTGTATTCTGGCTGCCGAGGAGGTGAAAACCATGGTGGCAACGCACAACGAATGGCGTGAAGAGGTGCAAGCGGGTAAGATGTTCGGCGTGTTGGTGGTGGAACGCCCATCGCCCCACGGCATGCAATTGGGCTACCTGGCCGCTTTCTCGGGTCAATTGGGCGGTAAGGCCACGTGGAGGGGTTTGTTCCACCCGTGTTCGACTATCTTCAACCCGATGGTTATTTTAAAATTCATGAACGCGAGATTAGCCATATCAATTTGCTTCTTGCCGAAATAGAAAATAGCTCGACGCTCGCCAACCTGAAAAAACAACTTGAACGCGAGCAACACAAAGCCGAAAACCAACTAAACGACTATCGCAAAATGATGGCCGAGGCCAAAAAAACACGCGAGAAAAAGCGCGCATTGGGTGCTAGCAACGAGGATATGGCAAAGATGGTGGCCGAAAGTCAATTTCAAAAAGCCGAACTAAAACGGTTAAAACAACATCTACAAACCAATTCAAACGCCCTACAACAACGGCTTTGGGCGATGGAAAACCAGATAAACCAACTGAAGACGCAACGCAAACAACTGTCGGACTCGCTGCAACGCTGGCTTTTCACTAAATTCGAAATGCTTAATGCTATGGGCGAACGGCGCAATCTGCTCGACATCTTTGCACCTACGCCTCAACAAACACCACCCGCTGGCACAGGCGAATGCTGTGCACCAAAACTCTTGCAGCACGCTTTTGCCATGGGATACCGCCCCGTTTGCATGGCCGAATTTTGGTTGGGCAATTCGCCCAAAACCGAGATAAGGCGCGCTGGTGCGTTTTATCCTGCTTGCAAAGGTAAGTGTGGCCCTACGCTTGAATATATGTTGCAAGGCCTAGACCTTGAACAAGCACCAATGAAGCAAACCCACAACAAGGCGCTTCGCGTGATTTACGAAGACAAAACCCTGGCCGTGGTGAGCAAACCGCCGGGCATGCTAAGTGTTCCAGGCAAAGATGGTGGCCTATCGGTTGGCGAACTGATGCGCGAACGCTACCCCAACTCCTCGTCACCTCTCATTGTTCACCGTCTTGACCAAGACACTTCGGGCTTGATGCTTATTCCCAAAACCAAAGAAATGCACAAAAAACTGCAAGCAGCTTTCTTAAACCACGAGGTGAAAAAGCGCTATGTGGCTGTGCTCGAGGGGCTGCTACCTCCTAACAAGCAACGCGGAGTAATTTCCTTGCCCCTATCTAGCAATTACATTGACCGTCCGCGGCAGGTGGTAGACTGGCAAAGAGGCAAACCTGCCGTAACCCATTACGAGGTTATTGACTGCAAGGCAGGGCATAGCGTGGTGGCTCTTTACCCGCAAACAGGCCGAACCCATCAGCTTCGCGTGCATTGTGCACACCCCGACGGACTAAACATGCCCATCCTTGGCGACCCACTTTACGGACAAAAGGCGCTTCGCATGTATCTGCACGCCGAAGCAATTGAAATAGAAAAATTAGGAATAAAGATGGAAGATGTTATAAACTTAAACCCATGAACGAAGAAAATAAAAGTGTAGCGCCCAACAAAACGACGCAAAACATCAGCAACAACATGGTTTGGCAAGTGCTCGACCAGGAATATTTGATACGCAAACAGTGGCTTACAGCACGCCGCGACAAAGTGAAACTGCCCACTGGCGCAGTGGTAAACGATTATTATGTGCTGGAATATCCCGATTGGGTGAACACCGTAGCCATCACAAACAACGGTGACTTTGTATTGGTAAGACAGTACAGACATGCACTGGGCGTCACCGCCATGGAGATTTGCGCTGGCGTTGTGGAACAAAACGAACCACCATTGCTTGCTGCACAAAGAGAACTGCTTGAAGAAACAGGATACGGCAACGGCAAATGGCAACCGCTAATGACCATCGCACCAAACCCCGGCACAATGACCAACCGCTGCCATTGCTTCTTGGCCACTGGTGTAGAGAAGATTTCCACCCAACACCTTGACGCTACAGAAGACATAGAAGTACACTTGGTGAGTCGCAACGAGATGCTGCGCATGCTTAAAAACAACGAACTCTACCAAGCCATGATGTATGCCCCACTATGGAAATACTTCGCCCTAGAAAATGAGTTGAACCCTTAAAACCACCGCAAAACCAGCGGTTTGCCCATCACTTCGCGGTGAACAAAACAGCTCAACATTGAAAATAAAATCTTTAAATAGTGTTAACGTGCGTAACATCTTCAACACACAATCGTCATTCATAATAGAGACAGATGAACAAAATAAGCTTTCGCAATGACATTCTGCCCTTAAAGGACAAGTTGTACAGGCTGGCGATGCGCATTACGCTTAATGAACGCGACGCCGAAGACATTGTGCAAGACACACTCATCAAAGTCTGGAACAGGCGAGAAAGATGGGACGAGCTAGAGTCTATCGAAGCATTCAGTCTGACGGTATGCCGAAACTTGGCGCTAGACAGCATCAAAAGAAAAGGACACGGCAACCCTTCAATAGAAGACACGCATGCCGAAAAGCCCGACCTCACCGCTAATCCCTACGAGGAAATGTTGCAAAACGACCGCGTACAGCTAGTGAGAGACATCATCAACGCACTCCCCGAGAAACAAAAAACAAGCATGCAGCTTCGTGAATTCGAAGGAAAAAGCTATCGCGAGATTGCCCAGATAATGGAAATCACCGAAGAACAGGTGAAAATAAACATCTTCAGGGCTAGACAAACGATAAAACAAAAGTTTAAAAACGTAGAAGATTATGGATTATAAATACATCAACCAACTATTGGAGCGCTATTGGAACTGCGAGACTTCTTTGGAAGAGGAAGGTATCCTGCGTGCGTTTTTCTCACAGAAAGACGTTCCAGCCGAGTTACGCCAATACCAGCCGCTCTTCGCTTACCAACAATTGGAGGCGAAAGAGAAGCATCTGGGCGCCGACTTCGACAATAGATTGCTGGCCATGATCGAAGAGGATGAGCCTATAAAAGTGAAGGCACGCACCATCACCCTTACTCAACGACTTAAACCGCTGTTCAAAGCGGCCGCCGTTGTGGCCATCTTCCTAACCTTGGGCAATGCCGCGCAAGAGTCGTTCCAAACTCAACAGCCCTCTACAACGGGCGTGGCAGGCTATAATAAGGTGGAGAAAGGGGCGTCGGTTGCCTTGCGCGACTCGGCTGCTATCGACACTATCAAGCCTGTTGGCGCACCTGCCGCATCGCTCAACATCATTAAATAAGAATTTTTCTATGCTTTCTCAATAACAATGTTTAGTAAAACAACATCGAAGCTGTGAAGCTTCTTTCTCTCAAATTTTTCATTATACTAACGTAAGGTCAATGGCCGTAGTCGCTCAAAAGGCGCTGCGGCCTTTGTTTTTTATTAGTGGTGAAAGGGGAACAGCCAAAACAATTCTCTCACTTCCATCTTTACTTGTACGCTAAAAATATGCTCATTAACCCTTTTGTGCTTTACTTCTTGGCAAACAGTCCACGTCATCCTCCTCTTTAGCTCAATCTGCCATAGGCGTTTATTGTATTTATGTGTGCGAATGCTTATTATTTCTCTCATTGTTGTATTGGGTTTAAACAATCCTCGCCCATACAAAATGTAAAGTTTTCAGCACAATATTTAACACTATGAGTGGCTTTTTTGCTCACCATTTGTCGCTCGGCCGAAAATATTCAATTCTCGCGGAGGTTTGTTGTGATGCAAAAGCCCTAAATCGGCAAAAACAGACAAATGGCCTTTTTGGTGTAAAAACTGTGATTTTTACCAAAAAACAGGCCATTTCTCATAAAAATCTGCGCAATATGCACCAAAATGCAATGCTATCTCCTACAAAACGCAGTGCTAACTCGTGCTAAATGCAGTGCTATCTCCTACAAAACGCAAGGTAAAATGGTGCTAAATGCAACTCAAAATGCTGCAAAACGTGCTTTTTATGCTGCTTAAATCTTTACAGCGAATACAGAAACGGCTCTTCAAACAAGCAAAAACCACCAAATAAATCGACCTTTTACCTACTAAAAGCTGTTTTTGGGGCGGTAAAAATCTTCGCCTCTGCAACAAAATAGAAAGGTAAAAAGGTACATATTGATGGTTCTACTCTAAAAAACGATGTCAAATAAAACGACAACACCCCAAAAAAGTCCCAAAAACCCTGCTTTTTAGCAGGTGTTTTCGCTAGAATGGGTAGAAACCCAGCACGTATTTTGTAAAATAATATTACCCAATTTAACAAAGAAAGGAAGAGTACCAATCACGCAAAACAAACGCCATTAGCTTGCTTGAGCCTTAAGCATAGAACTTTCTTGGCACACTATTTCAAGCGTTCAATAGGACCAAAATACGCCTATCATTTAACCAAAATCGTGCATTAGTGCCTAAACATATTTGGGTTTATTGTCGGCAGCTTGCCTATCTTTGTAAAGCAGGCGTAGCGGGCCACGTCAAGTTGCAAATACAGCAAGATGCCGACAAGAATATAAAAGATGTTAGGAAACAACACAAAAACAAGAATTATAGAAACAGTATGGTCTAAAGAGCGATTTGGGTTTAAAAACCATGTTATCTAACTGTAATAAGCACAATGGCAAATGACACTAACGCCCAATTGGGCTTAAACATTAAATTGTCGAAGTCACCTTTATAATCCAAAAGCCCACTTTTTAAAAGGGCAATGCACTGATGTTATAATCTGAAACCTCATCATTCAGCTGCATGGCATCAGTAAGAGGCTCATAATTATACCCATTGCTTTGCCTACTTAACTGTTTAAAGATTTTTTCTCTGTAAGTTGAGACAATGTCAAGCTGCTCTATTTCGGTGCGTCGAGCTTTTGAAAGGTCAAGAAAATCAGACTCTTGTTCAACACCCAAGTATCTACGTCCAAACAAGTTTGCCGCTATACCAGTGGTACTACTACCAGCAAAGGGGTCGAGTATCCAATCATTAGGTCTAGTTGAGGCAAGAATAATGCGTGTAAGCAAGGCTAAAGGCTTTTGAGTAGGGTGTTTTGTACAGGTCTTTTCCCACGGAGCAATGGCAGGTAGGTGCCAAACGTCGGTCATTTGCTTTTGCCCATTCATTTCTTTCATCAGCTGATAATCGAAATAATGAGATATTTTCTTAGACTTACGTGCCCAAATGATAAACTCAGAGTTATGCGTAAAGTACCTGCACGAGAGGTTTGGGGGCTGATTTGTTTTGGCCCGAGTGATTACATTGAGTATCTTAAATCCCAATTCCGTTAAACAATTAGCCACACAAAGACTTTAGAACAATGGGATTATAAGCGTTACCACCCTCTCCTTGTTCGATGTTTGAAATCATAAGTTCGGTTAACTTTCCTCGTTTTTCTGCATTTGAATTAATCATACGTGTGGCAAACACGCGTTGAATGTGGTATGCGGCATACAGATTGTCGAAGAAATTATCTTTGGGGTCGTAGCCCTTAACATCAGAGTTGCTTAGAACAAACAAGCTGCCACGCCCGCTTACCTCGTTACAGAAATTTCGTAAGCGCACTTGTTCGGCATCGTCGAAGGGCTCTTTAACATAAGTGTTGAACGAAGAAGTGCTGTTCAGCGGCTTATATGGCGGGTCGAGGTAGAACAACGTATCTTCACGGGCATACCGCTTTGTAGCATCAAAGTCCCCACAAAGAATGTCCACGCGTTGCAAGAGGTCAGAGTCGGCCATGATAGTTTGCTCATCGCATATCTTAGAGTGTACATATTTACCATGCGGAACGTTAAATTTTCCCTTAGAATTCTCACGATAAAGGCCATTAAAACAGGTGCGATTTAAGAAGACAAAGATAGCGGCTTACTCCACGTTTGTTAGTTTGTCATCGTTAAAACGCCTGCGCTTCTCCATAAAATAGGTCGTGCGTTCGGCATGGTTCATGGGCAGATACTCGTTTTCAAGCACGTGTAGAGCACTGATAAGCTTTTGGGGCATGGCCTTAATAACACGATACACGTTTATCAGTCTTGCGTTTACATCGTTGATAACAGCGTGTTGTATGTTGGGATAGCGTTGCAATAGCCAAAACAAAACAGAACCTCCGCCAACAAATGGTTCCACATAGGTGATGTTCCTGCTGCAGAAATCTGTTGGTAAAAGGCTTTCTATGTCTGACAAGAGTTGCGTTTTCCCTCCTGCCCACTTAACAAACGGCTTTGCGCCTTTAAATAAAGTCATTGTTGATTGATATTGTTTTTAGGCAATGCCGTCTTTCTATGTCCGTGCAGAGCTTGGTTAAAATCCGCTATCCATTATATTCTAGTACAGCGTTTCTCTCTTTCTTTTAACTGCAAAAATAGCAAATTATACTAACATAAAGCAGGCTTTTATGTATTATTTATTTGAATAAAGCTACACCAGCTTTGAAGGTCTGCCCAGCACACACCCAAAACGAAAAAAGAGAAACTATCTTGCGATAGCTTCTCTTCTATACTTTAAACATTGATTGTCACTCGTTGTGACATGTTTGTGGGCCATCTTGGGCTTGAACCAAGGACCTCCAGATTATGAATAGGTTAAAATAAGGTTTCATAAAATCTATCAAGTTGAGTCAAGCGAGCATATTGCCATAGTTAATA